>JBBEAX010000085.1:0-39805 GCA_040882645.1 Acidimicrobiia bacterium
TTGAGGGTGGGGCCGCTTCGAGGGGGGTAAGGAAGGGGCGAGGTCAGAGCCCCTCGGGACTCCTGTCAGGACTTCGCCATCCCGTTCACGATCTGACGGCGCTGCCATTGATTGCTTCTGTGTTGGAGCGCAAGGGGGTGCACCGAGAGTATCGTGAACTCTATGCAACTTGGGCCGATGGCCTCGGTGTTTTCACTTCTGGTCCTCTCCTGCGGCAGCCCATCTTTAGGCACCACCAGCTCGCCCCAGGTCGCGACAACGGTCGTGACCACCACACTCGCCGTCGCAACAACGACGACCACTCTCTCCCCCACGACCACGACGACGACACCGCCGCCAACGACCACGACAACACTCGAGCGGGTTCCCCCTCAAAGCGGTTTCTTCGTCGTTCCTGAACCCCGATACTGGGACGCGGTACTCCTTACGGGGCGCGACTTGGGTGGCGATAGCGAGGAAGAGGAAGACCTTTACGTCGCTTATCGCCTCGAGATCGGCGATGAGGTCCTCGCGCCATTTAGCGGCGGCGCCTTCTCCGGAGGAAGCCGCTTGCTGCTCGGGCAGTGGCATTCGTTCGGCACTGTCTGGTCGAGGGCGGAAAGTGGGGACATCTACGACAGCACCGGGGTGGTCATGCATGTGATCGGCAATGGCCTAATAGTCACAGTTAATGCGCCGATATCATCCTTCGATCTTGGCGACACCGTAGCGACGATGAAGCAGCCCTCTCGGGTGATCGACGGCAGTGGGCTGAATGTGGTGATCGCTTTCACCAAGTACGTGAATGGTGAAGAGGTCCGCCTCGACGAGGACTCACTGAGGAGCCACTTCACGTTCCTGTTTCCTGAAGATTGACCAAGAGCATCAGTGGCCCCGCAGTTGGGGGTCGCCGCTCGCTCGCTGCGACTCGGCCCGAACCGCTTGATGGTGATGGCGGGCTTCCTCTGTGGGAAAACCGGGCCCCTAACCGCCAACAGCCTTGGCGAAGGCTCAACAGGAGTACCTCGGGACCCCTGTTGGGACTTCGCCAGGCTCACCTTCTCGGTGGTCCTATCTCGACGCCCCTGAGCCTCACCCACCAGGTGTCGAATCCGCGCGGTTGGTGTGCCGCGCCGCCTAGTTCCCTTTCAGCGCCGAAGCGATCGCCTGGGCCAGGGTGCCTGCCTGCTCAGAAGACACGATCCGATGGTCCGTGACCCCGAGCGCAGGTTGGTAGCAAAACCAAAGAGCAATGTCGACCTCATCCCTGAAAGAGCGGTTGGCAAGGCCGGTAGGCTCGAAGCCTGAGCCGGGCTGGTCGTATGGCCGCAGAACACTGGAGTCGATCTCGCCATCCGGTCGGATTGAAAAGGCCACGGTCGACTCACCTCGCATGACATCGCAGAAGTACTCGCCAGGGAAACAGAGCCGGGTCACCACCGCCGCAACCCGGAGCGCTTCATGGTCGGGGTCGTTGCGGACGAGTTGATGGCGTGCCTCCTCGAAGTGATCTCGGAACACGGCGACTCGACCCCTACCCGGTGGGCGCGAGGCGTTCCCGGGAGAAGAGCCAAAGACTTCCGCTGCGGCGGCTTCAACGCCGGGCGCCATCACTGGGGCCTCCCAGGACCCGTCGTCGCGCAACTCCCGGGTCACTGACCAGTACTTCACCTCGCACTCGACCCGTCGTTGGCCCGATGTGGAGGTCACGTCGGCGGGATGGTCCGAGCAGGTGGGGTCTTCGATTACTACTGCCGATCCCGTCGCATCGCGGACCACGGCGGCCACGGCGATCTGTGCGACGCCGCTGAGGTACCCGTCATTGCTGGAGATCACCTGCGGGAGCAAGCGGCGCAGAGAGGTTTCGGGTACTCGTGCAAGAAGGCGATCCAATCCTGCAGTCGTCAGAACGTCGGGGTTGTCACCCAATCCCCATTCCGACGGTAGAGCATGCGGGTCGTGCCCATCGAGGAATGCCGCAAGGGCGGGGAGTGAGGCGAGGTGCTCTTGGCAGGTCACTTCTGGTCTGCTTGCGTGGCGTCACCGGTGGATTGATACATGACGACCAGGCATGAGTCGGTTCGCGTGACCTGTGTCGATGGCAGAGATGAACAAAAGTACTGGCCGCGAAACTGCCGGAGTGCTGGAATGCGCCGACAGCCCCAGTTACGCGACGTTTCCGCCGGGGAAGGCGTGAGATGCCCGCCTGGCTCAGCGACGGGCGGTGTCACGCGGTACTGCCACCTCCAGGCAGCGATCTCTGAGCTCGGCGGCGAAACGGCTTATGTCTATGTCGACCTGACCAGGCTCGAAGTCGGCGATGTCGACTTCGATGCCCAGTATCGTCCTGACCATTTCCGCACACGCCCACGCTTCGATCTGCTGCTCGTGGAATGACGCGGCCTGATCCCGATCGTGGAGCGTGGTGACCAGCCCGTCGAGGGCCTCGACAAGCCGCTCCGCGTCGGGTGAAGTGCGGGCACCCTGGGCGGCTATCTCTTCGCGGAGAGCAGCCACCTCAGACCGCGTGTCGGCCAACGCTCCATACAGCAGAACCGAACTGACAGCGAGAACGGCGACCGCGAGGGTTCCGATAGCGATCGAGAGTTTCCTACTGGCTGGCATTGAGCCAGCCTACGCCCCTCAGCACCCCTGTCAGGAGTTCACCGAGATCCCAATACGCCTGCGGCTAGGGTCGGTTTGAGACCATGACCGACGCCAATCCGCCTGCGCACCACGACCACGACAGTGCAACCACCCTCACACGCGACCACACCTGTTTCGACGACGTCGTGGCGTTGTTGGCCGATGTGACGGCCTACATGTATCTCGTCGACACGATCAGGACCGGCACCGCATCGGTGGCGACCGAGTCCTTCTACGGGAACTTCGCCAGCAAGATCGACGGTGCAGATCGCGGGTTCTACCCCTTCGAACTCACGCGCCACCTCGCTGCAAACACCTGGCCCGACTCGATCACGATCTACGACAACCTCGCCACCGTTCGCGCCCCGAAGGGACCCCCGCTCACAGGTTCCGAACACCAGAAGCTGGTACGGCAAATGGTCGGCGGGCCACTAATCAGGTACTACGAGACGTACATTCCGCAGGTCCTCGCGACACATGGGACGGACCCCACCAATTGGCCAGAGCCCTGGGACTTCGCACGCGTTGTCCGGAATGCGTTCGCCCACAAGGGCACGATCCACTTCGAGTCGGCGACTGCCCGCAGCGTCTCTTGGCACGGGCTCGTCTTGTCGCCGTCGATGAACGGTCACGAGATTCTGTTTCCGATCCTCGGCATCGGCGACATCCTGCTGCTGATGATCGAGATGGACACCGCACTAAGACCGTAGGTCCACCGCTTCGGGACCCCTGTCAAGACTTGACCAGCACTTCCTTCAGCCTGGCAATCCGGGACTCCTCCTCCCTATGCCGACACTCAACCGACGCATGACGCGACGCGCCTCGGCCCGGACCTACAATGCCTACATCAGTGTCATTCTGAGAGGGACCGAGTGACAGATCGGCTCGACTCGCGCTCCGAACGGAAGGAGCGCGGCGCGTTCTTCACGCCAGCAACAATCGCCAACTTCCTCGCCCGCGGGGCAATCGGCGACAACAACCGCGCCACCGTCCTTGACCCGACCTGTGGTGATGGGGCGTTCTTGCTATCCGCCGCCAGCCACCTCAGACAACTCGGCGCTTCGCGCACCCAGATCCGCAAACAGGTCTACGGCGTCGACATTCACTCACCCACGCTCGATCAGGCGGCGTCGACGCTCGCTGAACACACGCTCAATGCCACGCTCCATCAAAGCGACTTCTTCGAGATGCGATCACCCGACCAGCTAGGAGCACCACTGCCCCTCATGGACGCGGTGATCGGCAATCCTCCCTTCGTTCGCTATCAGTTGCACACAGGCCGCGCCAGGAAAGTCGCCGCAGCAGCGGCCCTCCGCCAGGGCGTCCGTCTCTCCGGCCTTGCGTCGTCGTGGGCGGCCACACTGGTTCACGCCGCCTCGTTTCTGAAGCCCGAAGGACGCCTCGGCATGGTCCTTCCGGCCGAGTTGCTCCAAGTCCACTACGCCGAGCCGATTCGGCGATGGCTTCGAACGCGGTTCGCCGCCGTCCACCTGGTGTTCTTTGAACGCCTGCAGTTCGAGGACGCCACCGAGAACGTCGTGCTCCTCCTTGCCCGCGGCTCCGGTGGGTGTGACGCTTTCTCCCTTTACTTCGTCCAGGACGCGGCAGACCTCGCCGAGCTCCAGTTGTTTGACGAGTTTGCCGTTACCCCGGCCTCAGAGGGGAAATGGACCGACCTGCTGCTCTCCATTCAGCAGCGCCAGAGGTTCAGGAAAGTCGAGGACGAGCACTTCACTGCCCTCGGCGAACTCGGCAGGGTGTCCCTCGGCACTGTCACGGGCTCAAATGCGTTCTTCGCCATCCCGGATCACGTGGTCGCTCAGTACGACCTCAAACCCGAACACCTCACGGCGATCTGCCCACCCGGCTCCAGACACATGCGCGGCTCCCGATTCACTCGCTCTGACTGGAACGCACTTCGTCGTGACGAGGCCAGCGTGTGGCTCCTCACACCCAATCCCTCCGACCGCAGCGCGGGGCTCCGTCGCTACATACGACACGGTGAGTCAGAGAAGGTCCACGAGGCCTACAAGTGCCAGGTTCGCGATCCGTGGTGGGTGCCGCCTGCCGTTTCCTCGCCTGACCTCTTTTTCACCTATATGAGCCACCGATTCCCTCGACTTGTCGCCAACACCGCAGGCGCATCGTTCGTCAACTCCATGCACGGAGTCTGGCTCAGTAGCTCCGCGCCGGCCTGGGTGCGCTCTGCGCTTCCTCTCGTCTCGATCAACTCAGTGACAATGCTCGGGGCAGAGGTCTACGGGAGGTCTTACGGGGGCGGCGTGCTCAAACTTGAACCTCGCGAGGCTGCGCGGTTGCCCGTCCCCTCCCTCGACGTACTCCACGATGTTTGGGATCGTCTCCGCCCTGACCGAGCGCACCTCGAACGCGAACTCCGCGCAGGCCGCTGGACAACGGTGCTTGCCCAAGTTGACCGCGTGCTCCTTCGGGATGCCCTAGGACTCTCTCATGCCGAAGCCGAGACGATTCACGAAGGAGCACGCTACCTCCGTGAACGTCGCCTCAATAGGAGGTAGTGGGATACCCGCGACACCGGACGTTGCAAGCAACTTGGTGTCCGTTGTCGGCCACCCCCAGGATCGCTGGGATGCACTCGCCCAGCACGTCCAGGTTGACGCCGTGACGGCCTTCACAGCGGTCGAGCGAGACTGGCTCGACCTCATGTGGTGCCTCGACGCATTCCGCCAAGCCGATCTCAAGCCACCGACCATGCAGGTCAAGACAGTCGATGCCCTCAACCGCAAGAAGGGGGACTGGTTCGCCGAACTGATCGCACTTCTCCTTCAGAATCGAACCTCGCAGGGCATCGGCGCCCGCACGAAGATTCAGGGCTTCTCTCAATATCATCAGATCGACGTGGCGTGGCCCTCGCGCAAGCACGACCCACTCATCTGCATCGAGACCAAGGTCACCGGGGCACCCGCGGTCACTGTTACCCAGCAGCCGAAGCCACCCAGAAATGCCACCGCCGATTGGTCAAACCGTCGAAAGGAGCTCAAATTTGCGGCCACCGACCTCAAGCTGTATCGGCGCCAACGGGAGACCTCAATCGAGCACTGGGACGTCTGGCGCGCCGACGCACCTCCGAAGACATACTTCGTGTGGGCCGCGCGCATCAATCCCCCGGCGGATGACATCGGCAGAATGGCAGACCAACTGCGTCAATTGACCGAGACCTACCTCGACGGTGCCGCGCTCATCGCCTGGACCGAGAACACGTCATCGAAACGATACGACCGAGTTTCCCTGGCCACCGCTGATCGGGTGCGTACGGTCGACGACCTTCTCCACCGGATCAGCACCCAGATCAAGACGCTCGCTCCTGAGGGGCAGCCTCCCAAGCCTGTCGTTCACGACACCGCGTTCACTGACGACTAGCGGCACTCCTCGTGACCGGTGTGCTGATATTGGATCAAGTCACGGCTCGCTGCGCTCGCCACGCCGGTTGGGCGGGTCCACCCCCGGCCGGAGGACCGGCCGGGGACCCCTAGTGGCCCTTCCAACCGTCGCCCCCCTTTCCCCACCCTTATCCGGAGGCGCGTCAGAACGCCCGAAGGGTCCGAGTCGGTCAGGTGGCGAAAGCTTGGGGTCGGCGGGAGTATCCGAGGACTCGCCACAGCCGGTCAGCCTCGGATACGGCAGATGGTGGCGCCCGCCGCCCCCCCGCCTTCGGCGGGGAGCCGGCGAGCATCCCCCACAGCCTGCCGCACCCGGTGTCAGCCGCCGGCGGTAGGAAACCGTTCGCAGCAGCCCACCAGCGACGCACTCGCCGTAACGCACGCATGGTCACACCGGTGCCCCGTGTCACCCAGGCCGCCAGGTACCAGCAGCGCGATGGGAGCTCATATGCCGTTACCGCAGCCGCGACGGCTTCGAGTTTGGGTGAGCCGTTGAGGTAACCGGTGATATAGGAGGTGACCTTCTCAGAGCCGCCACCTCGAGGACGGCTCCGCGCGTCGTCGACGAACCCGAATCCGTAGCGCGGCCCGAGTTCTCGAAGCGCGGCAACGATGAAAGGCACCGTGTGGAGGAAGACCACCAGGTGAAGGTGACCTACCCCGCGCTGCTGGGGTTCCCAGACGTAGCCGACCAGCCACCGTTTCATTCCCCGGCGACGCGCCCGGCCGCTTAGTGCCCGGTGGAGCCGCTTTCGCCGCGCACCGGCGGTCCAGTTCCAGAAGCTCCTCGCCGGTTCCTCGACCCGGCATCCCCGTGGCCCCGAGCAAGGCCCGGGGTGATCCCCGGGCGCGCAGGCCCATGGCAGTACATCGGCTCCCGGTGCGGTGACCGTGATGAGGGCGATGGGCATCCGTAGCGACCGTATCCCCGAGCGCACTACCCGGTGCCGGTCCCGCCCCCAGATCGCCACGCAACGGCCGCAGGTACATCCGAAGATCCGGCCGCATCGAGGACCCCGGGGTTCCTCAGCGGCCACCGTCGGCCTCACCGTTTAGGCGGCCGGGTTCCTCCGGCTCGCGGCCCAACACGATCCGCCACAGGGCATCCGCGGCCGCCGGGTCGATCCTTTCACCGAGCCGTACCCGGTTCCCGGTTTGCGGTCGAGGCTTGTATTTCGAGCGTTTGGGGCGCATTTGCGCCTCCCCAAGGTTGGGGGAGGCGTTGATCGTCCGCTCGATAACCCGCTTTTATGAGGTCTGGCGCGGTAGGGGTAACCGTCGCCGGATCAGAAACATACCACCGTAATTACATAAGTGTGAACCTGTGGATAAAGTCTGCGGTCCAGATGACGCAGAGAGCATCCGATCGGGTCGAGAAAATCGCCGCTGACCTAGCGGCCGTCTTCTACGCGGCCACTCTCACCGCAGACCCCACGCTCGATCCGCGCGCCTTTCCCCCCGATCTCGCCGACTACCGCGCCACCGGTAAACGCCTCGCCCTCGCCCTGGTCGCTCCCAGCCACCGAGCCGTCATCCGCTGCGTTGCCCGCTCCCGCCAAAGCCGACCCGATCTAACTTCACGCGCTCTCGCCGTGGTCCACAACCGCGAGCTCCTCATCATCCAGGACCGCCGCGGCAGCACCCCGATGGGGTACCGGCTCCTCGAATCACGCCTAGTGGACCTGCCCATGGCCAGCCGCGAACGACAGACCCGCCTCCGCTTGGCGTGCCCGTACTGCCGTTCGAGACACGACCTTCCCTTCCATTTCCTTCACCGCGCCAGAGAAGACGAGGTCTCCCACCCGATCGGCCCACTTCCCTTCGACGACTCGGACCAGGCCAGCCTCCGCTATCAAGCTTTCGCCGAGACCACCGGCCACTTCGACGGCCACGGATCACTCTTTGTACGTTCGACACCGTGGCGCATCGAGTTGTACCGCGAGCATTTCGGGATTCTCCCGCCCCATGACACGCACAGACTCCGCCTCCTCGGCGAGCGAACCTTCCCATATGCGCTCGGCGCAACCGGACCCAACCGTGAGGTCCGATGGTTCGACTCCGACACTGTGGCAGTCGGTGCGCTTAGAGTCGCCGAAGCACACCAATGACAACCGCAGCGATCTACCTCCGAGTATCGACCCGTCACCAAGCCGACGACGGATTCTCCCTCGACGACCAGCGAACAAACCTCACCGCCCTCGCCCACACCCGAGGCTGGCCAGTCACCATCTACGAAGACGCCGGGCTATCAGGTGAGACCATCGACAACCGCCCCGGCATGCTCGCCCTACTCGCCGCAGTCGACCGTGCCGAACATCACGCCGTCCTCGTCGCCGACGAATCCCGCCTCGCCCGCGACGACCTCACCGCCGCCGTCATCCGCGACCGCTTCCAACGAGCCGGACTCACCCTGGTCACCCCAACCGGCGACCGTGATCTCGCCGACCCCTCTGGCAGTTTCACCGCCACCGTCCTCGCCGCCGCCGCCTCGCTCGAACAGAAGATCAGAACCGCCAAGACCGCCGCCGGACTCCGCTCCACCGCCCGCGCCGGCTACTGGCCAGGAGGACCCGCCCCCTACGGCTACCGGCTCACCCCCGACCCCGGTGGCACCCGCCACAAGGTCCTCACCATCGTCGACGACGAGACCCAGCTGATCCGCGACGCCGCCGAAATGATCCTCGACCACGGGCACTCCACCTGGACCACCGCCCGCACCCTCAACGCCTCGGGACGGCCGACCCGATCGGGCACGCCGTGGCACTTCCGCAACCTCGCCTTTCAACTCCAAAAGCCACATCTCACCGGCACCTACACCTACAACTCATCCGAAGGCCCCATTGACATGGAGATACCGGCGATCTTGGAGCAGGGCCGCTGGGATGCCCTCCAGGCCCTCATCCGACGCACCCCGACAGCCGAACGCCGTAACAAGTTCTACCCGCTCTCGGGGTTCCTCCGCTGCGCCTGCGGAGGCTCCCTCTCTGGCGTCCACCGCAAAGAACGCGACACCCGCTTCTATCAATGCTCCCGAGCAGTCGCCCACCACGAGCCGGTCGAACGCTGCCCCCATTACCCCCGCTACATCGACGCCGACACCCTCGAATCGACGATCTGGACCGAGATCCGCGACCTGCTCACCAGCCCCGACCGGCTCCGACAAGCCGCCCAACACCACATCGACCAAACCCTCGCCGACACACCACTCCGCACCGGGCAACGATCCACCATCGCCCAGCGGCTCGACCAACTCGACCTCGAAGAAACCGGCACCATCCGCACCCACGCCCGCGAACAGATCAGCGACGATCAACTCGCCACCACCCTCGAACAAATCACCGACGAACGAGCCACCCTCAGATCACACCTCGCACAACTCGACGCCTGGGACAACCAACGCCGCGCCAGCCGTGCCCGCCTCTCCCGACTCGACCACCTCGCCCACCAGGCCACCAAGAACCTCGTCGACGCCTCCCCCAAAGACCAGCGCCAGGTCTACAACCTCCTCGACCTCCACATCGACGTGACCCCCGAACGCACCTACCAAATCTCAGGAACCATCCCCACCCACGGCCCCCTAACCAACGAAACCCTTGGCGAAGTCTCAACAGGAGTCCCTCGGCACCACACACCTCGCCGCGTCACTCCACCAAATCAATCGTTCCGTCTCGTCGGCCGGATTCGGCAAAGGTCTTGAAGGCGACCAGGGCGGCCAGGAACCATCCGGCGCCGATCGTCAGCTCGAGGCCGAACTGCTGGGCTGCCTCCCATGAGGGGCCGGTCGACAGCACCTCGCGCACTCCAAGGAGGCCGTGGTGCAATGGCAGGAAGTCGGCCATCGTCTGCACCCATTGGGGGAACACCTCGGTGGGCACGTTGACGCCGCCGATGGCGACGATCCCCCAGAAGGCGATGTTGAAGAGGATGTTGCCGATCCGGGGGCGGCGGATGGCGCACGCCGCCAGGAACAGGCCGAGCCCGTAGGAGCCCAGCGAGACCACCAGCAGGGCCGGTGGCAGCCACCACCACAGCCCCTCGAACCCCAGGAACGGGGCAAGCAGGGCGAAGATGAGGAACCCCTCCCCCACCCCCTGGGCGATGTAGAAAGACGACCTTCCGGCGAACACCGGCAGCATCGACCGGGGCGCCGCCACCAGCAGCGGCAGGGTGCCCAGGCCCCGCTCCCAGGCGGTGTCGGGGCCGACTGCCATCCCGTGGAGGGCGGGCATTGCCGCCACGTTGCCGATGAAGGCGAACAGAATCAGGCTCTCGCTGTCGAGCAGCAGGCCCATCGCCGTGAAAAACAGCACCTGGGCGGTGGCCCGCACCATCCACCCGAACAGCCACGAGGCCCAGGTGTACTGGGCCCGGGTGTCCTCGAACCCCACCAGGGCGGCTTGAGCGGCGACCCGCAGGGCGCTCATTGGATCGAGATCTCCCCGGTGACCCGCACCCGGCGCATGATCACCCGGATCAGCCGGTGGGCCACCACGAAGCCGGCGAGGCCCAGCCCGGCCAGGATCATCAGCCGTCCCGGCACCCCGTCGACCGTCGGCTGGGTGATGCCGTCGCGCACCAGGTCGCTCCCCCACGACAGGAATACCGCCCGCCCCAGCGGGCGCGCCCACACCGGGAGCAGGGCGAGCGGGACGAACACCCCGCCCAGCAGCAGGAAGGGATACGAGGCCGACGACTGCAGGGTGTTGGCCGCCCGGCTGAGGATTGTCATCGAGGTGATGATCGCGGCGGTACCGGTGGTGCCCACCACGATCAAGACCATCGTGGCCACCAGCAGCCACGGGTGTTGCACGTCGATCTCGATGCCGTAGGTGAGCCAGGCGGTGGCCAGGGCGATCGGGATCACGGTCAACGCCAGGGTCATCACCGCCGCCACCCGGGCGGGCACCACTATGCCGTAGGAGGTGGGGGCGGCGGCATGAAGTTCGAGGCGACCCTGCCAGCGATCGTCGCGCACCACCGAGCCGCCGGTCCACACCCCGGTGTTCCACATGGTGATCAGCGTCGGGGCGATGATGGCGTAGGCGATGAGGTCGGGACGGTCGAAGGCGTTCACCACCGACAGGAAGAGGATGGTCTGGGCCGGGGTGGTCAGCTGCGCCATCCAGAAGTTCGGGGTGCGGAACGCCAGGCCCAACTGCATCCGAAAGGCGGCGACCGCGGCTCTCACAGCTCCATTCCCCTGCCGCCCATCACGTGGAGGTACACCTCCTCGAGCGACGGCGACCCGGTGCGCACCGCGGTGATCCCGCTGCCGACCACCACCTCCAGCACCCCGTGAGCGACCCCGTCGGCATCGGGCTGGACCCGGGTCCAACCATCGGGGCGGGTCTCCACCGAGGAGACTCCGGGCATCGACTGGAACCGGGCGATGAGGTCAGCGGGTAGCTCGTGGACCTCCACCCATTCGAAGCGGTTGAGCCAGCGGCCGAGTACGGCGGGCCGTTCGGTGGTGAGGAGCTTTCCCCGATCGATCAGTGACACCCGGTCGCACACCGCCTCCGCCTCGGCCATGTCGTGGGTGGTGAGGAACACTGTCTTGCCCTCCGCCCGGATCTCCCCCACCAGCTCCCGAAACCGCAGCGAGGCCATCGGGTCGAGGCCCACCGTGGGCTCGTCGAGGAACAACACCTCCGGGTCGCCCACCAGCCCGCGTGCCAGGTGGAGGCGCTGCCGCATCCCCCGGGAGAACTCCTCCACCCGATCGTCGGCGCGTTCGGCGAGCCCGACGCGTTCCAACAGTGAGCCGACCCGGGTGCGGGCGGTGGCGGCGGGTACGTCGTAGAGGGCGGCCCAGTAGTCGAGGTTCTGGCGGGCGGTGAGCCGGGTGTAGAGGCCGCGGTCGCCGCCGAACACCAGGCCGATGCGGCGGCGCACCTCCTCCACCTGGTCGACGACGTCGAAGCCGAGGACCGTGGCGGTGCCATCGGAGGGTATAAGGATGGTGGTGAGGATCTTCACCAGCGTGGTCTTGCCGGCGCCGTTGGGCCCCAGCAGGCCGTGGATCTCTCCCTGTTCGACCGTCAGGTCGATGCCGTCGAGGGCAACCACCGGGCCCGACTTGGAACGGCGGGCGCGGAACTCCCTTCGCAGGGCCTGGGTCTTGACGACGGCGCTCATGTCCGGGGATTCTGGCGCAACCGGCGGGCGCCGGCATGCCAGAACAGCCCGAGCGCAATGACGGCGAGGCCCGCGACCCAGGCGGCGGCGTCGACCCAGAATGCGAGTCCCAGGCACCCGGCCAGCCCCAGCCAGGCAATGACCCTCGGGTAACGGCGATCGGCGGCGGGCAGCCGCAGCGCCGCCACGTTGGTCAGGGCGTAGTAGACCAGCACGGTGAAGGCGCTGAACGACCAGGTGCTGCGCACCGACCCGAAGGCGGCGAGCAGGGCGATGATCACCCCCACCAACGGCACCGCCACTACCGGGGTCCTTCCGGTGGAATCGATGCGGGCGACGGCCCCGGGGAGGTCACGGCGCCGGCCCATCGCCAGGGCCACCCGCGACAGTCCCAGCACCAGGTTGAGGAGAACGGCGAGCATGGCGGTGACTGCGGCGATTCCCACCACCCGGGCGGTGCCAGGCAGGGCGAAGCCACGGGCAACGACTTCTAGCGGGGCAGCGAAGCCGCCGGTGGCATCGGCGAGAGCGTCGGCCCCGCCTCCCCCGACCCCGGCGGTGGCTACGGCCCCATAGAGCACCACGGTGGCCACCAGGGCGACGATGATCGCCCGGGGGATGGTCCGTCGTGGGGCGCGTACCTCCTCGCCCAGGGTGGCGATCCGCCCGTATCCGGTGTAGGCGACGAACATCAGGGCGGTCGCCTCGAGCAGACCGGCCGCTCCCCCACCGAGGAAAGGGGTGAAGCGGTCGGAGTCGAACTCGGCGAGCCCGGCGACCGTGAACCACCCGAGGCCGAGCAGGGTGATCGCCACGATGGCGGTGTTGGCCGCCGCCGATCGGCGCAAGCCAAGGGCCACCAGCGCGGTGACCGTCACGACCGCGGTCACCGCCACCGCTGCTCCCCCGTCACCGATGCCGGTCAGCCGTTCCAGGTAGCCGGCGAATCCGAGGGCGGCGGCGGCCGCCGACGCCGACTTGGCTGCGAGGAACATCCATCCGGCCGTGAACCCCAGCGTCGGGGTCAGGTACCGGTATCCGTACTCGTATGTACCCCCGCTGGTGGGGTGGGAGGCGGCCAGCTGGGCGCTGCTCAGGCCGTTACAGGCGGCGAGCAGGCCGGCGATGGCGATAGCGAGCAGCAGCGAAGGCCCGGCCGCCTCGGCCGCCAACCCGATGCCGACGAAGACCCCGGTGCCGACGATCGATCCGAGGCCGAGCAGGACAGCCGCCCCGAGACCAAGCTCGCGGCGAAGAGCGTCGTTGGTCACCGGGCGAGGGTAGCGACGCGACCCGTTCCGCTTTCGGGCTCGAATCGCTAACTTTTCCCAATGGCGGAGACACGCTGCTTCTGCGGGGCCACCTTTACTGCCGACGATGACGCCGCGCTCGTGCCGGTGATGCGGAGCCACTTCGATGAGGTCCACGAGTTCGACCCCGGCGATGCGGCGACCCTCAATGCGATCGAGCGCATCCGTCAGCTCGGCCCGGTGCCGGAGCGGCGGCTCGAGATCGGCACGGTGACCGTCGAGCCGCTCTCCCCCGACCGCGCGGCCGACTACCTCGCCTTCTTCGACTTCGATGCCTTCACCGACAACCCCGGTTGGGCCTCGTGCTATTGCCTGTTTCACCACGTCATCGGGGTGGAGCCCCCCTGGGAACAGCGTCGCTGGTCGGATACCCGCTCGGAAGTCGCCCGAAGGATCACAGAGGGTCGCCATCGCGGATTCCTGGCGTATGAGGGCGGCCGGGTGGTGGGCTGGTCCAATGTCAACGAGTGTCGGGAGTTCCCCGAGCACGCGTCCGGTGACGCCGCCGACGACGGCACCGTCAGCGTCGTCTGTTTCATGGTCGCTCCGGCCTACCGGGGCTTCGGCATCGCCCGCAGGCTCCTCGAAGCCACCCTGGAGTGGCTTCCCGGGCACGGCTACCTCCGGATCGAGGGATACCCGGTGGAGTCGCCGACATCGTCCGCGGCGGCGTACAAGGGCACCGCCGCCTTCTACGAGTCCCAGGGGTTCGATCGGATCGCCGACGGCGTGATGTCGCGACAACTCTGATCAGGGCCGTTCGACGGTGTCGATGGTCCGGGCAAGGCGATACCTTCATGGTGCTAGGAGGTGCCCATGTCCCGACGTTTGATCTGCGTCGCGGTCCTGCTGCTGGTATCGCCCGCCTGCGGTGGAGGTACCGCCGCGGAGTCGACCACGACGACCGCGCCGACCACGACAGTGACCATCCCGCCGACGACGACGAGCGAGGCGGCGACCACCACGCCCACCCAGCCGCCCATCACCACGACCGTGGCGTCGTCGACAACCGCGCCGGTGCCCTTCTATTCGGTGGCCGGGTACGGGATGTTCCCCGACCCGCTCCTGACGCCCGCCGACGGGCACGGTTCGGGATGTGCCCCTCCGGGCGACGTCCTTCCGGCAGGGATGTGGTTCGGGTTCGCCAGGGCCGTGGCCTCGGGCGATCTCACCTTCGACCTGGCATGCTTTTTCACCGGTGACGCCGCTGTAGCCGCGGCGACTGCCGACGGTGAGGAGGCAATCGACTTCTATATCCGGAACAAGAATCCCAAGCTGTTCACCTTGCCTCTCGATCCGACAGGAACGGCGTACTGGCTCGATGCCGCCGCATCGGACATCACCCCCCTGCCCATCGCGATGGGCGACTGGCCGGTCGGCGGCGGATACACGCCGTGTCCCGGCGAGTACTGCCCCGTGTGGCTCTTCGTGAATGACGGCGAGGTGACCGAACTGCTCGAGCAGTATCTGCCCTGAGCGGTTAGGCCATCAGGGTTGGTCGGGTGATCCGGTGCACCGTCGCCGCGTACTCGATGAGCCGATCCTCCCAGTTCGGGTCGCCGACCAGTGGAGCGGTCGATAGCTCGGTGCCCTTCCACCCGTCGGTGTGCCATCGGGCGTGTGCCGGCAACGCGGTGTCGATGAGGTGCTCAGGGAACGGCCACGGGTTCGAGTAGAAGTAGGGCTTGTCGGCGGGGTCGTAACCCAGGTTCAGCTGGGCTGGCGCCTGCTCGCCGTCTTCGCCCTCGACCATCTTCGACCCGAACCACTCGAACGACATGTCCAGGTGGTGCGACCAGAGCAGGATTGGGCCGGGTTGTCCCTCCAGCGTCGCCCGGTAACGCTCGAACACCGGATGAATCGCCTGGAGAGTGTCCAGCAGCCATCCGGCCGCCACAGGGTCGTATTCGATGGATTCGTCGGATGCGAACTTCTCGCGGTCGAAATTGTCGGCGAGCCCGAGCCCGATCATCTCGGCGAGGAGGCGGTCACCGAACTCGGTGGCGGTTCCGGAACCGATGGGGAGCCCGCCCCGGGTACCTCCGGTGGTCTCCCACCAGACCGTGTGCTCCGCCAAATCCGCCCCGAGAGTGAGCATCTCGCCCGAGGGCAGAGCCACCGGCGCAGTGGTCAGCCCGGTGGGCACCAGCCGGAGCCCGATGTGCCACCAATGTGGCTGCGGGTCGGCATGCGCCCGGGGTACGGAGGCGATCGCCAGGAGGCGGCCATGCAAGGCGCTCCGGGTCGAGGGCCAGGAATCGGGGGCTTCCGCAAGCGCCTGGTGTCGCTCCGGATCGGCGGTGTTCTGCATCCGCCGACTGTACCCATGGCGCCCTACGGGGTCGCTCCCCTATCGTCCCGTCAGGCAAAGGGAGGTCTGGATGTCACCGGAGGTGTTCAACACCGCGATGGCCGTGCTACGCGGCGTCGTGGGAATCGTGTTCCTGGCTCACGGGGTCAAGCACTTCAAGAGCCGCGAGAAGACGATGCGCTGGGTGGAGTCGATCGGGCTGAAGAGCCCAGGGATCCAGTGGGCATTCATGACCTTCGCCGAGATCGGGATCGGCCTGGGCTTCCTCGCCGGGTTCCTCACCTCGTTTGCCGCCGCCGGTCTGGTGGCGATGATGTTCGTCGCCTACTGGACGGTGCACCGGTTCGCGGGCTTCTGGGTCACCGCCCGCCCCGACGAGGGCTGGGAGTACGTGTTCGTCCTGGTTGGAGCGGCGATCGCGGTCGCCCTGCTCGGCCCTGGCGAATGGTCGCTGGACCATGCCATCGAAATCGCCGACGACTTCGACGGAGTCACCGGAGCGGTGATCGTGGCCGGAGGCTTCCTGGCCGCCATCGGCCAGCTGGCGATGTTCTACAGAAGAACCAAGTAGCAAGAATCAAGACCTGAGGCTCAGTTCAGGGCGGGGTCATCTGGGTACTGCAGGTAGGCGGGGTAGAGGCCGCCTTTGCGATGGAGGGCCCGGGCGCGGATGCCGCTGGGGTCGGCGGCGAACGCGTCGTCGGGGTGAGCCGGGACCACGATCCAGTCGAGGGATGCGATCTCACTTTCGAGCTGACCTGCGCCCCACCCCGAGTAGCCGGCGAAGACCCGCACCCGGCCAATCGAGTCGGGATCGGACCCTTCCAGGTCGATGAGCCCAGCGGTTCCGACCACCGGCGTCCAGCCGCTGACCGTCGCATCCCCTTCCGCGACCACGATTGCCACCTCCACCTGCACCGGGCCTCCGAGGAAAACCATCGCCGGGTCGGCGGCGTTGGCCGACCAGTCGGGCAGGTGATCTTCGACGGCGATTCCCGTGGGTCGATCCAGCACCACGCCGACGGCTCCGGCTTCGTCGTGGGCGCATACAAGCACCACGGTGTCGACGAAGTTGGGGTCTCCCATGACCGGCGTGGCGATCAGCAGATTCCCGACGAGGGACATCCCCTGATCATTGCAGCCGGCGCTATTGGCCGTTGGCCGCCGACGGGGTGCCGTCGACGGGCACCACTTCAGATCGACGGTGGGCCGAAGGGTCGGGGCATCGCAGCGACTCGAGGGTGGCCAGCTCGGATTCGAGCGTTTCGAGTCGGCGAGCCAGGTTGCCTCCGGCGGGAGTCCGATCGACTCCCAACACCTGCAGCCGGGTGAGTTCGTCTTCGGCTTCGGCGAGCTCCTCGGTCAAGGCCTCGATCCGGGCGGCGCTGTCGGGATTCCCTGCGGCCGCAGCCGATACCTGCTCCATGGCAGCCTGGTAGGCCATCTCGGCCTCGACCAGCCGATCCATCGCGCTGGAGAGATCCTGGTCGCGCGCGGCCAGCCGGAGCTTCCAGTCCGACGCATCTTCCGGGCCGGGCCGCCGCCCCCGCCCCAGCAGGAATCCGACGGCAATGCCGAGAACGGCGGCGCCCGCGCCTATCCCGATCTGAATGATGAGTGCCTCTTCCACCAGTCGCAGCCTCCATTGGGACGGAGCCGGCTCGATGGAGCCGCTCACCTCATCCGGCGAGCTCTCGCGCCTGCTCGATCCAGCGGTCGTCGAGGATGCGCCTGCCATAAACGGGAAGAGCAGCACCCACCAGCTCCACATCTTGGTCGGTGAACTGCGCTATCCGGCGGAATTCGGTGATTCCCATCCCGTGAAGGATGTCCCGGATCTTCGGGCCGATCCCACGGATGAGTGTCAGGTCGTCAGGGCCGGTCCTCTCCGGAGGACTCGTGAACCGAGAGATCAGAAGTTCCTTCTCCTCGACCACCACTCGCAGCCGGGCGATCCGCTCGAGGAGCGGTGCCGTCGCCGACTCCACTGCCGTCGCCAGTCGCTCGCGCAGCAGGCGATCCCACTCGGCGTAGGTGCGGGTTGCGGCCTCCTTCTTGGGCTGTTCAGCGGCGTCGAGGGAGATCCGCCGTTGCATGCGGGCCGAGCGTTCCCGCTCGGTGGCGAGGGTCCCCTTCACTCGTTCGAGCTCTCCCCGCAGAGCCGCCGCCTCGTCGTGTCGCTCCAGTTCGACGATCCGCGTGCGGGCCTCGGTGAGGGCGGATTGGAGTCCCTCTAGATGCTCGAGAGCGGCGAGGGCCTCGCCGTGCGCACCCTGAACCCCTATCAGATCTCGCTCGGCGCGGGCCAGCGCGGAAACAGCGTCGTCCCTGGCCTCGGCAACCGCCTTCACCTCGTCCTCCAGCTGCACGATGCGCCGCTCCCGCGCTTCTACCTCGACATAGAGGCGCTCCATCGAGCCGATCTTGTCGTTGAGTCGGCGGAGCTCGGAGTCGCGGGCCGCCGACAGCGCGGCCAGGCGAGCCTCGAGGTCGGCGATCTGCGCGTCGCGAACCACCAGGCGGGCAACACCTCGATCGGTCTCCCGGGCGGCCCGTTCGAACTCGGCTGCCCGAGCCGTCTGACGAGCGACCTCCGCGGCGGCCGCGGCGACGCGGCGATCGGCCTCCTCCCGGATCTCCTCGATGGACAGCCGCATCCGATCGGCTTCACTGCGCGCCGTCGCCAACTCCGCTCGGAGGCTCGCCTGCGACCGTTCGTCGACGCCAAGGCGAAGCGTGAGCTCCGCGATCTGATGACGCAAATGCGCTGCCTCCACATCCGCCTCGGGCAGGGGGATGGCGGCAACGGCGGTCTCGAGCTCGGTAATGCGAGCCGTCGCCGCCGCCAGCTCGTTTTCGAGGAGGAGGTGATCGGCGCGAGAGCCGAGGCTTTCGGCCACTTCGAGACGGTGGCGAAGAACCCGCTCGGCGGCAGCATGAGTGGCGACGGCATTGCGCATCTCGGCCAGCTCAGCGTCGAGGCGCACCGGAGGGGTCGCCCTGGCCGAAGCGGCGCGTTCGGTCTCGAGATGAGCGACCTGTTGCCCCGCGGACTCGAGCTGGGAGCGGAGGGCGGAGATCTCCGCGTCGGCGCCAGCGAGGGCGTCGCGAACGTCGTCTGCGCCGGCTTCGAGGAGCAGTGCTTCTCGCTCAGATGCATCGAGGCGGCGTCTCAGCGCGTCGGCGTCGGCCCTCACCTGGGCGAGGAGCGCAGCCGCGGCTCCAGCCGACCAGGCAGCCTCGCGCTCGCCTGCGGACACGACCTGGGTGGGTGGAGGTACTCGAGGCTCTCCGGGCGGCATCGGAGGCGGGCCGGCGCGGTGCCTTCTCCGGCGCGACCGCAGGTAGAGGATCGAGAAGCCGCCGAGGAGCACGACTGCGGCTGCTGCAATGGCGATCGAGGCGTCCACGGGCACGGGCCGAGTGTACGGAACCCGCCCGCAGCCGGGGTGGGCGGAGTAGCTTCGGACGAATGCGGGTGCGCCTGGCGACGCGGTCTGACCTTCTGGCGATCGGGAGGGTCGCCGATGCGGCGGCATGGGAGACTTACTCCGGCCTTCTCAAGCCCGATACGATCGCCCGCCTACTGTCGCTCCAGTATTCGCCCGCCGCGGTACGGCGTCGTCTTCTTCGGGGCGGGATTCGAGTGGCGGATGCCGGTAGCGCGGGAATACTCGGCTTCGCCGACGCCGATGTCGGTCCTGGGCAGATCCGTCTGGGTGCAATCTCCACCGAACCGGCCTACCGGCGGAGCGGGGTCGCCAAGGCGTTGCTGGCGTCGGTACGGGCGTCCCACCCGGGACATCCGGTCTGCGCCGACGTGCTGCTCGGGAATCTCGATGGTGAACGCTTCTACGAGTCGGAGGGCTTCGCGCCCGGCGAGGTGATCGAGGGGCGTCTGTTCGACGAGGAGGTTGTCGAGAGACGGTGGTGGCTTGCCCCCCCGACCAGGGGCGCATCAGCCTGATCGTTCCGTGATCTGGCTAGATTCTCGCCCCATGCCAGATTTACTCAGGTTGCCCAAGGTCGTGCTCCACGACCATCTCGACGGCGGAGTCAGGCCGCAGACCATGATCGACCTGGCGCCCGCCGTCGGCTACCGCGACCTCCCGTCCACCGATCCGGATCTCCTCAAGCAGGCTCTGTTTCAGGGCGAAGCCAAGTCACTCGAGGAGTACCTCGCCGCCTTCCGGCACACCTTTGGGGTCATGCAGACTCCGGAGGCGATGCGTCGCGTGGCCTTCGAGTCGGTCGAGGACCTGGCAGCTGAAGGAGTGGTCTACGCCGAGATCAGGTTTGCACCCAGCCTCCATCTGCGGGCGGGCATGACTCGGGGCGAGGCGATTGCCGCAGTGCTGGAGGGTTTCGCCGCCGCCGAACAGGCGTTCGGCGTGCCGGCGCGGGCGATCATCGACGTGATGAGACAGGATTCCGACTCGACGGATGTGGCGGCGGCGGCAGTGGAGTTCGTGGGACGCGGTGTCGTTGCGATCGACCTGGCCGGCCCCGAGGAAGGGAATCCGGCGGCCGGCCATTCCAGGGCGATCGAATTGGGGCGATCCGGCGGGTTGCACGTCACGATTCATGCCGGGGAAGGGGCCGGGGTCGATTCGATCGCCGGAGCCCTGGCCATCGGCGCCGAGCGGATCGGCCACGGAGCTCGGATCATCGAAGACACCAAGTGCGATTCCGGGGACATCGTCGCCATGGGGGAGGTGGCCACTGAGGTGCACGATCGCCGCATCCCCCTGGAGCTGTGCCCGACATCCAACCTCCACACCAAGATGTACCCGACGGCAGCCGATCATCCGTTCGGGGCGCTCTATCGCGCCGGATTCGTGACGACCCTCAACACCGACAATCGGTTGATGAGCGGGATCGACATGACCCACGAGTTCGAAGTGATCGAACAGCACCATGGGTTCGAGGAGAAGGACTTCCGCAGAGTGACCCTGGCCGCCGTCGACGCCGCATTCTGCGACGAAGAGACTCGGGAGCGGGTTCGGGCGCGTGTCGAAGCCGGCTACCAGTAACTCGAGCGACCTACTGGGACTCGATCCAGGCTGCCACGGTGTCGATGGCGGTCACGCCGCCCTCCTCGTTGAAGCTCTCATGGCGGAAGGACGGGAAGAGCACCCGGCGCACCCCCGGCAGCCCGCCGAGAGGGGCGCTGATCGGTGGGGGGACAATGGAGTCGGCGCCGCCATGGATAACCAGCGTCGGGATCCTCAACTCAGCCACTCGAGTTCGTACCCGGCCGGCAGCCAGGAGTGCCTCCCGCCCCAGCCCGAGGGTGGTGCTGTGGTGGTTGAGCGGGTCGGCGAAGTACCGCTCCCCCACGGTCGTGTCTCGGGATAGGCGAGAACCATCGAGGCCGTTCGCAATCTCCTTGTTGGGAACCAGCTGTCCGAGGATCCGCGCCGCGATCTTCTTGTAGACCGGCATGGCAGAATCGATGGCCGGCGCCGAGAGCACCAGCAGATCGGGCTGGGGCCGGTCCGAGAGCGCATACGAGGCGGCTATCAGACCCCCGAGTGAGTGACCCAGCAGCACCACCGGAACGCCCAGGAGCCGAGCGCCATCGATGTCGCCAACCAGGTCGTCGAGGTAGTCGTCCCATCGATCCAGTGCGGCGCGTCGTCCGCCTGACCGGCCGAAGCCTCGCAGATCCGTGGCCCGCACATCGTGTCCCCGGGCTGCCAACCCTGCGCCCACGTGCTCGTAGCGACCCGAATGCTCGGCGAGTCCGTGGACGAGCACGACCGCGGACCGAGGCTCGGGAACGGCTGCCCAATGCCTGGTGAAGAGCTCGAGGCCATCGTGCCCGGCCCGCGAACCGGTCGTCATGATTCGCGCTCCATGTCCCAGGTGAGAACCGGCTTGCGGGCTGCGAGCGCGTCGTCGGGTCGTGACACCGGAGTTTGGTGCGGGGCATGGTGGAGGGATTCCGCATCGGTGGCGGCGAGGCGGGCGATCGCGAGCAACGCCTCGGCAATGGCCTCGACTGTCTCCGGGGACTCGGTCTCGGTGGGTTCGATCATCAACGCTTCGTCGACGATCAGGGGGAAGTAGACGGTCGGGGCGTGGATCCCGTGGTCGAGGAGGGCCTTGGCGACGTCCATCGCCCGCACGCCGGTGCGCCGTTTGAGATCGGCCGCCGAGGCGACGAACTCATGCATGCAGGGTGCCGGATAAGGAATCTCGTAAGGCCCGGCCACGAGACTGGCGAGATACCGGGCGTTGAGCACCGACCGCTCGGCGACCCGCCGCAGTCCCGACCCACCCAGTGCCCGCATGTAGGTCAGCGCTCGCAGCACGACGAGGAAGTTGCCGTGGTTGCCATGAACCCGCCCGATCGAGGCCGCCGGCGTTTCCCACTCCAGCCGGTCGGCGCCTCGCCGGGGCAGCGGCCCGGGGAGGAACTGCACCAACCGATCGACCACGGCCACCGGTCCTGACCCCGGCCCGCCTCCGCCGTGCGGAGTGGCGAAAGTCTTGTGAAGATTGGAATGGACGATGTCGAAGCCCATGTCCCCGGGGCGCGCAACCCCGAGGATGGCGTTGAGGTTGGCGCCGTCGTAGTAGACCAGGCCGTCGACTTCGTGGATGAGGCGAGCCATCTCGACGATGTCCGCCTCGAAGAGACCCAAAGTGTTGGGGTTGGTGAGCATCAGGCCGGCGACGTCATCGTTCACGGCGGCTCGAAAGGCCTCCAGGTCGACCATGCCCCGATCGTCACTGGGAAGGTCGGCCACCTGGTACCCGGCGAGGGTCACCGACGCCGGATTGGTGCCGTGGGCCGAATCCGGGATGAGGATGGTTCCCGGTCGTCGACCCTGGGCGCGGTGGTAGGCGCGCATGATCAGCAGGCCGGTCAATTCTCCGGCGGCGCCGGCAGGGGGCTGGAAGGTGGCCCGAGTCATCCCGGTGAGCCGGCAGAGGATCTCCTCGGCCTCGAGCAGCACCGCCAGAGCACCTTGTGCCGTGTGGGCCGGCTGCGACGGATGCAGGTTGCGAAAGGCGGGATGCTCCGCCGCCCAGTCGCACACCTTCGGGTTGTACTTCATGGTGCACGAGCCAAGTGGGTACGCCCCGAGATCCACCGCGAAGTTGCGGTGCGCCAGCCGGGTGAAGTGCGCCACCAGGTCCCGCTCTGCCACCTCCGGCAGCGGCGGCGGCGTCGATGCCATCTCGGGGTGATCGAGGTTCAAATTGGGTACATCGAGTGCCGGCAGCGACCATGCTCGCCTCCCCGGGGAGGACAGGGCCTGCAGGGTCGGCTCTGTGCCGCCGCCCATCAGCGGAATCGACGTGGCCCGACCGCCGGCTTCAGCCATCGGCGAGCACCTCCCCCAGTGCCTCGGCATATCCGTCGAGTTCGGCCCGGGTGCGCTTCTCGGTGACGGCGACCAGCAGCCCTCCCGGGAACTCCGGGTAGTGGTCGGACAGAGGGATCCCGGCGAGGAATCCCCGCTCGGCCATCGCCGCGATGGCGTCATGCGGATCGATGGGCAGCAGCACAGGGAACTCTCGCCCGAAGGGAGCGTCGACCGCAAGGTGAACGCCGCGGATACCGGCGAGACGGTCCGCCAGGTATCGCGCCTTCAGCATCGACTGCCGGCCGACCTCGGCGAGCCCGTGCGGCCCGAGCCAGGCGAGGTGGATCGCGGCTGCGATCGCGTTCAGGGTCTGGTTCGTGCAGATGTTCGACGACGCCTTTTCTCGGCGAATGTCCTGCTCCCGGGTCCGGAGCGTCAGGGTGTAGGCGTGCCGGCCCTCCTTGTCGACAGTGGCGCCGACCAGGCGTCCCGGGATACGGCGGAGCAACTCCATCGTGGTGGCAAAGATGCCGACGACGGGGCCCCCAAAGGACATCGGATTGCCGAGCGGCTGCCCCTCGGCGAACGCGATGTCACAACCGGCCGCGCCCGGGGTGCGGAGCACACCCAACAGCATGGGATCGATCTCGGCGATGGCCAGGGCACCGCTGTCCCCGGCGACCTTCACCGCCGCGTCGTAGTCCTCGATCACCCCGAGAGTGTTTGGCTGCGAGAACACCACCGCCGCGGGCTCCGGAACGGCATCCGCCGCCCATGCGGTGCGGCCGCCGACCATCGGATGTTCCACGACTTCCAGCTCTCGTGCCCGGGCGAACGTCGCGATCATCTCGCGGGTATGCGGATGCACTCCCCGCGAAACCCACACTCCCTTGCGCCCGGTGTGACCAACTGCCAGGTTCACCGCCTCGAGTCCCGCCGATGCGCCGTCGTAGAGAGATGCGTTGGCCGCGGGCAGGCCGGTGAGGTTGGCGATCATCGACTGGTACTCGAACATTGCCTGGAGGACCCCCTGGGCCACCTCGGGCTGATAGGGGGTGTAGGAGGTGACGAACTCGGGGCGCATGGTGAGCGCCCTGACCACCGGGGGGAGGTGATGGTCGTAGATCCCTCCGCCGGCGAAACAGATCAGCCCTGGCGTGTTCATGGCACCGAGGGCGTCGACGTGGCGCATGACCTCCAACTCGGAGAGAGGCTCGGGAAGCCCCAGGTCGTCGTCGACAAGGACATCACCCGGCAGGTGGGCGAACAGGTCGGAAGGTTGGTCGAACCCGAGCGCGGACAGCATTCGGGAGACATCGGCCTCGGTATGCGGGGTGAAGTCCATCAGGTCACCAGAAACGGAGGATCGACCCTCGACGCCTCGACCCACTCGCCCCGGATCTCGACCTCTACCGGTCCATCGCCCTCACCCGGGTCGGGGCTGAGGAATCCCATCCCGATGCCGACTTCGAGGGTGGGGCTGAAGTTGCCGCTGCTGACTGTGCCTGCGGACCTACCCGACCGCAGGCCGTACCCGTGGCGCGGCACCCGCCGATCGCCGAGGGCGAATCCCACCAGCCGCTTGGGCAGGCCCTGCTCTCGTTGGCGGAGGAGAGCATCTTTCCCGATGAAGTCGTGGTCCCAACCGACGACCCACTCGAGCCCTGCCTCCAGTGGGGTGGTTTCACGGTCCAGGTCCTGACCCCAGAGCGGGTACCCCATCTCGAGGCGGAGCGTGTCCCGCGCCCCCAGGCCGCACGGCTCGGCTCCGGCGGCGATGAGCCGCTCGAGCACATCGGTGGCTTCCGAGGCCGCGACCAGGACCTCGGCCCCCTTCTCTCCCGTGTATCCAGTACCTGCGGTGATGATGGCCCCCGGTTGGATCACCCGGAAGCGCCCGGGATGCGCCCCGATCGCCTGATCGAGCACGCCGGCGCTCTGGGGACCCTGCACGGCAAGCAGGGCAGTGCCCTCCCTGATGTCCTCGACGGTGGTGGCACCGTCGGCTTCGGCGACGAATTGGGCGATCACTTCGTCGGCATTGCCGGCGTTGGGGAGCACGATGAAGTCGTCCGGAGCCAGCCACCACACGATGATGTCGTCCACCACTCCCCCGGCCTCCCCGAGGAGCATCGTGTATTGGGCACGCCCGGGCTCGACCCGGTCGATGTCGTTGCAGAGCAGCGCGGAGACCAGGTCCCGCGCCCGAGGGCCTTGCAACCTGAAGCGGCCGAGGTGGGATACATCGAACACCCCACAAGTGGTACGCACCGCCCGATGCTCGGCGAGGGTTCCCTGGTACTGCAGCGGCATAAACCATCCGCCAAAGTCGGTGAAACGGGCTCCCAGGCGCTCGTGAGCCTCGTGCAGCGATGATCGGGCGGCCACGAAACGCAGGTTAGAGCCAAGAATCAAGAATCAAGATTCAAGAGCCAGGAAGGACGAGGGGGCCTCTCACGTCCGGATTCCTTCGAATTGCGAATCGCGAATTGCGAATCGCGCTTCTAACCCGCTTCGCTTGCCCCCAGGTTCACCACGTCGACCGGGCCGGGGATCCTGGTGGGGGCCGGCGCCTCCTCGATGGCGTCAGGAGGCTCGAGGTCGTACTTGATGAGAAGGTGGAGGAAGTCACGCTGGTAGAAGATCTTGCAGTTGACATGGGGGTGGTTTTCGCGTAGAAGGCGAACCTTGCGGTTCTTCTTGGTGACGAGCTTCTGGTTCATCGTCGTTATCTCGATGAAGAGGTCCTCGTCGGGCAGGTAGAAGTCGGGGGTGAACCACCCGACCGGTTCACCCTGGGCTTCGAACTCGATCGGGAACGACTTCGGCTCGTAGTCCCAGGTGATCCCGTAGAAGTCGAGGAGTCGGGCGAACTGTCGCTCGCTGTCGTGAGCGAACTCGACCAGGTCGGCCGGGGTCTGGAAGTCGACGGTCAGGTCAGGCCTCCAGGCTGGCGGGTAGCGAGGCCGCTGGTTCCACTGTTTCCGGGAACAGCCTGAGGATGTCGCCCTCGAGCTCCTGCTGAACGGGGCCGACGGCGATGCCGAAAACACCCTGGCCACGGCGGAAGACGTCGACGAGCTCGTCGGCGCTGTGGGCCACGTAGATCGTGGTGCCGTCCGACAGCAGGGTGACCTCTTCGAGCGGAGTCCGGCTTTGGAGCTGGTCGCGCAGCAGGTCCATGGCCTGGCGGATCTTCTTGAGGCTCATCCCCGCATCGAGGAGTCGCTTCACTACCCGGAGCTGGACGATGTCTCCGAAGGCGTAGAGTCGCTGCGATCCCGAGCCGCTGGCGGTCTGCAGAGAGGGCTTGAGAAGGTCGGTGCGTGCCCAATAGTCGAGTTGCCGATAGGTGATCCCAACGATCTTGCAGACCTGCGGGGCGCGATACCCCTGTTGTACGTCAGCCACGACGCCTCCTGACCTTCCCAGAGCTTACACCACCGTAATTCCCGAACGGGAACTACCGACATGAAGTTAGGAAGCGCGACGGGTGGTTGTCAACAACCCCTGTGGATAAAGAGCCAAGAATCAAGAGTCAAGTAGCAAGAATCAAGAACAAGAATCCGGTCTTGGCTCTTGAATCTTGACTCTTGGCTCAGGATCCAAAGTCTTCGGGGGTGACGTCCTGGAGGAACGAGCGGAAGCGAGCGACCTCGTTCTCCTCGTCCTCGTCGCGGATCTCCACGCCGGCTTCGTCCAGGACCGCCGGAAGTACCGAGATCGTGGCTCCGGTGCGAGCGGCGAGTGCGATCGAGTCCGAGGGTCGGGCGGACACGACGATCTCGTCGCCGTCCCGGACCAGCACGAGGTCGGCGTAGTAGATGCCGTCGCGCAGTTCGGTGACCACCACCCGGTCGACCCTGGCTCCGAGCGCCGCGGTGATCTCGGCCAGCAGATCGTGAGTCATCGGCCGCTGAGGCTCCACCCCCTCGATGGCGAGGGCAATTGCCGTCGCCTCGTTGGTCCCGATCCAGATGGGGAGGAACCGGGTACCGCCGATCTCGCGCAGCAGGGCGATCGGAGTGTTGGTCGGCAGCTCGATCCGCACTCCCACCAGCTCGACGGGGATGCTCTCGTTGGTCACCCGGTCAGACTATCACTGGCCCCTCGAAGACCGCGCGGGCCAGGACCCCCGGATCGTCTCGAAACTCGGCGAGATCCAGCACCGCCCACAGTGACGGCACATTGCGGTAGCGGCCATCCCAGTCGAGCCCGTATCCGAGCAGGAACTCGTCTCCCACCTCGAAACCGCGATAGGCGAGATCCACGTCCACGATGCGCCGGGTGGTCTTGTCGAGCAGTGTGGCGGTCGCCAGCGACGCCGGGCCCCGCGTCTCGAGCAGCCCGAGCAGATAACTCAGGGTGAGGCCGGTGTCCACCACGTCCTCGACGACGATCACATCGCGTCCGGCGATCGAGGTCGCAGAGTCCATGGCGATCCCCACCCTCCCCTCATCGCCGAACCGGGTGAGGCTCAGGAAGTCGATCTCGACTTCTGGCGGCAGGTGGCGCGAGAGGTCGGCGAGGAAGGGAACTGCGCCGTTGAGGACACCAAGCAACACGGGCTCGCGGCCCCGGTAGTCGGCGCCGATCTCCTTCCCCAGCTCGGCGACGCGGTCCATCAGCGCCTGCTGGGTCACCACCTCGGTGAGAACGCTCACGCGCCACCTCCCAGGACCACCGGCAGCAGGAGCCTGAAGGCGGTGTCAAGGGAATCCGTCAGAGGAGTGCTGGTCGCGGACCCAGGGTTTCCGCCGTCGAGCGGCCCGGCTGCGGCGATTCGAGGGAGGTACCACTCGGGGAGGTCGATCGTGAGATCCGTCCCCGACGCCGCGGCGAAGAAGCGGTCACGGGGCCCGAGGGCAGTCTGTCCCCATGCGATCAACTCGCGTGTCATCTGCCTCCGGTTGCGCGAGCCGAGAACCACCACGAGGTAGCTGTCGTCCTGGCCCACGGTGTACGACAGGAAGGTCTGTCCGGCCGCCAGGGTGTCCCCAGTCTTCAGGCCATAGAGCCCGGGAAAGATGCCAAGGTCACGGTTGGTAGCGGTCAGCTCCATCGGTCGCCCGCCGGGATCGAAGGAGGTCGCCTTGATCCTCGAGAGTCGCAGTATCTCCGGATAGGCCAGCCCGGCGCGGCCGAGATAGATGAGGTCGCGGGCGGTCGACAGGTGGCCGGCGGTGTCGAGGCCATGGGGGTTGACGAATACCGTGCGGGTCATTCCCAGGGCCGCCGCCCTCTCGTTCATCAGCGCGATGAAGGCGGGGAGGTTGCCGGAGACATGTTCGGCGAGGGCCACCGCGGCATCGTTGCCGGACTGCACCAGAATGTTCACCATCAGGTCGCGGACGGTCCATACCTCGCCCTGTCGGACGTCGGGTTGACCGACGAAGCCGATGGGGGTGGCGTCGGCGGTGGCACTGATCACGACCGTGTTGGTGAGGGCCGCCCGTTCGGCCACCAGGATCGCCGTCATCAGCTTGGTGATAGAGGCAGGAGCCCGTTGGGTGTCCGGGTTGAAGGAGCCGAGTTCGGCATCCTCTTCCACCGACCACACCATCCACGAGGTCGCATCCACCGTGGGGGGCGCCTCTATGGGAAAACAAACCATCGGAGGCGTCGGCACCTGAATGGGTCGTAGGCCGTTCGACGGGCCGAGCGCCGTAGCGAGGGCGAGCGCGGCAAGGAACGACATCAGCGGCCCAGTGTCTCGCGCAGCTCCGACCTCACCAGGGCCTCCTGCATCTCGCGGGCCGCCTGGGCGACGTCGGCGAGGACCTCAGCCGCCTGACGGCGGCTGGCTGGGCTGGCATGGCGCAGCAGAGGGCCTACCAGCTGGCGGAAGAGGTCCACCTCCCGGTTGGCGGCGAGCCGGATGCCTCGCAAATGCCGCGCCTCGAGCCCGTGGGTGATCAGGCGATGGGCGGCCTGCACCACCGCCAGATCCTCGTCCGTGAACTCGGCCGGACCCTCTGACTGCATCTCGAGCACCCCGTGCTCGATCAGCTCGTCGACCAATCCAACCGGCACTCCGGCGGAGCGCGCCAGTTCATCCCGATCGAGCCTGATCTCGGACGCGGCGAAGTAGGTTTCCGGTGGCGGACCGGCGGAAGGCGCCATCGTCGGCTCCTCGCCCCGCTCCCAGGCGCTCAGTTTCCCCTTGATGACGCGGAGCGGGAGGAAGTGGTCGCGCTGCTGGCGGAGGATGTAGCGCACCCGCTCGACGTCGACCTCGCGGTAGGAGCGATACCCCGAAGCGGTTCGCGGGGGATGAATTAGACCTTCGCTCTCGAGGAAACGGAGCTTCGAGATCGTCACAGAGGGGAACTCGCCCTGAAGAAGATCGGCGACGTCTCCGATGGTCAAGTGCTTCTGTTTGGTCATGCGCCGCGAGCCACCACCAGGTGGAAGCGACCAATGATCACTTCGTCCCCCGGCTCGAGGGCGGCTCCCTCGGTGCGCCGGGCATTCACGTAGGTTCCGTTGGTCGATCCACGGTCGCGCACCCACAGGTGCCCGCCTTCGACGACGAACTCGGCGTGCTGACGCGACACGGTGACGTCGTCGAGGAAGATCGGCGCCTGCGGATCTCGTCCCGCCGCGGTTGTCCCCTCGGGGAGGCTCCAATGGAAGCCGCGCTGGGGACCCGAGGCCACGATCAGCGCGTAACCGGCGAGGCCGGGAATTCCGGCCGCTGCCTCGCGGTCTCGGAGCGAGTGGATCTCAGCAAAGGGATCGATCTGTTCGGTGCGATCGCGGTCCTCGTCAGAGGAACTGTCGTCGTCCGGGACCGGCGGAGGGTTGTCGGGCACCCCGTCATCGTACCGCTCGTCTACTCGATAGACGGTGGACTCTCAACTCGAGGTCGAACCAACCGGGGACCGTTGGGCCACCCCGACCCGCCGATCGACTGATGGGATCTAGGCGATCAGCGCCCGGTAGCCCCCATGGTCGAGGAGGCTCTCGAAGGCGGAGGCGTCGTCGGGTTGGAGCACGATGAACCATCCGTCGCCGTAGGGGTCCTGGTTGATGATCTCGGGCGAGGACGTGAGGGCGCTGTTGACCCGTACGACCATGCCGGCCATTGGGGCGTATATCTCCGCCAGGGACTTGGTCGATTCGACCTCCGCGAACCGTTCCCCGGAACCGATCCGGTTGCCGACCGCGGGCAGGTTGATGAACACCACGTCACCTAGTGCATCCTGGGCGTAGTCGGTGATGCCGACTCGCACGTTCCCCTCCTCGAGCAGCGCCCATTCGTGCTGGTCCGTATACCGACGGTCTTCGGGAACGTTCACCCACTTCTCCTGGCTTGATGTCCGTATCGCAGGATACCGACCGGCACACGGCCACCGGGTCGCCGGCGGCGGTCTAAGGGGGTGAGCGAATAGGTCGCTGCCTATCGGCTCTTGTCGTGCAGGGCCCGGCGGACGTCTCCGGCGTACTGCACGGCGACGACGTAGTAGAGCATTAGTGAGGGGATCACCACGACCCATGCAAACCAGGCCCACGGGTCGGCACCGGTGCCCGCGTACATGTAGAAGGCCGGGATCGCGAAGTAGAGACCGAAAGTAGCCACCTTGCCCAGCCGACGGACGTCGAGACGCCCGCGACCAGCGATGGCAACCAGCACCGCCCCGATGGCCACCATGGCCTCGCGTGCGATGAGCAGTGCGGCGATGAGCCATGGGAGTGCCCCCGAGATCCAACCGACGATCACCGCCGCGGCCACGGCCAGGCGGTCGGCGAACGGATCGAGCACCTTTCCCACCGCAGACACCTGATCGAGGCGGCGTGCCAGGTACCCGTCAACCCAATCGGTGGCTCCGATGAAGCCGAGCAGGAGCGAAGCGCCCGTGTATTCGTCTCTGCCAAGCACCAACCACACGAAGACGGGTACCAGAAGTACCCGGACGAAGCTCACTGCGTTGGGGAGCGTGAAGATCACTGCGCCGGACGGACCCGGAACGGGATGCGAGCCAACTCGGCACCTTCCTGCTCCACCACGAAGACATAGCCGCCCTCTCGCGGGAATCGCACGTTGCCGAAAGCGCCGACCAGTGGGACGACGGTCGACGCTCCTGCCGGAAGCGACGATGGTGCTCCGACCCGCAGGTTGCCCTGCGACTCGATTCCCAATTCCGCTCCGTCCTCGTCGAGCAGGATGATTCGCAATGGCAGGTCCCGGTTGCGATCACCGGGGCCGACCTCCGCCACGAGCACAACTGCCAGACTCCGGTACACGACGGGGAACGAGCGGGCGGTGATCGTGTCGAATGCTCCACCTAAGACATACAACTTGCCCGCAGTGACCTGAGCGGCATCGGCCAGCATCGCCGACGTGAGCCTCATCGCGAAGACTCCTCCAGGGTGTCGATGCGGTCCTCAGGAGCTCTCACTCGAATCCGGCGAGTTCCCAAGTGGGTGTCCCGGGAACGGACGCTGTCATCTCGGTCGAGCGTTCCGCCGTAAAGATGGTCGGTCCCCCGCAGCATGGCCGGACTGTAGTTGCCGACCGAGGGGGCTACCCCTCGGCGGCCTGCCATGTTGCCGAGTCCTGGATCGCGCGCTGTGCCTGGAGAAACAACCCGGCATGCACTTGCAAGCTGTCGAGCAGACCGGCCAGATCAATGGTTCCCCAGTCGACCGCTTCGGCGGTTGCCCGGTCGACTTCGAGCACGGTGAGGCCCGGAGGCGGAGTATCGCCCTCGAACTCAAACGGCTCCTGGCACACGTCGAACGACTCGAGACCGGGCCAGGTGTCGAATACCGCCGGGAGAAACACCCGGGCGACCGGAACCAGCTCCGCGGCGTAATCATCAGGTGACTTGGCGGCGAGTGGCGTGAGGTAAACGGCGAGGTGGGTGGCTTCGGGCGACTCCTCATACGTCTCGAGGTCGATGAGGGCGGCTCGCCCGAGCCGGTAGCCGAGAGGCTCCACGAGGGGATCGAAAATCGCGGCGAGAGTGTCGAAATCCGCCGGCGGCAGGTCAGTGCCCCCGGAGGGAAGTGTCGGAGTCACGGTGGTGGGCGCAGGAACAGTTGACGACGTCGACGCGGGAAGCCCGGTGGTCGTCGAGGGGGCGTCGGTGGTCGATGACGGTGAGCCTGCGCCGTCTCCGCAACTGGCGAGGACAACGAGCAGGAATACCGCGGCGAGAATGCGCATCGTCGGGGATCATAACCCGGCGGTGCAATACACTCGTTGAGGCCCAAAAGTGAGCAACCCCATGCGGCTGGTGAGAATTGCGATGCTGCTGACCCTCGTCGCGGCTGCGTGCGGCGACGATTCGGCGAGCCGTGACGAGTTCGGGAGGGTCGATCGTCCCCAAGAGCTCGCGGTTCCTGAGTTGCAAACCGGCGACTGCTTCAAGGATCCAGAAGCCGATCAGCTGGGGGCGATGGAAGTGGTCGAGGTGGTGCCGTGCGAGCACCCCCACGACACCGAGATCTTCTACTCCTTCACGCTCACGGCAGGTGAAATGCCGGACGTCGATACGATGAGGGAACTGGCTGCCGGGCAGTGCTTTCCGGCCTTCGATGCCTTCGTGGGCATCCAATTCGAGCTATCCGCCCTCGATGTGTTTCCTCTCACGCCGACCCCGCAGCAATGGGACGACGGGCACCGCACGGTGCACTGCGTGCTCTTCAATTACGACCTGAGCGAGCTGGTCGGTTCCGCCCGCGGCACCGCACGATGACCTGAGGGTCGGTTAGGAAACCACTCCGAGTGACTGTCCAACCAGGCGAAAGGCCTCGACACACCGGTCGAGATCTTCGTCGGTATGTCCTGCCGACACCATCGCCCTGATCCTCGCGGTCCCCCGCGGCACGGTCGGGTAGGCGATCGCCTGGGCGAACACCGACTGCTCCTCGAACAGCTGGCGGGAGAACCCCTGAGCCACTACCTCGTCTCCCAGGATCACCGGGGTGATCGGGGTCTGAGTGTGTCCCGTATCGAAACCGAGCGACTGCAGAGCGCTCCGGAACCGTTCGGCATTGGCCCACAATCGGTCGACCAGTTCGGTCGACCCCTCCATCACATCGACGGCGGCGATGCACGCAGCCGCGTCGGGGGGCGTGACCGCTGACGAGAAGAGAAAGGGTCGCGCCCTCTGGCGGAGCCAGTCGACCAGCACCCGGGAACCGGCGACGTACCCCCCCATCACCCCGAACGCCTTGGACATCGTGCCCACTTCCACTTCGACCCGTCCGTGGAGGCCGAAGTGGTCGACGATGCCGCGGCCACCAGTGCCGAGCACCCCCTCACCATGAGCATCGTCGACCATCACCATGGCCTCGTGTCGATCGGCCGCAGCGACGATGTCGTCGAGCGGGGCGATGTCCCCGTCCATCGAGAACACGCCGTCGGTGATGACGAGTATCCGGTTGGCTCCAGCCTCCCGCGCCTCTGTGAGCGCCCGGTCGAGATCGTCCACGTCAGTGTGCTGGTACACGAACCGCGCGGCTTTGCAGAGCCGAACTCCGTCGACGATGGAGGCGTGGTTGAGTGCGTCCGACACCACGGCATCCCCTTCGCCCACGAGAGCCGCGACCGTGCCGAGGTTCGCCACGAAGCCCGACTGCAGCGATATGGCCGCCTCGACCCCCTTGAACCGAGCGAGCCGTTGCTCGAGCTCGGTGTGGATCGCCATCGTGCCGGCGATGCTCCTGACGGCGCCGGGGCCGACCCCGTGTCGGTCGAGCGCAGCCTTCGCGGCCGCCACCAGCCGCGGGTCGTTGGCCAGGCCCAGGTAGTTGTTGGAGCAGAAGTTGAGAACCCTCCTTCCGTCGATGTCGAGCCAGGGGCCCTGGGCGCCGTCGATCTGGCGGATGGTGTTGTAGAGACCCTGCTGCTTCAGCGTGTCGATCTCGTCGCGCAAGAACCCGATCTTGTCGGTCACGGTGTCTCCAGGGGGCCGTCGGCATCGGCCGGGTCGACAAACATGACGACCTTGCCACACTCGCCAGAGGCCATCAGGTCGAAGGCAGCGTCGAAGTCCTCGAGCCGGAACCGGTGGGTGACCAACGGCGTGAGGTCCACTCCCCCACTGCGCAAGAGGGCGTTGCCCTCGTACCAGGTGTCCCACAGGCGGCGTCCGACGATGCCATGGACAGTGGCGCCCTTGAAGACGATGGCGTCATCGAGGTCAAACTGGAACGGTTTCGAGGAGAGTCCGAGGAGGGCGGCGTGGCCCCCGGGCTTGAGCACCTCGAACCCTTCGAGGATGGCGCTCTCCGCCCCGCTCATCTCGAGAAGGACGTCGACGCCCTCGCCGTCGGTGGCGGTGAGGATCCCGGCCACGATATCATCGCGCCGGGGATTGAGCGTCAGGGTCGCCCCCATCTTCGCGGCGAGCGCCAACCGATAGTCGCTCACGTCGGTCGAGATGACGCTGCGCGCCCCAAGTGCTCGTGCCACCGCCACCGCCATGATCCCCACAGGCCCCGCTCCAGTCACCAGGACCTTGCGGCCGGCGACCGGTGGCGTCGAGGCGGCGTGGACGGCGTTCCCGAAGTTCTCGAGCAGGGTGGCGATCGAATATGGCGTACCCGGTGGGTTCGGCCAAGCGTTCACCGCGGGGATGGTCACGTATTCGGCAAAGGCACCGTCCCGGTGCACTCCGAGGATCCTGGTCTGGGGGCACAGATGGCCCCGCCCGGTGCGGCACCAGGCGCAGTCGCCGTCGACCACGTGGGACTCGAGGGAGACGAGGGTGCCGATCGCCGGAGCCGAGACGCCAGGCCCGTGGGCCTCGACGATTCCGCAGATCTCATGGCCGACGACGAGGGGCGGGAGGACGTGTTCTGCTGCCCAGGAATCCCAGGCGCGGATGTGGAGGTCGGTGCCGCAGATCGAAGTCGCCTTGACCCTGACGAGAACTTCGCCCGCCGCCGGCACCGGGGTAGGTCGATCGACCATTTCGAGGCCGGGGCCAGGTCCGATCTTGACGACGGCGCGCATCGCCTCTCAGGGTAATCCGAGCCCTACCCCGCGGGCCGGGGCACCGTTGCGGTGAAGTAGTCCGGATCGGCAGGCCGAGGTGCCCCATCTGAGGGCTGTTCACAGGACACGCGAGAACATATGCTCCGCGAGTGAGGCGCGCCACTCTTCTCGTGGCCATCATCGTGGTCTTGGCGGGGTGCAGCGACGACTCGGCGCCGAAGGCAGGTGGCGGGGTCACGACCACCCTGGGGTCACACGACACCACGACGGTGCCTGCCACGACCTCCATGGTTCCCACAGTCAGTACGACCACGACCGACGGATACACATTGGACGACCAGGGCAACCGGATAATCGGGGTGATGTCGGGTCCCATCGGGTTCACCTGTTCGAATGCAGTCTTTCCCGGCGGCGAGCCGCCGCAACCAGTTGCGTCGGCGATCGATGTGGCTTCCTTGATCGCCAATGCCGGCCCTCCTGGAGTCGATCAAGACGACTTCTTCGACCTTTATGCGTGGTCGATCTACTTCGAGGCCGCTGACTGGGTGTCGCTCCTCGGTGTTCCGCGGTTCCGCGACGAACACCCCGATTGGTACGTAGGTGCATACGGCCACGCCGATTTCGTCGGTGGACACGGGGATTGGGCACAGCTCGGCAGCGGCTGGTGCGATGTGAAGCCGCATCCCGGAACGCTACCCGTCGGTGTCAGGTCTCTGGTCGAGTTGTGGGATGAGGACTACCGGCAGTTCACGGTGAAGAGGACCGTCGACGGGCCGTCGGACGGCGACTTGGCGGTGATCGAGGAGATGATGCGATCGGAGTGGGTCCATCTGGTGTACCCGCCGTTACCGTCGGACTGGAGACTCGCCGGCTCCCCCGATCCAGGATCGCATCGGGTCTCGATCGAGGTCCAGGAGGGGAACTGTGCCAGCGGTCAACCGCCGGTGGACCGTGACATCGAAGTGTTGTCGGTGCCCTACGGAGATGGTCTGGCGCTCGTCGTGATCATCGATCCCGTCGAGGGTGGGGCACTATGCCCCGGGAACCCCTGGTATCCGATCGCTGTCGATCTGGGTGAGCCACTCGGTACGCGAGCCCTCTACGAGGCCACGACATGGCCACCCACGGTGATGTGGCCTCAGCCCTAGGGACGCCATCACCCGATTCTCGTGACCGTGGAGTTACCGAAGGGAACTCCTATGCCGCCCAAAGGGCGGCCGCCGTTCCTTCGTGTCACGGCCGTCATGGGGTTGGGGCCCCATCTGGTGGAGGAGGGCCGACCGGCGTCTGTTCGGCGGCGCAGCCGCCGAAGTCGGCCCGGGCAGAGATACGGTCGGGCTGGCCGGATTTGAACCGGCGACCTATCACGAGGGCGCGATCCCGAAGGGGTCGCTCGTTGGAGGCTGCGTTTTCGATTCCGGGTAGGAATCGAACGGCAGCCGACGCTCGTGGTTACTGCAGTGGAGTTACCGAAGGGAACTCCCAAGCCGCCCAAAGGGCGGCCGTGGTCGGGCTGGCCGGATTTGAACCGGCGACCTCTTGGCCCCCAGCCAAGCGCGCTGCCAAGCTGCGCCACAGCCCGTCGTGGACGAGCATGGTACCGCCCGCCGCAGTCATCAGAGTGCCTGGCCGACGACCCAGGCGGCGATCTGGACGATGCGCACCACCAGGTAAAGAACGGCGGCGCCGACCAGGATCTTGAACCCCCACGGCGCCCGCTCGTTGCCGACTGCGTCGCTCATACCGGCGGCACCCCATGGCGCCGCTCCGAAAACGAGCGGTCCTTGTTGGAGGCGTAGGCAAGCCGGGTGATCAACTCGTTGCGGAGATCCTGCGGTTCCACGATCGCATCCAGGACGAGATCGGACGCCAGGCGGAGCAAGTCGACGTCTGCCTCGTACTCTGCCCGCTTCTCGGCCACGAAGGTCTCGCGCTCCGCAGGATCGTCGATCGCCTGGATGGCGTTGTAGTAGACCGCGTTTATCGCCGCCTCAGGGCCCATCACGGCGATCTCGGCACCCGGCAGGGCGATGGTGGCATCTGGGTGAAAGCCCGGCCCGGCGAAGGCGTAGAGGCCGGCCCCGTAGGCCTTGCGAACCACCACCGAGATCTTTGGCACAGTGGCCTCGGCGATCGCGGTCAGCATCTTGGCGCCGGCGCGAATGATCCCCTGCCGCTCCACTTCGGTGCCGATCATGAACCCCGGAACGTCGGCGAGGAACACCAGCGGGATGTTGAACGCGTCGCACAGCCAGATGAACCGGGCCGCCTTGTCGGCGGAGTCGACGAAGAGCACTCCACCCAGGTGATTCGGTTGAGAGGCCACCACCCCGACCGGGCGGCCGCCGAGCCGGGCGAGCACAGTGATGACCTCAGGGGCGAAGAGCTCCTTCACCTCGAGCAGGCTGTCGTCGTCGAAGATGCCCGTGAGAAGCTGCTTCATGTCGTATCCCTGGCGGGAGTCCTCCGGAAGCACCGATGCCGGATCGACATCCCCGGGTCCATCGAAGTCGTAGAGCGGTGGGTCGGCCTTGAAGTCTGCGGGGAAGTACGAGAAGTACGCGCGCGCCCACGAGATCGCCTCCTCGTCGCTGGACACGAGCGCGTCACCGCAGCCACTCACGGTGCAGTGCATGCGGGCACCGCCGAGCTCTTCGAGGGTCGTGATCTCCCCGATGACCATCTCCGCCATGCGGGGTGAACCGAGGTACATCGAGGCACGGCCCTCGACCATGATCACCACATCGCAGAACGACGGGATGTAGGCGCCGCCGGCAGCCGAGGGGCCGAACAGGCAGCAGATCTGCGGGACGCGTCCGCTGAGACGCACCTGGTTCCAGAAGATCTTGCCTGCGCCGCGGCGTCCGGGGAACAGGTCCACCTGGTCGGTGATCCTCGCCCCGGCCGAATCGACCAGGTAGAACACCGGGAGCCGCTCGTCATATGCCGCTTCGAGCGAGCGAATGATCTTCTCGACCGTCCTCGCCCCCCAGGAACCCGCCTTGACGGTTGGATCGTTGGCGATGACCATGACCGGCCTGCCGTCGACGCTCCCGCGACCGGTGACCACCGCATCTGCGGCGAGCTCGTCTCCGAGCGCGTTGGCAAGGAGCCCATCCTCGACGAACGATCCCGGGTCGCACAGCAGCGCCACTCGATCTCGCACGAACAGCTTGCCCTGCTCGGCGATCTTCTCGTGGTACTTCTCGGGGCCGCCACCGAGCGCCCGCTCCGCGGCCTTCTGCAGACGCTCTTTCTCGGTCACGCGGGGTCTCTCCGGGCTCGCCTACGAGGTATCAAGCGTATCGGTGTGCCCAGAAAGTCGTAGGTGTTTCGCAACCTGCCTTCGATGAAACGCAGGTAGTCGGGGCCGATCTCACCCCCGCGAACGAAGAGGACGATCGTCGGCGGCTCGGTGCCCGCCTGCACGGCATACATGATTCGGGCTCGTCGGCCCTTCCTGGTGGGTGGGGGGTGGGCTTCCTGCCACTCCAGCAGCAGACGGTTCAGGTCCGGCGTGGGGATCCGCTGCGCCCGTGCCTCCAGCACCGCGGTGACGGCTTCTCCGAGGCGGTGGAGGCGAGCTCCCGTGAGGGCCGACAGTCGCAAGACCGGCGCCCACGAGATGAAGGCAAGCCGGTCGCCCACCCCGTCCTCGGTGATGGCCTTCTGTTCGGTGTCGGTCACGTCCCACTTGTTGAGGATCACCACGATGCCTGCGCCACTGGCTTCGATCTCCTCGGCCAGTCGTTGCTCCTGATGGGTGACCCCTTCCACGCCGTCGACTACCAGCAGTGCAACGTCGGCCTGGGCGAGGGCTTCTTTGGCTCGGATCACCGAATAGAACTCGACTGACTCGTCGACACGCGCCTGGCGCCGAATCCCGGCGGTGTCGACCACTCGATATCGGGTTCCATCGACCTCGGCCACGGCGTCGATGGGATCGCGGGTGGTGCCCGGAACGGGGCTGACCACCACCCGCTGCTCGCCGAGCAGCTTGTTGAGAAGCGTGGACTTGCCGACATTGGGACGACCGAGGATGGCAATCGTCGGCATCCGTTCGGCCGGCGGTGTCTCGACCTCCGGAAGGCGTTCGACCACCGCATCGAGCAGGTCGCCGAAGTTTCTGCCGTGCAGCGCGCTCACGGGGTGCGAGTCGCCCAGGCCGAGGGCCCATAGGTGGGCGAGGTCGAGCTCGCCTTTCGGGCCGTCCACTTTGTTCGCGACGAGAAGCACCGGAGTAGCCGACTTCTGCACCACCCGGGCGATCGCCAGGTCGTCATCGCCGAGGGGATTGGTGGCGTCGGCGACGAAGAGCACCAGGTCGGCGCTGCGGACGGCTGCCTCCGCCTGGGCGCGAATGTCGGCGGTCAGCTCGCCGGTGCCGGTCTCCCATCCCCCAGTGTCGATGACCAGGAACGGCACGCCGTTCCAATCAGCGGTGAATTCCCGGCGATCCCGGGTGACACCGGGAAGTTCCTGCACGACGGCCGCCCGACGGTTGAGGACGCGGTTCACCAAAGTCGACTTCCCCACATTGGGACGACCAACCACGGCGACAACAGGCAGACGGGACATGGGAGCAGGATAAGGGGCAATTGGCCTCACTCCGCTCGGGCCGCAATGCGCAATGCGCGATGCGCGACGCGTAGGGCGTGGAGGAGAGCCTTGGCCATGTCTTGCGGGAGGCTGGCAGCGGGTAGCGGGTAGCGGGGAGGCCTTGCCTCCCCGCC
>JBBEAX010000085.1:39815-137387 GCA_040882645.1 Acidimicrobiia bacterium
GGCGCCGTGCCCCCCCCGCCGCCTTACCATCCCTCTGTGGTCGACACCGTGCTTCTTGCCGAGCCCCGTGGCTTTTGTGCTGGGGTGGAGATGGCCATCAAGGCCCTCACCTGGATGGTGCGCGTGTTCGACCCCCCGGTGTACTGCTATCACGAGATCGTTCACAACGCCTCGGTGGTCGAGATGTTCACCGCCGCCGGGGTGCGGTTCGTCGACTCGATCGACGAGGTCCCGTTGGGCGCCCCGATCATGCTGTCTGCCCACGGTTCCGCGCCCGAAGTGGTGGCGGCGGCAACCGGCCGAAGTGCGGTGATGGTCGATGCGGTATGCCCGCTTGTCACCAAGGTCCATCACGAGATTCGCACCAGGGCAGAGGCCGGATACGACATCATCTATGTGGGTCACGCCGGGCACGATGAGGCGATCGGGGCGGTCGCGGAGGCCCCCCATGCTGCCACCCTCGTCGACCCCGAACAGGGCCTCGGGTCATTCGAGCCGTCCGACCCGACGAGGGTCGCCCTGGTCGCGCAGACGACCTTGGGGCTATTCGAATGGGAGTCGGTTCTCGACAATGCCTCGGCGCGGTTCCCCGACCTATGGACCGCCCGGCGCAGCGACCTCTGCTACGCCACCACCAATCGACAGGCAGCCGTCAAGGAGTTGGCCCGCCGCTGCGATGTCGTACTGGTGGTCGGATCCGACAATTCTTCGAACACCCGTGCCCTGGTAAGGGTGGCTCGCTCCGAAGGGGCCCCGGCCCACCGGGTGGATGGGCCCGAATCGATCGACCCGCGCTGGCTCGAGGGGGCATCTGTGGTCGGAGTGACGGCCGGGGCGTCGGCGCCCGACAAGAGCGTTCGCGATGTGATCGCGGCGATCGCGCCCACGAACGGTGTCGAGACGCTGCGGGTGACCGAGGAGGGTGAGTACTTTCCCCCGCCTCCCCAGCTGCGGGCGTTCCTCAAGGGGCTGCAGGGTGCAGTCGAGGCCGGCGTCACCGCCCGCTTTCCGGGGCTGCCCGGGCCGTTGGATGACGACCGGTCATGGGGCGCCACTGAGGCTTTGGAGATGCTCCGGGCCTGAATCGCATCAGACCCGTCCGACCAGATCGAGCACCTGCCCCACCACCTGGGCGATGGTGAGGTGGGTCGTGTCGATCGTCACCGCATCATCGGCGGGCTTGAGCGGTGAGGTCACCCGGGAGGAGTCGGCCTCGTCGCGTCGCTCGATCTGCTCGAGGATCCCCTCGACGGTGTGCCCTGCCGCCTCCGGATCGGCGGCGCGCCGCCGTGCCCGGATGCCGGGATCAGCCGTCAGAAACACCTTCACCGGGGCGTCGGGAAAGACCACCGTGCCGATGTCCCGACCCTCCACCACGGCATCGCCGCCATGGCGAGCCACCCAGGCGCGCTGGAGGTCGACCACCGCCACCCTGACCGCCGGGTGCGCCGCCACCACGCTGACCACGGCCGTGATTTCGGCGCTCCGCAGGTCGGCCGACAAGTCGTGCCCGTCGAGAAGGAGGCGCCCGTCGGCGAAGTCGACCTCGACCGCTCGCAGCGACTCGAGGACCGCGTCGGGATCGGCCGGGTCTCTGCCCGAGCGCAACGTGACGAGGGTTGCCATCCGGTAGTAAGCGCCGGTGTCGAGGTACGGCAAGCCGAGGGCGGCTGCCACCGCCCGGGACACCGTGCTCTTGCCGACGCCGCTCGGCCCATCTATCGCGACGACCACATGGCCTCCAGGGCGTGTTCGAATCCCGGCCACGATACGCCCGTCGCCCCGAATCCATCGACCTCGACCTCGACCCCGCCGCCCGCGGCAACCGCAGCCGCCATCGCAATCCGGTGGTCGCCCCGCGAGTCGACGGTCCCGCCGGTGAGGGGGACCGGCTCTATCTCGAACCCGTCCGAGGTGTCCCGGGCGCGACCACCGAGGCCGCGGACCATGGCCACGATGGCGGCGATCCGATCGGTCTCCTTTGCCCGGAGCTCGGCGGCATCGGCAACCACCGTGGGCCCAACTGCGTGGGCGGCGGCCACTGCGAGTGCCGGAAGCTCGTCGATCGCCTGAACTGTCTCGACACCTCGCACCTCTACTCCGACCAACTCAGATCCGGCCACCTCGACGTCACCGACCGGATCGCCGAGAACCCGGCCGGTCTCGATGGCCGTCACCTCCGCGCCCATCCGCTTCAGGATCGCGAGGAGGCCGATTCGGCCGGGGTTCAATGTCACTCTCTCGGTCAGCACGGTGGACCCCCGGTTGACCGCGGCCGACACCCACAGGAATGCTGCCGACGATGAATCGGCGGGCAGATCGATCTCGAGCGGGGGCACCGCTCCGGGGTTTACGACGAATGGAGCACCGGAACCGAGGCCGAGCGCAGCCAGCCACCGTTCGGTGTGATCGCGGTATCCGGGCGGTGAGGAGATCGAGGTGGCTCCCGACGCCTGCAGCGCGGCGAGCGCCACCGCGGTTCGCAGTTGCGCGCTGGGGATGGGGATCTCGACGTGCGCTCCGGGGAGCATTGCCCCAGTGACCGTGACCGGCGGCCGCCCATCGGCGCCCACCGATACCCGGGCACCGAGCGAGCGCAGCACGGCCGCCAACCGCCCCATCGGCCGGCTCATGAGCGACCGATCGCCCTCGAAGGTGGTTACGAAGGGTCGGCCGGCGACGGCGCCGGCGAGAAGCCTCATCGTGGTGGCCGAGTTCCCGGCGTCGACAGCCGCAGCGGGCTGGGTCCAGTGGTCGATACCGGGCGATACCACCTGATCCGATCCTACGGCCACCCCGAAGAGCCGCAGTGCGGCTCGGGTGGATTCAACATCGGCTCCCCCTCCCTGGTGGACGATCCGTGACTTGCCCCTGGCCATCGCCGCCAGGATGAGCGACCGGTGCGACATCGACTTGTCGCCCGGCACCATCACAGTGGCGTGAAACGGAGCGGAGGGGCCTGAGAACCTCACGGCTTCCTACCGGCCACCCGGTAGAGGGATCGCACTTCTTCGATGGAGAGCATTCGCCACTTCCCCGGGGGCAGCACGGGGTCGCGGATGGGTCCGATGGCGACGCGGACTAGCCCGATGACCTGATGGCCGACCGCATCCAGCATCCGCCTGATCTCGCGCTTACGGCCCTCACCCATCACCATCTCGATGAGGGTCTCGCCCCCGTTCCGATCGATGACGCGGGCCTCGATCGCGGCGGCTGGGCCGTCGTCGAGCTCCACTCCTTCGGTGAGAGCCCGCGCCGCGCTCTTCGCCAGGTCGCCGGTTACGCGCACCAGATAGGTCTTGGTGACGCCGTTGCGAGGATGGGTCACGGCGTCGGTGAGGTCGCCGTCGTTGGTGACGATGATCAGTCCCTCACTGTCGGAATCGAGCCTTCCCACGGGATAGACCCTGGTTGCGTCAGGAACCAGATCCACGACGGTGGGGCGTCCCTGAGGGTCTGCGGTGGTGCTCACGACCCCGGTTGGTTTGTACACCAGGTAGTGGACCAAGCCCGCTCGAATCGGCAGGGGCACGCCATCGACCTGGACCCGAGCCGAGTCGGGATCGACCTTCTGGCCGAGGTGGGCAGGTTCACCGTCGACCGTGACCCTGCCTTGGCGGACCAGGTCCTCAGCCGCGCGGCGGGACGCGATCCCCGAGTGGGCGATCAGCTTCTGGAGTCGCTCGATGGATCCTCCGGTCGGAAGGGCCGTTCCAGCGCCTCGACCACTTCGGCTGGTGGTACGTGGTCGGCGAGGGGCGGGAGGTCGGAGACCGAATTGAGTCCCAACTTCTCGAGAAAGAGTTCGGTGGTGGCGTAGAGAAAGGCCTGCCCTGAGCCGGGGGCGGTGCCGACGATCTCGACCAATCCGCGTTGCTCCAGGGTGCGGAGCGCCTGTTCGGAGTCGACGCCTCTGATCTCGCCGATCTGGCCTCGTGACACCGGCTGGCGATAGGCGACGACCGCCAGCGATTCGAGTGCTGCACGCGAGATACGGGTAGCAGTCGGTGACGCCGCAAAGCGCTCCAGGTACGGACGCAGGTCTGGTCGCGTGTAGAGGCGCCACCCGCCAGCCGCCTCCTTGAGCACCAGCCCGCTGCCGGATGCCGACAGGCGAGCGCCGAGAGCCTTGAGGGCTTCCCGGACATCGGCTGGAGGCACTTCGAGCACCTCGGAGAGCTCAGCCTCCGGGATCGGACTCTCCGCCACGAACAGGATCGACTCCAGAGCGGCGACCGCATCCATCACGGCGTCTCCATCGGTCGATCCCACTCCGACACCAGATCCCCCTGGCCCGACTGCGTGCGTCGAAGGGTGATCGGAGCGGATAGCTCAGACTGCCGGGCTTCGACCAGTCCCCACCGGGCAAGTTCGAGAACCGCCAGAAAGTACGCAACGACCTCGACCGCTCGGTGAAGGTGACTGGTGACTCGCTCGAAGTCGGTCTCCAGTTCGGCGTCGAGCCGCCGGCGGAGGTCGGCCATGGCCTCGGTGACGGAGGGCAGGTCCAGGTCGAGGTGATCCAGATCTGGCTGGGCATGAGGTCGGGCGAGAACCCGGCTGGCGAGATCGGCGAAATCCCGCGGGCTGAGCCCGACACGCACCTGCGCCGGCGGAGGCGTAATCGCCTCATCGAGGCCGGCGATCCGGGGAACCAGCAGTTCAGTTGCCTCGAAGCGATGAGCCAGCACCGCCGCCACGTCCTTGAAGGTGAGGTTCGCCAGGAGCCGGGACAGCAGGCGGTCGCGCTCCTCGGCCAGGAGCAGTTCCTCGTCGAGATCCACCTCGACGTCGCCGGGGAGAAGGCTGCGGGCCTTCAACTGCACCAGCGTCGCAGCGATCACCAGGAACTCGGAGGTGACTTCGAGATCGAAAGTGCGCATCAGGTCGATGTATGCGAGGTAGTCGGCAACCAGGTCGCGGAGGCTCAAGTCGGTCACTTCCAGCCGATGTGAAGTGATCAGTTGAAGAAGGAGGTCGAGGGGCCCCTCGTAGATCGGCGTCCGTACTTCGAAGCTCATTGGTATGCCATGGTATTAGGGGGTCAGCGAATCGGCAGCCGGGGTCATTCGTTGTCCGCTGCCACGAGCAGCTCCCAGTCGGTGGCATCGAACCCCGGCGGCCGATCTCCGTGATGGCTGCGGGCGAACTCGACGACGTGCGGAGCGCTACCTGCTCGGGCGAGGTCGCGCGCGCCAGCCTTGGCGTGCTCGAGATACCGCGCATATCGGCCCCGCACCGGAAACCTCATGAGCGACAGCGCCGAGGCGATCGACCGGCCCACCACGCCCAGCGAGGCATGCCGCTTGCCCACATCGTGAAGGAGGGCCGCCGCGGCCAGGTCGGGTCGACCGCGGTCGAGTACGACCCGTGCGGTGTCCACTGCATGTGCCTGATCGATGACCGGCTGAGCCCAGAACAACCGAGATTCGGCGTTCCCCAGGATTCCGGCGATCAGTGCCTGGTCTGCAGGGGACGGGCGGCGCGCGCCGAGGCTGCGGACGAAGCGCTTCACCAGGTGCAGGGGGCGGCCCGGCCTCATATGACCAGCCGGATGATCCATTGAATCGCGGTGCCCACGAACGACAGGGAGTCCTCGAATACGAAGAGCAACAGGATGAGGATGAGAAACCCGTATTGCGAGATCCGGTTGTAGACCTCCCGGCCTCTCTGTCCGAGCACCAGGGGAAGCAGCCGGCTGCCGTCGAGGGGTGGGATCGGGAGCATGTTGAAGACGGCCAGGGCGGCGTTCACGACCAGCACGCCGATGAGAACGTCCGTCATCAGTCCGTCGGTGGTGCGGAACACCCGGCCGTCGACTTCGATGAACGGCCCGAGCCGCCCGACGGCGAAGGCGATGAGCAGGTTGGTCGCCGGGCCGGCGAGCGCAGTGATCGCCATCCCCCCCACCGGGTGCTGGAAACGACCCGGGTTGACGGGCACCGGCTTCGCCCAGCCAAAGACGTTCTGGCGGGCGAGGGCGAGGAGGGCCGGCAGCAGGATCGACCCAAACGGGTCGATGTGTTTCGCAGGGTTGAGCGTCAAGCGCCCGGCATCTCGTGCGGTGGGGTCGCCGAGCCGATTCGCCACAAAGCCATGGGCGACCTCGTGAAGAATCACCGACGGGATGAGGATCGCGATGAAGAGCGCTGCATCGAGAAAGGCGTTCTCGTGAATCATCGACGTCCCCGGGGTGGGTTCGCGTCGTCGCCGCTGACTGCGACGAGCACCTGCGTCCTACCGCTCCCCGCGCCGGTGGGGCCAACGGCGAGCACCCGTTGTTCAGACCGCCTTGAGGGCGGCACAGTCGACGCAGTAGATCGATGAGGGCCTGTGGTCGAGGCGGGCGGCACCGATCTCCTTGCCGCAGTTGGCACAGGTGCCATAGGTGCCGTCGGCGAGCCGGGCTAGAGCCTGGTCGATCTCCTCGACCGAGCGCTTGAGACTCTCGATCAGCCCGAGGACCTCGGTGCGTTCGGCGGTGGCGGCAGCAGCATCGGCAAACCCCTCACCGAAGTCGACCTCATGGCTGAGGTCGCCGGACTCGGACGCACCAAGCTCGGAAAGCTGATGCACGATCTGCTCTCGTTCTGCCCGTAGCCGCGCTTCGATTCCGTCGTTGGGGCCCATTGCCGCCCTCTCAGCCGCGTGGATGGGTCGTCGCATAAACCTCGAGGAGGTGGCGCGGCGACACCCGTGTATAGATCTGGGTTGTCGAAATGCTAGCGTGCCCCAGGATCTCCTGGACGGTGCGCAGATCCGCCCCTCCCTCCACCATGTGTGTCGCCGCGCTGTGGCGCAGCACGTGGGGCGAGACGGATTCGGGCCGCAATCCGGCCCGAATCGCGTGGGTTCTGACGACATTCCACACCGCCTGCCTGCTGAGGCGATGTCCTCGCAGGCTCAGGAAGACCGCACCTCCCGCTGGCCCGGGGCGGCGCAGCCGGGCTCTATCCGGCAGCCAATCCAGGATCGCTTGTCGGGCGGCCCTGCCAACCGGCACCAGCCGTTGCTTCGAGCCCTTGCCGGTGACAACGGCCGTCCCCTCCTCCAGGTCGATGTCGAGCTCATCGATGGCGACCGCTTCGGCGACCCGGGCTCCGGTGGCGTACAGGAACTCGAGCAGGGCACGGTCGCGCCTCCCCGCCGCAGTCGACTCGTCCGGAGAGGTGAGCAGCCGTTCCACTTCTTCGATCGTCAACGCCTTGGGGAGTGATCGCGGTCGTCGCGGGGACTCCACCAGGACCGTCGGATCCGTATCGGCCGCCCCTTCCGCCACCAGAAATCGATGGAGACCCCTCATCGCAGCGATTCTCCGGGCGATGGTGGTGGGCGCCAGGCCGGCTTCCTTGAGATGCTGCACGAATCCGGCGGCCAACTCAGGGTTGGGGTCACAGCCCTTCAGAAACACCAAGTACCGGTCGAGGTCGCGTCGATAGGCGGTGATTGTCGCCGAAGCCAGCCCCCGGTCCGAGGTGAGCGACGCCAGAAAGTCTTCGATGTCGCTGGCGAGCGCCCTGCCGGGCGGCATCAGCCGGTCTCCGCGACCGACTCCTTGCGCGCCGCCGCAGCTGCCGACAGCTCCCGATGCCGTGACGCAGCCGCCTCCATGAGACCGGCAAAGAGGGGATGGGGGTCGTCCGGGCGGGACTTGAACTCTGGGTGGAACTGGGACGCGATGAAGTACGGATGGTCCGGCAGCTCGATGATCTCGACAAGTTGATCGTCGGGAGACACGCCGGAAAGGGTCATGCCGGCATCCTCGAGGTCCTGTCGGTAGCGATTGTTGACCTCGTAGCGGTGGCGGTGCCGTTCGTAAATCAACTCCTCGCCGTAGACACGTCGTGCGGTCGAGCCCTCGGCCAGGCGGGCCGCATAGAGGCCGAGCCGCATCGTGCCGCCGAACTCCTCTACTTCAGCCTGGCTCTCGAGGAGGGCAATGACCGGGTGGGGAGTCAACGGATCGAACTCCGTCGAGTTCGCCCCTGTCAGCCCCAAGCGGTTCCGGGAGAACTCGATGACCGCGCATTGGAGGCCGAGGCACAGTCCGAGGAAGGGGACCCGGTTCTCGCGGGCGTAGCGAACCGCCTCGATCTTCCCTTCGATTCCGCGGACCCCGAAGCCGCCGGGCACGACGATCGCATCGACCCCCTGGAGGTGGGTCTCGGCGAGCAGACCTTCCATGTCGTCGCTGGCGATCCAGCGAAGATCGAGGGCGACACCAGCCGCCAGGGCGCCGTGGCGCAGGGCTTCGACCACCGACAGGTACGCGTCGGGCAGGTCGACATACTTTCCGACGAGCGCCACCCTCACCGGCTCGGCCGGGCGATTCATCCGGTCGACGATGTCGCGCCACTCGGTCAGGTCGGGCGCCGGGGCGTCGACTGCGAGCTTCCTGCACACGACCTCGTCGAGTCCGCCATCGTGCAACACCAGTGGCACCTCGTAGATGTTCGAGGCGTCCGGAGCGTTGATCACGGCGTGGGCAGGGACGTCGCAGAAGAGGCTGATCTTGCGGAGTTCTGCTTCCGCCACCGGCCGATCGGATCTCACCACGATCGCATCGGGGTGGATGCCGCGGCTGCGGAGCTCGGCAACGCTGTGCTGGGTGGGTTTGGTCTTCATCTCCTCGGACGGGGACAGGTACGGCGCCAAAGTCACGTGGACGAACACCGCGTTCTCGGTACCGACTTCGTTCCTGAGCTGGCGAACCGCCTCGAGGAAGGGGAGGATCTCGATGTCACCAACCGTCCCGCCGATCTCCGTGATCACCACGTCGACCTCGGTGCGTTCGCCGATCCGGCGGATGCGGCTCTTGATCTCGTTGGTGATGTGCGGGATCACCTGCACGGTGTCGCCCAGGTAGTCGCCACGGCGTTCCTTCTGGATCACCGCGAGATAGACCGCCCCGGTGGTGACGTTGGAGTCGCGGAGAAGGTTGCGTCCCGTGAAGCGTTCGTAATGCCCGAGGTCGAGGTCGGTCTCCCCGCCGTCATCGGTGACGAACACCTCGCCGTGCTGGAAGGGGTTCATCGTTCCAGGGTCGACGTTGATGTACGGGTCGAGCTTCTGGTTGACGACGCGGAGGCCCCGACAGCGCAACAGCCGCCCGAGAGAGGCGGCTGTGATGCCCTTCCCGAGGCTGCTGACGACCCCACCGGTAACGAAGACGTACTTGGTCATGTCCCTCGGGAATTTGACAGTAGCACGGTGTCCCCTTCGGTTCGGGATGCTCGAGACCTACCTGTTCACCTTAGGTGGTGAGCGACGGGACGACGACCTCACCCGGGCTTGCGGGTGCCAGCCAATGCGAGCAACTCCTCGGCGTGGCCCTGGCCACGCTCGCTGTCTTCGATGCCGCTGAGCATCCGCGCCAACTCGGTCAGGCGCTCGGAGCCTTCGACCCTTCGTACCACTGCGCTGACGCCTTCTCGGTCGACGACGAAGTGGGCGTCGGCGAAGGCTGCGATCTGGGGAAGGTGGGTGACTACGAAGACCTGGCGTCCCCGGGCGAGGTGGGCCAGCAACTCCCCCATCGCCAGGGCGGTCGCCCCGCCGACGCCGGCGTCGATCTCGTCGAAGGCCACGACCTCGGCGTCTGCCACCCCCGCGGCGACCCGCACCGAGAGCACCAGTCTGCTGAGCTCTCCCCCCGACGCCACCTTGGACACCGGTCCCGGGGGGAGCCCGGAGTCGGAGGCAAAGGACAACCCGAGCCGATCGGCTCCGTTGGGGCCGGGAGCGGCAGGCTCTACTTCGATGGTGAGGAGCGGGTCACGGAAGCCGAGGCGCTTCAGCAGTTCGAGAGCGCGACCCGACAGCACCTCGGCGGCACGGTGGCGCGCGGCCGCGAGCTTCTGCCCCGACTCGATCGCGGCCTCGGTAGCGGCGATGATCTCGTCGTCGATGGTCTCGGCTCGCTCCGCCAGGGCCGCGAGCCGGGTGGCGCGATCGCGCGCGCTTGCGCCGTACGCGATCACATTCTCGACCGACGGTCCGTACTTTCGTTTCAGGTCGGACAGCACCGCTGCCCGGTCCTCCATCTGCCGCAGCGCTGCCGGATCGTGCTCCACTGCCTCACCCGCGGAACGCAGTTCGAGCCCGACATCCTCGATCTCGACGATGGCGGATTCGATTCGGCGAACCAGGGCCTCGAGCCCGGAGTCGAGCTGGCTGGCAGCGCGCATTCGCTCCAGAGCCGATCGGAGCAGATCGGCGGACTTTCCCTCGTCGTCGAGCAGGTCGGATGCCTCGCCCAGCGCCTGGGTGATCTCACCGGCATGCCGCACCCTCGAAAGGGTGGACCTGAGCTGCTCGTCCTCCCCCGGCTGGAGCCGGGCGGCCTCGATCTCGTTTGCTTCGTGCTCGGCTACCTCGCGATCGCGCACCAGGGCGCGGACATCGCCACCCAACGCCTCCCGATCAGAGCGGAGGGCCTTGAGCCGGGACCATGCGGCGGCGTAGCGGCCGGCGGCGTCCCTGGCGCCGTCGTCGAACGAGCCATCCACGAGGCGACGGAGCGAGCCGTCGCGGCCGAGCGACAGATGCTCATGCTGCGCAACGATTTCCACCATGGCATCGAGGCGCTCGCCCAGCACCTTGGCAGGCACCATCGAGCCGTCGAGGTAGGCCCGGGAGGTTCCGGCGGCGACTCTGCGGGCAACCACCGTCTCGTCGCCCCCCATCGTGAACCGGCCCTCCACCCTCGTTTCGTCGCCGTGCGGCCCGATCCTGTCGCTGCTGGCCGAATCGCCGCGCAGCAACCGCAGGGCTCCCAGTAGGAGAGTCTTCCCCGCGCCGGTCTCGCCGGTGATGGCAACCAGCCCCCCGCCGGGTTCGATCCGCGAGGAGGCGATGATCCCGAGGTTCTCGACAAAGAGTTCGTCAAGCATCGTGGAGGTGGAACTTCTCTTTTACGGTTCTGGCGAAGTTGCTCGAGCTCAGACGCACCAGGCGCACCGGATTGGGGCCGCGCGAGACGCGCACGACCTCTCCGGGAGACAGCTCGGCCTGCACCCTGCCGTCCACGTTCACCCGGGCGGGCCGGTCCGAAGAAACCCGCAGGTCGAGGGTGGTGTCGGCCCCGAACACGATCGCGCGCCCGAAGAGGTTGTGGGGGGCCACCGCGGTCAGGACGAGCGAATCCAGCTCGGGATCGACCAGTGGCCCGCCGGCAGAGAACGTGTAAGCAGTGGACCCGGTGGGTGTGGCCACGATGATCGCGTCGGCTCGATACTCGGCCAGGTGCTGAGAACCCACCGACACTGCGATGCCAACGACGTTCTGCGACAACACCTTCTCGACCACGACGTCGTTGAGAGCGTCGACCGCATCCCCGCTGGGGAGCTCGGCCCGCAGGGTCATCCGGGGCGAGATGCGGTATTCCCCCGCGAGGAGGGCATCGAGCGCGGCTCCTACCAGGCTCGGGTCGACCTCTGCCAGAAAGCCGACGGTGCCGGCATTCACCCCGAGAATCGGGAGCCCGGCATCCCGCGCAATCCGCGCGGCCTGGAGCACCGTTCCGTCACCGCCGATCGCCACCACGAAGTCGGCCGACAGGGCTTCCTGCGCGCCGCGCGGGGTGGCCACGGGGACGCGATCGGCGTCGATCTCGGGGACGGCCACCTCGATTCCCCGATCTCTAGCGGCAGCGGCCACCGCGGCGGCGATCTCTGAGGAGGTATCGCGCGTCGGGTGAAGGATGAGCGCGAGCTTCATGCGAGAGCCGCCGCGACCAGGTTGTCCTCATCTTGGACCCGACCGCCGAGCGTCGCGGTGACGAGGAATTCGCGGTTCCCCTTGGCGCCGAAGACCGGCGATGGCATGGACGCACGCGGGGCGATGCCGGCGGCAACGAGCGCCTGAACGACCGAGCGGACAGCCGTGGAGTGTGACTCGGGGTCACGAACGATCCCCCCGCGGCCCACCAGGTCTCGACCCACCTCGAACTGCGGCTTCACGAGGACAACGTAGTCGGTGCCGGTCGTGCCGGATGCGCGTAGTTGGGGGGCAAGTGAAGCCGCCGAGATGAATGAGACGTCCATAGTGACGAGATCGAACGGCGCCCCAAGATCGGACGGATCGACGGTGCGGAAGTTCAACCGGTCGGCCACCCGGACCCGCGAGTCGGTGGCCAGGCGGGATATCAACTGCCCGTAGCCGACGTCGAGGGCCACCACGGAAGCCGCGCCTCGGTGCAGCAGGACATCGGTGAACCCTCCGGTCGAGGCGCCGACGTCGAGCGCGTGCCGCCCTGCCACCTCGATGCCAAAGCCTTCGAGCGCCGCTTCCAGCTTGGCGCCGCCGCGGCTCGCCCACCGATCGCCGGGCTCGATGACGATCGGCTCGTCTTCGGCGACCATCGTCGAGGGCTTGGCCGAGGGACGTCCCCCGACGACGACCGACCCGACCTCGATCAAGCGTTGCGCCTCGGTGCGCGAGCCAGCGAACCCGCGCCGGACCAACTCGGCGTCAAGCCTCCGTCGCAGGGTCGTCCTCCTCGGACTCGAGGAGCGCTGACAGCTCGGCGGCGATGTTGTCGGCGAGGTCCGGAGCGTCGGCTGGATCCGCTTCTTCCAGGCTCGCGAGGTCTTCTTCGATGGGCGTATCATCCATGGGGGTCATTATCCCTGTGTCCCACGACAGGAACAGCATTGCTGCCGATCCGCGACGTCAACCCCACGAGGATCAGACCCCTGGTCACCTGGGCGATCATCGCCGTCAGCGCCCTCGTGTACTTCGCCTGGCAGCCCCAGGATGTCGATGAGGCCACCGAGTTCGTCTACGAACGGGCCGCGATCGCGTGTGAACTGACGACAGGGGCGCCGCTGAGCATCGACGAGATCAACACCGGACGCTGCTCCGACGGTTCCGAGCAGCCCTTCTTCGCAGGCAAGAACGTCTGGTTGTCTGGCCTCGTGTCGATGTTCCTTCACGGGAGCATCGCCCACATTCTGTTCAACATGTGGAGCCTGTGGATCTTCGGGAACAATGTCGAAGAGGCCTTCGGCCACCTGGGGTACTTGCTGTTCTACCTGGCGGCGGGGGTGGCGGCGACCGTGGGGTTCGTCGTCGTCAACCCGGAGTTGACGGTCCCGCTGGTGGGCGCGTCGGGAGCGATCGCAGGCATGATGGGGGCGTACCTCGTGCTGTTCCCCAATCACATGGTGATGTCCCTGGTGTTCTTTCGGATCGTCGCAATACCGGCAATGTTGTTTCTCGGAATCTGGTTTCTCAGCCAGTTCTTCTTCAGCTCGGAGGGGGTGGCGTGGGAAGCCCATGTTGCCGGGTTCGCCTTCGGCGCCCTGCTGGCGTTGCCGTTCAGGCGGCTGCTGCTGAACCGCACCCTGGCCGGTGAGCGGCACGCCTCGGCGTGGTAGCCCGTCACCGCCCCAGGATGGCCGGCAGTGCTGCCACCGATGGGATCACATGATCCGGCGTCGATTCGGGAGGCAGCCCAATGGCGTCGGCAGCGACGCCCGTCAGCACCAGCACCGTCTCCCAACCGGCCAGCCGGCCACAGGCGATGTCGGTGTCGGGGCGATCGCCCACCATCCATGTCGGTCCGCCTCCGAGGCGTCGCTCGATTGCAGCCCGCATCGGTGCAAACGGCTTCCCGGCGAACTCCGGGGGGCGGCCGGCGGCCCGCTCTACCGCGGCGATGATCGCTCCCGCTCCCGGCACCGGGACCGCGTTGGTTGGGAACGTCGCATCCGGGTTGGTCCCGATGAATCGGGCGCCGAGGATCACCGCCTGGGCTGCCCGCCGGATGCGGTCATACGAGATCGCCCGATCGAGGCCGACCATCACCGTTTTCGCTTCGGATGGGTCCTCGGTCACCGAGACTCCGAGGGCGACGAGGGTTCCCACCAGCCCCGCTTCTCCGATCGGCATCACCGGTTCGTCGCCTTCCTCGAGCATGGTGGCTGCGGCATCGGCCGAAGTGATCACCGCATCGGCAGAAGCGGTGAAGCCGGTGATGGCTTCCAGCCGATCGGCGACGACTTCGGCTGTCTTGGTCGAGTTATTGGTGGCGAACAGCAGCCTGAAGCCCCTGGAACGCAGCCGCTGAAGAGTCTTGCGGGCGCCCGCGACTGGCTGGTCGCCGACATACAGGCAGCCGTCGAGGTCGAAGACCACGTTGCCGGGCTCGTCCCCTCCGGCTAGAACTCGTCGGGCCAATGCTCTCCCCGTTTCCAGGCTTCATACCCACCGGTCTCGGCCCTCACCCCAGCTCCGGCGTGGCGGCGCTCGCCAGGAGGATTCGGGACGAGGCGGGACGCTACCAGGCCAGCTCGGTGCTCGACCGCGCTGTGTCCCTGGGGGATCTGGAGGGCCCCATCGGCCCGGCGTTGTTTCGCTACGAGATCCAACAGCCGGATGGAATGGCGGTGGTGGGGTTGGTGGGAATCACCCGGGCGGCCGATCTGGAACCTCACGAGGGCACCGTCTTCGGTATCTCCGACCATCCCGCTCCGGCGGTCGAGATTCGGCCGATCCTGGCGATCGTGGATGAGGCGCTGCCTCTAGCCCCTCCGCTTGGGCCCCGGGTCGAGGTCATCGAAGCCAGCGGAACCCGCCACACCCTGGAGGCGGTCGAACACGAAGGGTGGGAGATCCACCGCCCGGTGGTCGCCGATGGCCATCATCGCCGGCGGGCGGTGATGTTGACCCGGGGCGACGACACCAGCGTTCTGACCATGGTCGTGGGCGACTCCGGCTCCGGTCTCCGGGCCGGCACCTTCCATCGAGTCTTTGGCGACGCAGGCGAGCTGCCCCCATCCGCCTACGAGGTATTCGAGATCGAACCGGTCCCGGCGCCGAAGGTGACCGAGGGAGCCCTGGTGTGGGTCGCGGGGCACTCGGGGCAGGTCGTCGAACTGCGCGCCCGGGCGGATGCGCTTTCGACGGTCCCCGAGGCACTGCGGGGATCGCCGGCTGCAGTAGCCGAAGCCCTTCTGTACCCCCTACTCGGGGTGCACGAGAACGATGCGCTCCACATCGCATCCTGGGAGTTGGCAGTCGAGGGTGTTCCTGGGCGGGGAGGCGCGCTGCTGCTCCCCGACGTCGAGGTGGGAACAGTGCTGAGTGCGGCGCGGGCAGGGCGGATGCTCCCCCCGAAGGCGAGTCGGTTCCATCCCAAGCCGCTGCGGGGGCTGGTGCTCCGAGATGCCGCTGGTGAGTAGTCGGTCGCTGCTGGCTATTGGCCGTGGACCTTCTCCCCGAACCGCGCGACCGTTGCAGCCAGTAGCTGGGCGGTCAGGCCGAGCGAGTCCTCGCTGACCCGCTCGTCGTGGCCGTGGAACATCCGGAGGAAATCGCCGAAGGAGACCTGGCGGTCGAACAGTGAGACTCCGTATGCCACGGTTCCCTTGGGGCGAAAGAAGCGAGCGTCGGTGCCGACCGGAATCATGGCCGGGACGAGGTGAGCCTCTGGATGAATCCCATGCAACGCATCCGTCAGGGCTTCCCACAGCGGCCCGGCCGGCACCGAACCGCCGGCCCGGGTGGCCTCGATGGTCTCGATCTGGATCTCGTCGATTGCCGGGCCGATCGCCTTGCGGAAGTGGTCGTGAACGTCGACCTCGTCCTGGCCGGGAAGCACCCGCACGTCCACCTCGGCGGTGGCGTGGTCTGGCACCACGTTGGCCTTCACCCCCGAGCGGAGGGTGTTGGGACTGATCGTCAGGTGGGTGCACGCGTGAATCCATCTGGCGAGGCCGAGGTCGTCGATGGCAATACGATCGATGGCGCCATCGATTCGATCGATGTCGAGCAACTCCTCGTCGAGCCCATCCGGCGGAGCCCACGCCTCGACAAACCGCCGCCATTCATCGCTGATCGAGGCCGGCGGCGGGGCCGAGCCGAGTCGGGCCATCGCGTCTGCCATCGGCACCAGCGCGTTCCGAGTGCCGTATGGCTGGCTGCCGTGGCCGGGAACCCCGGTGGTGTGGAGGCGGCGCCATTGGGGCCCCTTTTCGGCAACTGTGACCGGCAGCCCCGGACCGGTGGTCCCGTCCAGCAGAGGAGTCCCGATCTCGGTGAGGAGGTAGTCACACGCGACCTCGTCCCAATGATCGGACACTAAGAGGCGGGCTCCGAGGCGACCTCCGGCCTCCTCGTCCGCCACCGCGAGGAAGATCAGGTCGCCGGGCAGCGGCGGCCTCTTGCCACTCAAGTATTGCCCAAACACCGCGGCCATGGCGGTCGTCTGATTGAGCATGTCGACCGCCCCCCTGCCCCAAACGAACCCGTCGCGGCGCTCGCCACCGAAAGGGTCGACACTCCATCCCTCCGCCGATACCGGTACGACGTCGGTGTGACCCATGAGCATCAAAGACGGCGCCCCAGGATCGGTCCCCGGCACTCGCCAGGTCGCGCTCATCCGCCCCGGATGCGGTTCAAAGGTCCAATCTGCGGTGCCCAAGTGAGCCTCGAGGGTGGCGACGGAGCGCGCCTCGCCCCCGGAGTCCGGGGTGCCGTCGTTGACGCAGCCATTCCGTATCAGTGCCACGAGCAACTCGACCAGCTCGCCCCTGGAAATCATCTGCGGTCGTCCCCACGCAGTGTCAGGGCGCGATGCAGAAATGTGGCTCCGGTCATCCGTCGCTCCGATGCATCACGATCGATCGGGCCTTGAAGCCGTTCGACTCGAAGAAGTTCTTCGACGCTCGGTGCCCTGGCGAGACATGAGCGTCGAAGTCATGGATTCCTCGCCCTTCTGCATCCTGCAGGAACCGGGCGATCATCGCCTCCCCGACCCCAACGCCCCTGGCTCCGGCGAGGGTGAAGATGAGGCGCACCGCGGCGACGCGGCGGCCACCGGCCTGCGGCAAGAGCGCTTCGTCGCGCGCCATCAAGAAGCCGACTGGAAACTTGTCGATTTCGCCGAGATACAGGTGGACCGTTGGGTCGCCGAGCAGTGATTCAAAGGAGTCGATCACCGGGTGAGGCAGCCCGTCCGCTGACGACCAGATCGGCTTGATCGCATCCATCTCGGCCGCGAGGTCGAAGTAGAGACTCTCCAATATGGACAGGTCGTCCCGGGTGGCAGGTCTGGAAGTGGGTCCCACGGTAGTCAGGCTAAGCGGGTGGCAGATGTCGATGTGTCCTGAAGCCGGCCCCTACGCGCAATCGCGGCAAAGCTGCTTGCGCTTGTCGGCCAGTTGGCTGGAACGCTTCACCAGGAAGCACGAGCGGCAGACGAACTCTCCCAACCCCGCGGTCTCCGCGGGTGTGTCGAGCTCAATGGCTTCGCGGCGCAGCTTCCGCAGCTCCTCGGCTTCATCGACCGGGAGGCTCTCGGCCTCCTCATCCTCGGTGAGCATTTCGAGCTCTTCGGCTTCGAGCTCGTCGAGGGCCTCGCTCTCTTCGTCGTCCTCGTCGTCTTCAGCCTCGTCGTCATCTTCGTCTTCATCGTCATCGGCGACGACGGCAGTGAGATCGACTTCGAGGTCGGCCTCGACTTCGTCGAGATCGACCTCTTCGATTTCCTCTTCCGCGTCGTCGTCGTCTTCCGCCCAATCCTGTTCAGGTTCGGCGAGATCTTTGTCGTCGGGGGGCGCCATCGAGCCTCCAGGTGGTGCAATGAAGCGGGCGGAGTATATCGCCGGTCACCGTGACCCTTCCGCCGGGCGAGCTAGATCGCAAGCCGAACCGCGGCCGAAAGGCAGGTCACTCGAAACGCGCCGTGACCGACCCGTATTCCATCGACCACGATCGGCCACGCCAAGGGGGCGGCGACTTCAGCTGCGGCGAGGGAGCGTCGTCGCACGTGGTGCGAGCGAACATGCATCCCATTCCGCATCGAGTGGCGCAAACGGGATAGCGCGATGCGATGTCCGTTGAAGAGCTGGATGTCGAGGACTCCATCCACCAAGGTCGACCGGGGCGCCACTGCCCACGAATACCAGAATTGCCCATTCAGCACCAGGATCCCCGAGGCAACCGATTCGGTCACGGACCCGGCCACGGTGACCGACACGCCGGTCGAGGGCAGCAGCGGAGAAGGCCACCAGGGGAACCACCGGGGACCCTTCGCCACGATTCCGGCGGCCACCGAGTTGACGAAGACCATCTCTCCGAAGTCCCCCTCGATGTGGCCGACGTCGATCGGGTAGGGGGTGTGATCCACCATGCGCTCGATCGCCCCGGGCAGCGTCTGGTCTGCAGCGAAAGTCTTCAGCAGGTCCGAGCGGGCGCCAGTCGTGATCAATGCCAGATCGGTCTGCTGCCCGAGGCGGCGAGCACCCACTTCGGCGACTGCATCGGCCAACTCCGGATCGGCTCCCTCGATCGCGATGCGGCGAAACCCGGCATCGAGGGATCCTCCCACCGACTCCGCCAGTCCGTCGGGATCGACGACCGATATCCGGTGGGCCACTTGAGCCTCCCGCAGTCCGGCTTCGACGGTGGTGGCGGTCGAGTCCTCGACGGCGAATATCTGCCAGCTCACAGTGCCCCCTGCGCGGCCACGACTCCCCGATCGAGTCCGCGGAGTGCCTCCCGGATCCCGCCCGGAGGATCCTCCTCGACGTCTCCGATCTGGCGGATCAGGTCGATGAGTTGGCGGCAGTTGCGGACGAAGTCGCCTACCGGGGCATCCTCCTCCTCGAAGAGCTCTGCCAGGTTTTCGCCCGCCACCCACCGGTAGACGATCGAGGCGAATCCGGCATCCGGGGGGCGGGTCTCCTGGATTCCTGCCCGCCGCTCGGCGGCGGCGATCTCTGCCCAGATCTGCTCCACTCGCTCGGCCAGGGGGGCCACCTCAGGCGGCCACCCGACGACAGTGGGCTCGCGGCGGGCCTCATATGTGAACGCAGAGGCGAGTGCCGCCAGCGACGGGCCATCGAGACCCACGAACAACCGCTCGGACAACGCTTCCGCCAGCACCAGGTCCATCTCGTTGTAGACCCGGCGGAGACGTTCTCCCTTTGGTGTCAGGCTCCATCCGCGTACGTAATGACGATTTTCGAGGAGACCGAGCAGGGATCGGAAATCCTTCACCAATCCGGGTCCGAGTGCAGCTGCCTGCCTGCGCCGCGCTTCGAGCCGGGCTTCGACCTGCCGTGCGGCACGGGCTGCTTCGACATGGCCGCTGATCGCCGGATCGTCGCCTTCAGGAGGGTCGAGCACCAGGACCCGCTCCGTGGGCTGGAACCGCTCGATGGCGGCCGCCACTTCTCTCCGATACACCGGGTCGCGAGGCCGAAACGGCCGGGGAAGCTCGATGCGTCCGACGCGGGCGACGCTCAGCGGGAGACGATCCGAGGCGACCCGGCGGATCTGACCCGAGTCCGAGACGGTGAGGAGTCGGGGACGCTTGCCGGTACCCCGGGAGACGACGGCGTGCCGAACAGTCGAGCCGCGTTCGTCCCATTCGAGGATGTCACCGGGACTCGTCAACGCGGCAAACTCGGTCAGTTGGCGGTCGCGGTTGGGCGGGCCGGCGTCGGCGATGGCCCACACATCGACGTCGGCATGGTTGGCGGTGGTACGTAGCTCGGCCAGCCGCGCCTCGTCCTCGGCAATCGCGTTGTCCATTTCCGCGCGACGTCGCCCTTCCCGGAACTGGGCGAACGAAGACGCAAGCAACTGCTCGGCGGTCGTCCGGTCGTACCGGGCGACGAGGTTGACCGTCATGTTGTATGTAGGCCGGAATGACGATCGGAGGGGGTGGCTCCCCCGGGCGGCGATGCCGGCGGCACGCTCGAAGGGCACGTACGGCGAGTGAAGGATCACCGCGGTGCCTTCCTCGTCGATTCCGCGCCTGCCCGCCCTACCGGTGAGCTGTGTGTAGTCCCCCGCCTGCAGCAGTTCGTGTGTCTCGCCATTGAACTTGGAGAGGCTCTCGAGCACCACCGTACGCGCCGGCATGTTGATCCCGAGCGCCAGCGTCTCGGTGGCGAACACCAGGCGAACCAGGCCCTCGGCGAAGAGGCGCTCGACGGTCTCCTTCATGGCCGGAACGAGTCCCGCATGGTGCGAGGCAACCCCCGACTCGAGGGCGTGCAGCCACCGTTGGTATCCCAGAACCGCGAGGTCCTCGGGTCGCAGGTGCTTGGTATTGGCTTCCGCCACCGCCCTGATCTGCGTCGCCTCATCCGGTGTGGTCAACCGCAGGCCGCGAGCGACCACACCGGATGCCGCACTGTCGCAGCCCGCCCGGGAGAAGATGAAGAAGATCGCGGGCAACAAGTGCTGGCGACGGAGCAGTTCGCACGTCTCGTGCCGCCGCGGCGAGGCATAGCGGCGCGAGGCGTTCGGTGCCCGCAGAGTCCGAGCAATGCGCTCGTTGGGTCGCGCTCCCTGGAACACCGGATACAGCCTGAGCCCACCCTTGTCCCAGCGGTCGCGAATCAGGTAGGTGGATTCCAGCGGGACGGGGCGCTCGGTCTCGAGGATCAGCTCGGTGTCGCCCCGCCGATCGCGAACCCATCCGGCGAACTCCTCGGCGTTGGCAACCGTGGCCGAAAGACATACCAGCGGAATACGCCGGTCGAGGTGAACGATGATCTCCTCCCACACCCCGCCCCGCGTCGGATCCTGCAGGTAGTGGACCTCATCGAGGATCACCACCCCCACGTCGTCCAGGTCGACGCTTCCCTCGTACATCATGTTGCGGAGAACCTCGGTCGTCATCACCACGATGGACGCGGTGCCGTTGATCGAGTTGTCGCCGGTGAGCAGGCCGACGGCGTCGTCGCCGTGCGATCGTCGGAAGTCGCCGAACTTCTGGTTGGACAACGCTTTGAGCGGGGTCGTGTACACCGCCCGCTCTCGCCTGCCCAGCGCCAGAGCGATGGCGGCCTCGGCCACCACGGTTTTGCCCGCGCCCGTTGGCGCCGTCACCACCACGGACGCACCCCGGTCGATCGCGGCGGCAGCGTCTCGTTGGAACCGATCCGCCGGGAAGGGAAGGGAGTCGAGATACTCGCGGGCAGTCATCGGCGGATCGTGAACCGGACGATCCAGATGGTCGCCTCATAGAGCAGGTAGAGGGGCACCGAGAGGAGCAGCAGGGTGAGGGGGTCGCCGCTCGGGGTGATCGCTGCCCCGACGATGACGATGAGCAACACAGCCCAGCGGCGTCCCGCCGCCAGCTTTCGCCACCCGAGCACGCCGATCGCCGCCGCGGAGTACAGGAAGACGGGAAACTCGAACGACAGCGCAAAGACCAACAGGAACCGCATGGCGAAAGAGAGGTAGTCGTTGCCGCCGATCACCGGCGTCAGGTCGTCACCGCCGAATTCGATGAGGAATGCGAGCCCGCGTCCGAGCGAGACGTATCCGACGAACAGTCCGGCCAAGAACAGCAGAACCAGCGCCGAAACGATCGGGACCACGACCCGCTTCTCGCGCCGGGTGAGGGCGGGGGCGATGAATGCCCAGGTCTGCCAGATCACGATCGGGCTGGCGAGTACGAATCCGCCGAACATCGAGAGGCGCATGAACAGACTGAAGGCCTCTGTCGGCCGAAAGAACACGAGATCGGCGTCCCCAACCACATCCTCGTAGGGGGCGACGATCAGGTCGAAGATCCAGTAACGGAAGATGAAGGCGACAATCGCGCCAGCCACCACCGCCAGCGCGGTCTTGATGAGCCGGTTGCGCAGCTCCTCCAGATGGCTCATCAGCGGCTGGCCGGGATGATCGGTCATTCGTTGGGACCGTTGGCGGCGGGTGGACGATCCCCCTCAGTGGTCGGCCCCATCGCCCGCCTCACCTCGCCAAGCGACTCGACGGTGTCCTCGTACTCGCGCTCAAAACCTTGGCGCAGATCGCTGGCGGTGGCACGGATATCGCGCAACACGCTCCCCGCCTTGCGGGAGATTTCGGGCAGCCTCTTGGGCCCGAAGACGATGAGGGCCACGGCGACGATCGTGATGATCTCGGCGGGACTGACGCTGAACACAGCGCGATGGTAGGGGGGGCCCGGGCGTGGCTACCCGGTCGGTTGCGGAGAGGCCGCCCTAATTGAGCTGGTCCACCCACTCGCCGGAGTCGAGCGCGTCGATGAAGCGCCTGATCTCGGACTCGGTGATGGTTCCGCCGTCGTCGACCACTTCGTAGGCGACACCGGTCGCAAGCAGGATGCTCACCACCCGGTGGTTGGCGGGCCGTCGCTGGGTGTCACCGCACGTTGGGCACGAGAAGAGGTACATGCCCGTGCCGTTGATGGCGGTGAGTTCGAGGGTGAGTTCTGCGGGGATCAACTCGACGTCGCCGCAAACGGCGCATGTGGTTCGGATCTGGGTCATCGAGGTGCTCCCGTGAGGTTCAACATCATCGAGCAAAGTATCGGAGCACCCCTTAGGGGCCTAAATGACCATTTGGGGCCTAGTCACCGATAGCGTCGAAGGATGCGGGTGCGCAGCGTCTCGGTAGCCGCGGCGACCTCGGCGCCCGCCAGCAGAGACGCGGCTTCGCCGAGGCGAAGAAGGAGCCGCGCCGGTACCAATGGGTCGCGGGCCGACAGGTCGACGGTGATGCCTTCCTCGTCGGATGCGATTGTCGAAACCGGGTAATACTCGGCCACCCAGGCCGCGTCAGGCCTCAGTCGGATGCGCGCGGTGACATCGTCCACTCCCGGGGTGTACTGGATTCGGGCGGCGGTTGCCGACTCCTGAGGCGTGAAGCGCTCACCGGTGAGGGCGGCATCCCTTATCCGGTCGACGCGAAACACCCGTTCGGCGGCGGCCAGTCGGCAGTACCCGGTCACATACCAGTTGCCGAGCGTCGCCAGCACCCCCCAGGGCTCAATGGAGCGCTCGGTGGTTTCGCCCGAGCCTATTGCGGTGTACGTGATGGCCACCACCTCCCCTTCTCGGGCAGCACGCCGGAACAGTGCGAGGGTGTCCGGCTCGGCAGCGAGGTCGATGGCGACGGTTCCTTCGTCGGGCAGCACCACCTGCTGGAGTTTGGCGACTGCGGTCGCCAACGCAGGGGGCGCCACGCCGGAGGACATCACCGCCAGTCCGGCAGCAAGGAGCATCAAGGCCTCGGCCGCGGTCAGCCGGACTGGTCGGGAGAAGTAGTCGGCCATGTCGACCACCACCTCGTCCTCGTCAACGAAAGCATCCATGAGATCGCCGGGGCCGTAGCCCGGCAGACCGCAGACGAACACGACATTGAGATCCTTCACCAGATCGGCCTGTTCATATCCGAACCGTTGGCAAACTTCCTCCACGGTGTTTCCGGGGTTGGCGATCACCCACGGCAGCATCGACAGAATGCGAGAGAGGCGCTCGGCGGTACGGGGGCTCGTCACGAGACCCCCAAGTGCTCGATGAAGCGCTGCCGAAGTTCGGCAGGGGCGATGATCTCTGCGGCGTCCTCGAAGCCGATGATCCACCCGATGAACGCCGCCGGCGACGCCACCGGGAACACCGCCTCGAGCGATCCGTCGGAAGAGACGGTCACCCGTGCCGACGTCGACAGCTGACGCCGTGCCCACCAGGCGATCCCGGCGTCGAAGCGGACGGTGACCTCCACATCCTCTTCTCCGGCCTCCCAGGGAGCCTCCGGGAAGTCGTCCGATGCCCGAAAGCCCTTGGGGCGCTCAAAGGCCATCGCCTTGGTGCCGGCCGTGATCCCTGCCATCCGGTCCACCCGGAATGTCCGTCGCTGCTTCGACGACTCCCCCACCGCATACCAGTGACCCATGCGGTGGACCAGACCCCAGGGCCGCAAAGTGCGTTGCTTGTCGCGGTAGTCGAACTTCAACACCCGCCGCTCGGTCACGGCCATGAATATCTCGCCCAGCGCGTCGGCCTCGGCACCGAGATCAGCCGACAGCGGGTCGCCGGTCGATGCCATCGGCGCGCCGCCCAGCTTGAAGATCGCCGCGGGGCCTGGCGCCTGCCCTCCGAGGCGAACCATCCTGGTGGCGAGCCAGAGGGCGGTGCGCTCCTCGTCGGTCAGGCCGGGATCCGGCAGTGAGTACTCATCTGGCGAGACGACGTAACCCTGCTCGATCTCCCACGCATCCGTGTGCTCCAGGGACAACGGCACCCCGAGCTGTCGAAGCAGGTCCTTGTCACGCTCGAAGGTGCGCCTGAAGGCCTCGTCGGTGGGCTGGTCGTAGCCCGCCACGGTGTTGCGGATCTCATCGGCGGTGACCGGCCGACCGACGGTCAGGAGGAACGCCAGGAGGTTGAGGATCCGTTCGACGACGCGCTGCATGCGCGATGGACTGTATCGGGCGTCGGCACTCAGGTGGGGGTTCGGCGGGGTCGGCCAATTGGGTGCGAAAGGCGAAAAGCGAAAGGCGAAACCCGGTCAGAGGCCTTCCGACGAAGTTGACGGCGCGCCAAGGGCGAAACCCGAACCAGAGACGTTCCCGCGAGGTTTCGCCCTTCGCTTTTCGCCCATCGCCAGCCGGCCGCAGGCCGGCCTTCGCCTTTCGCCCTTCGCCTCTCTCGTTTCGGCCGTCGCCTTTAGTTCAAAGGCTTGCTATCAGTTTGTCGACGCGTTCGTCGACGGCGCGGAAGGGGTCCTTGCAGAGCACGGTGCGCTGCGCCTGGTCGTTCAACTTCAGGTGCACCCAGTCGACCGTGAAGTCACGATTGCGGGCCTTTGCTGCCTTGATGAAGTCACCTCGTAGCCGGGCGCGGGTGGTCTGTGGAGGGTGGAGGAGTGCCCGGTCGATGTCCTCATCCGTGACGATCCGCTCCACCAGCCCGCGGCGTTCGAGCAGGTAGTACAGGCCTCGCTCTCGGGTGACGTCGTGGTACGACAGATCGATGAGGGCGAGGCGGGGGTCGTTCATGGCGAGGCCCCGGCTGGCGCTGTAGTTCTCGATCAAGTGGTACTTGGCAACCCAGTCGCATTCGCGCTGGAGGCTGAGTGGATCCTTCTCGAGCCCAGTGAGGAGGTGCTCCCACATCTGCACGGCCGACTGCACCTGCGGAGGAAAGCCGGTGGTGCGGGCGTAGCGAATGACCCTTTCGAGATATTCCCATTGCATGTCGAGCGCCGACAGCTCCCGACCGTTCGCCAGCCGAACCTTCCGGCGACAGGTGATGTCGTGGCTGATCTCGCGGATCGCCCGGATGGGGTTCTCGAGAGTCAGGTCGCGGAAGAGGACGTCGTCTTCGAGCATCTGCAGGATGGCGACGGTTGATCCCACCTTCACATATGAGATGTACTCAGACATGTTCGAGTCACCTGCGATCACGTGGAGTCGCCGGTACTTCTCGGCGTCCGCATGCGGTTCATCCCGGGTGTTGATGATCGGCCGGCTACGCGTAGTCGCGGAGGAGACCCCCTCCCAGATGTGCTCGGCGCGCTGAGCCAGGGAGAAGACGGTGCCCCGGGCCGTCTGTAGCAGCTTGCCCGCTCCGCTGAACACCTGGCGCGTGACGAAGAAGGGGATCAGTGTGTCGATCATCCGCTGGAAATCGGCCTGGCGGCTCACCAGGTAGTTCTCGTGGCACCCGTAGGAGTTCCCGGCCGAGTCGGTGTTGTTCTTGAAGAGAAACACCTGCCCGCGAATGCCCTCTTCTTCCAGCCGCTGCTCGGCCGAGTGGAGCAGCCCTTCGAGAACGCGCTCCCCCGCCTTGTCATGGGCCACGAGGTCGTACAGCGAGTCACACTCCGGCGTGGCGTACTCGGGGTGGCTGCCGACATCGAGATAAAGGCGCGCCCCGTTCTCGAGAAACACGTTCGACGAACGGCCCCAGGAGACGACGCGCCGGAACAGGTAACGGGCGACTTCGTCGGGCGACAGACGGCGTTGCCCCCGCAGCGTGCAGGTGACGCCGTACTCGTTCTCCATGCCGAAGATGCGTCGTTCCATCCGGAGGCGAGCGTACCGGTGCCGGATCGGTTGCGGACGGAGATCGAAGCCGACCCGGCCCGGCCGGAGCCCCAGCCTGACTAGTCAGAACACTCGCATCAGGGTACGGATGACTGCGGTCGCGACGATCACGAGCGTGACCCCCGCCACGAGACGCATGGGAAGATTGTTGCGGTCGGCCACAGCCCCGCCCCGCACCTCGGGGCTCAGGGCGAACTCGATCTCCGACGCCGTGAGCACTTCGATGGCGTCCTCGACGTCGGTCTCGGCGACCAGGATCTCGGTCACCGCCCACTCGCCGATGGTCATGCGGTAGGGGCCCAGCGACTCGCCGTGAACCCGGGTGGCGATGCCTGCCGACTCGAGAAGAGCCGCCGAGATCCGAGCCGACACCTCGTCACCGAACTTGGCGAGCGAGACCAGTCGCCCCGCGGAAGTGTCCATGGGCGGAAGGGTACCGGTCTCTGGCCGAAGGATCGGTGTCCCTCACCCGCTATGCGGCGCCGATCTCCTCGTCGGTCAGCCGGCGGAATGCCCGCCGACCCTGGGTGCGGTCGAGCACGGCGCCTTCCCACCCGGCGGGATCGGTCTCCGTGACGGAGGCGCAAGCCGCCTTGGTCCAGCCGAGGGCTTCCATCAGTGGTGCACGGGGCCGGTATGCAGCCTCGAGGCTCTCCACCAGAACCTCTGCCGACCCGCCGATCGCCGACACCCGGTGCTCTTCGTGGAGTGTGCCGTCGTAGGTCACCCGGTAGATGCGGCTGGTCTCGTCGTCGTCGCCGATCTCCACCACCATGACCTCGACCTCGAATGGCTTCACGTCCTGCGTGAAGACGTGCCCCAGGGTTTGGGCGTAGGCGTTGGCGAGGCTCTTGGCAGTCACATCGGTGCGTGAGTAGGCATACCCGGTGAGGTCCGCCCGCCGGATTCCCCCAATGCGCAGCTGCTCGAACTCGGTGTACTTGCCGACCCCGGCGAAGGCGATCCGGTCGTAGACCTCGGAGATCTTCTGGAGCGTTCCGCTCGGATTCTCACCGAGGAGCAGCACGCCATCGACGAACTCGACTCCGACGATCGACTTGCCGCGAGCGATTCCCTTGCGGGCGTACTCGGCCCGATCCTTCATCAACTGCTCGGGCGGCACGTAGAACGGCATCGTCATGGGCTGCGCTCCATCACGGATCGCGCCATCTCCGCGACCATGGCATCCGGCAGTTCGGCATAGCCCCGGGATGAGACCGTCACGATGTTGGGGTAGATCCCCCGCTTGAGGTCGGGTCCGCCGGTGGCAGTGTCCTCCTCGGCGACCGCCACCAGGGCTTCCAGCGCCAGTTCGAGCGCCCCGGTCTCGGTGAGCCCATCGGTGAACTTGGTGCGGATGTAGAGGCGGGCATCGCGCCCGCCCGAGCCGGTGGCGGCATAGTCAGTCTCCTCGTATGAACCGCCCACCACGTCGTACGAGTAGAGACGGCCTTGTTCGAGTTGCTCGTCGAAGCCGCAGAAGAGGGGCACGACTCCCAGCCCCTGAAATGCCATCGGAAGGTGGCGACGGACCATCGAGGCCAGGTGGTTGGCCTTACCGGGAAGGCTGAGGCGCCGGCCTTCGATCTTTTCGTAGTGCTCGAGCTCGGTCTGGAATAGCCGGACCAGCTCGATCGCGACACCGGCCGTTCCCGAGATCGCCACCGCCGAATACGAGTCGGCGGGATACACCTTCTGCACCCGGCGGTGGGCGACGTAGTGGCCGGCGGTGGCCCGCCGGTCGCCGGCCATGATGACGCCGTCGTCGTAACGAAACGCCAGCACCGTGGTGCCTTCGGGTGCATCGAGGACTCCGCTCGAGCCGTCGGTCTCCCACTTCGGATCGAGGCCTCGAGCCCGCAACAGGGCCGCGAAAGAGCTTGCCGGAATTCCCGAGTCGAGCACCAGCCCGTCCCCGCTCGACTCGGTCACTGGCCGCCCTTCTGGACGTAGTTCTTGACGAACTCCTCAGCGTTTTCTTCGAGGACCGAGTCGATCTCGTCGAGCAAGTCGTCGATCTTGTCAGTCAGCTCCTCGCCGACCTCGGTGGAGGCATGTTCTTCCTGCTCGACCTTCTGGTCGGAGCCGTCACGACGAGTTTGCTTCCGCTCCTGCTCGGCCATCTTCACCTCCGAGTGCGCGAACGAGATCCGCGGGGGTGGGTGAGCTGGCGAGAAGGTCGGCCACTCGGTCCTTGCCCCCGCGAAGGGGTTCCATCATAGGCACCCGCTTGAGGGCGTCTTCGCCGACGTCGAAGATGAGCGAATCCCAGTTGGCGGCAACGATTGCGTTGCCGTAACGCTCCACGCAGGAGCCCCTGAAGTATGCCCGGGTGCGCTCGGGGGGCGCCACCGCGGCACGCTCGACCTCGGCGTCGGTGAACAAGCGCTGCATGCGCCCTGCGGCGACCAGGCGGTGATACAGGCCCCGGGTGCGGTCGACGTCGTGGTACTGCAGGTCGAGGAGTCGAAGCTTGGGCGCTCCCCAGGCGAGGCGATCTCGGTCGCGGTAACCCTCGATCAGCGCAAGCTTGGCCGTCCAGTCGAGCCGGTCGGCGGTCGAAGCGGGGTCACGCTCGAGGTCGGTGAGGATCGCCTGCCAGGTCTCGATTGCCTGCCGCCCGACGTCGTCGACGCCTTCGACCTCGGCATACTTGGTGACCCAGTCGAGGTAGTGCCACTGGAGTTCGAGGGCGGTCGCCGAAGTGCCGTCACCCAACTCGAGGGCGGTGCGCAGCGTCGGGTCGTGGCTCACCCGCCACGCCGATTCGACGGGCCGGGCGAGCTCCACCGGATCCCCGAGCGCTCCCGCCTCAATGGCCGAAAGTACGAGAGCCGTCGCCCCGATCTTGAGGAAGGTCTGGGTCTCGCTGAGGTTGGCGTCACCGATGATCACATGGAGCCGGCGATAGAGGCTCGGGTCGGCATGGGGCTCATCGCGGGTATTGACGATCGGGCGCTTCAGCGTGGTCTCGAGCCCGACCTCTTCCTCGAAGAAGTCGGCGCGTTGGGTGATCTGGTAGTCGACGGCGGGTCGACCATTCTCGCTGCCCACCTTGCCCGAGCCGGTGTAGATCTGACGAGAGACGAAGAACGGAATCAGATGTCGGGTCAAGTCGACGAACGGCACGGACCGATCGACGAGGTAGTTCTCGTGGGCGCCGTACGAGTTGCCTTTGCCATCGCTGTTGTTCTTGTGGATGTGCAACCGCTGGCCCTCGAGCAGCGTGCCATTCGCCGCCCGCGCAGCCCGTTCCAGGACCACCTCACCCGACTTGTCGTACAGGGCGGCCTCGAGCGGGTCGTAGCACTCCGGGGTGGAGTACTCCGGGTGAGCGTGGTCCACATACAGCCGGGCTCCATTGGTCAACACCACGTTGACCAATCCGGTCTCGAACTCGCCGGTGGGTGCCGGGTCGTAGCCGAAACCGCGGGCGTCCCTTCCCGGAGACTCCTCTTCGTACGACCACTGGATCCGCGTCGAAGTGCCGGCGTACGAGTTGATCACCAGGCTCGAGCCGACCACAGGGTTGAAGTCGGGCTGATTCCGAATGGTGATGCCGAACTCGGTCTCCGTGCCTACGACCTTGTGAACCCCACTCACAGGTACTGGCCAGTGGTGATCCCCTCGATGCTGCGGCCCTCGGCCTCGCCTTCGATGAGGGTCCGCACGTAGACGATCCGCTCACCCTTCTTGCCGGAGATCCGCGCCCAATCGTCGGGATTGGTGGTGTTCGGCAGGTCCTCGTGCTCCCGAAACTCCTGCTTGACGGCGGCGATCAGGTCGGTGGTACGCACGCCACGGACCCCGGTCTCGATCTCTCGCTTGATGGCTTCCTTCTTCGCCCTACGCACAACGTTCTCCACCATCGCCCCGGAGGCGAAGTCCTTGAAGTACAGGACCTCCTTGTCGCCATTGGCGTAGGTGACCTCGAGGAAGCGGTTGGCATCTGAAGTCGAGTACATGTCGGCGACGACGGACTCGATCATCGACTCGACCATCGCGTCGACCTCCCCGCCCGCGCGGGTCAGCTCATCGGCATCGAGCGGCGTTCCGGTGCCCAGGTAGATGCGGAATATATGGCGAGCGGCCTCCTGATTGGGCCGCTCGATCTTGATCTTCACGTCGAGCCGCCCCGGGCGAAGGATCGCCGGATCGATCAGGTCTTCCCGGTTCGATGCCCCGATCACGATCACGTTCTTGAGCGTCTCGACACCGTCGAGCTCCGAGAGAAGCTGGGGAACGATCGTCGATTCCACGTCGGACGAGATCCCGCTCCCCCGGGTGCGGAAGAGCGAATCCATTTCGTCGAAGAAGACGATCACCGGGACGCCTTCCTCGGACTTCTCCTTCGCCCGGGCGAAGATCAGCCGGATCTGCCGTTCGGTCTCACCGACGTACTTGTTGAGGAGCTCGGGGCCTTTGATGTTGAGGAAGTACGAGCGAGCGTCCTGCTGGCCGGTCTTGGCGGCGACCGCGTGGGCCAACGAGTTGGCGACCGCCTTGGCGATCAGCGTCTTGCCACACCCCGGGGGCCCGTAGAGGAGCACGCCCTTGGGGGCCGCCAGGCCGTAATCGTCGAACAGCGCCTTGTGCACGTACGGGAGCTCCACCGCGTCTCTGATCGACTCGATCTGCTCGCGCAACCCGCCGATGTTCTCGTAGGAGACGTTGGGGACCTCTTCGAGCACGAGTTCCTCGACCTCGGGCCGAATCAACCGTTCGTGGAGCAGCCCGGTTCTGCCGTCGAGCCTCACATGGTCGCCGACCCGCATGAAAGCGTCCTTCATGGGACCCGCCACTTCGACGACGCGCTCCTCGTCGGCGCGTGCGAGCACGATGACCCGCCCGTCACCCAGGATCTCCTTGATGCGGACGACCTCCCCGGTCTGCTCGAACGACCGAACATCGATGACGTTCATGGCCTCGTTGAGCAGCACCTCTTGGCCGGGCTCGAGTTCCTTGATCTCGATGCTCGGCTCGACACTGACCCGCAGCTTGCGCCCGCCGGTCATCACGTCGAGGGTGCCATCGCTGTTGATTCCCTGCACCACCCCGAAGGGGTTGGGCGGCGCGGTCAGCTTCTCGACTTCCTCGCGCAGGATGGCCAACTGTTCGCGAGTCTCCTCGAGGGCGATCGAGAGCTTCTCGTTCTGCGACATCGCCTGGCTCACGCGGCCTTTGGCCTCGAGGAGGCGCTCCTCGAGGACCCGAACACGGCGGGGAGCATCCTGGAGGCGGCGGCGGAGGATGGCGATCTCTTCCTCCAGCATCTTGATGGTGCCGCGGAGCTCGTCAGCCGTCGGCTCGCTCATGCCCATTCGTCTCCCTGGCCGGCACCAGCCGGCCCCTGACGACCACGGACCGGGGATACCCGGTCCTCGGGCCGAGTATACGACGGACCGTCCCATGGACCGCATCACCGTCTTCGGTGCGGTAGATGCGGGAGTTGGAGCCTTTCCGGGCCGACCGGGATGCAGCGGTCGCGGGGTAAGATCGCCGCAATCTGGCCTGGAGCACTCATCATGAAGGTTTGGATCGACCAAGATCTCTGCACCGGCGACGGGCTGTGCGAGGAGATCGCTCCCGACGTGTTCGTGCTTCTCGATGATGGGCTGGCGTACGTGCGCGAAGGCGACAAGGTCTTCGCGGCTGCCAAGGGCAACCCTCAGGGGGCTCAGGGGCTTGCCCAGGTTCCGGCGGGCCAGGAAGAGATCACCCTCGAAGCCGCCGAGGAATGCCCCGGCGAGTGCATCTTCATGGAGGCTTGACCGTCGAGTCCCCAGTCCCCAGTCCGTCGGCCCCTACGGTTGGCCGTCGTTAGCGTGCCCTCGAGTGTCGGCCTCTTTTTCCGTCAGCATCGCCACCGTTAGAAAGCCGGTGTGGCCGACCATCTGGCTCATGGGCCGCACCGAGCGGCCATCGATCTGCCAGTCCCGGTGCATCACCTCGAACGACTCGATTCCCACGAACCGCCGGCTCACGTGCAGTTCGTCATGGAGCTTCTGGACCTGGGGAACGGTCGGGAGATAGGCGCACAAGATTCCCCCCGGTCTGAGGGCGACCACCGCGGGCTCGACCACCGACCAGGGCTCCGGGAGATCAAGAATCACGCGATCGGGCCGGTGATCTGCCAGGACCACCTCCACCAGGCCCTCCACCAACAGGAGATTGGCGGGTATGCCACCGAGGAACCGTCCGATCGTCTTGCGAGCATGCTCGAGGTGGTCGGCGCGACGCTCGACGCTCACCACCGTGCCTCCCGGGCCGACCGCCCGCACCAGCGCCATCGCCAGGGCGCCCGACCCGGTGCCTGCCTCGACCACCAGCTGGCCGGGAGCGACGTCGGCCCAGTGGACTATCGGCCCCAGATCCTTCGGGTACACCACCTGAGCGCCCCGATCCATCTTGAGGACGTAATCGGCAAGACGCGGCCGGAGGGCCACGATCCGGGCTCCAGTGGCCGTCCGCGCCACCGCACCCGGCTCCGACCCGATGAGGCTGTCGTGAGGCACCACTCCGGCATGGAACTGGAACGAGCCCCCGACCCGCAGATCGACGAGGTATCGCCGACCCCGTCCGTCGATCAACAGGCACATGTCCCCGGCGCGAAACGCCTCGCTCAATTGCCGAGCAGGGCCAGGAACGGCAGGACAAGAGCGAGGATCATCGCGGTCGACACCACGATCACCATCACCTTGACCATCCGGTCGCGATTTCGAAACATGTGGTGACTCTAGGAAACCCGCTGGTCGGACCACGCCGGGGCCGAACCGTCCGGCGACCCTCGTGAGGGGCAAGCCTCTTCGCTCACCCCTTAGACTCGGTTCATGGATCTGATCGGTTTCGGCGCCCGACGGGCTCTAGGCGGCATCCGCGGAGGCGATCCGCGCTGGGCCGCCCTTGGGGCGCTGGCGGTGGTGATCGGGCTGCTGCGCCGACTCAACCAACCCAAGCGGGAGTTGATCTACTCACAGACTTTGAAGCCGGGCCAGGCCGTGAGAGTCCAGTTGGCCGGCTCGACGGGCAATCAGGAGAGTCGATAGACCTCGACGCGGGCCGAGCCCTTCTTGCCACGTCGCCGTCCCACCAGGTAGATGACCAACAACAGGGCGGCGACCCCCACCCCGGCGATCACGCCGACGTTCTTGGCCCCCTGGGCGGTGTCGTCGACGACACTCTGAATCTCTCGGAGCTTCTCTTCGAGATCGGAACGCTGCACGCTCATCGGGTGGCCCTCCACATCACGAGACCTGTCACCGCCAGCAACCCCAGAGAGGCCAGGATGTACCCCAGGCCGCTCCAGATCACTCCATCGGGCATCGCCACCAGAATCACCCGCATACCCGCCACGGCCAGGAAAGCCCCCCCGAGGACGAACACGATCGACGCGGCGAAGCTGAGCCCGGCGAGCCGTCCGAGCGCCTTGGCGGCGCCAACCGTGTTCTCCCAGAGGTACTGCTTGGCGAGCGCGATGAACTCGCCGACCATGTCGGGAAGCTCACGAGGCGATGCCATCTAGTCGCTCCTTCCGAGGACCGCCCGCAGGAGAACGGTTTCTCGTTCCAGCACCATGATCTCTCGCTCGAGGCGCTCGCAGGCGTCCCCGGCCTCGAGGATGTCCTGCACCTCCGGCCACGAGATATCTAGGTATGAGGCTACCTGATGCGACGCGGCAACCGGATCTGGCCCGATCGCGAGGTGGATGTCGCCACCGTGGCCCGACTCGGCCCGCGCCGCCATGTACCGGCGCAGCGACCTCTCAGCAGAGACGACCAGATCCTGACGGGGCATCGGCTGCACCCGGTCGACCGGCTCGACGGCGGCCCGATCGCCGGTCCGGGCGATCGACACCAGGGTCTCCCCGATCACATCGATGGTCACCAAGTCATCGGCGTCGTCGGCGAGGCGCTCGATGCGAGCCCGGGTTCCCACCCTGCCGAGCGTTCCGTCGGGGTGGATGAGGACGACCGCCACCCGCTGTCCGACGCCCAAGCCCTCACAGGTGGTTCGCACCGCATGCCGGGTGCCGGGAATCACCACTCGCCGGAATGGGACGAGCGGGAGGGACTCCACCGTCAATCCTCCTCTTCCAGCACCGCTCCGGCGGTCCGCAGGACGGCCATCGCCTCGGCCGCTCCCTTCCAGCCCTTGGCCGCCGTCTTCATGTCCTCGAGGTCCTTGTAGACGGTGAAGAAGTGCTCGAACTCTCGCAGCAGGTGGGGCGGGAGGCCGTCGAGATCCCGCACCGAGCCCCACAGCGGATCCCGGGCGGGGACGCCGAGCACCTTGTGGTCGGGCAGACCCTGGTCCTCCATGAGGAACAGCCCGATGGGACGGATCCGGATGCGGCACCCGGTGAAGGTGGGCTCAGTGACGACAGCCATCGCGTCCAATGGGTCCCCATCTTCGGCGACGGTGTCCGGGACGAACCCGTAGTCAGCGGGGTACCTGGTAGCGGTGAAGAGCATTCGGTCGAGGTAGACGTGGCCGGTGGCCGCGTCGGTCTCATACTTGTTGCGGCTGCCCCGAGGGATCTCGACGACCATGGTGACCAGCATCATCGGAACGCTAACCGGGTACCGCGGTGATGTACGCCAACGGTTTGCCGGGGCCGCGGGGGCCCGGATGGTTATCGTCCTGGCGCCATGGCTCGCGGTCCGGCTGACCCCCGTCGCAACCTCTGGCCGCTCGTCGGCGGCCAGTCGATCTCGCTGTTCGGCGACTACCTGGCATTCTTCTTTGCGCTTCCCATCTTCGTGCGCGACACGACGGGTTCGGCCACGCAACTCGGGCTGCTCGGGCTCTTCGAGACCGTGGCGGTTCTGGGCTTCGGCTTTCTCGCGGGGGTACTGCTCGACCGGGTGCCGACCAGGCGGGCCCTGATCCTCGCTGATCTCGCCCGCATGATCGCTCTCGCACTGCTGGCGGTGGCGGTTGCCGTCGACGCCGGGGAGACATGGATGGCATTTGCGGTGGCGTTCATCGTCGGCTCCATGGGGACCATCTTCGACTCGGGCCTCGAGACCTATATACCGGTGGTCCTCGACGACGAGCAGCTGGTCAGGGCGAACACCGCGCTCTCGATGGGGCGGAACCTCGCCCAGACGCTCGGGTTCGTGGTCGGGGGCGCGGTAATCGCAGTGTCGGGTGGGGTGGCCGGCGCCTTCGCCCTCGATGCCCTCTCGTACGGGATCTCGATCGTCGCCATTCTCATGCTCCGGGAGGTGAGGCCGAGGGTGGTGTCCGACGCGGAGCCGGTCTGGGCGTCGATGCGGATGGGCCTCACCACCCTGTGGCGCCTCACTCCGGTGCGCTGGGCCACGGCGGCGGCGGCATTGGCCAACCTGGCCTTTGCCCCGCTCGCGGCAGTGATGACCCTCTATGCGGAGCAGGACCTCGGCATCGAGTCGGACCGGGCGCTGGGCCTGTTCTTCGCCGGTTTCTCGTTGATCGGTCTCCTCGGGGTATCGCTCGCCCCTCGGATCGCCGCCCGGGTCGGGCTGGGACGCACCGTCATCGTCGGCGGGTTGGTGTTTGGGGCGGGCGCAACCGGGGCCGGTGTCGCCGAAGGCTCATGGGCCGTCGTCCCGTTCGGCATCGCCATGGCCGGGGTGTCGATCAATCAGGTGGCGTTCGTCACGCTCCGGCAGCGATTGACCCCTCCCGCGCTACTGGGCAGGGTGATTGCCGCGTCTCGCACGATCGCCTGGGGTGGGATTCCGGTGGGGCTGATGATCGGCACCCCGATCGGCGACCTCATCGGTCTGCGGCCGTTGTTCATCGGCAGTGGCGTCTTGATCGCGGCGGTTGCAGCCCTGATGGTTCTGGGACCGCTCTGGCGGGCGGAGGCCCGGCTCACCGGTTAGAGCGGCCAGCCGCTGAGAGGCGCCGCCACGGCTGCAACAATCTGGCCCGGTCCGGGGTTATTGGGGGCACAAATGGCCGGTCGATTCATCACCACGGCACCGGGGACCCGTACGGAGGCCTTCGGGCCGCTCGAGTGGGCGCTGCTGGCGTCGACTTCGCTGATGTGGGGCTCATCCTTCCTCTGGATCGCCGAAGGGCTTGAGGCCTTCCCTCCCGCCGTCGTCACCCTGGCTCGCCTGGCGCTCGGCGCGCTGACCCTTGCCTTCATCCCCGGCACCCGGCAGCCGGTCGATCGTGCCGACCTACCCAGAGTCGCCCTGCTCGGGCTCGTGTGGATGGCAATTCCCCTCACCCTGTTCCCCATCGCCCAGCAGTCGGTGGACTCGTCCATCGCCGGCATGGTCAATGGGGGCACCCCATTGTTCGCCGCTTTCGTGGCGGCGATTCTGCTTCGCCGGAAGCCCGGTCCGGCCCAGTTGGCGGGCATCCTCGTTGGCTTCGGCGGGGTGATCCTCATCACCGTGCCCTCGGCATCGGGAGACGGTGGGAGCATTTCCGGAATGTTGTTGATCATCCTGGCGACCTCGATGTATGGGCTGGCGGTGAACCTGTCGGTGCCGCTTGCCCAGCGATACGGGTCGTTGCCGGTACTTCTCCGTGCCCAGCTGGTGGCACTGATCGCGGTCGCTCCCTTCGGGCTAATGCGCCTCGGCGACGCCTCCTGGTCGTGGAGCGCTGCCGGCGCAATGGTCGTCCTCGGGGCTCTCAGCACGGGGCTGGCATTCGTAGCCATGACCGAGCTGGCGAAGCGGGTGGGGGGAACCCGGGCGTCGATCGGGATCTACTTCATCCCGATGGTGGCGACCATCCTCGGGATCATGTTCCGCGCGGAGCGACCCGCGGGTCTGGCATTCGTCGGGATGGGATTTGTCATCGTCGGGGCATGGCTGAGCAGCAGGCGGGAAGCCTAGGGAGAATCAAGAGCCAAGAATCAAGAGTCAAGAAGCAAGACAAGACCGTTGCTTGTGGCCTGCTTGGGGTCACGCCAGATCGTCGAGGGCGGTGAGCACCCGGTCGACTTCATCCTGCGTGTTGTAGTGGACGAAGCCGATCCGCACCAGGCCACCCTTGTCGGCGAGCGTCAACCGGTCCAGCACACTGATCGCATAGAAGTTTCCGCTCCACACGAAGATCCCCCGCCTGCCCAGCTCGGCGGCGACGTCGCCGGCGGCAACGCCCGCGACACCCACTGCGAACGTCGAGACCCGCTCATCGATTCGCGCCGGATCGCTGATCCCATGGACCGTCACGCCTGGCATCTCGGCCACACCGGCGAGAAACCTGGCGGCCATGGCATCTTCGTGCACCCGGATGGCCCCGAATGCGCTTTCAAGGCGGTCGCGCCTGCTCTGGCCGGCTCCGAGTGAAGCCAGGTAGTCGATGGCAGCACGCACCCCTGCCAGCGCTTCGAAGGACTGCGTGCCGGTCTCCCACCGTCCCGGGCCCACCTCCGGAGCAGGGGCAACCTTGTACGGCGTAAGGTTTCGGAGGTGCTCGGATCGGGCCCAGAGCATGCCGGTGTGGGGGCCACAGAACTTGTAGGCGCTGGCGGCGAGGAAGTCTGCGCCGAGGCTCGATACGTTCGAGATTCGATGAGCCGAATAGTGGACGGCATCCACAAACACCTGTGCCCCGACGCCCCGGGCCATCTCGATGATCGTATCGAGGGGGGTGACGGTGCCGACGGCATTGGAAGCAGCGGTGACCGCAATCAGCCGGGTACGCTCCCCGACTACCTCCGCCAGAGAGGCCAGGTCGAGCGTGCCATCTTCGGGCCGCAGGCCGGCCATCCTGACCGTGGCCCCTCTATCACCTGCGGCCAAGCGCCACGGCGTGACGTTGGCGTCGTGGTCGAGCGCGGTGACCACGATCTCGTCGCCTTCCCCCCACTCACGGGCAATTGCCCGCGACAGCGAGAAGGTGAGGCTCGTCATGTTCTGGCCGAATACGATCTCGTCCGGTTCGCCGCCAAAGAGGTCGGCGGCGGCCAACCGGGCCTCTCGCACCACGGTGCCGGCGTCCTTCGACGAACTGAAGGAGCCCCCGAGGTTGCTCAACCCGCTTTGGAGGGCTTCGGCCATCGCGTCGATCACAACCTGCGGTACCTGGGTTCCTGCCGGGCCGTCGAGGTGGGCGACGCTACGGCCATCGACGGCGCGTTGCAGTGCGGGGATGCCGTCGCGGACTCGGTCGACATCGAGGGGTCGAAGCATCGGCAGACCATAACCCTGCGTGGCCGGGATCACCGTGCTCTTGTTGGTGCGGCAGATGAAGCGGCGGGGAAGATCAGGGCAGGACGGTCATGTCGACGAACACCTTGTCCTTGACCATCCGGGTGAGGGTCCAGGCATTCACCCAGGCCTCGACTTGTTGCGTGCCCTCGAACGCCCGGCCTTCCACCCAGCAGTCGGTGGACTCCCCCGGCTCGAGGATGCGGGTGTCACACCGCGCCGGCCCGTAGAGTTCCACGTAGGCGTACACGCCCCAGAGCCTGCCGTCGGAGGTATTGGTGACATGGAGGCGCCACGTGACCTGGTCGCCATCTTCGATGACGCCGAACTCCTTGCCATCGCCCTGCCCTTCGAAGTAGATGCCGAGCGTCACGGTCCCGTCGTATCCATCCTCGGGCGACAAAGGGGGCACGGTCGTCGGGGTCGGCGCCAGGGTCGTACCGGGGACGGCCGCGGTCGTCGTGGTGGGTGCCGCGGTCGTGGTGGTCACGCGAGCGCTGGTGGTGGTCGTCGAGGCGTCTCCATCTCCGCCGGTGGTGGGGCCGGTCGACGCGGTGAGGCGTGGGGTGACCAGCAGAAAGGCGGCGAACATCACGCCCGCCAGGGCGGCGATGAAGATCGTGCGGCCGATCCCGTCGGGAAGTCGTGTCGTTGACACCTGCAACCACTTTCCGTTGTTCGTTCACCACTGTAAGTGATGGGTTTGACGGCGTCACCCCCCGGGGATCGTCATTGCACCGCGCCAACAGTGACTAGTCCCTCGGCATCGCGGCGAGCACGAGTCGGGCGATCGCATCGTGGCCCACCTCGTTGGGGTGAAGGGTCCCGGTGGTGTCGAAGCGGGATCCCGGCCCCTGCAGCACGGCCGATTGGGCTGCAGTTCGATACCAGGTGACGTCGATGCCGCCCAGGAGCATCGGCCCCCCACCCCGTCCGGGATTACGGAACCAACCCTCCGGATATGACAGGCGAGCGCCACCGATCGGCGCGGTGTGCCCGTACTCAGGGGGATAGCCGTAGTCCGGCCAAGGGGCGCAGTAGCCATGGCCTCTTGCGAAGGCTTCCGCAACTCCGCCCACGAAGGTCCAGCCGCGGCGACTGGCGGCGTCGCCGATGGCATCGTTCAGTGGACCGAGGAGGAGATCCACTCCGAGTTGCTGCTCCTTGCGATCGATCTCATGTAACCCGAAGGGCGGTGTGACGTCCCCCACGATCTCGCGGCACGACTCGCCGGCGGTGTCGGCTCCGGTCGGATCGGGATATCCCACTATCACGGTCGTGCCCACCTCGAATGGCATCAACGCGCCCTCCAGCCTGTCGAACGCGCTGGGCAGCCCATCGAGCCCCGGCAGGTCGCTCCAGCCGCGGCGGCTTTCATCCGGCCGGCACACCAGTGAGAAGGGGGCCTTGTACCCCAGTCTCACCCCCCGGCTCCAATCGCCGTCGCGGACCGCGGAGAAGGTGTTCTCGATCAGCATGTCGTAACAGATCGGGTCGAGCATCGGGTCCGCTTCGATCAGTCTCCTCACGGCCCGGACGAACCCCACGTCGTTGCCTCCGACTTGGATCAGCAGCACATCGATCCGGCGGTCACCGACGAGGCGGCTCAACTCGTCGATCTGGGACGAGTCGAGGTCGCCACCCTGGGCAGTCAGGATTCCGCGGTCGATGCGCGCCCCCGAGGCGGCTACCGAGATGAATGTCACTGAACTGGCGCGGTCGACCCGCTCCATCGCCAGCGCCACTCGGGCAGGCCACGCCACGCTCGACCGCCGCGCTGCGGCGTGGGTGGCAGCGGCCGCCGGATCCGACGAGCCGGCCCAGCGCGCCGGGGAAGACGATCCAACCCGGGGGGCCTCGGGATTGCCCTCCCCCGAGGCGTATGAGTCACCGATGGCGACGATGAGGAGGTCCTCGACCTCGAAGTCCTCGACGACCGAAGCACTCAGATTCGCCCACCCGATCCGGATCCCGGCGGCCACCGCCATCGTGTATTCGCCCTCGGCGAAAAGTAGCCGCAGCTCGGGGACCAGCGTCGTGTATTGGAGCGGTGCCTCGAGCCCCCCGCCAGAAACGGTCCATCGATAGTTGGTCACCGGCAGGCCCGCCAGATCGGCCGTTGCTCCCGACAACCCGGCCTCGAACAACAGGCCGAACTTCGCTTCGGGGCACCCGCCAGGACATGATCCCGGTGCCCGGTTGTGGGCGTACTCGGTGCTGTTCGGCATGTCGACGAAGCCATCGCCGTCATCGTCGCCGCCGAACCGGTCGGTCATCGTCCAGGTGACGACCGGGATGATTGCGTCCGATGCTTCAGAGGCACCAGCTGGCGACGCGGGAAGGCCACCCAGGGCGACGACGCAGGCGAGAGTCGCGGTGATCTTCGGTCGGTTCATCACAATGGGAACACCGTAGGGGGCTCAGGGGTTCCCGCTGATTCGCTGGAGACTATGAACCTGAGATCTCAGGCTCGCTCGCGGAACCACTCCGTGAATTCGACGCAGCGCCCCTCGGCGTCGAACTCCATGGCAAAGCAGTTGTCATACACCGCTCTGGTCTCTGTTCGGTCGGAATCCGTGTAGTAGCGGCTCCAGCCGGTCGCCACGACCCGATTGCCGTCGACGGCGTAGGGCTCGTAAACGGCCTCGAAAGTGCCGGCGTCGTCAGGATCGTCGAGCCAGGACTCGACCACCGCGGTACGGCCGACCAATGGGGCATCGGCCGGGTGATACCGATACTCGATGCCTTCGGCAAACAGCTCGCCGATCGCTTCCGGGTCGTACGACTCCCAGGCGCGCACATAGCGCTCGAGCCATTCCCTCGCTGCGGCGTGATTCACGGCCGGGTCTCCCTTCGGATGCGCGAAGGGTAAGCCGGCGCAGATATCACCGAGCGCCGGGGCTTTGTATGTCGACCTGCTCGATCACCAGGTCCCCGACCAATGCGGCCCTCTGTGATGCCATCCGATACGCGACGGTCGGCAACAGCTCATCTCGGGCCCTCAGGGTGATTTCAGACCAGTCATCCGGAGGCACCATGATGTGCCACGAGAGCCTCAGCTCCCACTCGTCGGACACGAAGGCATAGTGCGACACGACCAGTAGCTCCGGAGAAGTCATCGCCCCGGAGAATTCGGTCGTCGGGGTGATCCCCAGATCTGGTTCGTTGTCGGCCAGCCACGCCGTGAATAGGGCGAGCAACTCGCGGGCGTATGGCCCGCGATCGTCCTCCACGGCGAACACCGTCGTCTGCCAGGACGCAGACTTCAGCTCCTTGCCTCTGGTGGCGGTCACCTCGATCGTGATCGGGCGGTCGTCCGCCGTCGGTTCGGCATTGATGACGATCTCCGCCACCTCACCCGATTGGATCGTGGCGGGCTCCACTGCGACCGAGGCCCCTTCGGCCGTTGCGGTGATGATCGCTGGTTGGTCGGTGGCGGCCTCGTCGGTGATCGTGGCGACGACGATCACCGGCGCCCCTGGGACCAGGCCGTGGACGAACTCCGGGCTGACCGTGAGTTCAAACGGAACGGCTTCCGTGGAGGAACAAGCCCCGATGCTCCCTAAGAGAAGGACAAAGCCGAGACAGCACTTGAAGCGTTGCATGAGCATCTCCTCATACCCGCCCCTCCTGCTCGATCATTCCACTCGAACCCACCGCTCCGGCAGGGGCGGATTCCTCTAGGTCGCTTCGGCGAGACGCCGCGCCAGTTCGCGCAGCATGCTGAGGGTCATCGCCGGCTCCTGTTCGAGCAGGTCGAGCAGGTCGTCGCGGCGGATGGCGAGTGCTCGTAGCGGCTCGATCGTGACCACCCGGGCGGCCCTCGGGGTGTCGGCGAGCACCGACAGCTCTCCAAAGAAGGCGCCGGGGCCACGCTCGATTTCGCGGCCGTCGGGTAGTTCGATTCGGACGGCTCCCTCTTCGATCACGAAGACCCCGGTGCCGGCCTGGGCGAGCTCGATGAGCACCATGCCCTTGGGCGCCTCGAACTCGGTGGCGAGCCGTGCCACCCGTTCTAGCGCCGATTCGTCGAGCCCGCCGAAGAGCGGCACCTGACGCAAGCTGTTCACCGCGGGCGTGGTCATCGTCGGAGGCTACCTCGGCCCGGCCGCGTCGGGGTCCGCGGCCCGTGCCACAATCCCCCGATGCGCATCAGCCTGGTGACCCTCGGCGTCGAGGATCTAGCGCGGTCCCGACGGTTCTACGAAGCACTCGGGTGGACCACCGAGTCAGCCCAGGACGACGACGTCGTCTTCTTCCAGTCCGGGGGAATGGTGTTCGGCCTGTGGGATCGCCGCCGGCTGGCAGAGGACAGCGGAGTGGCGGATACAGGGGGCTGGGGAGGGGTGACCCTCGCCCACAACCTCGGATCGCCCGATGAGGTGGACCTATTCATCGCACGGGCGCGGGTTGCAGGTGCAGCCATCGTGCGAGAGCCGGCACCAACCTTCTGGGGCGGGTACTCCGGCGCCTTCACCGATCCGGACGGTCACCCGTGGGAGGTGGCCCACAACCCGTTCTGGCCCATCGATGCGTCTGGGGCCATCCGTCTTCCGCCAGTGCAGGGGTGACCGGCCGGTGTGGTCAGGTCTAGGTGAGGACGATCAGCAGAATGATGATGAGGACGAGGGTTCCGATTCCGATGTACATGGGTCTTCCTTTTGGTCGCCGACATCCACATGTACCCCGCCGGGACGAGCCACAAACGGGCTTCGGGTTTCCGTAAACGAATTTGTGGGTAGGTGGCCTTGAGAAGCCTCTCTACTCAGAAGGAGACATTCCGATGACGACCCCCAGACTCCTCTCCGCCCACAGCCTCATGTCCGACCGGGTGCAGCAACCTTCCGGCGAGCACCTCGGGGACATGAAGGAATTGATGATCGACCTCGACACCGGCCGCATTGCCTATGCCGTGCTGTCGTTCGGCGGGTTTCTCGGCCTCGGCGACAAGTTGTTCGCCCTACCCTGGTCGGTGTTTCACCTCGACACGGACGCGAAAGCCCTCGTACTGGACGTGCCGAAGGAGACCCTTGAGCAGGCACCCGGCTTCGACAAGTCGAACTGGCCCGCAGGGCCCGAGCACTGGGGTCTCGTCGACACCCATTGGGCCGACTATCGCCGAGTCGCCTGACCGACCCGGTTGACCGCTGAGCCGCCCTGCCCGCCGCAGGGCGGCTCGGCGCGTCTCACCGAGTTCGCAAGAACGCCGATTGCATGTGAAGGACGTCGGCGGCGTCATCACCTGGTTTGAAGGTCTCGAAGCTCTCGATCAGAAACGCCTTCTCGAGCAAGGCCTGGAGCGTGTCGTCGGCGCGGAACGAGAAGAAACGGGGCGGTTGGTAGAAATCCTCCTCGGGCAACCCCTCCTCGTCCACTCCACCCCATACCCCGATGTACACCGGGCTCCCCGGATGAACCACTCCGGCGATCCCTGCCAGCACCCGGGGTAGGTCGGCATTGGGAATGTGGTGGATGCAATTCATCGCCCAGGCGCTGGCGAAAGTGGCCGGCGCAAAGCCGAGGTCGTACATGTCGCGGACATGGGCCTCTAAACCCTTGGCCCGACAGAGGGCCACGTGCTCAGGAGAAAGATCGGTCGCGGTCACAGTGATGCCGCGATCGGCGAACCAGCGGCTGGTGTATCCGACCCCGGCACCGATTTCGAGCATGCTCTCCCGGCCGTCGGCGTGGAGGATTTCCAGGAAGCGCTCGGCGATGGGCCAGCGCCAATCCTCCTCCCCACGCTCGTCGCGAACCGCCGCCACGCCGTCGTATGTGCGGGCGATCGATTCACGAAAGGCGTCGGGAGGCGGTCCTGCGACCAGCTTCATAATCCTCGCTCCTTTCGGGTGGGCCGACTGTTCGAACCCCGGGAGCAGCGGAAGCTATCGCCTCAGCGCCGGCGGCGGGTGCGGAAGCGGCGCGAGATCTCCACCTCGCTCGTGCGCTTGGGATCGACCGCTTCCGGCTCGAAGGCCACCAGATCGTCGAGTCGGGGGTCGTTGGAGAACATCTTCACGATCTCGAAGTTGAGACCCGAAGCCCGCTGTAGCCGCTCGATGTCCTCGACCTGATCCCACTCGACCAGGGACACCACCAGGCCGGTCTCCCCGGCCCGCGCTGTGCGCCCCGAGCGGTGGACGAAGCTCTTGTAGTCCTGGGGCGGATCGAAGTGCATCACGACGTCGACGTCGTCGATGTGGAGGCCCCTTGCAGCGATGTTGGTGGCCACCAGCGCAGGGAGCCGTCCCTCAACGAAGTCGGCGAGTACACGCTCGCGGTCCTTCTGGATCTTGTCCCCGTGGATGGCCCGGGCGTCCACCCCTTCGTCCTGGAGCTGTCGGGTCACCCGGTCGGCGTTCGCCTTGGTGCCCACGAAGATCAGGGTCCGGGTCACACCCCGGATGATCCGCGCCGCCACCTTGGCCTTGTCCATGTAGTGGACGGCGAGGAAGCGATGGGTCGCCTCGTCGACGATGTCGCTCTCAGTGGCCACCTCGTGGCCCACCGGGTCGCGCAGGTAGGCATTCACCAGGGAGCGAACGGCGCCGTCGAGGGTGGCCGAGAAGAGCATCACCTGGGGTTCGCCGGCGACCGAACGCATGATCGAGCGCACTTGCGGCAGAAAGCCCATGTCGGCCATCTGGTCGGCCTCGTCGAGCACGACACAATCGACGGCCGTGACGGAGACCAGCTTGCGCCTGATCAGGTCGATCAGCCGTCCGGGAGTTGCGATGACTATGTCGACTCCCCGCTCGAGGGCGTTGATCTGCGACCCCATCGATGCACCGCCGTAAACCGCGAGCAGCGACCGGTCCATCGCCTTCGCCAGCGGCTCGAGTTCGTCCGCCACCTGACTACACAACTCCCGGGTGGGGACGAGGACCAGGGCCCCCGGCTGATTCGGCGGGGACTTCTTCGAACGCTCGATCATCGGGATGCCGAAGGCGAGCGACTTGCCAGACCCGGTCTGAGCCCGGCCGCAGACATCGCGGCCAAGCAGGGCGTCGGGGATGGTCATGACCTGGATCGGGAAGGGAGCGGTGATGCCACGGCCCCGAAGGACCTCGACGATCGGTTCGGAGACACCGAGGGCGGAGAAGGTGGTGACTGTGTCAGGGTTCATGGTGGAGTTCTGCATGTGTCCTTCTGGGAGGCGGCGGCGCGTTCGACTCGTCGATGGTGTGACGGGAACGATGACGCAATCTGCAGCGTCGGCCTGCCGGAGTTCAGTGTAACGGTCGGCACCGTTCCTCCTCGTATTGAGGCTTCTGACCGGCTCGCCCAGGTCACGCGGCGGTGAACACCTCCCACTGATCGGGAACGCCCTTGAAGCTGTGGGTTCCTTTGGTGACCAGTTCCAATCCCGAGCCGGCGACCAGGTCCTTCACCGTTCTCGACACCAGCACCTCGCTCGCGCCGGCGAGAGCCGCCACCCGCGCGCCGATGTGAACCGCGAGGCCGGCGACATCGGTTCCCAGGATCTCCAGCTCGCCGGTGTGTACGCCGCAGCGCACCTCGATGCCGAGGGGGCTCATCGCGGCGACGATGGCTTGGCCGCAGCGAACCGCACGCACCGGCCCGTCGAACCTGGCCAGGAATCCGTCCCCCGTGGTTCCGACCTCGATCCCCCGCCATCGAGGGAGCTCGGCTCGGATCACCGCGTTGTGCCGGGCGAGGAGATCCCTCCACACGCGATCGCCCAGGTCGGCGGCCAGACTGGTGGAACCGACGATGTCGGTGAACAGGACGGTGGAGAGGATTCGCTCGTGCGGGTGCGAGGACCGCTGTCCGGTGACGAACAACTCGATCTCGTCGAGCATCTCGTCGCTGTCGCCCGCCCAGAACAAGTGATCGCGCCCTGGCAACTCCACCAGCCGGGCTCCCGGTATCTTCGAGGCGATGTAGCGCCCCTCATCGATGCTGACGTCGGCGTCGCCCTCACGGTACAGGAGCAGTGTCGGTACCCGGATGATGGGCAGAATCGTGGTCACGTCGATCTGCGTGTTCATCCGCAACAGTGCGGCGGCAGCACGGGGGCTCGCCGACAAGCGAAAGTAGCGCTGCACCCACGCTCGAAAGGCTGGGTCCTGGGCCCGGCTCGGTGCATACACCTCGATCCCTTCGCTCGGGTCCCCCCACGACTGCTCGATCTCCTCGATGTCGGCCAGGCGCTCCTCCCAGGTCGGCGCCCACGGATAATCGGGGCTCTTGATCCGCTTTGCGTAGGACCCGGTGAGGATCAGCCCTTCGACCCGTTCGGGGAAAGTCGCGGTGAACAGCACGCACATGTTCCCGCCCTCGGAGTGACCGAACAGCGTTGCCCGTTCCGAGCCGGCGGCATCCATCACCGCCCGGAGGTCGTCCATTCGCGTCTCCAGGGTGGGAAGCCGGTCGATGGGGACGGGATCCGACAGCCCGGTTCCCCGTTTGTCGAAGACGATCAGCCGGGCGAAGCCGGCGAGGTGGTCGAGGAATCGGGCGAGCGCCGGGTCTTCCCACATCACCTCGATGTTCGAGACAAAGCCGGGCACGTGCACGAGATCCCGGGGGCCGTCACCGACGACCTGGTACGCGATGTGGACATCCCCGCTCTTGGCGTAATTGGTCGCTGGCACTGAGTGCGAGTCTACGAACCGGGCGCTGGCGGGTCATAACTCGCGGCGAACCAAGACCATGATCCCGTGTTTCCCCACTCGTCGTTCAGGCGCGCCACATCAGCTCAAAGGGAATCGGGGACGTCTACACCGGAACCAGCCCACCCGTCCACCGAATTGCCACCCGATTGGGCAGAACGATGCGAAAGACCGCTCCGCCAAGCCGCTTCGACCGGGCGCACTCGCCGACGCCGGCCACCACTGCGAGGCCCATCCCCGTTCCCGGCTTGGACACCAGGAATCGCTGCGGGCCGCGGCGGAATCCCGGCGCACCACCAGGCGGCCCCGCCGTCGTCAGCGACGGCGGGGCCTGGGTTGAATGGTTGGGTGGGACCAGCGACTACCGCCGTCTACTGAATCCCCATCCCCCGCCGAGCAGCAACAGGACTACAACGATGATCAGCAATGTGGTCATTTCCACTCCCTTGGTTGAGTAATGAACTTGCGTGAACTGTCTTACCCGACGGCGGCGCATCGCCAAACCGACGCAGGCGACGAAGCCCGAGCGCGAGCCAAAGGGGACACCCGACCGTAACCCGATGGTCAAGCTGGCCATAAGACCCTGGCACTCTGCCCTTCGGGCCTGTCACCGTGGGTGAGTGCAGCTGCTCTCATTTCGGCCCCGGCGCACCGCCCTGGCCCTCACATCGATCCGCGAGGTCGTCTTCGGAGTGGAGGACGGCGTGGTCCAGAACATGACCCTGATCGCCGGAATGGTGGGTGCCGCCGTCTCCAACTCGGTCGTGATCCTTGCCGGGTCGGTGAACGCGATCGCCGGAGTGGTCTCGATGTCGATGGGGACCTACCTGTCCTCCCAGGCGGAGCGGGACGCCGCGATCGCCGCAGGTGCGACGCCGGAACACGGCGACCGTTCGCCGCTATTCGATGCGACGGTGATGGCCGTCGCCTACGCTCTCGGCGCTGCCGTCCCCTTGCTGGCGTTCACCGTGCCCGGACTCGATCGACGTGGTGCCATGGCGGTGGCGATCGGGCTGACCGCGGTCGCCCTCTTCGCCCTGGGCGCCACGAAGGCGATCGCGTGTGGGCAGCGGCGTGTTCGTGCCGGAATGCAGCTTCTGACCCTGTCGGCCGCGGCAGGCACGATCGGCTACCTGGTGGGCGTCGCCGCGCAGTCGATCTTCCAGATCGAGGTGTAGGGCACGGGCACACCGAACGCGCTCCCTCGGCGGCAACCAGGGCGGTCGGGGCTAGCCGACCCCCTCGTCCCACCACTTGAGCACGCGCAGGGCCCGAAGCGTGTTCCACTTGCTCGGCGTGCCCACGGGGCCCGCGGAATAGGTGACGTTTGCCTCTCGTGGGGCTCGTACTGCCGGCACACGATCAACACATGACGCAGACGGCACCTGCCCGTGGTCCGGCGGTGTCTGACAGGGCCTCTCGTCGCGCAACTTGGATCGACAACCTGTGGGTTGCGATCATCGTGGGGGTCATCGGCTCGCACGTCAGTGTGATCTACGCCCTCGACGTCGGGTGGTGGTACGAGGAGCGAACCGCCAGTGAGATCGCCAAGGCGGTTCTGGCCGGGGTTTTCGCGCCTGGGCTGCTCTTCGGGATGGGCCTGATGTTCTTCGTAGCAGGGTGGTTCACCCCTCCGGCCTTCGAACGTAAGGTAGTCGAAGACGTGCTTGTTTCGCGCCGCCACGCCAAGGATTCCGGCGCTGCGCCTCTTCGAGCGCGTCACCCGGCTGCGACATCGACCCCGGCGCTCGGCTGGCCACAGGCACCCTACGCCGGCGCGCCTTCGATCGTATCGGCCGCGGCAAGGAATCTCGCTTCGATTCGTCGGACGACTCGCACCGCCCAGCGCCGCGAGAAAGCCGACAGGACGGCCGACCCGAGCAGGCCGACCTTCGAGTTCGATCCCCTCCATGGTTCGCGGCCGACCCTGACGGCGCACGCCCGGTAGTACCGATCGGTGAACAGCAGCATCAACACGCCCGAGCCCCGCACGGCGCTCACCGTCGGCAGCCGCAACTCGTCGAGGAGCGCGGCATATGCGGGGACACACCTCAGAGCCCGGATGAGCAGCTCCTCTCGGACCGCACGAATCTGGCCCCGCACACGAGGATCGGCTGCAGAGCATCCGAGGAATGGCTTGAGCGCCGGGTGGTACGCGACGCCGTGCTGTAGGTCGCGCTCCAGATCGCGTGTGACATTTGCCAGTTGCACCAGCTCACTGACCTTCACGATGCGGCGCCCGTGCGATTCGGAGACCGGGGTGCGCACCATGAGGCCCAGTGCGAAGCGAGCGGGCTCGCCGATGACGTCGTCGCAGTACTCCGCCAGTTGTTCGTCCGTCTCGAGAACGCCACCCTGGTACTCGAACGTGGTGCTCCAGTGCTCCATGTTGGCGGCCATCCTGGTGACGAGCTCTGCCACCTGCTCGCGATCGCCGTCGGGCAACCTCGCGTACAGCCGATCGACCAATCCGTACCGTTCGACCAGGAGTCTGTGCACGTCTTCTTGAGGACTCGACGCGACGATATCCAACTCGGGGGCCTCGGTGCCCATCTCGCCGGTCGAGAATCGAGTCGCGAACCACCGCAGGCCGGCAATCCTCTGCGCCGGGTCGGGGACCAGGTCCTCGAGAGTGTCGAGCATCCGCGCATACAGATAGCCGACACAGGCGGCGCGAGCCGGGGCCCCGGGAAGCATCACGATGCTGGCGGCGAACGAACGCGCCACGTGTGGGAGGATCGCCCACCCAAAGCCTTCCGGGTCGTCGATCGACCTGAGGCGAGCCAGGTCGGGATCGCGGCGGTCGAGCAGGGTCCCCTTCGCCAGCAGGACGGGCCGCAGTATGAAGAACGGCAAAGCACGCACGGGCGCCACCGTACTGACCGGGAGGCCCAAGCCGGCCGACGGCGACCGTCGCAGCCCTCGGGCGAGGTCTCGGTGGTCGGTCTCGTCATCGAAGAGACCTGGGCTGAGGCCGACGACTCGCGACTTGCGAAGTGTCGGAGAGCCTTCGGTGGATGGGGCAGACCCTGGGTGGAGGCTGAGGTCATGGCCTGCATCTTCATTGTGACGGAAGTCTTCGAGAGAAAGGGGCGGACTCGCCTCCCCTGGACTCCGATTTCATGGCCGAATCTGGCATTCCGTCATGATCTCGGTTAGAAGAGTCAACGCTTCATCGATTCGATCCGCGAGGTCGCTGCTCGCAGCAATCTGTGCCTGTGCTCCGATCGATGATGAGCGGTATTGAGCTTCTGCGGTAACGGCGGCGGCATCTCGAGTGGCATCAGTGACCACAGCTGCTGAACCGAGCGTTGCGGCTGCAGTGATCGTTCCCGCCAGCACCGCGGCGACGGCACCCGAGAGCCGCGTACGGCGTTTCGGATTGGTCTCAAGCTGAATGGACCGGAGGTTCTCGAGTTCTCGCCGCAGCATCTCGATTTCAGCGTCGGCCTGCTCAAGGCTTCCCAGAGCGTTGGCCAGCCGCCGCTCAAGGTCCGGCAGATGGTTCGATAGCAGCCATCCCAAGACGTCCAGAAGAGCTGCCACTCTGGCGTCCACGTAGTCAGAGTCGGGTTCGCGGGGCCCAGGGGGGGTCTTCTCTCTGTGGTTGCTCTGATCATCGCAGACGAGCGAGGACGGTCGGGCCAGCGTTGGCGTCGTCCTGGATCGCCAAGAGGAAGCAAGAGAACGCGGCATCATTGCCGAGTCGGCCCTACAGTCTCGCCCGGATGTCTGCGTCACCGCGAGTGGTTCGGCTGATTGCCGGACTCGCCGCGCTCGCAGCAGGGCTTGCCATGGCAGCCTCGCAACTCCTGGGGTTCGTCTTCCCCACAGCTGACGACGTGGCGTGCAATACCGGGCCGTCATACGCAGTCAACGCCGTGGATCTGGTCAAGTTCACCGCCATCGGGATCGCGATCGTCATGCTGGCCCGGGTTGCTCGAGGACGCCTTACTCGCGCGGGTCGGAGTGTCGCGGTGATTGCCGCAGTGGCGTCGATCGTGACCGGAGTGGCCAACGGAGTCGAGCATTGTGCCCACCTCGAGGCGCTCGGACTCCTCTACGTCCTTGGGCTCGTGGTGTCCATCTTCGCGACTGCGGGTTTCGGAGTCTTTCTGGCCCGGACGGGAGCACTTCCAGCATGGATCGGGTGGGTGGTGACCGCCGGCGTGCTGGTGTTCTTGTTGCGCGCCGAGCAGGGCGGTCGGGAGGTCTACGCGATTGCCTGGATGGTTGTCGGGGTTGGACTCCTAGTCGGAGCGCTTCGGGCACCACACCGAGACCCGCGGGCCCAGTAGCTGTCAGAAGATCGAGCCTTTCGGGACCCCTTACCCCTCCAAACGGTTGAGAGTCGGCGGTAGCCTCGGGGTGCCGACGAGGTGCCCGGAATCCACGCTACGGTGTTCAGCGAGGGTTCACGGGGTGCAGCCTGGCGCATTTCCCCCGAACTCCCCGGCATCTGCCCGAGAAGGCGCGAACACCCCGTCGTCACGCCGTCTGGTGCATATCGGTGCAGCGTCAGAACATTCAGTGCAGTCGTGTCGGAGAGAGGACTCGAACCTCCACACCCTTGCGGGCACTAGGCCCTCAACCGCGATTTCGCGTTCTCCGCTGTCCGCACTTAGTGCACTTCAGATCGCCCCGTGACGCTGTCGTGCAATTCGGTGCATCGTCCGCCACGGACCGAATGGCCCTCGGGGTGCCCGCTCGGGTGCCATGACCGCTTCTTGAGTTTGCCCGAGACCCGTCTCACTACGTCCCGACATAGACCGGCCACTCGGAGAACATCCAGAGGGTAATGAGTCCGATGAAGCGGGTGGGTCCGGGGCTAATCAGCGCCGTTGTTAGTCATCGATTCTCATCTCGCAGGATTCGCGTGGCTCAAGCCCAACGTAGGCACACCGGTCGAAGTGGGCGCCACCAACGTACCTGTCAAAGCCGGACCCTCCGCAGAGCCAGTCGTCGCCTGCACTGCCTTGGAGCTTGTCTTTGCCTCGCAGCGCTTGGATCACGTCATTGGCGGATGTGCCTCTGATTCTGTCCTTGCCTCGAGTTCCCAGGAACGTGGCTGGCTGGCCTCCGCATGAGGCGTGAAGGGATCGTCCTGCTCCTAGCCTGATGTTGCTTTCGATCGCGTCCCGTGCTGCCGTGTTGGTTAAGACGCAGGAGTGGTCAAGGAGGTCCACTAGGCAACCGTCGTTGATGGTTGTGTTGAGCCATGCTCGGTTGTGGTGAGATACCGAGTTCGGGACCACTCGGTCTTGCTTGTTGCCGACGGTGGCGAAGAGTCTGGCCTTCGCCGGCGACAGTTTCCTGATCGCCTCGATCACGTCCGATCCAGGAACAAGGTCGTCGTAGCGTGGCGCGTAGCCCGCGCACCCATCCGCCCAGCCCAACTGGTTGGGGAGCAGGTTGGCCCAATCGGACCTCGGGCGACCCTTGAGCGGTGAGTCGAGGGCGGTCACCGACGCGAGGTTCCCCGGGTTCCAGGAGCTGAGCGCGTAGGCAACAACCACGCCGCCCATCGAGTGGGTGATGACGTGAACCTCGTCGCGACCGCCTGTGACGTTCTGGTACCAAGTGCGGAACCGCGCCGCGTGGCCCCCTGCTCCGTCGATCGACCCGCATGTGTCCTCGGCCGAGTAGCCAGGGCTGAAATCGTGGGCATAGCTGAAAGTGGCGATGTCGTCGGCCGAGAAATCCGAGCCAAGGAATGTGCTGTCCGTTGACGCTTTGTCAAGCAGGAACATGCGGAGACGGTTCCACTCCTCCGGCGGATTCGCTGCGCTGCCCCAACTGCCGCCGAACTCGGTGTTCATCCCCTGAACGAAGATGACAAGGGGGTCCGGATCGACAAACCGGACAGTCACAGAGATCTGCTCCGCCAGACCGGTTTCGTCGTACCACCGACCAACGAACTCATGGTTGCCTGGAGCGAGGCCATCAGGCACATTGAAGAGATACTCGAGGTTCTTGTAGGGGTAGCTGCGCACACAATCCCACGCATACCCGGTCAGGTCCTGCACCTTGCCGTCAATCTCAAGCTCAAAGCGTAAATCCGGCGGATAGGGCGAGAACTCAGCCACGCAGTCTTCGATCGTCGCACCCTCGTCCGTCGCCCAGCCATGCCTCACATGAAAGGGAGTCCAAGCTGGGAACTCGGTCGGTGGTGCGAGTAGATGCGGAAAGAACGGGTGCAGGGAGATGCGATCTCCCGCAGGATGAAAGTCAGTTGATACCTGCGCGGGCGCACCCGCGCCCACCGGTGCTGCGAACGCCAAGCCAACACCCAGAAGAAGCAGGGCCGTCAAAGTCGTCGCGACTCTTCTCACCACTCCCCCCGTCTCACGAGAACCATACGGCAACTGGTCCGGTCGGACCGCCCGCGGCGACGATGATACTCCCAAGTCCTTCCCGTCGCTCGCCCACCCATACCCAGAGCTACTCAACGGAACACCCACTAGGCGCGCGGCCTAGCGGGATCGGATGCGACGACCGCGTCACGACGCCGTCCGGACCCATACCGACGACCTCCAGGTGCCACCCAGGTGCCGAAAGGAGTGCGTTCCCGGCGTAGCCCCGACCAGTCAGGTGGGTCCCCGGTGGCCGGGCTTTCGCTTGGAGGCCCCTCCCTTGGCTTCCCGTGAATTCGAGAGCTTGGTGGGCCTCCCGATACCCGACGATGATCGGAAGGGCTTCGGAAGTACCGGAGGGAGGCTCGGGTGACCTCGGAGTGACCCAACGGATCCGGTCACGTGAGGAGTGCGGGACACGTGCCCCTCGTGCGCGTCTTCTTGGGGATGTCCTGTGACAAGCCTTGCATTCTCGCCATGATCTGTTGACACGGAGCGCCGCGGTATTGCCGAGTACCTTTTGTGTCGTGAAAGGGCCACGCACAGATCGACCGCAGACCAATCGTGATACCGCTGAACTTGAACGGAAGCGAAGTCTGAGATCGGCGCCACACATGGCTCCCCTGACGGCTCACGTCGCTCGGATACGAGCCGACCGGGGAGTGGACCGAGTTCCAGACTTCGACCCAACCGAAGCTGGTGTAGCCGCTCGGATCTTGCTTCTCTTCGAGGCACCGGGAGGCAAGGCGACAGTTGAGCGTGGGGGGTCCGGCTTCGTCTCACCCGACAACAACGACGCAACGGCGCAGAACATGTGGTACCTGCTCCGTGATGCCGGTGTCGACCGCCGAGTCGAAGTAGTGACCTGGAACGTGGTTCCCTGGTATGTAGGTGACGACCACAAAATAAGAAGGGTGGCGGCCGCGGATCTAAGAGAGGCGAGGCCCCATGTCGAAGAGCTGCTCGGGCTGCTTCCCAACCTCGGTGTCGTCGTGCTCCTCGGAAAGAGAGCTCAGAAGGGCTGGTCCGGCATAGGAATGGAAGTTGCGTCGATCGGAGCGCCCCACCCCTCTCCGCAGAACCTGAACCCACGACCGCATCTCCGCGACGAGATCCTTCGGGCCCTAGAAAGTGCGCGGCGCCTCAGTAGGTTCGCGTAGACACCAAATGCAGTCCGCCAGGGTGTCACAAGGGTCTGTGCAGCTATCCCTCCAGCAGGCTGTAGGTGCCGTCGCGGTGTCGCTCAAAGTACGCGGTGTATCCGCCTGGATTGCCAAGGCGGTGCTTTGGAAGGAAGTTTGTGTAGGTGTGGTCTGACCAGCCGGGGCAACACTGTCGGAGGTCGCCCCCGCGGAAGCGTTTCGGAAGCAACCCCTTGCGCCTTGCTCTTCGAATGTCGGCGACAAACCGACTCGCTCTGACCTCGAGGTGCTCAGAAGCTGGTACGAAGTTGCCCTGTCGCATTACAACTCCGCAACAATGGCCACTCGTTCGGACACGTGGCGATGGTGCGCCACGCAGGAGCCAGGCCCACCATGTCCCGCCACGCCTTCAGCGGGGTTTCAGCTGGGGTGAGGGGGGCCGACCTGAGGTACTGCGAACAGCGAAAAGGGGCCTAGGGCCCTCCACGCCTTTGAGTTTGTGCTCTCCAAGGGCGTCGAACTCGACGAGGTTGACCCCCTCAAGAAGGTCACGGGCCGTGCCAGTCACCACGATCTGATCGGGTTCTGCCGCACTCATCACTCGGTTTGCGATGTGCACTGCGAGGCCCGAGAGTTCTCCCTGATCCGTCCGATAGCTCCCCGCATGTATTCCGATCCGCAGATGAACGCCGAGCCGATCCGTCACGTTGTCCCTTATCGCCCTGGCGCAAGAAATCGCGCTACCCGGTTCAGGAAACGTAGCCAAGAACCCGTCACCGGTCGGCCTTGCGTGTCTCCCGTGGAAAGACTGGATCTCGCTTGTCACCAGAGCTTGGAATTCCGACAGCACGCCGCTCCACGCGGCGTTGCCAAGACCCGAAACCGCGGGGGTCGAGTCGACTATGTCGGCGAACATGACAGTCCCCACTTGGTGGCTATCAACCATCGGTGCTGTTCGCATCGGATCGCCGTACATGAGGGATCGCTCCGCCTGCTTCAGGGCGAAGGACAGGCGCATGGCCGCTTCGGTCTCCATTCCCCGGTCGGGCCGCGTCACGTACTCGATGGGGTCTCGGAGAATCGGCCGAAGACCGCCCTCGGCAAACTCGATGCCACCAGCCAGGTGAGGATTCTCAGCCGCTACGCCGCGGAGAAATGACGCAGCCGAGTAAACGCAGGTAGGCAAGTCGATGTTGTAAGCGCCCTTCGCGGTCTCTTCGCGGCTATCCCTCAGCACCACCTTGTCGTATCGGAGTTGCACGTTGACGTTGCCCTCTAGGTGACTCCCCGTACTTGCGACTCGCTCAAGGAACTGGCTGGCGAGCCCGTCGAACCCTGGCGGGCTGTACCTCAACATCGACAGGGCTGTCAGACCAAACGCAAGTTCGGCGAGCCCTAGGTTGCGTTTCGTCTCGAGATATCCAACAAGCCAGGAGGCGGCTCCCTGAATACGTCTTTCGAGATAGAGATTTGGGTCCTTCCGGAAGACGATCAGAGCGGACGCGGTAGCCAAGAAGGTCGGGTTGTTCTTCAAAGCGTGGTACCGAGAGTCGGGCCAACCCTCAAACCGGCCTGCGGCACCGACTTGGGATGCCTTAAGGTCCTCGATCCGCTGACGAATCGGCTGACCGCCAAGTGTGACTGTGGATGCCGCCTCCAGCGAGGCGCAGATGCGCGGAATGTCGTCGAGATGCCGTTCCATCGTGGCCCGTCGATCCGGCGCCCCGGACAACTCGCCGGCGAGATACCTGCGAGCGCCGACCATTTTTCGGCATGCCTCGTCGCTAGCGAGAAGTTCAGCCCCAGCGAGGTTCTTGAGCGCTATTAGCGCATAGGACGTGCCCCAAAGCCCTGGACCGTCCCCCTGGGATCCTTCCAGAGCCGTCCCCCACGCGTACTCTGTCTCATTATCGTCCATCCACTCCCCGCCGTCGATCAGCTTCTCGGTCAACTCCTTCCTGACACCATGGATCACTTCCCAGTCCGCGCGCACGCTCACGCTGTCGATCCTTGAATTTGGAAGCGGGCTACTAGGGCTGAGCGAAGCCGATCAAGCTCCTGTAGCTCGATGGTGTCGAAGATCCGAGATACGTCGCTCCTCGTCCGCCGCCAACAGAACTCAACCTCGCCGCCAGCTCGAGCCAGGAGACGTCTGAAGTATTGAGGTGTCACATCGCGAGCGGGGGGTTCGGCGAATAGGTACGACGACCGATTCCGCCCTAGGTCGCCGAGCAATAGGTAACCGGAGCCCCGGTGCCGGTGCAGAACACTCTTCAGGTCGGGCAATCGCGCAACCTCATAATGGCTGCTGAAGGCTCGCACTAGGCTCGCTTCACGAGGAATGAGGTGGAGGTGCGCGTGGTCGATGCATGAGGACCTCGCAGCTCCGGACCCACAGTCTCCGTGCTCGAACACCATGAGCGAAAGCCCGGCCGCCTCATAGAGGTCCCTAGCCCGGTCGACAGCTTCCGCCAGAACCTCGACCTCCATTCCCCCGAGCATCGAATCCGCATGCGCCCGGGGTATGAGGAGACAGTGCATCGAGCTAAGTGGGGCGATGTCCGGCAGCAACCGGAACCCGCCCCACTCCGCGAGGACCCGTGACTTCAATGGCCAGCTGGGGAAACGACGCGCGAAAGCCGATGTCGAATAGTCATTAAACTCGCTGCAGAAATGACACACCCGAGCCTGGCGCTCGGGAGCCGTTGAGGCACCGATCAGACGCACGTCATGTGCCTCTCCCGAGTTGGAGTTCCTCGTCGATTGGCTTCGTCTGGTGATCCCAAACAACGCCCGGAAGTCGAGCCTCCATAACACCGGCAGCAGACCGGAACCGAACCCCGTCCTCTTGCGGGTGGATCGAACCAAGGCGTTGCACGTTTTCCGCGTCCGGCAGCAGCTCGGACACACTGGCATCCGGCGGCAACGTAAACACCAAACCGAAGTCAGCCGATCCACTGAGGGCAAGCGCGTACGGCGGGATTCCGGCGAGGTCAGCGACGCGCGCCACGACTGGGTGTGGCTCGAAGAGGGATGCGTCGACAACGGCTCCAACGCCGCTCATCGCGCAGATTTGAGAGACGGTCGCCTTAATGCCGTCAGAATTGTCCTGCGCTGCGATCCTCCAACCGGACGCCGCGAGCCCTTTCCCCACTTCAAGCTGCGGTCGCGGACGCCGCCAAGACTCCGCTAAAGCCATCTCCATGGAGCTTGGGAGGGAACCGAGTCGATCCTTGTTCCTAAAGTAGAGCACTGCCGCTCCAGCGAGTCCTGCGTCCCCCACGTAGAAGAGTTGGTCGCCCGGGAGACCATTTCGGCGCAGCAATGGTTGCGACGCAGTGAATCCGACGGCAGTCCCTGAGAGGACAAGCCGAGAGAATCCTCCGATGTCGCCGCCAACCACGGATCCGGAGAACTCGTCGGCAGCTTCACGAATACCCAGGCATATCTCGACGAAGTCGGCGTCCGACAAATCGTCTGGGAAGCGGATATTCGTTGTCACGAAGCGCAGTTCGGCTCCCATCGCAGCCACATCGCTGGCGTTCGCGGCTACCAGGAAGTACCCCAGGTCGCGATACGACAGAATGCGGAGCTGGAACAGGTAGAACTCCGCACCGCGGATGAAGTCGCTGCCCACCACTAAGTGTCCGCCTGGAATGGCGATAACCGCGCAGTCGTCTAGGGCGGTAACCCCTTCCACGAGCCGCAACGGCCCCTTGATGTCACGGCCGCGAGAGTCGTCGCCGAAAATGTCGGCGACGATCTTGAGAAACCCTGCCTCAGAACTCATCGGTGGCCTCGCTGCGGGCGGCGCGCGTCGACTAGCGAATACCTCTTATCGCCAAGGAGGTGAGTTCGCCTTGAGGAGGCGTCGTGGAGGTCGCTGTTGTTCCGACTAGTGAATGACATTATTGTAATCATAGGCTTGGGCTGCCCCGGGAGCGTACACGCCACTCGCAATTGCCGTGGCGCTCAAGCCCCACTAGGTCTCGCACCCACTGCACCGTGCTGTCCGATGCTCGGCGATCCCGTGTTCCCTCAACAGCGAGTCTGACCGCACCCGAGTCTTCACGCGGCGCATCGCGGTGCCGCTCTGTGCGTCAGGCTGCCGCTTCGTGCGCGGGACGTCTGCTGCTCTCGCGTGCTCGAGGTGCTTGCGGGGTGCCACGGAAACGCCGTTGGGTTTCGGCCTGATCCTTGCGGGTGCGACGGGTACTGTCGCGCCACTCAACCGATCCCCATGACCCGACAGTCACAACCCAGGACCATGAAGCATCTCGCAAGCACAATGACTGGCTTGCGCGACCACCTAATCGTGGCTTCGGCAAGCCTGCAGTTGATCCCCAAGAACGCCACGAAGTGGGCGAGGTTCGAGAGACTCCTTGAACTCGCCTCATCGCTGCGACCCGAAGATGTCCCCAAGCGAATGCCCAAGAACCTGCTGCGGAAACTCCTCACGTCGTCCCCCATAGCGACGCCCCAGATCATCTCTGGTGAAGTCCCCTTTGAGGAGCCCTTCGTGACGGTGATCACTTTCTTCGGGGGCAGCTACCGGGTCGTCTCAGGAGGGGCTTCAGCAGCAAGCGTTGGCTGCCAGCTGCTACTCGACGCAAGCCGCCTTCTTCCGGACGACGACGAGTCCACTGAGTTCAGGGAGCGGTTGTTCCTGGATGCCGAGATCGCTCTGAAGCTCTCTGATGCAGTGTGCGAGAGGGCTGGCCTCGGACGGTGGATGTCGCCGTCTCTCTCGCCCAAGTCCGAGGTGGTTATCCCGGCCAGTTCTGAGTTCGACCGCCTCGGCAAGGCCGTGACGTTCTCGCCGGACGACCTGGGTCGAGTGCTCGGAACTGCAGCAGAGTTCGTCGATGTGCTCATGGCCTCGGGACGGTTGGACTTGGTCGATCATGACCAAAAGGGGCCGACCGATGATCGGATCTACCTATATCCGTTGGTTCGGACCTCGAGCGGCGATGTGATTGTGGCTCTCCCGAGCGGGCTCGCCGGATCAATCATGCACCGAGGGTTGGCGCGAGCGGTTGAGCTGGGAATCGAGGAGAGGGTGGTCAATTCGCTCCACCGCGCGACGCAGATGTCACTTCGCCGCGCCTTCGCGCGAGTTCGTTGGTCGCGGGTTCAGGGTCCCAAGACGCTAGACAAGCCGGCCAACTTCCAGGAGACGTTCTATCGCTTCGATCTCGACAAGGTGGCGCATGTCGTTACAGTCATAGATCGTCTCGACGACTACGTCCCAGGTGAACCATTTGGCCATGCGGACTTCTCGTCGGTGCAAACCGAACTGCATCAGAGGTTTCCCGAGATCCGTTCGGCCGTCCGCTCACAGTCACCTGAGGTGTCGGTTCTTCATGTGGTGTGCAGTGCGCCCCTCGGCCGATCCCACTTCATGGGGTTCGAAGACACCTCTAGCGATGACACATCGGCCCTCCTCGCTGCGAGCTTGGACGACATCGATCTCATCGCCCGACTCGAGAAGTCCGATCGCCTGGCACTGTGGAAGTTCGCTCTCGCTTCTAAGGAGCTCCACCGGCGGTCGCGCGTCTTGTCCTTCTCCACGTTCGACGAGTACGCCATCTACCGAGATCACGGTCACAGCTACTACACGAGTGACGATCGTCACCCAACCTTCGTGTCAGTCCAACCCGGTTCCGGGGGCGACTTGAGAGTGAACGAACGCCAACGCATAGACCTTCACGCAGTTCCCCTGCCAGAGGGTGGGAACGTTGTTGAGGTGACTCGGTGGGCCGCCGACGATGCCACGCCCGTGTACCAACCCGACATGCCGGAGTTCCACCCGTATCACCGGGTCGAACTGCAGGTGCCTTGCTGGGTGATCCCCTCCCCAGAGGTGGCAGAGGAGGAGAGGCTGAGTGAGAAGTTCGCTGAGGCGATCGCGTTCTGGCTCTGGCGCTGCGAGTCGCTTGTTGGATCCGCACTGGATCGGCTGTCCGGACGGTGGGAGAAGCTGATCGCAACAGTACGGGTTACCGAGCAGCGCCACGACCCGAGCGGGGATTCGGAACTGCACCCGGTGGCCGAATGGCTGCAGGTCGAACTTCGACCCTCGGAAGGTCGAGTGGACTTCCTGATCGCGGAGACCGCCAGGTACCGGTTGGCGCGCCCGGACAACGAAGCCGAGAGGGAGATCGCCATAGCGCTAGTCGAGGCAATCCATGACTTAGCAGGCGAGCGGCCAACGGGCCTGCGAGCACAGGTGAAACAGGCGATCCCAATCGGCGAGATGAGAATGATCCAGGTCCTGGACGAACGTGACGACGCTCTTCTGACGCTAGGTGAGATAGCTGAGCCACGACTCCTCCCGGACGCTGACGTGGAACTGCTGCTTGACTCACTCGGCGAATTCGCGTCGAGCGATCTGGGCCTTGCACAGGGCCCCATTCCATCAACTGGCCGGACTCAGGTACTGAATTCGATCGTGGAAGAGTTGTCCGATCAGCTCATGTCGGAGCTATCGGGGATAGAGCCGGACGGTCTCCTCGAGTACCTCACAGGAGAGAGAGAAGCTCTCCTCTTCTTGGAGGCGAGGGGTCGACTCACGCTCCCATCACTGGTTGCTTGCTTCGGTGAGCAATCGTCCGGGGCACGAGAAGCGGTGGAGTCAGCGCAAGCGCTCGTTTCCACATCGGTGGCAAACCGCTATCTGCTGGAGGCCGCCACTGCGCGTCCCCCCGCAGGCGAGCGGCAGATGACGCTGAGCGTCTATGACCACCTGCTAGCCCTTGCCAACCAGATCATCCAATACGGGTTCATGAGCGACGCCATCCGGCACGAGCTGTCCTCCGTGGAGTTGTCAATCCTGCCTTCGGGGAGACTTGGGTCTAGCCGTGAAGAGCCGTACCTGGAAGCACTAGCGGCGTTTCGCGATATGACCAAGAGCCGAGCCGTTAGTCATGCGCGTGAACGGTACGCAGCGCATTGGGGAGAACGAGATGAAGAGCCGATCGATTTCGACCCGACCGAAGTCGACGAGGCGTACCACCAGGAATTCGGTATCAGTGCAACTGATCTTGCCCACCTCACTGGCGATCTTGTCGAGCTAGCGCGGTCTGAGCGGTACCAAGTCGCGACTCGGGCGCTCGATGACCTCGGAAGTGAGCTGTGCAAGTCCCTGGGGTGGTCACGGGATCGTGTTCGCAGCGGGCTTCAACTGCTCTCATTGGATGAAGTCGCGGAATTTCCACGAGTCGCGAACCGGGCAGACGTCTACCCATGGCGTTACGGACGCAATCGCTCCGCTGCCCGGCGTCCGCTGTGCGTCCGCAGTAACCCAGCGGGTGATCTCGAAGCTGTTTGGGGAGCACGCGGCACGTACCGATCCGCCGGCTACCTGGTTGATCAAGTGAGATCGGGTCGGCTCAACGCGAAGTCGCGCGCTATGAAGCGGTACATCACATCGGTACGCCAAGCCGGCAACGACGCTTTCAGGGGCGATGTCGCTGAGTTCTTCAGGGGGCTTGGCTACAGCGATGTCCGAGAGGACGTGAAGAAGTTTGGCCAATTCCGGCTACGTCGACCCAACGGAGAGGATCTCGGCGACGTGGATGTCTTGGTCATCGACCGGGCGCGGAAGGTACTGCTCGCGACCGAGGTGAAGGACTTCGAGTTCGCGCGAACGCCCGCCGAGCTCAGCCATGAACTCGACAAGCTGCTCGACGGGCCGCGATCAGCCGCCCACCACCATGGGGAGCGACTCGACGCAATCAAGCGGGACCTACCCCGCTTGTTGGAAGGGCTCGATGCATCGGACTCGGACGAAGACTGGGAAGTCCGCGGTCTGATAGTCACTAGTGCTGACCTGATTACCAGCCGATTCCCGAAGGCGCAGAGGCTAAGCCACGGGTTGACAGTGACGCCGTATGAGTTGCTGCAGAACAAGGGCCAAGGGGAGCTGACAGGCAGTGCGAGCAAGTCGACCGCCACGAAGAAGCGGAAAGGTCGCCGCCGCCGGTAGTCGCAGAGCGGTGAGGTGCGAGCATTCACGTTTGCCTCGGCCCACCAGGTAGGCGACCTCGTGGAATCGAACACCGGGTCCGCGTAACGACGTGGCTCGAAGTGCTCGAGGGAGCACCGAAGTGCCACCCGGGTGCCATCGCAACATCCTCACTCCGCGTCCACGAGTGGCACAGGAGCACTCCAGGTGGCAAAACTGACGTTGCGCTTCCGCTCGATCGATCGCGCCGAGTGTGATTCGCGAACTCCCTGGTGCTACGTTCCGCGGGTGGTCTTTCCACCACCCCGGAAAGGTGAGGACTTGGAGGTCAAGCGTGAGGCCCTTGGCTTCTCGTATTGGCCGATGCGGAGATCCACAAGGAGATGGGGGCTCCACACGATGGCCTACGCCACCGATCCCTGGGGAGTGATCGACACCGCGGTAGTTGCGCACTTTGACGGTACCGACCGCGAGACACCCCGCTCATTCGTCCGCCAGGCGAGAGAGTACGTTCGGGCAGCAGACGGGGCTGAAGCGTACGAGGCCAAGCCCGTCCTCTACTACTACGGCTTCCTGAACCTCGCCAAGGCGCTCAGCCTGATGCGGGACGGCTCCACCTTGCTCCGCTCCCGAGTTCATCACGGCCTAAAGGTGATTTCGGCGGCTGGTGCCAAGATCCAAAGCGCCGAGCTCCAGGCCTCTCGGTCCTCGAGTGCGAGTGCAAGCGCGTTCGCCGAGCTATTTGCCGCACTCACCGGAGGGGCGCTTGGATCCGACCCAGTTGTCCGGCTCGAAGAAGTCATGTCCCAGATTGTCGTGGGCCACCGGCTTTGGCGAGAGGTCGGGTCCCGGAAGGAACGGTTCATCGGCGTTAGCGAGGTGCGCGTACACCACGACCCATCCGCGCACGAGATCTGGGCAACGATTCTTCTGCCAAAGGACACCCTCGATCGAAGAGGAAGATCGGTCGCCGAGGTTCTGCGCGAGTCAGGCCTCGGTGCTGACTGGCGGGCGGTTGAGAACACCGAGGACAACGCCGGGAGAGACTGCCGACGGCTAGAGCTCACAACTCCCGTGTCATACACGGGGCGCCACTCAGACGTCGTGATGGAGTTGGTTGACAGGGTACGACCGAACCTCTGGCGAACGATAACGACCACGCCTCCGTACCGCCGGTACTACCTGTACCTGGCTCCAACTGGTGAGACCCGATGGCCGCAACTCGCGAGTGCCTACGCGCTGATGTTCTACCTCGGCCACCTCACGAGGTATACACCAACGGACTTCATCTCGTCCCTGGACGATACCTACGGGTCCTTCATCCGCGAGTTCCTTGCATCCCAACCTGGCCAATTCCTATTCGAGATGGCATGCGAGTTCAGGCGGCAGGAGGTAACGAAGGCTGGCATCACCTAGAGCGCAAGGTCTTATCACTGCCCTCGACCTTGTCGATCCCAGGGGAACTGCCTTCCGCTACCCGGGCACACTCCCCGAGCATGTGCGCCGGCTCTCCCTCGAAAACCTGGCGGAGTCTGCACTTGACCTCGACGCTCAGTTCGACGGCTGGGCTTTTGGCATTCTCGAGGAGCGATCGGTGCGAGCCGAAATGGAAGCCGAAGCCCCGGGGCCGTACCCAGACTGAGACCTATTGACGGCGGCATGTCAATGGGTCCACTAGGCACCCGACCTAGTGGCATCGGATGCGACGACCGCGTCACGACGCCGTCCAGACCCGTGCCGACGACCCCCAGGTGCCACCCAGGTGCCGAGAGGAATGCGTTCCCGGCGTAGCGCCGACCAGGCAGGTGGCTCCCCGGCGGCCGGACTCTCGCTTGGAAGCCCCTCCCTTGGCTTCCCGTGAATTCGAGAACTTGGTGGGCCTCCCGATACCCGACGATGATCGGAAGGGCTTCGGAAGTACCGGGGAGGGGCTCCGGTGACCTCGGAGAGAATCGACAGATCGGGTGCGTGAGGATCGCGGTGCACGTGCCCCTCGCGCGGGCGTTTTCTTTTTGGGGGGATGTCCCGAGACAGCGTACCGCTGGAGTTTCAATCGAAGCTGTACAGAAAGGGTAGAGATCGCTTCATCACGGCGCATGGTCGAGTCTCCAACCCTACGATGACCGCCCGTCGACAACCATTTCTTCAGCTAACTCACTGCGCCAGTCCGTTCCAGATGCTTTTGCGGCACCGTCAGCGGTGCCCGAGGCTATGTTGCCGCAATGGATGACGTGTGTGCCCCCGAGCGTCCAACATCGATGGCGGGCCTGGCGTATGGGTAACCCTCGATTCTGCGGCATCTCACTGCTCGAGGACTCGGGGCGCCTCAACGCCGGAGCGGCTTTCGAGCTTGCGTCCGCCCCGCGACGAGATGCAGCTGTGAACCTCGGCAGCGCCACCGTTGCTGTGGCAGCCGGGAAGCCAGTTGTGGTGGTCAGGTGCGCTGGAACCTCGCATGAGGAGGCCCGGGCTACTGGTCTCAGGCTGGCCGATCAGGGGCTTGACCTCCTCGCGATTCGCGGACTTGAGAATCTATCGATCAAGGGTATCGACGAGGAGCACCTCACCTGGTGGCCCGATCAGCAGGGTCTTGTGATCCGACTGGTCTCAATTGCGCCCCTGCGCATAGATGTTCCACCAGTGAGGGCGACCGTTCTAGATAAAGAGGGAAACGAGGTCGCGTCGGCGCCAGAACCCGAACCGGACTGGCACGAGAGCTTCAGGTATTTCCGGCTCTCGCAGGTCTCTGAAGACCTCTTCGATGCCTTCCGGAATGCCTACCTAGCTCTCGAATCGATGCTGAGCGACATTGCCCCCCAGCAAACCAAGGGCGACAAGATTGCCGAACCGGAGGGCAGCTGGTTTCGCCGGGCGCTCGTGGAGGCTGACAAGAAACTCGCGCTTGTCGACTTCGCTCCAGCTGGAACCTCGGATCCGGTGGATCATCTCTTTCGAGAGCTGTACATCGACATGAGATCGGCCATGTCGCATGCCAAGAGCGGGAGGAAGGTGTTGCTTCCGCGCAATGAGGTCGAGCGCGCGGCGGTCACAGCCAGCCTTGGGCGATTGGTGCAGCTCTATCTCGCGTTGGCGAAGGAGCACCTGGGTGCGAGGCGTCGAGGAGGTGGCATGTTCGCAGCGGGATTCCGAATGATGAACAAGCCCCTTCTCGGCAGAATGGAGGTGTTCGCGAGTGACGATCCAAGCTCATTCGACCCAACATCCACCAGCCTGAACCCTGCAGGAGGGGAACTTGTTCGGCTCACTAGCTCTGAGGATCTCGATGACGCTACGCCGTTCGTGCTGACGCGTTTGTATTGGAGCACCGCCAAGTCGCTGAAATCTCTGTCAGCAGTCCGACGCGTGGGAGGAGCAGTTGACGGCGCTCCGGCGATGGCTTCAGTGTTGGAAGGGGATCTTGAGCTTGGTCTGGCGTCACGTTTTGAGGTCTTGCTGGGGACCCGTGGAGTGAACCTCAATCAGCCGCGAACTCGGTACCTGTACTAGGGCAACGAGAGGACACTGGAAACCGCCTGGAGCGGCGGGTGCGACCCCCTGTATCACAGCACCCGCAAACTGCAATGGCGGTGACGAGCTGGGTTCCTGTGGAACGATCCTCAGTCCGAGGCCATGGCGTGAGAGGGAGCCTTGCCCGTCTAGGGGAAACCCGATCAGTAGCAGCTGCCCAGCCGACACCTTGGGGACGACCCCGCCCGCATGTTTTTCGCCCGTGACTTGGGTCGTGTCCGATTCGCTGGTGTCACGCGAAGCCAAGTAGGGCCGTTTTCGTGACGTTGCGGGTGTGGGTGGGCCTCCGGATAGCGGACCTGGTCCGTCGAGGTTTCCGAGATACCACGGAAGGGTTCTCGTGGGCAGCGACAGGGCTGGGGGGCTGCCTCCGCGACCTCTGGTGGCTGGTCGGGCTATTTGAGGAGGGCGCTGGCGGGTAGGCCGAGGCCGTCGGCGATCCTTTCGAGGGTGGCGAGGCTGATGTTGCGTTCAGCTCGTTCGATGCCGCCGATGTAGGTGCGATGCAGTCCGCAACGCAGAGCGAGTTCTTCCTGGGAGATGCCGAGCTCCTGGCGACGGGTAGCGACAGCGTCGGCAAGGCGGCGGTGGAGGTACTGGGGCGCGCGGCGGCGGGGCACCTCTGGAGGATCGATGCCATGATGACTCTATGTCTACCGCCGATAAGTAGCACCGAGGGTGAAGGCGCTGTCATTTGTCGTGGGGGTGGACGCGTCGAGGGCGGGGTGGATCGGAATCGTCGTCGGACCCAATGGGTTCATGGGGGCCGAGATCGCGGCCCGGTTCGATGACCTGATCGGCCGACTCGATGGCGTTGCCGCGGTCGGGGTCGATATCCCGATCGGGCTTCCTCGGCGAGGACATCGAGTCGCTGACGCCGAAGCACGCCGCTTCGTGGGGGCACGACGGTCGAGCGTGTTCTCTGTGCCGCCCAGGTCGGTCGTCGAGGCATCCGACTACTCGGAGGCACGACAAGTGGCGCAGGGTCTCGGGATCGGTGTCTCTGCCCAGAGCTACGCGCTTTCCCCCAAGCTGCTCGAAGTCGAAGCGATCGCACGACACGACCCGAGGGTCTTTGAGGTTCACCCCGAGGTTTCGTTCCGGGCGATGGCGAGTCGCTCGTTGCCTCCTAAAAAGACCTGGAATGGCCAGGAGACCCGTCGGCATCTATTGGCCCTCGGTGGCATCGTCATCCCCGCCGACATCGGCGATGGCGGGCAGGCGGCACCAGATGACGTGGTTGATGCCGGTGCCGCCGCGTGGACGGCGCGCCGCAAGGCGCTTGGTGTTGCCAGCTCGCTGCCAGACCCGCCAGAACAACTCGATCGCCGCCCGACCGCGATCTGGTACTGAGCCCCCCGGCCGCAGGCAGTGGCGGTCAGGACACGACGCGTAGCCTCGACGGCGGCGGAAGGGGCGGCGAATCGGCTGAGTGAATGGCGTCTGAGACGCGGGTGACGGCATCGGCTTGGAGGCTGGGGATCACGTGGCTGTAGGTGTCAAGGGTGATGCTGATGCTGGCGTGGCCGAGCTGTTCGGAGACCACCTTGGGATTCACGCCTTCTTGGAGCGCGATGGTCGCCCAGGTGTGCCGCAGGTCGTGGAGCCGTATACGGCGTAGTCCTGCCTGCTCGCAGATGCGTCGGAATTGATTGGTGACCCGGTCAGGGCGCAGCGGGCCACCGTCCGGGTGAGCGAACACCAGCTGCCGTGCCGTCTCGTTGGCGTGTGAGCGGAGGTCGGCAAGCACGGCGATAGTGCGGTCGTCGAGGTAGACCCTTCGGGCTGAGCGCCGTGTCTTGGGTGACCCGATCACCGGGTTGCCTCTCTGGAGGACGACGGTTTGGGTGATGGCGAGCCATCCCGCTTCGAGATTGACGTCGCTCCAGCGGATTCCGAGGATCTCGCTGCGGCGCATCCCCGTAGTCCCCGCCAGACGCCAAAGCGCTTCACGTTCGTCGCCCTCGACCACGCTCAGAAAGGCGCGGACCTCATGGGGTTGCCACGGGTCCTGGACCTTGGGGCCTACAGATGTCGACGGGGGCGAGGCCGAAGCCGCCGGGTTGTCGCGCAGCAGACCCCACCGCACCGCGTCCCCGAACGCTCGGCGGAGCACCACATGGGCGTTGCGGATCGTCTTGGGTGCCAGCGGCCCACCTGACCGTGAGCCCCGGTCGGCGAGAATGGCATACAACTGGTTGATGTCACGGGGACCGACCTGCTGAAGCCGCATCACCCCGATGTGAGGCACGATGTGGCACTCGATCGCCGACCGATACGAGTCGACAGTGTTCCCCCGTACTACCCGAGCATGATTCGAAAGCCACTCCCCCAGCAGGAAGTCCCCCACTGTGATCAGGCTGCGGTCGACCCGGGACCCGGACTCTAACTCGACGAGCTCCCCACGGAGCGCAGCCTCGGCCTCCCGTTTCGTCGTAAACCCCCGCCGGGTCTTCCGAGCCCGTCTGCCAGTCGCCAGATCGCCGCCGACCTCGATGACGTAACCCCACGACACACCCGACTTGGTACCACGACCCGACACGTGCCCCGAGTAAGTCATGCCGCCCCGCTCCTTGGCGGACAGACTCCCGGGTGTCGGGACCGTCGATGCGACGCTGACGCTATCACACCATATTTTACCAGGGGGGGTCTTGACGAACAAGCCGAGCTGTGGCCGTTAGAGCTGATGGATCTGGGGGGTCCGGGCTGGGTTTCCTCCGATGCCGCGTGCGGGTGCGATGGAAGCGTTGGAGGCGATTGAAGGGTTGTCATGATCGCTTCGATCGCTTGGATCGCAGGCGCCCGGGTGCGAAGTCGGCTGAGTAGCTCCTAGTCCGGGGAGCGCCGGGTGTGGGTTCGCGCTCGGAAACGACGACACCGAGGTTTTCGAGGAGCTCGATCGCCTCTCGCCTGTCACCACCAGAGATATGGCCACTCAGTGCTCTCTGCTGCTCGGTGGCGGTCAGCCCGCGGGGACCTGCGGCGCGGATCGCCTCGAGAAGCCGATCCGCGGTCGGACTACCTGTCGCTTCACCGAATAGCCACTCGACCGAAGCTGAGGAATAGTCCCAGACCGCCCGAGCTGCTCCCAGATGGGCAGGTTCGATGGTGTCGGAGCCGTCGAGGAGTGCATTAACGACCGACAAGCGAAGAATCTGCGCCTCGGCACGCGCCGTAAGAGCGCCGACCACTCCTAGGAGTGGATCGGACAGCTCCCGGTACATTTCGTGCCATAGCTCGGCGGCATCAGGGCTGCGGCGCATCCCCGAGATTTCCCGCGCCGCGACTAGGGAATCTCCCACGCGCCGACCCAGTCGCTCGTAGTCGGAGTCGCGAAGCGAGCCCCCATCAGGAAGCAGCTTCGAACGATCCACCACAAAGAAGAGAAAGCGATTAGCGAACCCGTTGGCTATCTCGATCGAAGGGAGTGTCCGGCGGAGTTCATCGCCGGTGATGTGGCCGATTACCGACACGTGATGACGGGCTACGTGCAACCGCTCTTGACGGGTGACGACACCCAGCTGACTGCCATCCCATACCTGACGAAGCACCGGGGACAGAATGTTGCCCTGGCGGGAAGCTGCGGTCAGGACCCGACTGAACTCCGTTTCGACCACCAGTCGCCGCGGCTCCTGGTTCACCGTGTCAGACAGGGACTGAATGAGACCCTCGCCAGACGACAGCCCACCGATCTGACAGCGGTCCGCCCACTCGGGATCGGCGTACTGCATCACCCGGGCGACGTTTGCTCTCGACGTACCCTTGCGAGACTTCGACGTACGTCCAACGAGAACGTAGCTGAGCCGCGCCGGGTGATCAGCCCCGTCCGCCCGCATGTGCGGTAGCGGTCCCACCGCATTCCCAAAGGACGTCAGGAAATCAACGAGCACGGCGACGGGGTCAGACTCGGTATGGGGCTCGATCGTCCTGACCAGATCCCCGGCTAGGCCAAAGAAGGCGTCCTCATTCATCTGGGGCCAGCCAGGCGGAGCTGGCGGCATATCCAACACGGCCTGCAACCGGCCAGTCGCCTCCTCGTCGAGGGGTCGGAGCACGCCTTGGATGTACCTCTCCGGTGGCCTGAGCCCCTGTGCGGCGCGACGCACTGCCTCAGCCTCAGTTACCCGACTCATCGTCTTCCCCCCTCGCCGACTCGTTGTTATGGCAGGCAACAGTTCCGTAGCGGAGAATCTCGAGCACGACGTGACGAGGCACTCGCACAAGCCGACCCACCCTCACACAGGGGAGCTCGCCTCGAGCGATGAGGTCACGGACTTTCCGCTCTGAGCATGCGAGCAGCGCGGCGACGCCGCGTGCTGTCGACAGAGGCGGTATCTCTGGATATCGATTCGCCGAAAGGGAGCAGTCTTCGTTCATGGACCCTTGATACCGCCCGAACCGAGAATCGTGTAACACACCCCCCACGCTGCCGGAGGTCAAGCAGGGAACACACCAACACGAACCCGGCCACCGCTCGTCGCGCGATCGCTCAAATGCCAAGGGAACCGCGCTACTGAAGGGGCGGCCTCATCAAGGATCTCGGTGATTGGGTAAGGTCCCGGGGGTTGCATTTCTCGGTCGAGACTTGGAGGCGACCGCGTTGGGCCGTGACACGAGGATAGACAACCCGATTCTGAACTCGCCGTTCGACGCGCCAACTCGGCATTTCAGGTTCGACGACGAAGGGATCACTTCCGAAAAGGTCGACGGCCGAAGACCCTCCTCCTACTTCGTGCCGATTCCGGCGACCAAGAAGAAGAAGGGCCAGGCGGCATTCGACACTGAGTGGACTGCCGACCGGGTCGAACCCAATCCGACTATTAACCGTATTCGCGAGCGAGTTGACATGTGGCGGCAGGGGGGATGGCCACATGTCACTCCAACCTCCCGCCGCCTTCTCGAGTACTGGACCGACCCGGAACGCGAACGCAAGTTGTTCCATGCGCAGGTGGAGGCGTTGGAAACCGCCATCTACATAGCCGAAGTTGCCACCAAAGTTGGCGACGCCTGGATTCCCAACATGCTCGCTGAGGCGTCGGCGAACGCCAACCCTGGCGTATCTCGGCTGTCGCACAAAATGGCGACTGGGTCGGGCAAGACGGTGGTGATGGTGATGCTGATCGCGTGGCAGACGCTGAATAAGGCGGCGTCGCCCCAGGACGCTCGATTCACGGACCGATTTCTGGTGGTCACTCCGGGGATCACGATCCGCGATCGCCTTCGAGTGATCCTGCCTTCCGACCCGAACAACTACTACCGAGAGCGCGACGTCGTGCCGCCAGAACTGCGTGAGCATCTCGGTCGCGCCCGAATCGTCATTACTAACTTCCACGCCTTCCAACTGCGTGCCAAGCAGCAACTGTCGAAGATCCACAAGGCCCTGGTACCCGAGGGAGCCTTTGTCGAGTCGCCTGATGAGATGGTGCGTCGGGTCACCCGTGAATTGGGGTCGTCGTCGAAGCAGATCGTGGTGCTCAACGACGAGGCGCACCATTGCTACCGAAGCAAACCCGACTCCTTGCCCGACGAACCCAAGTTGGTAGGTGACGACCGCAAGGAGGCCGAAACCCGGGAGAAGGAAGCCCGTGTGTGGCTTTCCGGGCTGGAGGCGGTGCAGGCGAAAATCGGAATCAAGGCCGTCTACGACTTGTCGGCCACGCCCTTCTTCCTCCGCGGTTCCGGCTATCCGGAGGGCACGTTGTTCCCCTGGGTTGTATCGGACTTTTCGCTCATCGACGCAATTGAGGCCGGTGTGGTGAAGGTCCCACGGGTGCCGGTAGCCGACGACCAGATGACTGGCGACGGTGTCGCCTACCGCGATCTGTGGTTGCGCATTCGTGACCACCTTCCAAAGAAGGGCCGCAAGGCCTCGGACACCGAGACCCCGGTCATGCCCCCTGAGCTCGACGGTGCGCTCCACAGCCTCTACTCGGACTACAAGAAGCGTCATCGCCTTTGGGAGAAGTCTGAGGCACGCCAACACGACGGGTCGACCCCCCCGGTGTTCATTGTGGTTTGCAACAACACCGCGGTGTCGAAGATGGTCTACGACTGGATCGCGGGCCGTGAGGTGCCTGGACCCGACGGAACGGCGGTCGTCCAGTCCGGCGAGTTGAAGATCTTTTCTAACGCCGACCGGGGCGAGTGGTTGCACCGCCCCAACACGATCCTCATCGACTCCAAACAGTTGGAGTCGGGTGAGGCGATGTCGGCCGAGTTCAAGGCAGTCGCGGCTCTCGAAATCGGGGAGTTCAAGCGGGAGATGCGCCAGCGCTTCCCCGGCAGCGACCCGGACGCCGTCAGTGACGAGGACCTGTTGCGCGAGGTCATGAACACCGTCGGTAAGCCGGGGCGCCTCGGCGAGCACGTGAAGTGCGTGGTGTCTGTGTCGATGCTCACCGAAGGCTGGGACGCCAACACCGTTACGCACATCCTGGGCGTGCGGGCGTTCTCAACTCAGTTGCTCTGCGAGCAGGTGATCGGTCGCGGCCTGCGGCGCCGCTCCTATACCCTCAACGACCACGGACACTTCGACCCGGAGTATGCCGAGGTGTACGGAGTGCCCTTCTCGTTCATCCCTGCGGCCGGCCAGACCAAGGAGATCACTCCCGGCCCGATGCCGACACGGGTGCGAGCCCTGCCCGACCGGGCCGACCGGGCGATCACCTTTCCCCGAGTGATCGGATACCGGTACCGGCTTGCCGGTGAGCGCCTCGCAGCCACCTTCGGCCCCGAACACCAGATCACCCTGTCGGCCCGGGATGTGCCCACCAAGGTAGAGGTGGCGGGAATCGTCGGGGAGACCGGCATCCACGAACTCGATGATCTCAAGGAGTGGCGGATGCAGCAGGTGGAGTTCGCCATTGCCCGCCGGCTGGCGATGCGGTACTTCCGCGCCGAGAGCGATGCCGACAAGCCTTGGCTGTTCCCTCAGTTGCTCCGGATCGTGCGGGAGTGGATCGGGTCGGCGGTACACCTTGCCGACGGTGCATTCCTGCAAATGCTGCGCATCGGCCGTTACGAGTCGGATGCGCTCGACAAGATCTACCGCGCGATCGCTGCCTCTGACGATGGCGACTTACTAGTCGAGGCCGTCCTCCAGCCGGGCGACGCCACCGGGACCACCGCCTTCGTCGACTTCGACACCACGAAGCCGGTCTACGCCACCGACGCTGCGAAGTCGCACGTGTCGCACGTCGTTGGCGACTCCGGCTGGGAGCACAAGATGGCCCAGGTACTCGAAGCGATGGCTGAGGTGGACCGTTACGTGAAGAACCAAGGCCTTGGTTTCGCCATCCCCTACACCATTGACGGACAGCAGCGGTCCTATGTGCCCGACTTCATCGCCGTTCTCGACGGTGACCTTCACCTGGTGGTTGAAGTGTCTGGCGAGAACCGACGAGATAAAGAGGCCAAGGTGAGCACGGCGCGGGAGCTGTGGGTGCCGGCGGTGAACCGCCATGGCGGGTTCGGCCGATGGGGATTCGTCGAGGTCACTGACCCGTGGGACGCTGAAGGCACCATACGAGGCACACTTGCTGTGGCACAGGGGGGTTGATGATGGCGAAGGCATCGGGTAGTAAGAAGACTCCCAAGCAGGTCGAGACCCTCCGGCACGGCGACACTCGCTCCAACATCCCAACCTCCGAACTCGCTGACTTCGCCTCCGACCACGAGAAGAACCCACCCAAGATGCTGTACCCGCGCGACTCCTCTCTCGACCCACAGTTGGTTTGGCAAGGCAAGGATGAGCAGGATGCCCGCGACCTAGAGGTTCCCGTGGTCCCGATCTATATCCAGGAGAAGATCGAACCCAAGGTCATCATCGACGATCTCCGCCGCGATTCCTCCCAGCGCGAGCCCGAGATGAGCCTGTTTGGGGACTTCGATGGCGTCGAACCCGAGCACGTTCTTGACTTCTACAACCACGGCGCCAACTGGTCGAACCGCATGATCCTCGGCGGCTCGTTGCTGGTAATGGCGAGCCTCGCTGAGAAGGAGAACCTGCGCGGCAAGGTTCAGATGATCTACATCGACCCGCCCTACGGCATCAAGTTCGGCTCCAACTGGCAGGTCAGCACCCGCAAGCGCAACGTAAAAGACGGGAAGGACACTGACCTCGTGCGCCAGCCCGAACAGGTGAAGGCGTTCCGCGACACCTGGGAGAAGGGGATCCACTCCTACCTTGCCTACTTGCGCGACCGGTTCGTGGCGGCGCGGGAGTTGCTTACTGAGTCGGGAAGCGTGTTCGTCCAGATCGGTGACGAGAACGTCCACCTCGTGCGCAGCCTGATGGATGAGGTGTTCGGGAGCGAGAACTTCGTGAGCCAGATCACCTTTCGGACGTCAGTGCCGCTTCGCTCAACGGGCCTGGCCGGTATCGCGGACTTCGTCCTTTGGTATGGAAAGGACCAATCATCAACGAAGTATCGCGACCTTTTCACTGATCGGGAGCTCGGGCAGGGCACTGTCTATACCTCAGTTCAGGAGCCAGGCGGCGTCCGACGGAAGATGACGAAGGAGGAGCGTCTCGACCCTTCGCGCGTCCCCCCCGGCTCCCGGATCTACTGCACAGAAAACCTCGTCTCGAGCGGGTACACGCCGACCTGCATCTACCCGTTCGAGTTCAATGGTCGGAAGTTCGCTCCAACCTCGGGGAAAAGCTGGAAGACTAACCGAGCCGGGATGGAGTCCCTTGCTGCCAGGGGGCGTCTTGATGCGTCTGGAGCCACGCTTCGCTATGTGCTCTTTGCGGATGACTACCCCGTTATGAAACTCACCAATCTCTGGACAGATACGAAAGGTGAGGCTGATAAGAGCTACGTGGTGCAAACCAACACCAAGATCATCCAGCGCTGCATGCTCATGACCACCGACCCTGGCGACCTCGTCCTCGACCCCACCTGCGGATCCGGCACCACCTCCTTCGTCGCCGAGCAGTGGGGTCGGCGTTGGATCACCATCGACACCTCCCGAGTGGCGATCGCTCTCGCCCGCACCCGCCTGATGTCTGGTCGCTTCCTCTACTACCTGCTCGCTGACTCTTCGGAGGGTCGGATGCAGGAGGCCAAGCTCACGGGCATCCCGCCCGCCGACTCTCCCACCGGCAGCGACATCAAGCAGGGATTCGTCTACAAGCAGGTATCCCACGTCACCCTCAAGTCGATCGCCGACAACCCGGATATCCGCGAAGGCATGACGCGCGAGGAGATCGACGGCGCCATCGCCCGCCACGCCGATCAGGAAATCCTTGTCGATCAACCCTACGAGGACACCAAGAAGGTGCGGGTTACCGGGCGGTTCACGGTCGAATCTCTTTCCCCCCACCGTGTGCTCGACCCCGAGACCGCTGAGCGCACCGCCGCGGAGGTGGCGGCGGAGCTGGACCCATCCCGAGAGGGTTACGTGCCGATGATTCTCTCGAACTTGCGTAAGGCCGGTGTGCAGAATCGGGTGAAGAAGGAACGACTGGTGTTCGCCACTCTCGAACCCCATGCCGGCCAGTGGCTCCAAGGCGCAGCCACTTACGTTGACGCCGCGGGCGAAACCAAGCGGGTCGCGATCTCGGTCGGGCCGGAGCATGGGACGGTTGGATCGATGCAGGTGAAGGAGGCCGCCAAGGAGGCGGTGAAGGGTGTCGGATTCGACGTGCTGATCGTCTGCGGGTTCGCCTTCGACGTCAGCGTCGACCAGATGATCGGCGACTTCGGCCCGCTCACCATCCTCCCCGCTCGCATGAACCCCGACCTGGCGATGGGTGACGAACTTCTTAAGAAGACCGGCGCCGGCAACCTGTTCATGGTGTTCGGCGAACCCGATATCAACATGAAGACCACCAAGGAAGGCGTGGTCGTCGAAGTGAGGGGCATCGATGTCTACGACCCGACCACCGGTGAGATTCGCTCGGACTCGGTGGATGACATCGCGGTGTGGTTCATTGATACCGACTACAACGAAGAGTCCTTCTTCGTTCGCCACGCCTACTTCACCGGCGCCGATGAACCCTACAAACGTCTCAAGAAGTCCCTGAAAGCCGAGATCGACGAGGAGGCTTGGGCGACCCTCTACAGCACCGAGAGCCGCCCATTCCCCAAGCCCTCGACCGGCAAGATCGCCGTCAAGGTCATCAACCACTACGGCGACGAAGTGATGAAGGTCTACGACGTCGAGTGATGATGCGGACGGCCAACGGCTCGCTGAGCCGGGGTACCGGCCCGCTTATGCCGGCGTTCCCGCGGGGAGGCATCCGTCCCGAGGTGCCGCCGAGGTGCCGGGACGCCGCGCATCCCGGTGCAATCGGGCTCCACGATGTGCAAGCTGATGCCACTTGCTTAGAGGTCTTGGGGAGTTCGTTGCGGAGCTCAGACCCGCGTCGTTACGCTGTTGCGTGCATCTCAGTGCACCGTGAGAGCATTCGTTTCAGTTGTGTCGGAGAGAGGACTCGAACCTCCACACCCTTGCGGGCACTAGGCCCTCAACCTAGCGCGTCTGCCAATTCCGCCACTCCGACGTGGGCCCGGGAGTGTAACGCCACTTCGGTAGCGGCTACTCCCCGCCGAAGAACCGGTTGATGGCCTCGGTGTCGTCGGAGAATGCCCAGCGCTCCGTAGCCTTGCCATCCTCGAAGTGGAGAATCTCGGCGGACCGATAGGTGAAGGTCTCACCGTCCTTGATGACGTGGGCCGTGACCAGAGCGATGGTGTGCTCGTCGTTGGCGACGACATCGTGCAGCTCGCCTCGGAACTCGAATCCGGCGCCATCGAGGCCGCCGAATGACGCCAACACGGCCTCCTTGCCGACAATCGGATCGGGCGAACCGATCACGTGGTACTTGATGTCGTCGGCGATGACGTCGGACAGCGCTTCGATATCACCCGCCATCATCGTGTCGAACAGCGATCGGTAGAGCGCGGCGTTGGGATGATCGGCCATCACGGACCCCTCTCTGAGAAGGGGCCAGCCTACGCCTCAGACGCCCGCGATGGGAGTGGCGTTGGGGGCGAGGATCCGCCCACCGACCTCGACCAGGTGGCACGCCACGAAGTGCCCGTTGCCCTTGTCCTCGAGGGGCGGGTGATCGGCGGTGTGGCAGATGTCCATCGCCCAGGGGCAGCGGTCGAGGAATCGGCAGTGTGGCTCCGGGTTGATCGCCTTCGTCACACCACCCTTGATCTCCACCTTGGGGCGCTGGTAGGAGGGGTCGGGCACCGGCACCGCCGAGAGCAGCGCCCTGGTGTACGGGTGAAGCGGGTTGCTGAGCAGCTCCTCGGTCGGCGCCAACTCAACGATTTTGCCCAGGTACATCACCGCGATGCGGTCGCACATGTAGCGAGCGACGGCGAGGTCGTGGGTGATGTACAGGTACGAGACCGAGAACTCCTTGGCCAGCCGCAGCATCAGCTCCATGATCGAAATGCGAATGCTGACGTCGAGCATCGAAGTCGGCTCGTCGGCGACGACGAAGCTCGGGTCGAGCACAAGCGCCCGGGCGATGGCCACCCGCTGCCGCTGACCGCCGGACAGTTCGTGGGGATAGCGGAACATGAACGACTGAGGCGGGGTGAGCCCCACCGCGCTTAGCAGCTCGGCTACCCGGGCCTCGCGCTCTGCGACGGAGCGCACCTGCTGGACCACGAGAGGCTCGGCGATCGTGTCGTAGACGGTTCGCCGGGGGTTCATCGACTCGTACGGGTCCTGGAAGATCATCTGGACGTTGCGGCGGAACGCCCGCATGTTCGAACGGCTGATGTGGGCCACGTCGATCATCGACCCGTTGTCGGCCATCTCGATCTTGCCGCCGGTGGCCTCCATCAGCTTCACGAGCATCCGCCCGGTGGTGGTCTTCCCGCAGCCCGACTCCCCCACCAGTCCCAGGCTCTCGCCGGGAGCGATCTCGAAGTCGACACCGTCGACCGCGTGCACGAAGTCGACGGGCTTACGGAAGGCGCCGCGGGTGATCGGGAACAGCTTCTGCAGGTTCTCGACCTTGATCAGCGGCTTCGTGGTGATTTCGAGATCGCTGGTCATGCGACACCCCTCTCGGTGGTCTCGGGGACCTGGTCCCAGTGCCAGCACTCGACCAGGTGGCCGCCGCCGACGTCCTCGAGCGGCGGCGTCTCGACGGTGCATTTCTCGGTCGCGAAGGGACAGCGGGGATGGAAGCGGCAACCCGTGGGCGGGTTGAGCAGGTTCGGCGGCTCGCCCTTGAGCGGGGCCAGCTTGCGGCGGGGCCCGGTGATCGAGGGTGCCGAGTTCAGCAGCAAGTAGGCATAGGGATGCTTGGGCCGCTGGAACACTTCACGGGTGGCGCCCAACTCCACGATTCGTCCGGCGTACATGACGCCGATCGTGTCGGTGACTTCGGCGATCACCGCGATGTCGTGCGAGATGTAGATCATCGCCATCCCCAGGTCGCGCTGAATGCGCTTCAACTGGTTGAGGATCTGGTCCTGGACGATCACGTCCAACGCGGTGGTGGGCTCGTCGGCGATGATGAGCTGCGGATCGCAGGAGAGCGCCATCGCGATGATTGCCCTTTGCCGCATTCCCCCGGAGAACTCGTGGGGGTACCTGTCGAGCATCTTCGGGTCGACGCCAACCAGAACGAAGAGCTCCTCCATGCGGGCGCGAGCCTCGGCGGCGGTCGGCAGCGGCTTGATGTGCAGGTTCATCGCCTCGCGGATCTGATCGCCAACGCGCTGCACCGGGTTCCAGGCGTTCATTGCCCCCTGGAACACCATCGAGATGTCGCTCCACCGGTGGGTGCGCATCTCGTCCTCGGAGAGAGCGAGGAGGTTCTCACCGTTGAGGCGGATCTCGCCCGCCTTGAACTCGGCGTTGTCGGCCTGCAGCCGGAGCAGCGCCATCGCCACCGAGGTCTTGCCACAGCCCGACTCCCCCACCAGGCCCATCGACTCGCCGGCACGGATGGTGAACGACACATCGTTGACCGCCGAGACCGAGCCCTTCTCGGTGTGGTACTCCATGGTGAGGTTGTCCACTTCGAGGAGGGCCGGCATCCCCGAACCAGACGGGCGCGTGCTTAGAGGGGTATCCGCAGTCTGCATTGCGCTCAGCGCCTCCTGAGTCTCGGGTTGACGACTTCGTCCATCGCCCGCCCGGCGAGGAAGAACGCTGCAGCCAACAGGGTCACGGCCATGCCCGCCGGGATGAGCAGCCACCAGTAGCTGGTTCCCGAAAGCAGATAGCCGGAGCTGTGGGCAACGTTGATCATGAGGCCCCAACTCATCTGGACATTCATCAGGCCGAGGAACGAAAGCGTCGCTTCGAGTGCGATCGCCTCGGTCACCGTGAACATCATGTACAGGAAGCTGAGCGGCAGCACGTTGGGAATGATGTGCCGGAAGATGATGTGCGCGTTCGAGCCCCCGGCCACCCGGGCCGCGTCAATGAATGGCTTCACCGATACCGACAGGGCCTGCGACTTGAGGACGATCGCCGTCCCTCCGAAGCCCGACAAGATGCCGATCAGCACTCCCAGTAATGGCAATGTCAGGGTGAACAGCGACGAGATCACGATCAGGATCGGAATCAGCGGCACCAGCAACACCAGGTCGGCGAACCGCATCAACAGGCTGTCGATCCATCCACCGAAGTAGGCGGCAATGGATCCAACGGTGGTGGCGATCAACACGGTCACGAACGCGGCGATGGCCCCGAGCAAGAACGCCGCTCGGGTGCTGTACATCAACTGGGAGAGGATGTCACGCCCCAGAGGGTCGGTACCGAGCCAATGTGAGTCCGAGGGCGGCGCCGGTTGCGACGGAATCGAGATCGTCTCGCCCACCTTGACGAACGGTGTCGTCTTCAGTCGGGCGGTGGCATGGTCGATCTCCGAAGTGGGATCTTCGACGGTGCCATTCTCTACGACGAGAAACTCAGTTCGCGGGGCGTCATAGCCCCTGACCGGGTCGTAGATCGCCGGATCCCAGACACGGTCCATGAGGATGGGGTGAGCGAGCGCGGCCAGGGCGAACGCGATGATGATGCCGAGACCCACCAGGCCGATCTTGTTCTTGGCGAAGAGGGCCCAGTTGCGGCGGAGTGCCTTGCGGAAGAGGCGAAGCCGGATGCGCCAGAGTGGTTCCTGAATTACGGGGCCGCCACCGGGAGCCCGCGGCAATTGGAAATCCCCGACCTGTGGTTCTTCGAGGTCGACGCGATCGCTCACAATTGGCTCCTCCTTCCTCTACTGGTAACGAATGCGTGGATCGAGATAGACATAAATGATATCGGCGATCAGGTGCCCGAGGAGGGCGAGCACCGCGATGATCGACAAGGTGCCCATCGCCAGCGGGATGTCCTCGAGCAGCACGGCCTGGAAAAGCAGCAGCCCGATCCCGGGCCACGAGAAGACCGTCTCGGTGATGATCCCGCCGCCGATCACGAATGCCAGGGCAAGCACCAGGGAGGTGACCACCGGCAGCAAGGCGTTCCGGGCCGCATGACGATCTCGGATCGCCTTTTCCGACAGGCCCTTGGCGCGTGCCGTAAGGATGTAGTCCTCGCGCAGCGTCTCGAGCATCGAGCTCCTGGTGAGCAGCATGATTCCGGCGAACGCCACCAGGGTCAGGGTCCCCACCGGCAGGATGGTGTGGTGAAGGATGTCGCCGGCGTACTTGCGCATCGGCGAGATCCAGAAGTACACGAAGGGGAAGATCACCGCCGCCAGGAACGACCAGTTGCGCACCCGAATCGCCTGAGGAAGCTCCAGCCGGCGCCGTGCCAACAGGGTTATCACGGACGCGACGAACAGGGCCAGGGTGGCCACGAGGATCATCCGCATGAACACCGCGTTGGTGGTGAAGGGAGACCCAGTCCACTCGGGGGCGTCGATGAACTTGTTGATCGGGAACACGGTGAAGCCCAACCAACCCGAGAGAGTGAACCCAAAGAACCAGATCATCAGGAGCGCGAACCACGGATAGAAGATCGTGTAGAGGCCCACCCCGCCCAACGTCAGCAGGTACTCGGTGGCCTTGCCCCGCCGCCATGCGAGCACCTTCCCGGTCACGAAGCCCAGGTAGTAGGCGAGAACGGTGGCTGACAGGAACAACACGATGGTCCGGGGCAGCGCGGCCAGGATCAGCGAGCTGACGGAGGTCGGGTATTGCGAGAGCGCCACCCCCATGTTGCCCGTGAAGAAGTTCCTCATGTACGCCGCGTATCGGCCCCACAGCGGCTGGTCGAGGCCCAGGCGGGCGGCGAGGCGGGCCTTCTCCTCCGGCGGGATGTCCGGATTGCCGATGTACTGCTGCGACAGATCGCCCGGCTGTGCCTCGAGAAGGAAGAACAGGATGGTCAGGAAGATCGCAAAGAGGATGACCATCTGCACAAGCCGCTTGCTGATGAACTTCGTCATCCCGGTCCTTCCATTCCACCCGGCTTGATCTCCGGAATCCGGCGACGCTAGCAGGTTAGGCCGATCGCACTCGCGGTCGCGGCCGCCGCCTTCGGTCAGATTAGTGCTGACGTCCGCAACCGGTTCACGCCGGACGCGGAGTGGGGGGGGGGGGGGGGGGGGGTAGTGGCGCCCCCCCCCACTTCCTATTCGCTCTAGGAGAGCGTCTAGTTCACTTACGCGGCCGAGCCAACCACGCCCGGGAAGCCGTTACCGAACTGGAGACCCGAAAGGGTATCCGTGAACGGGAACGAGACTGCCGCGGAGCGGTAGGCCTCGAGGATGCCAGTGTCGAACAGGACGATGTAAGGCTTCTTCTCGAAGAGAATCGCCTCCATCTCCCACATGATGTCAAAGGCAGCTTCGAAGGTCTGAGCAGCGTTGAACTCTTCGACCAGGGCGTTGAAGTCCGGATCGTTGAATCCAGTGTTGTTGTTCCCGTCGTTCACGAGCGTGTCGTTCTTGCCAGCCCAGAACGACTCGTGGTACGTCGGAAGGGCCGGGCTACCCAGGCTCCAACCGAGCAGGAACATGTCGAAGTCGAGCTCACCCGCGTCATCCGGCACGAACACTGCGTTCACCAAGACGTTGAAGTCCGTCGGGAACGCCGTCGCGTCGAAGCCAAGGTCCTTGAGGGCCTGGGCAATGATCAGCGAGTAAGTGGCACGCAATGGGTCGTAGCCAGGTCCGGGCGACAGGATGGTCAGATCCTTTACAGGAGCGCCATCAAGCAAGATGCCCGTGCCAGGAACGATCGCGCCGGTGGCGTAATCGGGCTCCTGCCCCGTCGGCCAGCTGAACCCGTCCGCCTTCAACGCGGCAACCGCCAGGTGGAGGCGAGCCTCAGAACCAGTGGCGGTGTACGTCGTGTCGTCGGCTGGATCGTCGGCATCATCGCCGAGGTCCACGAACGGAGTGCCATCGTGGCGGACGTCGGTTGACGCATCCACGTAGGTGGCGGCCATCGCGCCGGCGACTTCCTCGTTGTACCAATTCGTGTTCCCCTCAGGGAGCGTCGCGTACAGCGGGAAAGCCACACCCTGGAGCACGCTGGTGGCCACGTACTCCTTGTCGATCATGAACGCCAGCGCGTCGCGGAAGCCCTGCTTGGACGTGGGCTCGCGGCGCAGGTTGAACGCCAGGTAACGGAAACCGTTCGTGGCGTTCACCACGGCGGTCAGGTTCGGGTCGCCAGTGATCTGGTCCTGGAGACCGCGCTGAAGGCCCAGCGGGTTGTAGAGGAAGTCCACGTCGCCATTCCTGAGAGCCAGGACGGCAGCGCTCTGATCACTGTACAACTCGAACGTCTGCTCGCTCATGAACGGACCGGTCGAGTACGTCACGCCGCCGGAGACAACCTCACGACCGTTGTCGTAGTAATTGTCGTTGGCGAGGACGCGGGCGAACGCGCCAGCCTCACGGCTGTCGAACACCGTCGGACCGCCAGAAGGATCGCCGATACCCGAAGCCGCATAGAGCGCTTCGGCGGGATCCTCGGAGCCGGCCGCTGCTGTGACGACATCGCCCCAGAAGTGCATTGGCATGATCGGACCAAGACCGGGACCATGCGGCCAGATCGCGAGACCCGGCATCATGTTCCAAGTGAACTTGACCGTCTTGGCGTCCACCGCGGTTACCGCGGTCAGGCCGAGAGTCGACCCATCGTCGGGCGCCCACTGGTACGAGCTGACCCAGTTGCCACCGAGAGCGAGATCGCGCACCGTCTCAGCGGTGAACACGACGTCGTCAGCGGTGATGGGAGTGCCATCGCTCCAGTTGGCGTCGTCGCGGATCGCCACTTCGACGGAGAACCCGTCGCCGTCGGCAACCGCGGTGCCGGGATCGTCGGAAGCTGCGACGTCGTTGGTCAGCTCCAACCCCGGAAGGTTGATGCCAAACAGCGCCGGCTTCGTCGGCCCGAGCACATAGGCGTTCCACACTGTGCTCTGGGGATCGAGGTACGCCCAGTAGTTGTCGGTAGTCGTGTCCTGGAAAATGCCCGTACGGTATACGAACCCTTCCGCAGGCGGCTGGGTCGTAGCCGTAGTAGTTCCGGTGCCGGCAGTGGTCGTCGTAGCGCCTGGCGCAGCAGTCGTGGTGGTGGCATCGTCATCGCCGCAAGCGGCGGCCACCAACGCAAACACTGCGAAGGCAACTACGAGCCGCCATCGGCCCGAGAGCTTCGGAGTTGTCACTATTTGTCTCCAATCGTCAGTCTGACGGGCGGAACGATGGCGTGCGCGAAGTCGCGCAGGGCGCACCGTGTGCCCACCTTGGGCGCCAGGGTACTCGGGGCCGGTGACACCGGCAACAGCCTCGGGGGGGTCGTGGTGAACCCGGGACGCCAAGCCCCCTCGCGACGGACGTCGACGATGATCGAATCAGACAACGCCTTGGCGATGGGAGTCGGGCTCCTCGCCGGGTCCTTCGAGGGAGGCGGCGGCTCGATGCCAGAAAGCGGCGTTCCAGGTGTCCACTGTCAAGGGCGATCCTCCCCCGATCGGTACCACTACATATCCGGTGATCGCATCCGCCCACACCGCCCCCAGCCGGGGATGCTGATACAGCGGTATCAGGGCGACCTGGTTGGCCAGGATCGCCTCGGCCTCCTCGACCAGGCCGGCGATCTCGTCGAGGTCGAGCGTGCTGTTGAGGCCCCGATTGACGAACCCATAGCGGACGGTCCCGCTGTTGATAACCGACGAGGGCCCCTGTTCGTAGCCCGATCCCGAGTATTCGTTCCCTGGCACGAACTCGACCGCCTCGGTGCCCCACCGGTAGAAGTTCGAGCCCCCCGGGGCGGGCGCACGGGCGGGATCGAAACTCGCCTGAAAACCGAGCAGCCCTGTGAGGAGCGGAGCCCCCTGCCACCCCCACGAGGCCATGTCATAGATGCCGAAGTCGAGGGTGTCGTCGAAGAACACCGCCGAGTCCTCCACCACGACGTCCGTGCGGATCCCGGCGTTCCCGAGCATGGCCGCCACGAGCTGCGCCAAGCGGATGCGCGTGTCGCCTCGCACCACCGTCAGGACCGCCCGCACCGGTCGCGTCGTGCAGTCGACGCCTGGTTTGCCACAGAGCACCTCGATGAGCTCGCGAGATCGCTCCGGATCGAACTCGTACTGCGCCCACCCATCGTGGGATAGGAAGGGCAGATATGCATCCACATAGGAGTTGAGTGGCGCGATGACTCCACCGAAGAGCTCGTCGACCAGCCGTTGCCGATCGATGGCGTGGGCAATAGCCATCCGGTACTCGACGTGCTCGTTGTAGGAGTTCCGATTGCGATCCAATCGGTTCTCGCCCAACTGAAAGTTGATCTGCTCCCACTCGGCGCTGCCGACCACCTGGGCTTCGAGACCGGGACTTTCGTTTGCCAGAACCCGCTCCATCTGGTCGGTCGCGTCGGCGAAGGCGGCGATGTCGATCTCGTGGGCAAGAAGCGCGTCGACCAGGGCCCCTCGCCCCGGGTAGAACCTGAACACGATCCGGTCGAGGTACGGGAGCTGTTGCCCGGTGACCAAGTCGAACTCGAAGTAGTTCGGATTGCGGACCACCGAGATATACGAGCCCTTCTCCCAGGTCTCGAACACGAACGGGCCGCCAGAGACCCATGGGACATTGTCGAACACCCGGACGAAGTCGCGGCCCTGCGCGGTGTGCTTGGGAATCAGGGTGTTGAAGATCAGCTGAATGGCGAGCGTCGGCCGCTCCATCGTGTACTCGAACGTCTTCGGCCCCACCACGATCGATTCGGGGAGAATGTCCTGGTATGTCGTCCGATCGAGCACGTACGCCGGGTTCATGATCGTCTGGTAGGTGAACTGAAAGTCTTCGCCGCTGATCGGTGTGCCATCCGCCCAGACCCGGTCTTCTTTGATCCGATAAAGAACGGTCATCGTGCCGTCAGGGTTGAGCGTGAGACCGCCGTTCTCGATGGTGGGGATCTCCTCGACCACATCGGGCACCAATTCGAGCGTGGCTCCATCGATTCGGTGCACCCCGGTCCAGAAGGTGCGACCGATTGCACTCACCGCATAGGCAGAGCCGCCCGGCAGCCAAGGGTTGAGGATGTCGGGCTCGATCTCGACCCCCACGATCGCCTCGCCGCCGTAGGGGTTCGGCACAATCGGCACGGTGGTGGTGGTCGTCGGGGGGAGCGTCGTGGTGGTGACCGGCGGCCGTGTCGTCGTGGTCGAAGGGGCGGTCGGAGTCGTGGTCGTCGGCGCTGCCTCTCCCCCGCCGCAGGCACCGACGAGGAATAGGAGCGAAACCAGAAGACTCGACGCGGAGCGACGCATTCGCAGCATTCTCCCCGACCTTCCGACGTAGCCGTGCCTCAGGCGGATCAGCGAACGTTCAGGTGAGGACCCACGAGAGACCGAGCGTGGTCGCGGCAAAGAGCAATGCAACGGTCACCGTGATTCGATCGAGGTTCCGCTCTGCAACGGTCGATCCCCCGAGACCACCCAGGGGACCCATCCCCCCGCCGAAGGCATCGGATAGCCCGCCGCCACGCCCGGCATGAAGAAGCACCAGCGCAATGAGGGCAAAGGCCAGGATCAGATGGAGCACGATGAGAGTCGCCTCGAGCACAGGAACCTCGTTGGGAGATGGGGAGTATAGGGGACAGCCAACGGCCAACGGCCCACCGTCAATAGTCAAGCCCCGGCCTAAGTGGAAGAGGGTCTACCCACAGTCTCTGGCTGTCGGCTCTTGGCTGTCGGCTGTTGGCTACTTCGCCTTGCCCTGCTCGGCGACCGCCTGGGCCGCCGCCGCGGCGGCTTCGGGATCACCCAGGTAGCCGCTGTCGATACGCCTCAAGTCTTCGTCGAGGGTGTAGCACAGCGGGATTCCGGTGGGAATGTTCAGGGAAGGGATCGCTTCGTCGCTGATCCCGTCCAGATGCTTCACCAGGGCGCGCAAGCTGTTGCCGTGGGCCGATACCAACACAGTGCGCCCCGCCCGCAGATCGGGGACGATCCGATCGTGCCAATACGGCAGCATGCGGGCGACCACATTGGCCAGACTCTCCGTTGCCGGCAGAAGATCCGGCGTCAGCCCGGCATAGCGGTGATCGTGGACCGGGTGCCGCTCGTCGGCCGGATCGAGCGGTGGTGGCGGCAGGTCATACGAACGTCGCCAGATCTGCACCTGCTCTTCGCCGTACTTGCGGGCAGTTTCGGCTTTGTTGAGTCCTTGCAGCGCCCCGTAGTGCCGTTCGTTCAGCCTCCAGTGGCGGCGTACCGGGATCCAGAGGCGTTCCATCTCGGTCAGCGTGAGATAGAGGGTCGAGATCGCCCGGACCAGCACCGAGGTGTGAGCGACATCCGGAAGCAGTGACTCCTCGACCAGGAGGCGTCCGGCGCGGCGAGCCTCGTCTTCCCCCGCCGGCGTGAGGCCGACATCCGTCCAACCCGTGAAACGGTTCTCGAGGTTCCACGTGCTTTGTCCGTGGCGCAGCAGGATCAATGTGCGGGTCATCGCTCCTCAACGGTAGTTACCCATGGCCGGGCACTGGTGCCTGAAAGATTGCGGTCGTCGCAGCGCACTAGCTGTCGCCCAACTGCCACTCGTCGACATTCCAGATGACGCCCTGGACCGGGTTCACCGTCGGCCCTGACAGACCCTCTCGCCGGGCCATGCCGGACTCACCCGAGGAGAGCAGCGGGATCAACACCACCTGCTCGGCGAGCAGCGACTCGGCTTCGACGAGAAGGGCGACCACTTCTTCAGGATCGATCGTGCCCCTGAGGCGGAAGAGGGTGTCTCGGTACGCCTCGACGGCGTCGCCGGAGACGGTCGAGTCGATGGTTCCCCACCGGTAATAGTTGGCCCCAACGAACGGGAGCCCATCGGGATCGAACATCTGCACGAACTCGATCCCGGCACCGAGCCCGGGGCCTCCGGCGAACCGCCACGTGGCCAGATCCCATGTTCCGTTGTCAACGGTCGAACCGAAGAAGAGCGCCGAGTCCTCCAGTTGCAGTTCGGCGTCGAAGCCCGCGGTTCGCAGCATGGTGACCAGGGCGCCGCCCAACGCAATCGAACGCTCGCCATCGGAAGCGACGGTGAGCACCACCCGCGGTCCATCGCCGGCGAAGAGGTCGCGTCCGATCTCGTTCTCGAGCGTAAAGAGCAGGCCTTTCACCGCCTCGAGGTCGTACTCGTAGTCCGCCCACGGGCTTTCCGTGAAGGACCGGTCATAGGGCCGCATCGCGCTGGTGAGCGGTGTCCCGCCCACCTCGAGCGCCAGTCGGCTGCGGTCGATGGCATGGGCGATGGCGCGCCGGAACTCGACGTGGCGATTGAGGCTCTCTGGATTCCGGTTTCCAGGCCCGAACTGGAAGTTGAGGTGGTCCCAGAACAAACCAGGGGCGATCTCGACCACGGCACTCTCATCGGCACGAAAGACCGCCGATTCGGTGGCCTCGTCGAAGACCACCACGTCGACATCCCCGGTGCCGAATGCCTCGACCAGCCGGGGGTCGGGGGGGTCACCGGTTTCGTAGAAGCGAAAGATCAAGCGATCTAGGTAGGGCAGGGGCTCGCCCCGCGACCCGACGTTCCAGTACTCCTCGTTGCGGACCACCTCGAGGTACTGCCCGGGCTGCCATGCCCCGAACTCGAACGGTCCCCCCGCCGCCCACAGCGTGTCGTTCCAGTCGCCGGTGAAGTCCGAGCCCTCGACGCTGTGGCGGGGCACGATGAGATCAAAGAGCAGCTCGTATTCGGGGGTGGCTGTCATGGTGAATGAGAGCGTCCGACCGTCTGCCACCACCGAGTCGGGATCGATGTTCGAGTACCGGCGGACCAGCTCCGGGCGAATGGGGAGTGCGGGGTCGACGATGAGCCGCCAGGTGAATTCGAGGTCGGCGGCAGTTATCGGCGGACCTCCAGCCCAGCGAGCTTCGGGGGCAACCGTCACCGCAACATCGATCGTCCCGTCCCCGTTGTCGACGACTCCCCCGTTCTCGATGGACGGAATCGCTTCCAGAACGTGCGGAACCAGTTCAAAGGTGGCCGGGTCGACCCGGTAGCCGATCGCAAAGACGGCAGGCGCGATCAGATCCAGCATCGCGGTGTCGGGACCGTCGAGCAGAGGGTTCAGGCTGCGCGGCGATCCTCCCGTGCCCACCCCCACCACCACGGTTCCTCCGTAGGGCGTGGATGCGGTCGTCGTCACGGTCGTGGAGGGCTCCGCCGGAACCGTGTCGACCGTCGTCCCTGGCTGGATCCCCGTGCCGGTGGCGCACGCGGCGAACACGATCGCGGCGACGGCACCCCGAAAGGCCACCGCCACTCTTCGTGGCCCCGAGTATCCGCTAAGTGCTCGCAGGGGAAGGATGGTAGAGCGGGTCAACCCCGCGACCTCACACCCAGTAGCGGATGATCGAGGCGAACTGGTCGGGGTCGAGGGACGCACCGCCGACGAGGGCGCCGTCGATCTCGCGCTTGGCCATGAACGCGGCGATGTTCCCCGGATTGACCGATCCGCCATAGAGCACTCTCGCCGACCCCGCCGCCTCCGCTCCGCCGAGCTCCGACAGGACGCCGCGGATCACGATCGCCGCGGCCGCGGCGGTATCGGCGTCTGCGGTGTGGCCGGTACCGATAGCCCAGATGGGTTCGTAGGCCACCACGAGTGTGCCCAGGGAGTCCCCGTCGAGGCCGCGGAGGGCAGCCCGGACCTGGCCACTGACCACGTCGTCGCTCTGCCCGGCATCGCGCTGCTCGAGGGTTTCCCCCACGGCGAGGATCGGGGTCATCCCGGCCGAGAGGACAGCCCGCAGCTTGCGTCCGACCGTGGCGTCGTCTTCCCCGAACAACTGCCGACGCTCCGAGTGCCCCACGATCACGAACTTGACACCGAGCCGCTCGATCATCGTCGGCGAAACCTCACCGGTGAACGCCCCCGACTCCTCCCAGTGGACGTCCTGTGCCCCGAGATGGATCGGCAAGTGATCCGACTCGATTACGGTCTGCACCGACCGGAGCGCGGTGAAAGGTGGGCACACCACCACATCCACCCGGGTGTAGTCGTCGGGGTCGAGCCGATAGGACAGCTTCTGCACCATCTGGATGGCCTCCAGATGGGTGGCATTCATCTTCCAATTGCCTGCGATCAGTTCCTTACTCGTCATAGCGACCTCTCAATGCATCAAGCCCGGGAAGCGACCCTTGTTCGATCAGTTCGAGGCCGGCGCCTCCGCCGGTGGACAGATGGGATACCGCACCGTCGAGGCCGAAATCCCGCAGGGCAGCGGCGCTGTCTCCGCCCCCCACGACCGAGTAGCCGTCGCTGGAGGCGATCGCTTCAGCCAGCCGCCGGGTGCCTCCGGCGAAAGGCGGCCACTCGAAGACGCCCATCGGGCCATTCCAGAAGATCGTGGCCGCGTGGGCGAGCTCGGCGGAATAGATCTCGCTGGTCGCAGGTCCGATGTCGAGGCCCATGGCGTTGGCGGGCATCTCGTCTGCTGGCACTAGTCGGTGGGGAGTGTCGGCACGAAACTCCTCACCGACGACGACATCCACCGGCAACAACACCTTGCCGCCGGCGTCCGAGTCGAGGACTCCCCGAGCCATCTCTATCTGATCCTGCTCGACCAGGGAGCGCCCCACGCCTACGCCCCGAGCGGCGAGCAAGGTGAAGCACATCGCCCCGCCCACCAACATGCGGTCCACCTTCGGCAAGAGTGCCTCGATCACACCCAGCTTGTCCGACACCTTGGCGCCACCGAGGGCGACCACTAGCGGCCGCTCCGGTTCGTGAAGGATTCGGTCGAATGCGCCCACTTCCGCCAGCAGGAGCGGACCGGCGGCAGATGGCAGGTGGCGGGTCACCCCCACGGTCGAGGCGTGGGCCCGGTGGGCCGAGCCGAATGCATCGAGGACGAAGAAGTCGGCGAGTGCGGCGAGCCGTTCGGCGAGGTCGGGGTCGTCGCTCGTCTCGCCCTGCTCAAACCGGGTGTTCTCGAGAAGCACGACGTCGTCACCACCGGCGGCTACTGCAGCACGCGCTCCAGGCCCGGCGACATCGTCCGCCACCACCAGAGGGAATCCTCCGAGCGCCGCCAGCGTCCGACCCACCGGTCCCATCGAGTACTCCGGATCCACTCCCTCCGGCCGGCCGAGGTGGCTGCACAGGACGACCCGCGCACCTCGTTCCCTCAGAGTGAGAATCACCGGAAGGGCAGCCCGGAGGCGGAAATCATCGGCGACCGCGCCACGGTCGAGAGGTACGTTCAAGTCGGCCCGTACCAGGACCGTGCTGCCGTCGACCTTCAGGTCGTCGATCGTCGGGAGCCCTCGCAACACCCGGTTCACGCTAGCCGCCGCAGCGTGGCCCCCAACCTGGCCGGATCATGTTCGGGCCACTCGGTCGACGAATCGGCGATGTCGGCGTTGGTCACGACAACGCCAGGAAGTTCGTCGGCTGCGAGCGATACCCGCATCAGCCCCGCGGGCACCTCGAGCTCCCCGTCGTGGGCGACCACCGCGTCGGGACGCCGCACCCTTCCAATCGATTCGAGTGCCGCAACATGATCTAGCCCCGTCATGCCCAGGGTCTCGCCGTCCTGCGTCGTGAGGTTGCAGACGTATACCAGGCGCCCCCCGGCCTCGTTCACCGCGTCGGCGATGCCAGGAACCCGCAGCCCGGCAATCACCGATGTGAAGAGGCTGCCGGGCCCGAGCACGATCTGATCGGCCGCGGCGATCGCCGCGATCGCCCGCGGGGTTGCACGAGCATCCGCCGGTCTGACTCTCACATCGGAGATGCCGCCCCGCGACCTGGCGATGGCGACCTGGCCGGTGACCAGGGCGCCGGCGACGTCTGCCTCCAGGACCAGGGCCACCGGTGCGGCAGGAACGACGTAGCCCTGGGCTCCGAGGAGCCGGCCGACTGTGTCGAGCGCCTCCTCGAACGAGCCGGACAGGTTGGCGAGCGCGGCGATGATCAGGTTTCCCAACGAGTGGCCGGCTACGTCCCCATCCTCGAACCTGAACTCGATCAGGTCGCGCCAGATCGAACCCTCGGGGCTCAAAGCGAGCAGCGCCATGCGGATGTCTCCCGGAGGAGGGATGGCGAGCGCTGGCGACAGCCGCCCCGACGAACCGCCATCGTCAGCCACGGTGACGATCGCGGTCAGATCGTCGGCGTACTGGAGGATGGCCTTCAGGGCGCATGCCAGACCATGGCCGCCACCGAGGGCAGCGACCCGCGTCTCTGAAAAGTTGTGCTCCATTTCGGCGAGCACCGGATCTACCAGAACTTCTGGAGTCGTCAACGATCGATGTCCCGATGACGGACCGTGACGTCGACGTCTCCCCTTGTCCGCAACCACCGTGCGAGCCCTTCGGCGATGACCACCGACCGGTGGCGGCCGCCGGTGCAGCCGATTCCGATGGTGAGGTACGACTTGCCCTCGGCCTGATAGCGCGGCACGAGAAAGTCGAGCAGGCCCTCGACCCGGTCGAGGAACCCGGCAGTGTCGGGTGTGTCCATGACATGCTCGCGCACCGCGTCGTCGAGGCCGGTAAGGGGCCGCAGCGACTCCACCCAGTGAGGGTTCTCGAGGAATCGGACATCGAAGACCAGGTCGACCACCCGGGGCACTCCGGTTTTGAACCCGAAGGAGGTCACCGCCACCCGCATTGGACTGTCCCGCTCCTCGAATGCATCACGGATCGCTGCCCGCAGTTCGTGGATGTTTCGATCGGAGGTGTCGACCACCATGTCCGCCCGATCTCGCAGCCCCTCCAGAGCCTTCCGCTCGGCTGCGATCGAATCATTCACCGTTGCCCCGGCCACGGGGTGCGGTCTCCGGGTCTCTTCGAACCGGGTCGCGAGGACCTCGTCGTCGGCATCGAGGAAGAGGACGGTCACCGACACCCCGTCTTCGGCGAGCGTCTTCATCGCTGTGTCGAGTGAGGCGAACTCCAGTCCGCTGCGGGTATCGACAACGACCGCGATGCGCTCCTTCGTGCTTCCAGGTGCGCGAGCCCGCGCCACCATCTCCGCGATCAGGTCGGCCGGCAGGTTGTCGGTCACCGAGTAACCGACGTCTTCCAACGCCTTGGATGCAGTCGACCGGCCGGCACCGGACATTCCGGTGATGAGGACCAGGCGGAACGAGTCATTCATCTCGGAGAGCTTCGGCTTGCAGCAGGCGATGCTTCATCTCGATTCCGCCGCGATATCCCCGCAGCCCGCCGTCGGCCCCAACGACCCGATGGCAGGGAATCGCCGGAGCGAACGGGTTGCGGGCCATTGCTGCCCCCACGGCCCGCGCCGCACCCGGTCGGCCCGCCGCCGCCGCCACCCCACCGTATGTCATCGAAGAGCCCGCCGGAATAGAGCACACCACTTCGTACACTCGCTGCACGAACGGCGTCCGCGCCGCCACCGCGGCGTGCGGGTGCCCGGAGGGGCATGGCCCCCGTCCGGCGAAGTAGTCGGAAAGCGCGCCCGCCAGGTGAACGACCGAGGGGGGCGGCCGGTCGTCGACGGAGTGAGGAGCGGGCAATCCGGGGAGGGAGAGGCCAGTCACGCCGCCGTCGGGGCCGAACGAGATCCAGCCTTCGCCCATGTCAGTCGCGTATGCCGCCGACCGCATCCTTCTCACCCCTCAACATGCCGTGTAGCGAGGCTGCCACCGCAGCGGGCACTACCTCGCCGAGTTCCTCCACCGACGCCTCCCGAATCTTCTTCACCGAGCCGAACCGACGCAAGAGGGCCTTTTTCCGGACGGGACCGATGCCGGGCACCCCGTCGAGCACGGAGTCCACCATACGACGGCCCCGCAGCATTCGGTGGTAACTCACGGCGAACCGATGCGCCTCATCGCGTACTTGCTGCAGCAGGAACAGCCCGTCCTCACCACGCGGAATCCGAATCGGATCGGCGCGGCCGGGCAAGTACACCTCCTCCATACGCTTGGCGAGGCCGGCCACGGGGATGTCGAGGCCGAGCGTCTCCATCACCTTGACCGCGCGTGACAGCTGCCCGGCTCCCCCGTCGACCAGCAGCAGGCCAGGAGGATATGCAAACTTGCCCCGCTCTTCCACCGGCAATCGGCGTTCCTCGAGGTAAGCGGTCAGCCGTCGCGTGAGCACCTCTTCCAGCGCCGCGAAGTCGTCCTGGCCGGTCACGGTGCGAACCTTGAACCGCCGGTACTGGTTGCGACGGGGCAACCCGTCCTCCATGACCACCATCGAGCCGACCGTGTCCCGGCCCTGGATCGTGGAGATGTCGTAGGCCTCGATCCGGAGCGGCGGTTCGGGCAGGCCGAGGACGTCCTGCAGGCTGCGCAGCGACTTGGCCCGGGAGTTGTGGTCGCTGCTCCGTCGTAGGCGGTGGCGGGCGAACTCCTCCCGGGCATTGTTGGCAGCCGTCTCCATCAACCGTCGCTTGGCCCCCCGCTGGGGGATCCGTAGCGACACTCCCGACCCCCGCCGGGCAGCCAGCCAGGACTCCCACAGGCCGGGCTCTTCCGGCAGCACCTGGACCAGGACCTCGGGCGGAGGCGACTCGTCGCCGTAGACCTGGAGAAGCATGCGCTCTATCAACTGGGCGGTGGTCACGTCCTCCACCTTGTCGACGATCGTGGCGATCCGACCGGTGACACGGCCGCGACGCACGTTAAGCACCACCAGCGAGGCCTCCAGTTCGTCTTCCTCGATGGCGAAGAGATCGAAGTCCTCCTTCGTGGCCAACGCCACCTCCTGCTTCTCCAGCACCCGCTCCACCGCCTGGAGACGGTCACGCACCCGGGCGGCTCGCTCATACTCGAGTGTCTCTGCCGCCTCGCTCATCGCCGCGCGGAGCTCATCGACGATTGGATCGCTGTTGCCCGCGAGGAAATCGGCCATGCCGTCGACATGAACTGCGTACTCCCCGGGCGTCACCTCGCCGACGCAAGGCCCCGAGCAACGCTCGATGTGAAACAGCAGACAGGGTCGACCGGCGGCCTGGTGCCGGCGGAACTTCCCGTTCGAGCAGGTCCGCACCTGAAAGGTCCGCACCAGGAGATCGAGGGTCTGGCGAATCGCGTAGGCATGGGCGAACGGACCGAAGTACTGGTTCCCCTTCTGTCGCTTGCCCCGCATCACCGTGGCCCGCGGCCACTCCTCCGATCGAGTGATCGCGAGATACGGAAACGACTTGTCGTCGCGCAGCCGGATGTTGAAGCGAGGACGGTGCTTCTGGATCAGGCTGTACTCCACCATGAGCGCCTCGACCTCATTGTCGGTGACGATCCAATCGACGGACTCTGCCGACTCCACCATCACCCGGGTGCGGGGGCTCAGGTCCGACCCGAAGTAGTTGGGGACCCGCTTGCGCAACGACTTGGCCTTGCCGGCGTACAGCACGGCTCCGTGACGATCACGGAAGAAATACGCCCCGGGCGAGTCGGGAATCTCGTCGGGCAACGGACGAAGGACCATCCGCCGATTGTATGGGGAGGTTGCCTCGAGCCGGCCTGCCGACCCAGCGCTACGCCTGCTGGGAGAAATGGGTCTTCATCGACCAGAGCACGGTCAGGGCGGCGAAGCCGACCACCACGAAGCACCACTCGGGGCACGCCAGGGGGATGAACCAGGCAAGGAAGGGGACGAAGGCAAAGGGGATCACCCAGCACCACTTCGGCTCGAGGATGGCGCGCCAGCCGTGGCCGTGTGACGCGAACCACCAACCGATGAACACGACGAACGCGACCGGGAACCACCAACCCCACCACGGGGTGAGCCATATCACCCAGATGAAGATCCAGGCGACATAGGCCAGGAACATACCGTAGAGCGACGGTCGCCACCACGGCCTTCCGGGTGCCCGGGCCCACAGGTAGAACGCCACCAGCGGGAGCCAGAACACGGGCAACAGCAGGCCCCAGGTGGGTGATCCGACCACGACCATGCCCAGGGTCAGGGCAGCGAGATATCCACCGACGACATACAGCATCCACGGTCGCCAGAAGGGCTGGCGCCGGGCCCACAGCCAGGTGTAGCCGCCGATGAGCGGGAACCAGGCGAGCAAGGGCCACCACCACCATTGCGGTACCCAGAACCACAGCCCGGCGAGCAAGAAGGGCACCCATACGAAGATCACGATGAACCACGGGATCCAGCACGTCCACCATGGGGCCGCCCGCAACCGCAGGTACATCACCGCGACGAGGAATCCGGCGAAGAGGGCGACGACGCCCCAGCACCACCAGCAGGAGTCGACCGAGCCGCTGACCGATGGGGTACCGGTGGTCGTCGTTGTGGCGGTCGGCGAGGTCGTGGTGGCGACCGGAAGTGTGGTGGTGGCGATCGGCACGGTGGTGGTCGTCGTCGGAGGCGGCGGCGGTGGGTCGATCGGCGTTCCGATGGCGAGGTCATAGATGGGGAATTCGTCGTCGAAACGGGTGGGCTCGTCGCTCTCGCCTACTTCTTCCTCGAAGACCGTCGTGCGGTGCTGGTTGTAGAGGATCTGCGACCCCTCCTCCTGGAGGAACCCGCCCTGCAGGAAGACTTCGAGGTCGCCGCCGTCGTACTCGATGCCCGTGCGGAACAAGAGGGCGCCGTCGGGGCCCATGATGTAGCCCTCGATGGGATCACCCCGCTCGGACCCAAGGCCCGAGAAGGTTTCCGATACGCCATCGTGGGTCTGGAACCCCCCGTACGGCGGAGAGTCATCCGAACCATCAGGACGGATCGCCCACTGGACATAGTCGGAGAAGTACCCGTCAGGGGGCACCGGCCCCCAGGCCGTATCCGGGTAGATCTTCACCCATAGCTCGCCGTCCCCGTCGACGAATACATCGAAGTCGGTCAGGTCGAACAACCCGGGGAGGCCGGGGACGATGGGGCCGCTGAACCCGAGGTAGGGAAAGAAGGCGGTCGGGCCCAGTGGCACCCCCGGCGCCGTCACCACCCGACTCCGGGCGGGGTTGAAGGGGGCATCCTTCACGTCGACGGCGATCCGCCCGGAGATCTCCACTCCGGTTCCGAACACGTCGGGAACCGCCTCGACTCCCATCAATATCGTGTTTCCCGAAATGACCGCAAACCCGGGGTAGTCGCGGGTGACGATCTCCCCATTCTCGAAGGAGTAGAAGGACAGACTCCAGGGGTTGGGGCCGTACGCCAGGCTGAACACGAAAGCGCCGCCGTTCCAGGTGTCGTCGGGGAACTGCGGGAGCGCCTCCCACGCTTCGAGGCCGGGTATCCCCATCACGAAGTCCCACTGCTGATACAGCTGGCCCGGTCCCCCAAGCGGAATCTCCCCGCCCATGACGATCGTGGTCACCGCGTAGAGGGAACCGACGGTGGGCCCCCCGTTCACCGATCCCGAGAGGATCCCGTTCGTTGCGAAGCCATCACCGAAGTCGGGGAGACCCGCCGGGTCCAGCCATCGGACGTAGTTGAGGCCGATGGTCGTCGGGACTGTCCACGGCGCTTCGTCCTCGCTGATCGTTGCCGGCACGGAGGCGTCGCCTCCCCATCCGAAGGCCGACCAATCGTCCCCCACCCCGACCAGCCCGTCGGCCCAGCGAGGCACCTGATCATTGTCTAACCCGAACCGGGCTCTCAGGAGGGCCTCGAGTTCGGAGGGAATGGATACCGACGGCCCCCCGGAAGCGATGGAAACCGGGAGCAGCGCCGACAGCAGCACAGCCCCAAGCAACACCCTCAACATGCCGATGCGGCGCACTCCCCCTCGCCTCCTCGATCGTGCTGAGAGCCTACAGATCGATTTGGGAGCGCGCCTGGCGAATCCACCGCACCCCTATCAGCCGCGGCAACTCGAGCTGTGCAGCCAGGAGTGGATCCCGGCTTGCCCGCGCCGGCCCCACCCCGAGCTCGACGATGTCGTCGAGTCCCCAACCAGCCCGGGCGGCGGCGCCGAGCAACTCGGACAAAGTGCGGTGATGGAACCGGATGGGAACGTCACCGGCTTGCTCCTCGGTGAATCCATGGGCGAAGTAGCGACCCCATCGCCACAGCACTTCCCCGTCAGACGGGTCGACCACCGGGGCGGAGTCGGGGGCCGTTATCAGCGGATGGTTGGCGACCAGCGCCAGCACTCCCCCATCCTTGGTCACCCGGGCCGCTTCCTCGAGGAGCCGGACCCACTCGGTGAGATGCTCCATCACCAGGATGATCGCCACCCCGTCTACCGAGTCATCTGCAATAAAGTCGACGTCGGGGAGCCGGCCGATCGCCACCGGGGCGTGGCCCCGGGCCACCGAGATGAGGCGGGGCGAGGCATCGATACCGATTCCGCTCGACCCGCTCGCAGCCAGAGCCTCCAGCAGCCGCCCTTCCCCGCACCCGAGGTCGAGATAGGTGTGAGCCGGCTGGGGTCGCAGCATCGCGAGCGCTAGCGGCATCACCTCCTCGGCGTACGCCAGGTCGGATGAGACCTCTCCGAGCCACCACTCGGCGAGATCCTCGCCCCATTCGGTCACGACCGGAGCACCTCGCGCCAGAACTTGCCCGGGTACGACTCGAAAACCGCCGCCATCGCTTTCGGGGTCACGACCGGAGCACCTCGCGC
>JBBEAX010000085.1:137487-245829 GCA_040882645.1 Acidimicrobiia bacterium
ACGACTCGAAAACCGCCGCCATCGCTTTCGGGGTCACGACCGGAGCACCTCGCGCCAGAACTTGCCCGGGTACGACTCGAAAACCGCCGCCATCGCTTTCGGGGTCACGACCGGAGCACCTCGCGCAAGAACTTGCCCGTGTAGGACTCGGAGACTGCAGCCACCGCCTCCGGAGTCCCTTCGGCAACGATGCGGCCGCCTTCTTCGCCACCCTCCGGGCCGAGATCGATGATCCAGTCGGCAGATTTGACCACGTCGAGGTTGTGCTCGATCACGAGGACCGTGTTCCCGCCATCGACCAGGCGTTGCAGCACCATCAACAGCTTGCGGACATCCTCGAAATGCAGGCCGGTGGTGGGCTCGTCGAGGATGTAGAAGGTCCTCCCGGTGGAGCGCTTGCCCAGTTCGCTGGCGAGCTTGACCCGTTGCGCTTCTCCACCCGAAAGCGTCGGGGCAGGCTGCCCGAGGCGGATGTAGCCGAGGCCGACGTCGAAGAAGGTCTGCAGCACCCGAGAGATGCGCGGTTGATTCTCGAAGAAGTCGAGGGCTTCGCTGACCGACATCTCGAGCACATCGGAGATCGAGTGACCCTTCCATAGGATCTCGAGGGTCTCCCGGTTGTATCGCTTGCCCTTGCATTGTTCGCACGGGATGTAGACGTCGGGCAAGAAGTGCATCTCAATCTTGATGGTGCCGTCGCCCTTGCATGCCTCACAGCGCCCCCCGGACACATTGAACGAGAACCGTCCCGGCTTGTAGCCGCGGGCGCGCGCCTCGGGGACTGATGAGTACAGCTCCCGGATCCGATCGAACACCTTCGTGTAGGTCGCCGGGTTCGAACGAGGCGTGCGGCCGATTGGAGACTGATCGATGTCGATCGCCTTGTCGATCTTGTCGAGTCCTTCGACCCGCCGGTGGCGACCGGGGATGTCGCGAGCCCGGTACAGCTCGAAGTGCAGCGCCTTGGCCAGGATCTCCTCCACGAGCGTCGACTTGCCGCTGCCGGAGACGCCGGTGACCGCGATGAACGTTCCGAGTGGAAACTCGACATCGAGATCTTTGAGGTTGTTCTCGGTCGCTCCGATCACCTTGATCGACTCACCTGATGGCTCGCGGCGTGTCGCCGGCGTGACGACGGATCTCCGGCCAGCCAGGTAGTCGCCGGTGATCGAGGTCTCTTCGGAGAGGATTGCGTCAAGGGTTCCTTCGGCAACGATCCGACCACCGTGCTCGCCGGCACCGGGGCCGATGTCCACGATGTGGTCGGCGACCCTGATGGTCTCCTCGTCGTGCTCGACGACGATGACAGTGTTCCCCAGATCTCGCAGTCGGATCAGCGTCTCGATCAGGCGCTGGTTGTCGCGCTGATGGAGGCCGATCGACGGCTCATCGAGGATGTACAGCACCCCCACCAGACCCGAGCCGATCTGGGTCGCCAGCCGAATGCGCTGAGCCTCGCCGCCGGCGAGGGTGGCGGCCCCGCGGGCGAGGGTCAGGTAGTCGAGGCCCACATCGAGGAGAAAACGCAGCCGGGCGCCGATCTCCTTCAAGATGGCTTCGGCAATCGACCGGTCTCGGTCATCGAGTTCCAGGCCGTCAATTGCCGCAAACGAGTTTCGCAACGAGAGCACCGAGAGCTGATGGATGTTCATCCCCCCCACTGTCACCGCGAGCGAGACGGGATTGAGGCGAGACCCCTCGCAGCCGTCGCACGGCACGAGGCGCATGAACTGTTCGTACGCCTCGCGCGCCGACTCGGAATCGGCCCCTTCGTGTCGCCTCGTCAGCCACGGTATGAGGCCCTCGTAGGCCGTCTGGTAGCGGCGCTGCCGGCCGAACCGATTCACGTATGACACTGTCACCGGCGTATCGCCCGTCCCGTTGAGGACCACATCGAGGGCCTTCTTGGTGAGTTTCCTGAAAGGGGTGTCCATCGAGAAGTTGTGAGTCGCGGCGACTCCTTCGAGAACCCGCTGGTAGTAGGAGGCGCGGTGGCGGCCCATCCACGGGGTGATGGCGCCGCCGGCCAGCGACCGTTCGTCGTCGGGAACCGCCAACCGCCAATCGACCTGGAACCTGGTGCCGAGTCCGTTGCATGCCGAGCACGCCCCGTACGGGCTGTTGAACGAAAAGTTGCGCGGCTGGAGCTCATCGAAGGAGATTCCGCAGTGGTCGCAGGCGAGGTGCTGGCTGAAGGTGAGCACCGGGCCGTCGGTCACGTCGACCACTGCAATGCCTTCGGCGAGGCGGAGGGCGGTTTCGAGCGAATCGGTGAGGCGCCGCTGGATGCCTTCCTTCTGAACGAGGCGGTCGACCACGACTTCGATCGTGTGCTGAAAGTAGCGATCGAGCTTGATGTCCTCTGTGAGGTCGCGCACCTCGCCATCGATGCGTGCCCGGCTGAACCCCTCGTGGCTCAGTTCCTTGAGCAGGGACTCGTACTCCCCTTTCCGTCCCCGCACCACGGGGGCGAGCACCTGAAACTTGGTGCCGTCTTCGAGCTCGAGAATCTGATCGACGATCTGTTGCGGTGTCTGCCTGGCGACCTCACGCCCACACTGGGGACAATGCGGCACCCCGATCCGGGCGAAGAGGAGGCGGAGGTAGTCGTGGATCTCGGTCACGGTGCCGACGGTGGAACGCGGGTTGCGGCTCGACGTCTTCTGATCGATCGAGATCGCCGGCGAGAGCCCTTCGATGAACTCGACGTTCGGCTTCTCCATCTGACCAAGGAACTGGCGGGCATACGCCGACAGGCTCTCCACGTACCGGCGCTGGCCTTCGGCGTAGATGGTGTCGAACGCCAGAGACGACTTGCCCGACCCCGACAGTCCGGTGAATACGATCAGCCGCCCGCGCGGGAGCTCGAGCGAGATGTTCTTCAGGTTGTGCTCGCGGGCTCCCCTGATGACGATCGAATCGGAAGACATGCCCATCCTGAAACGCCGGAGCGAGAGATGATAACGGGCGCCCGTGACCAAATATCAGGCGTGGCATTCGAAAGAGTCAACAGCCAAGAATCAAGATTCAAGAGAGGAAGGAGTCTTGGCTCTTGGCTCTTGACTCTTGACTCAGTCCTTCGGCGGGGTCTCGGCGGACTGCGCGGTTTCTTGCCCCGCCTGCTCCTGCTCGCCCTCGCGCAGACCATCCTTGAGTTCTTTAGCCGAGCGTCCCAGCGACCTGGCCAGTTCCGGGAGTTTCTTGGCACCGAACAGCAGCAGGAGTACGGCAAGGACCAGGATGATCTCGCCGGCACCGATCTGACGGAACATGAGGCTCCCTGAGGTTGCGGACTCGAGGGCAGTGTAGGGAGAGCCTGAAGTCAAGAGCCAAGAATCAAGAATCAAGAAGGAGTCTGATCTTGGCTCTTGGCTCTTGATTCTTCACTCCCTCAGCCTGTGGCCCGCGCCATCTCCTTCAGTTCTCTCTTCAGCTCGTTGATCTCGTCGCGTAGCCGGGCGGCGTATTCGAAGCGCAGCTCTCGGGCGGACTCGCGCATTTCCTCCTCGAGGCTCAGGATGAGACGCGACAGGTCTTCCGAGGGCAGGTCGAGCACCGGTCGGGCAGCCACCTCGCGCCGGCGCCTGTCGACGGCGGGGGCGTCTGCTCTCTGCAGGAGTTCGAGGATGTCGGTGACCTTCTTGCGAATCGTCTGTGGATCGATGCCCCACTTCGTGTTGTGGGCCACCTGCAGCGCCCGGCGCCGATTCGTCTCGTTGATCGCCCGTTTCATGGAGGCGGTCAGTCCATCGGCGTACATCACCACCTGGCCATCGACGTTGCGGGCGGCGCGCCCGATCGTTTGGATCAGCGAGGTCTCCGACCGCAGGAAACCCTCCTTGTCGGCGTCGAGGATTGCCACCAGCCCTACCTCGGGCAGGTCGAGGCCCTCGCGGAGGAGGTTGATGCCGACCAGCACGTCGAACTCGCCAAGGCGGAGGTCGCGCAAGATCTGGACCCGTTCCAGGGTGTCGATGTCCGAGTGGAGGTACCGGCAGCGGACTCCCACTTCGAGCAGGTAGTCGCTGAGATCCTCTGCCATCTTCTTGGTGAGGGTCGTCACCAACACCCGCTGATCGCGCTCCACCCGGCCCCGGATCTCCCCGAGCAGGTCGTCGATCTGGCCCTTGGTGGGTCTCACCATCACCTCGGGATCGACCAACCCAGTGGGACGGATGATCTGCTCGACGACGCGACTCGAGTGCTCGATCTCCCACGCGGAAGGCGTCGCCGAGAGGAACACCGTCTGTCCGGCCTTCTCCAGCCACTCGTCGAAGCGCAGTGGCCGGTTGTCGCGGGCGGATGGCAACCGGAAACCGTGCTCCACCAGTACATCCTTGCGGCTCCGATCGCCTTCGTACTGACCATGGAGTTGGGGGATCGTCACGTGGCTCTCGTCGACCACCGTCAGGAAGTCCTTCGGGAAGTAGTCGAGCAGGGTGTAGGGGGCTTCCCCCGGTTCGCGGCCGTCGAGATGGCGCGAGTAGTTCTCGATGCCGTTGCAGTACCCCAGTTCGTTCATCATCTCCAGGTCATACGCGGTGCGCATCCGCAGGCGCTGGGCCTCGAGCAGCTTGCCGTGCTCCTCCAGAAAGCGAAGCCGGTCGGCCAACTCTTCTTCGATACCGGTGATGGCGGCCCGCAGCCGCTCCCGGGTGGCGACATAGTGGGTGGCCGGGTAGATGAAGATCTCGTCGAGCTCGCGGATCACCTCGCCGGTCACCGGGTTCATCTCGATGAGGCGGTCCACTTCGTCGCCGAAGTACTCCACCCGAATGACCGTCTCCTCGTAGGAGAGCATCACCTCGAGGGTGTCGCCCCGAACCCGAAAGCGCCCGCGGGTCAGATTGACCTCGTTGCGCTCGTACTGGATGTCGACCAAGCGACGCACCGCATCGTCCAGCGGAAACTGAACTCCCTTGACCAGCCGCAGCAATTGCCCCTCGTACTGCTCAGGCGAGCCGAGCCCGTAGATTGCCGAGACGGACGCCACGATGATGACGTCCCGTCGGGTGAGCAGGGCGGCCGTCGCCGAATGGCGCAGCCGGTCGATCTCGTCGTTGACCGTGGCGTCCTTCTCGATATAGGTGTCGCTTTGTGGGATGTACGCCTCGGGCTGGTAGTAGTCGTAGTAGGAGACGAAGTACTCCACGCGGTTGTCGGGGAAAAACTGCCGAAACTCGTTGGCGAGCTGGGCACCCAGGGCCTTGTTCGGGGCAAGCACCAGGGTGGGGCGCTGCACCTTCTCGATGAGCCAGGCGATGGTCGCCGATTTTCCCGACCCGGTGATGCCGAGGAGGGTCTGGAATCGCTCGCCGGCGGCGATCCCTTCGGCGAGGTTCGCCACCGCCTTGGGCTGATCGCCCGCGGGAGAGAAGTCGGACACGACGCGGAAGGGCTGCATGGCGAGAACCCTAATCCGCCCCGAAAATCTGAATCACACGTTGGTGATACGCCTCCATACGGAGCGGCACTCATTCTCGAGATCCATCAGATCCCCGCTGTTGTCGACCACCAGGTCGGCCGATTCGAGCCACTCGCCCCGTGTCGGCTGGACGGCCAGTCTGGCCTCGGCATCTTGCTGGCCCATGCCTCGGGCCAGCAGGCGCTCGAGCCGCACCGCCCCGGGCGCATCCACCACGATCCGCCTCCATCCCGGCCCGAGGAAGTCACCAATGAGAGGCACCTCGACCATGACCACGCCGGCGACTCCATCGACGACGGTATGGATCAGCGACCGGATGGCTGGATGGGTGATCGCTTCGAGTGCCTGCAACTCGCCCCGCTCGCCGAAGACGTGGGCGGCGAGCCGGGAACGATCGACCACCCCATCGACCACGGAGTCCGGGAATCGCCCAACCACCGCATCGTGGGCGGCGCCGCCCGGGGCGATCACCTCGTGACCGATGCGATCGGCCGACACTACGAATGCCCCGAGGATCTCGAAGTAGGTGGCAGCGGTCGACTTGCCGCTGGCGATTCCGCCGGTGAGGAGATGGCGCCGGTCCATCCCGACGAGAGTACCGGTCAGCGTTTCCGGCGAGTGGGTTCGGGAAGATGAATCAGCGCGGCAAGTGTGTGGAAGGCTCGGGCCACCCGGGACCGTGGGCTGAGGGCGACCACGGGGATCCCTTCGTTGACCGATTGCGGAATCAATCGGTCCGACGGGATCGACCCGGCGACTCGAAGACCGAGGCTCCGCTCCAATTCGACCAGGTCGAGCCGGGCCTTGGCGTTGGCTCGATTCACCACGAGTCTTACCCGTTCCATGGGGAATCGCCCCGACCTGAGGGCCTCGAGCGCGATCTTGGCGTTCTTCACCGAAGGAAGGTCCATGTCGACAACCACCAGCACCTCGTCGGCTCCCTCGAGGACCGTCACCAGGTGGTCATCGAAAATCGGCGGCGTATCGATCACGACCACCTCGTACATCCCTCGGAGGCGCTCGACCACCTCGACGATCGCCTTCGCGGGCACTTCGGTCTCCGAGGCCGGATGGAGAGGCGCGGCGAGCACCCGGAGACCGCTCTCATGGCGAAGGAGCATGCCGTCGAGTCGGGCATCGCTCAACTCATCCAGCCGGGTGACGGCGTCGACCAGCGTCCGGGCGGGCTCCAGTTGAAGCAACAGGGCGACATCGCCGAACTGCAGGTCGGCGTCGACGAGCACGACCGAGTCCTCGCCGCGCTGCATCGTCAACGCCATTGCCAGGTTGGTGGCGGTGATCGTCTTGCCGGATCCCCCCTTGCCCGACATGACCGCGACTACATGGCCGGCACCCGCTCTGCGGTCAGGCCGATGCCCGTCGGCGGGGAACAGACCCATCCCTTCCAGGTCGGCAGGCGGCCGTTTCTTCGGAGGAGCGGAGTCGGGCAGCGTCGGAGGAGGATCGAATGGCGGAGGAAGAGGCGGCGGCGGAGGGGGTTCCGCAACGGGTAGCGCCGCCGGCTCGAGGCGGGGAGTCGGGGTAACCGGGGGAACGGTGGGCTCTGTCGCTCGTCCAGGCTCCGGGATCGCCTGAGGTGACGCCGAGGAAGCCTCGAACGTCGGGGCCGGCAACGGATCGGCGTAGCCGAACTCGACCGGGACCACCGGGTAGACCTGCGCGGGAGCGGTTGGCTCCGACGGGATCTCGACCGCCGACGCTGGCTGGGGGTCCGCCGAGACGATAGGAATGGACCAGGCGTCGGGAACCGGAGAGGCCCCCGGTTGGGGTACCGCGGGCGGCAGTGGCTCGCCTTCCTGGACAAAGGTCACCGGCGTCGACAGGCTTGATGATCCCTCGAACGTGATCGTGACAGGTTCGAAGCCGGGCTGGGTGGTGCGCACCCGCTCGACACCGGGCTCTGCCGCGCGCTCGTCGAGCAGCACGGTATCCGGCCTTCCTTGACGTGCAGGCACCCGCTCGAGAATCCCAGAGAGTTTGCGGGCGGTCAGCGGCATGTCGATCACATCGGCCACTCCGGATCGGAGGGCAGCCAGCAGAATGCGATTGGTGACGATGTTGGCGGCGAGGACCACGGCCACGCCGGGATCGGCCTCACGCAACAGAGCCGCGGAACCGACCCCAGCCTCGTTGCCGAAGGAGGGGCCGAGCAGGACGAGGTCGACCCGGCCGCCAACGACGATCTCGGCGGCATCCTCGATCGACCGGGCCGTGAGCACGCGGTCACTGGCAATGAGTTGTCTGGTGTCTTCGCCGAAGCTCGGGTCGGTGTCTGCCACCAGCACGAGTCGACGCGTGTGCGGAACCGTCATCAGAGTGTCTTTCGACACCAGATCGGCGATACCTGAGCGGGATTGCGGGGCGAAGGGTGATGGATCGGAGTCAGTGGCCTATGGACACCACGCCCTGATCCATCGGCTCACCGGGAGCGACTATCGGCTACTTGCGGCCGATGCCTCGCTGCTTGAGTTCTTCGAGGATGGCCTCGAGAGAGGAATCCGCGTTGAACACCGGCTGGGCCGGCTCATCGGCGGGCTCGTCTTCGCGCTCGAATTCCTCGGTCTTCTTGCGCTTGCCCCCGCCCGACGGGGCCGCAGGCGCCTGCTGATCGTCCTGCCACTGGCTCCGGTTCTCCCATTCGGGGAGTCCCTGCTTGATCGAAAGGCTGATACGACGCCGTTCGCCGTCGATCTCGGTGATCTTGACCTTGACAGGCTGATCGACCGACAGCTCGAGCTCCGGGCTCTCGACGTGATGGATCGCGATCTCAGAGACGTGCACCAGGCCCTCCACGCCCTCGGACACCGCGACGAACGCCCCGAAGGGGACGGTCTTCGTCACCTTGCCGTCGACGACGTCGCCAACGCCGTGCGCTCCGCTGAAGGACTCCCACGGATCGTCGCGGGTCTGGCGAATGGACAGCGATATCCGCTCGCGGTCGAGATCGACCTCGAGCACCTTCACCTTCACCTTGTCGCCGACCGACACCACCTCGCTCGGGTGGCTGACGTGTTGCCACGAGAGCTCCGAAACGTGGACGAGGCCGTCCATACCCCCGAGGTCGACGAAGGCGCCGAAGTTGACGACCGAGGACACCACGCCGTCCCGTAGTTCACCCGAGGTGAGCTCGTCGAGGAAGGCCTGGCGCTGCTCGGCTTGCTCCTCTTCGAGGTAGGCGCGCCGGGAAAGGACCACGTTGTTGCGGTTCTTGTCAAGCTCGATGACCTTGGCTTCCAGCGTTTGCCCGATGTACGGATGGAGGTCGCGCACCCGACGCAGCTCGACCAGCGAAGCCGGCAGGAAGCCGCGGAGACCGATGTCGACGATGAGGCCGCCCTTGACGACCTCGATCACTTGGCCGGAGACGGTGCCGGCTTCTTCCATGACCTTCTCGATACGGCCCCAGGCTCGCTCATACTGCGCCCGCTTCTTGGAAAGGATGAGGCGCCCCTCGGCATCCTCCATCTGCATCACCAGGGCCTCGACGGCATCGCCGACCTTGGCCACCTCGCTGGGGTTGACGGTGTTACGGATCGACAGCTCTTTGGCGGGGATCACACCCTCAGACTTGTATCCGATGTCGACGAGCACCTCGTCGGGGTCCACCCGCACGATCGTGCCCGTGACCAGGGTGCCTTCCTTCAGCTCGACGACCGTGCGCTCGACGGCCGCGGCGAAGTCCTCGGCCGAGAGATCGTCGGAAACTTCTCCGAGTCGCTGCATGGCAGCCGCGGGGTCCGCGACTTCGATGCCGTCGGAGGCGGCGGGGGCATCGGTGGTTGCCTCCGCTATGTCGGTTGCCTCCGCTATGTCGGTTGCCTCGGCTGCGTCGGTTGCGTCGGTTGCGTCGGTTGCCTCGGCATCGGCGTTTACGGCGGCTGCGGGGGCTGGGGCGGGGGCGGTGTCGTTGGTCGGAGCCTCGCCCTCGACGGCTTCGACTGCGCTTGCGGTTTCGTCCGCAGGCGCGTTCGCGGTCTCATCGGTCATGGATATGGGTCACCTCGAAGAATGAAACTCCCCAGACAGAACGCCTGGAGGCGCGGCAAGCGTAACACAAGGCGTAGGCGGTTCCACCGAGAACGCCCGCCACTATGACTTCGTCTCCGCCAGGGTCTTGCCAACGCCCACTTCGACCACCAGAGGAACGTCTAGTTTGACCACACCCTCCATGATCTCGACGATGGTCGCCGACACTCGATCGACTTCCGCGTCGGGCGCCTCGATCACCAATTCGTCGTGCACCTGAAGCAGCATTGCGGCGGAGCCGCCGCCCTCAAGGGCAGCATCGAGATCGATCATCGCCTTCTTGATGATGTCGGCGGCCGAGCCCTGGATGGGAGCGTTGAGCGCCATGCGCTCGCCGCTCTGGCGTTCGCGGAAGTTCCCCGACACCAGCTCCGGTAGGTACCTGCGACGGCCGAGCAGCGTTTCGGTGTAGCCGTTGTTACGGGCCTCCACGACGATCCCCGACATGAACGCCTTCACACCGGGGAATTGGGCGAAGTAGGCCTCCATGTGGTCTTTGGCTGCCTCAGCCGATATCTCGAGTCGCTGACCCAACCCGTAGGCCTCCATCCCGAAAAGGAGACCGAAGTTGATCACCTTCGCCATGCGTCGCATGTCGGCATCGACCGCACCCGGGTCCACCGCGAACACCCGGGCGGCCGTGGCGGTGTGGACGTCCTGGCCGGAGGCAAACGCTTCGACCAACGCCGGCTCCCCGCTCAGGTGAGCAAGGATCCGCAATTCGATCTGGCTGTAGTCGGCCACCACGAAGGTGTGGCCCTCTGCAGCGACGAACGCCCGCCGAATGGTCCTCCCCTCCTCTGACCGGATCGGGATGTTCTGCATATTCGGCTGCTCCGACGAGATCCGCCCGGTCGAGGCGCCGGTCTGGTTGAAGACGCAGTGGATCCGCCCGTCGGATCCGATCAATGGCAGCAGCCCGTCGACATAGGTGGAGCGGAGCTTCTCGAGCTCCCGGAAGCGCAGCAACTGCTCGACGATTGGGTGGTCGTCGGCCATCTTCTGCAGCGTGGCGGCATCGGTCGAGGGCTGACCCTTCGGCGTCTTCTTGAGAACCGGCAGACCGAGACGGTCGAAGAGGATCTCCCGCAATTGCAGCGTCGAGTTGACGTTGAATGCTTCACCGGCATGCTCGTAGATCTTCCTCTCGAGGGTCGCCAGTCGGTCGCGGAGGCTCTCACCGAGTTCTTCGAGGTAGGTCCGATCCACCCCGATCCCCGCCTCCTCCATCCGAGCGAGGACTCGGACCAGGGGCAGCTCCACCTCTTCGAACAACGCCAGCCCCCCGCGGGCCTCCATCTGTTCGGTAAGCGGATCGACCAGCAACCCGACCGCCGCGGCCCGGCGGCCGGCTGCGTCGATGTCGAGACCCGACCCGTCGAAGTCGAGGGTTCCTTGCGCCTTCCCCGCTCCCGACCCGACCTCCGGGTCGATCTCCAGACCCAGCACGGTCCCAGCCAGGTCGGCGAGAGTCGGCGACCCCGATGACGGGTTGATCACATAGGCCGCCAGGGCGGTGTCGAACGCCAGCCCCCTGAGATCCAGGTCGGCCTCGAGCAGTGCCCGGGTGAGCCGCTTGGCATCATGGAGCGCCTTGGATCGCGTCGGATCGGCGAGGGCGGGGCCCAATGCCCCCAGCCGGTCAAAGGGCACGAACGTGGCGTCGGCGCCGTTGGCCGCCACCGCCACCCCGACGAGATCGGACCCATCCCAAACGGCCTCGATCGCCATAAGGTCGCCGGCCGCGGCGAGGGCCTCCGCCCCCGACCCGGTGACGACCTCCACCTCGAGCATCTCGTCGGGTTCCGGCTGACCACCGCCACCCACCTCCTGGAGACGCTGCCACAGCGACCGGAAGGCCAACCCGTCGAAGACCCGGCGCACCTCCTGGGGGTCCCAGGGGGCAAGCGCCATCGCACTCGGATCGACATCGATGGGGACGTCGTCGACCAGGCGGGTGAGGTCGCGGTTCAAGTACACCTGCTCGCGCGACGCCTCGAGGTTCTCCCGGAGTTTCGGGGTCAGCTCGGCCAGGTGCTCGTAGATTCCCTCGAGCCCCCCGTACCCCGCCACCAGCTTCGCTGCGGTCTTCTCCCCCACCCCCGGCACCCCGGGAAGGTTGTCCGACGAGTCGCCCCGCAGGGCGGCGTAGTCGGCGTACTGATCCGGGCGCACCCCGTAACGCTCCTCCACATATTCCGCGTCGGCCACGATCGTGTCGGTGATCCCCCGGCGGGTGTAATAGACCCGGATCGTGCCCTCGATCAGTTGGAAGGCGTCGCGGTCCCCCGTGACGATCAGCACGTCCCAGCCATCGGCAGCCGCCTTGCGGGCGATGGTGGCGATGATGTCGTCGGCCTCCCAGCCGGGCGCCTCGAATTGCTTGAAGTTGAGCACATCGGCCACCTCGCGGATCAGCGGCAGCTGACTGCGGAACAGGTCGGGCGCTGCAGCGCGTTGCGCCTTGTATTCCACGTATCGCTCCGAGCGAAAGGTCGCCGTCGGAGTGTCCCACGCCACTGCCAGCGCCTCGGGATGCTCGTCACCGAGCAGCTTGATGATCATCGAGGTGAAGCCGTAGACCGCGTTTGTCACCTGCCCGCTCGGGGTCGCCAGATCCGACGGGAGTGCAAAAAAGGCGCGATACGCCAGCGAGTGACCGTCGATCAAGGCGAGGGTGGGCATTGGGCGCGATGGTAGGTGGCCTTGCGTGAGCGATCAGCTAGCGAGTGGGGGCGCGATGGGCGAAAGGCGAAAGGCGAAACCTCGCCCGGGGCCTTCGCGCGATCGGCGAGGCCGGATGGGATACAAGAGTCAAGAATCAAGACTCACGATCCTGGCTCTTGGTTCTCGGTTCTTGATTCTTGGTTCTTGATTCTTGGTTCTTGGCCGTTGGCCGTTGGCTGTTGGCTTTCTACATCCGGTCGACCAGCCTGCGGCGCTGTTCTTCCAGACGGGACTCCTGGGATCGCAGGTCGACGAGCAGGCGTTCGAATCGGTTGACGTCGCCGGAGGTGATGCGGGCGTCCTCCCGCTCGATCGGGCCCCCGACCGCCGCATCGCGGCGGGCGTCGTCGTCGAGATGCTGGTGGATGCGCAGCTCCTCCTCGGTCAGGCGGACCTGCTCGCGCAGTTGCTCCAACTCGTCGGAGATACGGAGGATCCGACGCTCGATGCGCCTCATCGTCGGCAACCTAACAGTGGCGAGGGTGCGACCGGCCCGTATCATCGTGCCTCGCGCCGGGGTGGCGGAATGGCAGACGCGGCGGACTCAAAATCCGTTGGGCGCAAGCCCGTGGGGGTTCGACTCCCCCTCCCGGCACAAGGAGATTCAAGAGCCAAGAGTCGAGATTCAAAGTCTTGGCTCTTGAATCTCGACTCTTGGCTCAGCTGTACCTGTTGGTGATCGGCAACCTGCGGTCGCGGCCCAAAGCCTTCGTGGTGATCTTGACACCTGGAGCAGCCTGGCGGCGCTTGTACTCGTTGCGGTCGACCATCCGGGTGATCCGCTTCACCAACGCACGATCGAACCCCGAGGCGACGATCTCGTCTGCGGTCTGGTCGCCCTCGATGTAGCGCATGAGGATCGGGTCGAGTACGTCGTAGGGCGGAAGCGAATCGGTGTCGACCTGATTCGGTCGGAGCTCGGCCGACGGCGGCTTCTCGAGCACCGCCTCGGGAATGACCGACCCTTCGCGGTTTCGCCACCGGGCGATCCGATACAGATGGGTCTTGTAGATGTCCTTCAACACCGCGTATCCGCCCACCATGTCTCCGTACAGCGTCGCGTAGCCCACCGACATCTCCGACTTGTTCCCGGTGGCCACGACCATGCCCCCGAACTTGTTGGAGAGCGCCATGAGAATCGCCCCGCGAGCCCGGGCCTGCAGGTTCTCCTCGGTGACGTCTTCGCCGGTTTCCTGGAACACCCCCGACAGGGCCTCGAGAAAGCCTTCAAACGGCGGCTCGATAGAGATCTCGTCGAACCGGATGCCCAGGTTCCCGGCGAGTTCACGAGAATCGGCCACCGACCCTTCCGACGAGTAACGCGATGGCATGGTCACCCCCCACACCGCCTCGGGCCCGAGGGCGTCCGCGGCGATGACGGCGGTCAGAGAGGAGTCGATCCCCCCGGAGAGACCGATGACGACGGAATCGAACCCGTTCTTTCGCACGTAGCCCCGCAGCCCCGCCACCAGTGCCCGATACACCTCGGCATCCTCTTCGAGGGATGCGTGCGAGGGCGGTGGTGGCTCGGGGTCGCCTTCGAGCAGGTCGCCAGACGATACAGGCAACGCGTCGACATCGGCCCGACCCGACTCGGGAAGCGGCACATCCACCCAGAAGAGGTCCTCCTCGAACTGGGGCGCCCGGTAGAGGAGGTCGCCCCCGGCGGCGAACACCATGCTCTGGCCGTCGAAGACCAGTTCGTCCTGCCCGCCGACGGAGTTGAGGTACACCACGGGCACGCCGTAGGCCCGGGCCCGCTCGGCGATCATCCGCTCACGCTCCACCCCCTTGCCCTGGTGGTAGGGCGAGCCGTTGATGTTGAGCAGGATGTCGGCGCCGCCCTTGGCTTGCAGCGAAGGGGGGCCATCGGGCACCCAGATGTCCTCGCAAACCGACACGCCGACGACGGCGCCGTTGATCTCCCACAGCGACCCGGGGCGTTGGCCGGCCGAGAAGTAGCGGTCTTCGTCGAATACGCCGTAGTTGGGGAGTAGACACTTGTGATAGATACCGCGCACCCGGCCTCCGCTGACCAGGGCAGCCGCGTTGTGCACCCGGCGGTGGCCGGCGTCGTCGCGGTTCGTTCCGCCCGACCGGTCGACGAACCCGATCACCGACGTCGTCGACCCGGAGCGCTCGGCGATGGTCCGAAGTTCGGCGATATTGGCCGACACGAAGCCGTCCCGAAGGACGAGGTCCTCGGGAGGATACCCGGTGAGGGCCAATTCGGGAAGGAGCAGCACGTCTGCCTGGCAATCCTCGGCCCAGGCCATTGCCTCGACGATGCGGGATGCGTTGCCGTCGAGGTCACCGACCACCAGGTCGATCTGCGCACAGGCAACGCGGAGGAAGTCGGTCATGCGCGCCGGAGGGTAACCACAGAGTCAAGAGTCAAGAGCCAAGGCGAGGGCTCTTGACCTTGGCTCTTGATTCTTGCTACTCGAGGAGGACCCGGATGCTCGTCCCTTCGCCGGGAGCGCTCTCCACTTCGGTGGTGCCACCCATCGCTTCGACCAGCTCGCGAACGATGGACAAACCCAGGCCACTGCCTTCGGGTCGCACCGGTCGATACCGGGTCGCCACGTAGAGGCGCTCGAAGATGTGTGGGACGTCCGATTGATCCACCCCGGGCCCGGAGTCCGCCACTTCGATCATGAGGCCGGAGGGTCGCCGCTCGAGTCGCAGGGTCACGCTTCCCGCCTCGGGGGTGTAGCGCAGCGCGTTCTCCAGCAGATTGCCCACCACCTGGGCAATGCGATCGGGGTCGATCTCCACCGCGCCGACATCCGCCAGATCGAAGTCGAGGCTGACCCGCGCCGAGTCGGCACGCTCACGAAAGCCTTCGAGCACGCCTTTGAGATGGCCGGCGAGGTCCACCGGTTCGGGACGAAGGCTGAACTCCCGCGCCTCGATCCGCGCCAACAGCATCAGGTCTTCGACCAGTCGGCTGAGCCGGGATGCCTCGATCCGCAGCACCGAGGCGACTCGCGCCATCTCCTCCTGGGTGACCCGTCCTTCCTGGATCGCCTCGGAATACCCGGTGATCGTCGTCAGCGGAGTGCGGAGATCGTGGCCGACAGAGACCAGGAACTCTCGCTCCCGGCGGCGGGACGCCTCGAGCTGTTTGGCCATCTCGTTGAACGCCACCGCCACCTGGGCGACCTCGTCATCGCCGTCGACCTCGACTCTGGCGCCGAGATCGCCGCCGGCGATGTCACCCGAGGCGTCCCGCAGCGCCTCGAGGCGCCGCCCGGCGAATCGAGCGAACGATCCCGCCAGCACCGCAGCCAGGAGCACCGCCAGCACCATTGCCCAAGCGAGTCGTAACAGCACCTCGCGCCACGGCACCAGCTCGAGGGTGGTGCCGATCACGACCACCACCGTGCCCCGGTTCCCGGTGGCGAAAGGCTGGGCGACCACGGCCACCTTCGTCCCGTCGACCGTCGCGTCGAAATGAAGGGGGGCGCCGAGATCCCCAAGATCGGGAACGAGGTCGAGGAGTGCGGTGCCGTCGCCCAGGATGGTGACCGTCCCACGCGGCCCCACCAGCGCCGCCTCGACATAGTCGTGTCCCCCGATCGACGCGACAACTCCCAGCACCCCGGCAAGGCTGCGGGCCCCGAGCCCTGGAGTCCGGGCCAATTCGGCCTCGATTATTCGAGCGGTGGCGTTGGCCTGGCGAGCGAACTCGGACCTCACCGACGACTCGACCGACCGGTTGATCAAGATGGCACCGGTCAGCCCCCCGATGGTCAACGTCACCAGAGCCACCCCCACCATCCCCCAGAAGAAGCGCCGCTTCATCCCAGTCCCCAGTCTCCAGTCCCCGGGCGGCCATTGGGCCGCCTAAGGCCGGCCTTCAGCCGGCCCAGCCCCCAGCAAGAACGAGCATCGCGGATCCGGTCACCCACTCGATTCTTGCGGGTGGCGGGTAGCGGGAGGCGGGAGGCGAGCATCATTCCCCCATCCGGTAGCCGACCCCCCATGCCGTCTCGATCGGGAGACCCTCGAGCTTCTTCCGGAGCTGGCGGACATGCACGTCGACCGTTCGGGTCTCGCCGACGTAGTCGTAACCCCAGACTGCCTCGAGGATCTGCGCGCGCGACAGCACCAGCCCGCGATTCTCTGCGAGGTACCAGAGCAGGTCGAACTCGCGCGCCGTTGGTCGGACGGCTCCCCCACCGGGCGGGCGGATTTCGCGCCGTCCCGAGTCGATCTCGAACCCGGCCACCTCGAGGATTGCCGGTGCTCGTGGAGGCTCCTCCGAGCGGCGGAGCACTGCCCGGACGCGGGCAACGAGCTCCCGGGGCGAGAAGGGCTTGGTGAGGTAGTCGTCGGCGCCGATCTCCAATCCGACCACCTTGTCGACCTCACCGTCTCGGGCCGTCAGCATGATCACCGGGACGTCCGACCACGCCCGGATCCGCCGGCACACCTCGATGCCGTCGATCCCGGGCAGTCCGATGTCGAGCAGCACCACCCGGGGATCACGATCGCGGACCGCGTCGAGCCCACGCTCACCATCGCGAGCGTGAACCAGCTTGAATCCCTCCTGTTCGAAGTACATCCGGACGAGGTCGGCGATCGGCTCCTCGTCCTCTATGAGCACCACCGTGCCCCGGCTTGTCGTCATCGCGCCAGCTCCATGAGGGGATCTTCGGAAACGATTGTTAGAGATCTATGAGACATCGACTGCGAAGTCGTCTAGTGGGAGTGCCCGCACCTCTGCCGAGGCGGCACCACCGGGCCATCGAATCTCCACCTCGGTACCAGGTTCGATCTCCCGCCTCACCGTCCCGAGGGCGATGGGTGCCCGCAGGGTCAGGGACTCACCGACAGATGAGAGCGCCCCGACCACATCACCGCCGTGGACGACATCTGCTCCCACCGGCGGGACGACCGTCTCACGCAACACGATGCCGCGGAGGAGGCGATTCACATGGCCCCGTGAATCGATCCGGGCAACGAGTTCCTGGCCGACATAACAACCCTTGGTGAAGGAGACCGCGGCGGGAACCAGTCCCGTCTCCTGGGGAATGGTCACTTCGGTCGCATCCTGGCCCATTACCGGTTCGCCGGCCTCGATGCGCACGGTGGTCGCCGCGATCGAGCCGATGGGGCGGGCGCCCGCCAGGTCGGCTCCGCCGACGACGAGGAACCGAGGAACTCCGACCGGAATCGAGGCGACGACCGCGCCGTCGGCTGCCACCGCCCATCCCTCCGGGACCGGCAAACCTGCGTTCGCCAGCACCGTCGGCGTCTCGGGTCCCCACAAGGCCGCGATCGGTCGATCGTCGAGTGTTATGGCCGCGTCGACTCGAAAGCGAAACCGTTCGAGGAGCGTCGACGCCGTCAGGCCCACTCCGCGGTCTGCCACCAGGCCGACCCGGTCGGCACCCATCAGCACCCAGAGGATCGCTCGCAACTTCCCGCGGGGTTCGAGCAGGAACGATCGCGCCACTTCACCGGGCTTCATCGCGCCGAGGTCCTGAGTCAGTTGGCCGTCGAGAAACCGGACTGCGTCAGGTCCGTCGACCCAGATCAGATCATGCGATCCCTGCAGCACCGCCGCCCCCCGGCGAGCCGCAAAATACTCGCCGGTGGTGTCGCCGTAAGAGAGGGGCGTCGCGGTCATCGGTTGACCGGCCGCGAGTGAAGGTTCCCCGGAAGAGTCTCCACTTCGTGCCCGGGCTTCATACGTTCCACAACCATTTCGGGAGAACCCGCTGGAACCAGATGTTGAGGTCGATCAACCGGCCGGAGATCATCAGCACGCCGAACACCGCAAGGAGCAGACCCGAGGCCACCGTGATCGGCGTGAAGTGGCGTTTGAACCACCCGAAAGCCCCATAGGCCTTGTTGATGCCAAGCCCGGCGAGCACAAAGGGGACGCCGAGCCCCATCGAGTAGACAAAGAGCAGGAACATGCCCTCCCCCACAGTGTCCTCGGTGGCGGCCACCGTGAGGATTGCCCCCAACGTCGGCCCGATGCATGGGGTCCATCCGAAGCCGAACGCCGCCCCCATCACCGGCGCGGCCCACGAGCCGAGTCGTGAGGGCCTGACGTCGACCCGGCGCTCGCGCATGAACGGAGCGAGCAGCCGGGGATTGATGAGCGCCGAAAGGGCAATGAACAGACCCATCCCCAGGACGATCCACCCGGCAACGGCGAGGATCGTGCTCTCGTTGCGAACCAGCAGCCCGCGCAGCGACGTGGCCGTGGCCCCGAGGGCGACAAAGACGGCGGTGAACCCGGCGACGAACAGCAGGGTCACCCGCAGCATTCGCCGGGTCGACACCTTCCCGTCCGCCATGTCCGCCGCCGAGTAGCCGGACATCATCGACAGGTAGCCCGGCAGCAGCGGGAGGACGCACGGCGACAAGAACGAGAGCGCTCCGAAGAGGAAGGCCGCGATCACATTGACGTTGCCGATGTCCATGATGTCTCCGCGCTCTGCCCGCCAACGCTAACGGACGCCCCTCTCGTTCCCGGTAACCTCCCGGCGGTGCCCACCATCAGTGACTGGCACGAACTCAAAGTCCGCGCGGGGACGATCAAACGTGCCGAGAAGAACGCCGGAGCACGAATGCCGTCGTATCGCCTCTGGATCGACTTCGGCGACCTGGGCGAACTGCAGTCGTCGGCGAAGATCACCGACCGCTACAGCCCTGACGAGCTGCCTGGCATGCAGGTGATCGCCGTGACCGGTTTCGAACCGATCAGGGTCGCCGGCTTTCGGTCGGACGTGCTGGTGCTTGGCGTTCTCACCGAGGACGGGGTCGTATTGCTCCGCCCCGATCGGCCCGTGGCGCCGGGCAGCGAGATCGCCTGACGGTGGGGCTGCTCCAGGCGCTCCGACCCGCCGTTCGGATCGAGCATCGCGAAGCAGTGATTCTCACGCTGTTCTCGGTGGTGGCCCTCACCCAGGGTTGGGCAGGTACCGTCGTCACCCACGCCCTGTCGTTCGTTCAGACCGACCTGGCCCTTTCCGACGCGGAAGTCTTCGACCTGATGGCCACCATCCGCGCCGCGTCCCTGCTTGCGCTGGGTCTGTCGTGGTGGAGCGATCATCGAGGTCGTCGCCTTCCCTTGTTGGTGGCGTTCGCCATCCTCACCTCGGCGAATCTGGTGACAGCGCTGCTTCCGGGGACCAGCTCCTTCACCATCAGCCAGGCCATTGCCCGCATCGGCACCGTTGCCGTCGGCTCGCTGGCCCTGATCGTCCTCGCCGAGGAGATCGGCCCCCGGATTCGCGGATACGCCATCGGTCTGTACGCGCTGTTCACCTCGCTCGGGACTGGTGTCGGCCTGTTGCTCCGCCCATTCGGCGCCGGCGGCGATGAGTGGCGCCTCCTCTTCGGGCTGAGCGCGGTGCCACTGGTCGCGCTCCCCTTCCTGGCACGCCGGGTTCGAGAGTCGCGCGCATTCCAGGTCCCGGCCACCCGTCCCCCGCTGGCGGCCGTGTTTCGTCGCGGCCATGCCGCCCGCTTCTGGCCGATGGCGCTGCTGTCATTCGCCATATCCGCATTCACCGCCCCGACCGCGAACCTTCTGCTGGTTCGCCTCGAGAACGTGCTGGGCTGGTCGCCCGGCTCGGCCTCATTGCTGCTCGCCGCCACGAGCGCACCCGGGGTAGCGATAGGCCTCCTCGCCGGCGGCAGACTCGCCGATGTCGCCGGCAGACGGCCAACCGAAGCCGTAGCGATTCTCATCGGTGTCACCGGCGGCGTCGGCGTGTATTTCGCCGAGACTGGTCCGCTGCTTGGCATAGGTATCTTTCTGTCGACCCTGGGGGGATCGGCGTTCGGACCAGCATTCGCGTCCCAACGGTCCGAGCTCTTCCCGACCGACCTTCGAGCCACCGCGGGGGCCTGGATCGTCAACGCCAGCGTCCTCGGCGGCATCACCGGATTCGCCGCGGGGCGGTTTGCCGTCGACGCGTGGGGCGTCCCGCAAACGATCGCCCTCCTCGGGGGATTTCTGCTGGTGTCGAGCGCCGCGATCGCGCTGCTCCCGGAGACGAAGGGAATCAGCCTCGTACCGGATTCGCAAACGGGCCCTGCCGAGCCGCCCGTCTCCATGCCAGGGTGAGGCCGCGTAGCCCCAGGAGAGCGCCGAGCGACCACCACACGCCATCGAGTCCCCAATCGAATGGCAGCACCAGTCCGAGCAACCCGACCGCGATGGCCGACGACACCACCATGGCGATCGCGAGGAATCCGAAGTCGCCGGCACCGATGAACACGCCGTCCCAGACGAATACCACTGCCGCGACCGGTTGCATCAGCACGAGAATGGTGAAGGCGCTTTCGATCGCCTCGCGGGTCGCCGGGTCCGAGGTGAACCATCCGGCAACGAACGGCCCGACCGCCCATAGGACCATGGTCGCCACTACCCCCACTGCCACCCCGATCACCAACAGGCGGTCTGCGACCTCTCGGGCCGCCACCCGGTCACCCGACCCCAGCACCCGCGCCACCAACGCCTGGGCGGCGATGGCCAACGCGTCGAGCCCGAGCGCCAGGAAGAGGAACAGCTGGGACACCACTTGATGTGCCGCCACGGCGACGTCCGACACCCGGGTGGCGATCGCCGTTGCCATGGTGAAGGTGGCCAGCAGTGCCCCGGTACGGATCGCCAGATCCCGTCCCACCCGCAGGAATCGACGCACCTCGTCCGCGACCGGTCGTGCGCCGACGAGGCCGTAGCGCGACCGTCCTCGCGCGAGCAGAGCGACGAACCAGCAAGCCCCGATCCACTGAGCAGTCACGGTTGCCCACGCCGCCCCGGCCACCCCCCAGTCGAACCCGAAGATGAGTATCGGGTCGAGAACGAGGTTGACCGCGTTGACCCCGAGAGCGACGACAAACGGCGTTCGGGTGTCCTGGTAGCCGCGGTAGGCGCCGTGGGCGGCCCGGCTGAGCAGCACCGCCGGCGCCGCCAGGGCACGGATGCCGATATACGTCATCGCACCCGACCTCACCCCACCGGTGGCACCAAGCATCTCGACGATCGGACCCCGGAAAAGCACCAGCGTGATGGCGACCGCCGAACCACACGCGACGCCGAGCACCCCGGCCGTGATCGTGGCGCGCCCGGCAGCCGCCAGATCTCCCCTTCCGACCGCCCGCGCCACCTCCGTCGTCGTCCCGTACTCGAGGAAGTTGAAGAGGAAGAACGCGAGGCCGAATACGGCTGCCGCCACCCCCAGCGCACCGAGGGCATCGGTGCCCACCCGGCCGATGAAGGCCGTGTCCACGAGGCTGAGAACCGGCTCGGCGATGAGGGACCCCAACGCCGGCACCGCCAGCGCGGCGATTGCCCGATCATGAGGCGACCGCCATCGGGTCACGGGGGAGGCGTCTTGTCCGGATAGGGGCACAGGTCGCGCAGGGGACACTCCCAACACCGGGGCTTGCGCGCCGAGCAGATATCCCGACCGAACTGGATCACCCGCATCGAGATCCCCGCCCACCGGGCCGGTGGATAGAGGCCCCGGAGATCCCCCTCGACCTTCACCGGATCGGTGGCCGCGGTCAATGCGAGGCGGCGAGCCACTCGCTTCACGTGAGTATCGACGGCGATGGCGGGTTTGCTCCATGCCTCGGCAAGCACCACGCTCGCCGTCTTCCGGCCGACACCTTTGAGTGTGACAAGGCGGCCGAGGTCGTCTGGCACCTCTCCATCGAACCGATCGATGAGATCCGCGCTCAGCGCGATGACCGCCCTGGTCTTCTGCCGGTAGAAGCCGGTCGAGTAGACCACCTGCTCGACTTCATCAGGGTCGGCGTTGGCCAGGTCGGCCGCCGTCGGCCACCGGGCAAACACCGCCGGGGTCACCCGATTGACGTTCTCATCGGTGGTCTGCGCACTCAGCACAGTGGCGACGAGCAACTGCCAGGGGTCTTCGTACTCGAGCGCCGTGCCGATATCGGGATAGCGACGCTGGAGTCGATTCAAGATCGTGCGTGCCCGGCGTCGCTCCGCGGCTTCGGCGACGGAGGGGGGAGAAGCGGGTGCCATCGGCGGCGATGGTACCGATGCCGCCCTCCCCCCCTCAGTGACCCTGCGGGTGCCGAAATGGGCGAGACCGACCAGACGCCAAGAGGGTCAGCGAATGGACTCGCCCCGGGATCAGGTTTCGGCTTGCCGCAATCCGCAACCTGATGGAGTCAGCGATCCATTCGCTGACCCTCTAACCTCGGTGACCAGTTCCCTTGCCGTCCCCGGAGCCCAATTGCAGCCGCAGCATCGCCCACCGCCCACGACCCTGGCGTTTCACGCCTCGCGAATCGTGATCGATGTCGGAGTGCTCCTGGCGATGGCCTCGCTGAGCTTCGCGTTCGTGACTTCTCCGAGCGGCAACCGAACCGCGCTGCAGGCTGATGCACTGCCCGCGGTCGCCCTTCTTCTCCCCATTTTCCTCATCACCCTGCTCCCCGACCACACGCGGCCGCTCCCCCGCCCGCTGTCGTGGGCCTCGCTCGTCCTCGGCCTGGCGGCCTTCCCCTACGCGATCGTCAAGCATCTCGATGCCTCGGTCCTCGCGGACACCCTGGGGGGCTCGGTCGGCATCGGCGCCCGCCTCTTGGTGTTCGGAACTTTCGTCACTCTGGTCGGTATCGGCGTCGGGCTCACCCGCACCTTTCTCGGCTTGCCAACTGGTGCGGATCCGTCGCGGCTGCACTCGGCGCAGACGGCCAGGTCCCGGCCTGCCGCCGCCGAGAAGGCCGCCGCGGCTCGGCCCGCCCGGGCAGAGACCGAGCGGGGCGCTGATCCGCCGCGGCCAGCTTCGGCGGATCCGAGCCCTGCCCCCCCGAGCCCCAGCCGGACACCGCAGCGACGCGAGCCGGAAGTCAGCCCGTTCGGGGAACCGCTGTTCGACTCTCTAGAGATCCCGGCATTTCTTGAGTCCGTCGACACTGACAACGACGGCACGCTGATCTTTGATGCTGAGCCCGCCAGCGACAGGGCCGCCGATGACGACGCCGACCGGCACCGCGAGGACTGACCGGTTGATTCCCCGGACGAAACCGCTCCGGGCCGGCTGAACATGCACCCTCACCGCCCGTTAGTGCTCGCAGGTGCAGTGTTCGGGGTGCTCGCGCTCTTTCTTCCCTTCGCCAGGCTGCCGGTGCTCGGAGCGATCGACGGCATCGCCGGTGACGGGTGGCCCGCAGTGGTGATAGCCGCCCCCGTGGTGGTCAAGGCGGCCTGGGGCGACTGGAGCCGCGGTAACTCCCCGGTGATCGGGATCATGCTGACGATGGTTGGCTGTCTTGCCACTGTGTTCGCCGCGGTGAAGTTGACGGACGCCATTCACGCCGTAAGGGGTCTAGAGGGTGCGGCGCTCGGACCAGGCGCTCCCCTCCTGGTGGGGGCGATGGCACTCGTGGCGGCCGGAGCGGCGATCTCCCTCTGGCGGCCCTGACGGCCATGGTTACTCGACGGCCTGTCGTGGCGTATGTCGCGCTGGCGACGGCATCCCTTTTGTTCGGGGTCACCTTCGTGGTGGTCAAGGACGCGGTCGAGATCGTCCCGCCGCTGAGCTTCGTGGGATGGAGGTTCCTTCTTGGAGCAAGTCTGCTTTTCGCGATCCGACTCCCCACGGGGCGGCGGCTCTGGCGCGACGGCTCGATCGCCGGCGTCCTGTTGTTCACCGGGTACGCCCTGCAGACACAGGGATTGACGGCCACATCGGCTTCGAACTCGGGGCTGGTGACCGGCCTCTACGTCGTCCTTACACCGCTGCTCGCGGCGGCCGTCAGTCGGCGCGCCCCGCGCGGCATCGTTCTCGCGGGGGCGGCGCTGGCCGTCTGCGGATTCGGCGTGCTGACGATCGCCGACGGCTTTCGACTCGAGGCAGGCGACGCCTACACGGCGGGGTGCGCCGTCGCTTTCGCCGCTCATATCGTCTTCCTGGCACGAAGCGCCCACCGACACCCGGTCCTCTCGTTCACCGGCGTGCAGCTGGCTGTCACTGCCGTGCTCGGCCTTGCCGCCTCCGGGCTCGTGGAGGGAGTCGGCACACCACCTCGAGCGTCGTGGGCGGCTATCGCGATCACCGGCATCCTCGTCAGCGCCGGAGCCTTCTACCTGCAGGTGTGGAGTCAGACCGTGGTGGGGCCCTCGAGGACCGCGATCGTGCTGGCGCTCGAACCGGCGTTCGCGGCACTGTCCGGTGCGGTGCTGCTCGGCGACCGCCTCGGGGGGCGCGGCCTGGTGGGGGCCGCGCTCATCCTTGGAGGGATCTATGTCGTCCTCGCTGGCACCGGCCCTGAAGACGACCTGGAGACCATCGCAATCGGCGCCCCCCACTGACAGGCGTCACGGGCGATGCGGTTTGCGGCCAAATTCCGCCGCCGCACCCTCGGCCTCGCGTCGTTGCTCCATTAGAGACCGAATATGAAAGGCTGCTCTGAGCAGCATCAGCAGGAGGAAGAGCACCACGACGAGCAACCCGACCAACTCCGGGCCGTCGAAGTATGAGGTGCGGCAGGATCCGAGACCCTCGGTACACAGCCCGAGGCCGTCCCCCCCTCCGGCAAGATCCAGCAGGGCGAACATCGGCACCAGGGCGATCAGCACGATTGCCCCGATGACGATCCCGATCACGATCCGGATGCCGGTCACTTCGGGGACGGTATCAGCCTGCGGCCACAAGCTTCTCCTTCATCGGCGGCTCACTTGCCCCACCGTCGGCCGCGGTGATACCGTCGCAGCGGTGGCAAATTACACGGGTGTGAGATGACTGCGACGACCAGGAACCCGGTTGGGGCCCTGCCCCCGGTCGGGTACCACACGGAGACGTTTACACCCGACGAGACGGCGGTGCTTGCACGCTTCTTCACCAACACCTCCGAGCCGGTGTTCGGCCTCATCAATCTCCCCGAAGTCGTCAAGGGCGCACTGTTCGCCCGCTACAGCCGCTCCCCCAAGTCGGTGAGGCGACTGTTTCTCGATGAGTTCTACGACGCCCCCGAGGTGGGGATCGCAGCGATAGCCGAGGGTCTCGAAGGCGACCACGAGCGGATCAAGTTGAGTCGAGCCGAGGACCTCTACAACCGGGTCTTCACGCAGTACGGTGACGATTCTGTGGCGCAGCTGGGCGGGGTGCACCTCGCCTGCGAGCAGGCCTCCAACGTCCTCACCAAGGTCCTCGAACGAGGCCGACTGGCGGCGTATCTGGAACAGAGCACGCGTTACATGTTCTACGACCAACGGCTCGGCGGGCGCTACCGGTTTCTCATCCCCCCAGAGGTCGCCACCTCTCCGCTGGCAGCGGAGTACTCGGCCACGATGGAGCGCCTGTTCGACACCTACGCCGGGCTGACCGAGCGGCTGACCGCGTACTACGAGTCGTTGTTCCCCAAGTCATCAGATGACTCCGACTTCGTCTACCGGTCGACCATCAGGGCGAGGGTCTGTGACGATCTGCGGGGCTTGCTACCCGCGGCCACCCTGTCGAACGTCGGAATCTACGGCACGGGACAGGCTTACGAGATGCTGCTGCTCCGTATGCGGGCCAACCCAACCGCCGAGGTGCGCCAGGTGGCCGACCGGATGCTTACCGAGCTACGCAAGCTGATACCCGCGTTCCTCGTCCGGGTCGACAATCCGGAACGCGGCGGGGCGTGGAGTCGATACCTCGAGGACACCGCAGCCCGGATGCGGGCGGTGGCTGGAGAGATCTCCGAGCCGGTACCGGCGCGCCCCGAGGTGACCCTGGTCGAGTGGGATTCCGATGCCGAGACCAAGATCGCCGCGGCCGCTCTCTATTCCTATACCGATCTGCCGGACGACCGCCTCCTCGAGATGGCGCGGCAAATGACGGCGGAGGATCGTGCGAGGGTCATCGCCGCCTATGTGGGCGAACGCGAGAACCGCCGCCACAAGCCCGGTAGAGGGATGGAGCGGGTCGCCTACCGGTTCGACATCCTGTGCGACTACGGCATCTTCCGTGATCTCCAACGCCATCGGATGCTCACCCTCGACTGGCAGCGCCTCGGAACTCTCCACGGGTACGTGGTGCCTGAGTCCATCATCGACGTCGAGGCGGAAGGGGCGTGGCACGAAGCAATGGCCCGTGCTGAGGCGCTCCACGGGGAGATGGTGTCATCGCTCGGAGCCGAACTCGCCCAATACGCGGTGCCGTTCGCGTACCGCATTCGATTCTTCATGCACCTCAACGCCCGCGAGGCGTTCCACCTTCTCGAATTGCGGACTGCCGAGGGCGGGCACCCCGACTACCGCCGGGTCTGCCAGGAGATGCATCGGTTGATCCGTGATCAGGCGGGGCATCGGGCCGTCGCCGATGCCATGCGCTTCGTCGATCATGGCGACCACGGGCTGGGCCGCCTCGCCACCGAGCGCCGGGCGGCAGCCAAGCGAGCCGCGGCTGGAGTCGCCGATCCTGACGACTGACGGGGATGAGGCGATCGGGGTTCTAGGCTTGAGACCCAGACCGGAGTTGGGACGATGGCGACATTCGACGTAGATGCCTTCAAGGAGCGCTTTCGGCGACGGGCCGAGGCCGTCAAAGAGCGCGGTGTTCCCCCGCTCGAAGGTGAAGCCCGTCGCAAGTTCCTCGCCGGGGCGCAACAGGACTTCGTCGACTATTCGCTCGTCGCCGACGCCGACGTCTCGGTCGAGGACGACGCGCTGGTGCTGCGAGTCCCCCTCGGCGACCAAACCGGATAGCCCCACCTCTTTCGCATGCTCGAACGGCGCCTCCTCATCGTCACCGGCAAGGGTGGGGCGGGCCGGAGCGCGCTGAGCGCCGCCGCCGCCCTCCACGCGGCGAAGCACGGCAGGCAGGTGCTCGCGATCGGCATGACCGACGCCACCGGCCTCGGTTCCCACCTCCGGGTGCCCGTGCTGGGGCCGCAGCCCGTGCTGGTGCGGCCCGGGCTTCACGCGCTGGCGGTCGATCCTGCGGCCGCCCTCGACGAGTATCTGAGGCTCCGCCTCAAGGTCCCTCGCTTTGGGCCGGCCACGCGGGCGTTTCGAGTGCTCGCGGAAACGGTGCCCGGAATCCGGGACACCGTGGTCATGGGCAAGATCCTCTTCGAGGCGACTCGCGACCGCTGGGATCTCGTGGTGGCCGACGCCCCTCCCACCGGGCAGGTCATGTCCTACCTGCGCGCTCCGGCGACGATCGAGTCGCTGGTCCCGCGGGGAAGAGTCAAAGAACAGGCCAGTTGGATGCGCATGACCCTGCATGACCCCGAAGTGACCGGTCTGATGATCACAGCCACCCCCGAAGAACTGCCCGTTGCCGAAACGAACGAGACGCTGGTCGCCCTGGCCGCCGAGGGCTTGATGGAAGCCACCGGGGTGGTTGCCAACCGCGTCCTGCCGCCCCTCGCCATCCCCCCGGAACGCATCGCCCGGGAGCCTGCCGGGTCCCGGCGTGACGCCGCCACGCTCCACCTCCAGGTGGAGACGGCACAGCGAGTTCATCTCGACCGGCTCAAACCCGACATGAGGTTTCCGTTGCTCTTCGGGCTGCGCACTCCCGGCGAAGTGGCAAGTCGGCTCTCGGAGCTCTGGGGAGACGAATGACCGCGATCGTGCTGGTGGTGGGCGCCGGAGGAGTCGGCAAGACGACCATGGCCGCGGCGATCGCCGCCGCCGCCGCTCGCGACGGGGTAAACACCCTCGTGCTCACGGTGGATCCAGCCCGGCGCCTGGCGGATGCCCTGGGGTTGGAACTGGGAAACCACCCCACGCCGGTCCCCGGTGTCGATGGCCTGGCGGCGGCCATGCTCGACGCCGCGGCCTCCTGGGAGGCAATCGTCCGCACCCACGCCAGCGGCCCCGTCGCCGACCGGCTGGTCGCCAACCCGCTGTTTCGCGCCGTGGCCGACCGGTTCCCGTCGGGTCAGGCATACGCCGCGGCCGAGGAGATGACCACCCACGCCGACTCGGGGGTCTGGGACCTGGTGGTGGTGGACACCCCACCGTCCTCCGGTGGAATCGACTTCTTGGCATCGCCACAACGGATGAGAGCACTGGTGGCCGGCCGGGCGCTTCGTTGGCTCACCGGGCCCAAGCTCCCCGGCAAGCGAGCCGTCTACTCCTTCACCGCCCGGCCGGCGCTTCGCCTCGCCGATGCCGTGCTGGGTGGTCCTCTGCTGGAAGACGTGGCCGAATTTCTGCTCGATCTGCGCGAAACCTATGACGGCATCTCCAAGCGGTCGCGGCAGGTGGAAACAACGTTGCGAAGGGCAACGGCAGTGATCGTGACCACGGCCGATCCAACCCCGGTTCGGGAGATGGTCCGGTTCTTCGACGAGTTGCCGTCGTGGGCCGGGCGGCCCCGGGCAGTCGTGTTCAACAGGGCGCTGCCCGCCGCCTGGGCTCACGCCATCACCGACCCCGACGACGCTCTCGATGCGAATCTGGCGCGCTGGGGACTCGAGGCCGCCCGGCAGCAGGATATTCGGACGGAGATCGCGCTTCGCCATGGGCTCATCCCCATCGTGGTCCCCTGGCTTCCGGAGATGCCGGCCGACCCCGCGGCCCTGGCCGCCGTCGCCGAGCAGGCAGGAGGTCTCGATCTGAAGAGCATCGGCCTGATTCGGTGAGCGAAGCGCTCTAGGGGGGTGAGCGAATAGGTCGCTGCCTAGGTGAGCACGTTGCCTAGGTGAGCACAGAATCGGCGCCCAACAGGGCCCGCAGCTCTGCGTATAGAGAGGTCCTCGCCTCCACCGTGTGCTCAGGGCCGAGCCGGACCACCTTTTCGGCGGGCTTGCCTTCGAGGTGCAAGTAGACCGGCGTCGGCCCCGGATGGTTCGAAAGCACCTCCTTGAGTCGATTCACCAGGGTCACCGACATCCGCTGAGCGGCGACCCGGAGACGTACGACGCGCTCGGCATCGATGTCGGGCTCGTGAATCTTCTGGGCAATGAACTTGAGGCTGTCGCCCCGCTGATCGACCCGCCCGGCCACCACCAGGACCGCGTCGTCACGTACCAACGGCCCGGCCTCGGCGACCGTCCGGGGAAACGCCAGCACCTCGACGCTCCCCTCCAGATCCTCCAGCGTGAAATAGAGCATCAACTCACCGGCGCGGGTGTAGCGGCGGGTGACCGCGCTGACGATTCCGGCGATGCTGGCGACGGTGCCGTCGCGGTGATCCTCGAGTCCGGCGATCGAAGTGGTCGCCAGCGCCTTGAGTGCGGTCTCGATCCCGAACAACGGATGATCCGACACGTAGAGGCCGAGCATTTCCTTCTCGAACTGGAGCTTCACCTTCTTGTCCCACTCCATGTCGGGGATATCGATGACCCCGGAGTGGGTCGACGGCTCCTCCGCCCCGAACAACGAGAACTGCCCCATGTCTTCGGCCCGCCGCCGGGTGACCACCGCTTCGATCATTTGCTCGTGCACCGCCATCAGCCCTTTGCGGGGGGCGCCGGTGGAATCGAACGCGCCCGCCTTGATCAGTGATTCGATGGTGCGCTTGTTCAGAACCGACAGGTCGACCCGGTCGATGAAGTCCTGGAACGATTCATAGAGGCCGTTCTTGCGGCGCTCTTCGGTGATCAACTCGACCACCCCCTCACCGACGTTGCGAATCGCCGACAGGCCGAAGGGCACTGCCCCGTCCCGGGCCACGAAGTCCGATTCCGACGCGTTCACATCGGGCACGAGCACTCGCACGCCCATCGCCCGGCACTCGTTGAGGTACACGGCCGTCCGGTCCTTGTCGCGCTTGGCCGAGGTGAGCAGCGCAGCCATGTACTCGGCGGGATAGTGCGCCTTGAGCCACGCGGTCTGATAGGCGATCAGCCCGTAGCCGACCGCGTGGGGCTTGTTGAAGCCGTATCCGGAGAAATGGGCGATCAGGTCGAAGAGCTCCTTGCCCAGCTCTCGTGGATGTCCCTCCGCGATGCAGCCCTCGATGAACTGCTGCTCCTGCTCGGTCATCACCGACGCGATCTTCTTGCCCATCGCCTTGCGCAGGCTGTCCGCCTCCTCCATCGAGTAGCCGGCGATCAGCGCGGCCACCTGCATGACCTGCTCCTGATACACGATGATCCCGTAGGTGTCGCCGAGCACCTCCGCCAGGGCAGGGTGGAGATGGCCGATGGCGACCCTGCCGTTCTTTCGATCTGCATAGAGGTTGTGGGTTCCTGCACCCATCGGCCCGGGCCGGTAGAGCGACAGCAGGGCGACGATGTCGTTGAACCGGTCCGGCTGGAGGTTGCGCATGAGCGACCGCATCCCCGACCCCTCCAACTGAAAGACGCCCATCGAGTCGCCGCGTGAGAGCATCTCGTAGACACTCGGGTCGTCGAGGGGCACGCCGTCGATGTCGGGCCGTTCACCCCGCGTTTCCTGAATCAGTTCGAGGCATCGCTCGATCGTCGAGAGGTTTCTCAGCCCGAGGAAGTCCATCTTCAGCAACCCGAGGCGCTCGATGGCATGCATCTCGAACTGGGTGACGACCTCGGCGTCCTCGCCCTTCTGCTGGATGGGCACGATGTCCGTGAGCGGGTCTGGGGTGATCACCACCGCAGCAGCATGGATCGAGTCCTGACGGCGCAACCCTTCCAGTCCCAGGGCCGTGTCGATCACCCGACGGGCATCAGGGTCGGAGGCATACATCTCGCGCAACCCCGAGGCATTGGCGTGGGAGTCCCGGAGACCAGAGTCGGCGTCGTCGGGCAGATCGTCCAGGCACTGCGCCAGGCTCGCCTCCCGGCCGAGGATGGGGGGAGGCATCGCCTTGGCGGTGCGGTCGCCCACCGCGTAGGGATAGCCGAGAACCCGGGCGGCGTCGCGCACGGCCTGGCGGCCCTTGATGGTCGAGAAGGTGATGATCTGGGCGACATGGTCGCTGCCGTATCGCTCCGAGGCGTATCGGATCATCTCGGCGCGGTAGCGCTCGTCGAAGTCCATGTCGATGTCGGGCATCTCCCGCCGACCGGGGTTGAGGAATCGTTCGAAGATGAGCCCGTACGCGATCGGATCGAGATCGGTGATGCGTAGGCAATAGGAGACGATCGACCCCCCCGCTGATCCCCGTCCGGGACCCACCCTGATCCCCTGCTCGCGGGCATGACGTATCAGGTCCCAGACGATCAAGAAGTAGGCGGGGAAGCCCATATCGTCGATCACCCGCAACTCGTACTCGATCCGGTCACGGATCTCGGTCGTCAGCGAATCCCCGTAGCGGAACCGGGCACCCTCCTCGACCAGGTCGCGGAGGTAGGCGTTCTCGGTGCGCCCGGCGGGCACCGGGAAGTGCGGCAGGAGGATGTTGCCGAAATCCATCGCGACGTCGGCCCGCTCGACGACGAGAAGGGTGTTGTCACAGGCTCCAGGAAAATCCTCGTCGGGGAACAGGCCGCGCATCTCGGCGGCGGTCTTCACGTAGTACCCCTCGCCCTGGAACGCGAAGCGGCCTTCATCACCCATCTGCGCTCCGGTTTGGATGCACAGCAGGGCGTCATGCGCCTCTGCCTCCTCGACCCGGCTGTAGTGGCAGTCGTTGGTGGCAAGCAGTGGTGCACCCAGTTCCTTGGCGATCGACAGGAGGTCGGGCAGCACCTTCCGCTGCGCCGGCACCCCATGGTCCATCACCTCGACGAAGAAGTTGTCCTTGCCGAAAATGTCCTGGTACATCGCCGCAGCGGACACTGCGGCCGTGTAGTCGCGTTGGCCGCCGACATTCCCCTCCTCGGCCGAGGCATCCGGGGCAAGCAGTTGAGGAACGTGCCCCCCGAGACATCCAGTGGTGGCGATCAAACCCTCCGAGTACTCGCTGAGCAGTTCCCGATCCATCCGTGGCTTGTAATAGAAGCCCTCGAGATACGCCCGGCTCGCCAGCTTGACCAGGTTGCGGTAGCCCTGCTGGGTCACTGCGAGGAGGGTGATGTGGTACCGGATGTCATCGCGGCGAGCCGGGCGATCGAACCGCGAACCTGGGGTCAGGTAGGCCTCCATCCCGATCACGGGAGTGACGCCGGCGGCGGTTGCCTGCTGGTAGAAGTCGACGGCGCCGTACAGGACGCCGTGGTCGGTCAGGCCTACGCCCGGTTGGCCATCCGCCACGACCGCCTTCATCACGTCGGCGACCCGGGCCGCCCCATCGAGCATCGAGTATTCAGTGTGCAGATGCAGATGGGCGAAGCCGCGTCCCGACACCGATGCTCCTCAGAGAATTACAGGCGTGTGAGAAGAGGATAGTCGGGGGGGGGGGGGGGCCCCCCCCCCCCCCCCCCCGACTAACCAGTCACCAGTCACCAGTCACCAGCCAGAGAAGAGCTTCCCTCTCTTTACAATGCGCGGAGTCAGCGAACGGAGTCAACCCATCATGGACCTCGGCTACGACGGCGATCTGTTCCTGCTCGCGTTCGATCATCGGGGCAGCTTCAAGTCGAAGATGTTCGGGATCGAAGAGGCGAGCGCCGCCGACACCGCCCGGTTGAGTTCAGCGAAACGGCTCGTCTGGGACGGTTTCGAGGCGGCGATGGCCACCGGCCTGCCCGCCGGCGCCGGCGTGCTGGTCGACGAGGAGATGGGCGCCGACGTGGCGCGGGCGGCTCGCCGGGCAGGAATCCCCTTTGCGATGCCCGTCGAGAAGTCGGGTCAGGATATGTTCGACTTCGAGTACGGCGACGACTTTGGAGCCCATATCGAGGAGTTCGATCCCACCTTTGCGAAGGTCCTCGTCCGATGGAACCCCGAGGACGACCCCGCGACAAAGGAGATCCAGGCCAGCCGCCTCGCCGCGCTCGGCACCTGGCTCCACGATCGAGGGAGGAAGTTCTTGTTCGAACTGCTCGTCCCCGCATCGCCCCGCCAGATGGAGCTCGTCGCCGGCGACATCGACGCTTACGACCGGCAGATCCGCCCCGCGCTGATGTTGGAGACCATCGACGAGCTTCGCGCAGCCGGGGTCGAGCCGGACATCTGGAAGATTGAAGGCATCGACGCCTCGGACGACTGCCGCCTCGTCGCCGACCTGGCTCGTGCCGGCGACCGCGACCGGGTGGCGTGCGTGGTGCTCGGGCGCGGCGCGGACGAGGCGAGGGTCGACCATTGGCTATCCGCCGCAGCACCGGTGGCCGGCTACGCGGGTTTCGCAATTGGCCGTTCGATCTGGTGGGAGGCCGTAGCCGGATGGCGGGATGAGCGGCTCGCCACCGCCGACGCCGCGTCTCGGATCGGCGAGACCTACCGGCGGTTCATCGACGTCTATCAGAGCGCCCGCTGAGATGTCCACGGTCGGACTTCTCACCGCCGGAGGGGACTGCCCGGGACTCAACGCAGCGATCCGCGCAGTCGTAGCGGCGGCGATCGCTGACGGCCATCGCGTAGTCGGCTTCCGCAACGGATGGGCGGGGGCGATGGACGATGACACCATCGACCTCGACCGGGACAGGGTGCGCGGAATCCTCGGTCGCGGCGGCACGATTCTGGGCACCTCACGACGGGACCCATTTGTTCATGGGAATGGCGCCGCTTCGATCAGTCCCACTCTCGGAAGGCACGGCGTCGACACCCTCATCGTGATCGGTGGCGATGGCACCCTCCGTACCGCCGCCCGCGTCGACGCGGAGGGGATTCCGGTGATCGGAATCCCCAAGACGATCGACAACGACGTGCCCGCCACTGACGTGTCTTTTGGATTCGACACGGCGGTGGAGATCGCAACAGAGGCGATCGATCGGCTCACCACCACCGCCGAAGCGCACAACCGCGTACAGCTTGTCGAGGTGATGGGCCGCACCCAGGGATGGATCGCGGTTCACGCTGGCATCGCCGCGGGTGCCGACGTGATCCTGATTCCGGAGTTCCCGATGCAACTCGAGGAGGCCGCCGAAATCATCCGCGGGCGCCACGAGCGGGGACGCAACTACTCAGTGGTCGTGGTCGCCGAAGGCATCGACAACCCCCGCGTAGCCCCGCCGCCGAAGGACGCGTACGGCTTCGAGAGGCTCGGTGGCGTGGCTTACGAGGTCGCTCCAATCCTCGAAGCACTCACCGGATTCGAGACCCGGGTCACCGTGCTCGGCCATCTTCAACGCGGGGGGAAGCCGACTGCCCGCGATCGGGTGCTGGCAAGCCGGCTCGGGGCGGCGGCGATCGAGGCGATGGCGCGGGGCGACCGCGGCATGATGATGGCGGTGCGCGGCAACGCGATCGTCCCCGTTCCGCTGACGGACCTCGGTGACGAGCCGCGCGGGGTGCCTCGTGAGTTGTACGAGGTCGCCCGCACCTTCTTCGGGTGATTCAGAGCGCTCGACGGTCAACCGAGGCCGTCGATCACTTCCTGGAGGTCGTCGGGCAACGGGCTCTCCACTTCCACCCGGGCTCCTGTGACGGGATGGTCGAAGGCCAGTCCGGCCGCGTGAAGAAACACCCGGGGAGCCCCCCGCCCGACCCCATACACCGCGTCTCCCACCACGGGTAGGCCGATCGCCCCGAGGTGGACCCGGATTTGGTGGGTCCGGCCCGTCTCGAGCCGAAGTTCGAGCAGTGTGTGCTCTGCCCAGGTGCCGAGGGTGCGGTAGTGGGTGCGCGCTGGACGTCCTTCGGGATCGACCTTCATCTCCATCGGCCGTCCCCGATCGCGGCCGAGCGGAGCATCGATGGTGCCCGTGGGGATGGCGGGGCGGCCCGCCACTAGCGCCAGATAGCGCCGTTCGATGGCGTGGGCGTGGATGGCCGCCCGCAGGCCTTCATATGCCGGCCAGTCGAGAGCAACGACCAGCAGGCCCGATGTCCCCCGATCGAGTCGGTGCACCAACCCCCATCGATCCTCGGCGCCGACGCCCCGAACCCGGGGCCAGCGATGGAGGATCCCCGCCGCGAGAGTTCCGGTTCGGTTGCCGGCGCCCGGATGGGTGACGACCCCGCTCGGCTTGTCGATGACCGCCAGATGTGGATCCTCATACCGCACCGCGAAGTCGACGACTTCCGGTTCCAGACTCGGGGCGGGAGCAGGCGGCTTGAATTCGACGACGCTGCCGGCCGCGAGCCGGTGCTTCGAGGTGGCAGGCGCCCCATCCACCACCACTTCCCCGAGGTCTACGAGCGACCTCGCCTGTGCCCGGCTCAGCCCCCCCAGCCGGGCGACTATCAAGTCGGCCCGCTCGCCGTCCAGCGCGGCCGGCACCTCGAACCTCATTCGCGCTTGAACGCAAGGAAGAGCGCCAGAAGCGCGCCGATCGTGATCGCCGAGTCGGCGGCATTGAATGTTGGGAAGAAGGAAAAGGAGATGAAGTCCACCACGCCACCGTCGAGAAGGCCGTCGCCCCGGAAGACTCGATCGAGCAGGTTCCCCATGGCGCCACCCAGTACCAGGCCGAGCGCAGCGGCCTCCGAGCGGTGAGGCACCTTGTGAACCACGATCACGATGAAGACGACGATCGCAACCGCCATCAGTGCGATGATCGAACCGGCCCCCTGGAGCAGGTTGAAGGCCGCGCCCGTGTTCGTCACGTAATTCAACTGCAGGAAGCCGTCGATCAAGACGATCGGGTTTCCCGGCAGCACCGCGGACGCCCACCACTTGGTGAGTTGGTCGAGGACGACCACCGCCCCGGCGGCGACCAGCGCCGTGACTCTGGGGGTCAGCGCCGGCTGGCCGAGCAGTCGACGCACAGTTTGGTGTAGGGGAGGGCGTCGAGCCTTGCCACCGGGATCGCAGAGCCGCACTCGGCACAGCGGCCGTAGGTGCCGTCCTCGATGCGAGTCACGGCCTCTTCGATCTTCGAGAGGATGTCCTGAGCGTTCTGCCACAGCGACAGCTCTTTTTCCATCTCGAAGGCCAAAGAGCCGCCTTCCGCGGTGTTCGGATCGGGGCTGCGATCCGAAGAAGTCTCGGTGAGCCTCACCTCTTCCCGCTCGGCCTCGATGTCACGAACCATCTCACCAAGGCGCGTTTGTTCTTCCTCGAGCCGTTTGCGGAAACGTTCCAGTGTGGATGGGGCGAGATCGCGTGCCATGAGCCCTCCCTGCGAGCGAGCGACGATACCACGGGCGGCCAACACCGGGCGCTACCCGCTGCCCGCTACCGGCAAGAAGGGGCGAACGTCAGCCGATCCCCAGCGACGATCGAGCGCTGGCGAGCGAAACACCCTCGATCAGCACCCGTTTGCGCCTGGTGGTCGCGCCCCTCAGCAGTACGGCCCGATGCCCGGGAAAGCGGGCCTCCAACAACCTGACCACTGCCTGGTTGGCCCGCCCCCCTTCGGGCGGCGCCGCCACCCGGATACGAAGGGCATCGCCGTGCTCACCGACGATCTCGTCCTTGCTCGCCCCCGGCACCACCCAGACCGTGACCACCGTTCCTTCAGGATGATCCGATACCACCAAGTCGACCCCCAGATCGCTACCCGCTGCCCGCTACCCGCTACCGGCAACAGGGCGCTACCCGCTGCCCGCTACCCGCCACCGGTAAGAACGACGTACGGTTTCGTACGAGTCTGCCCATTCTCGCTGAATGCTGAAGGCCGATTCTGCCTGGCCTCTCATGATCCACCGGATCAGCGCCCACTGTCTTGCGGGAGGCGGGTAGCGGGAGGCGGGGCGGAGCTTTCTTGCGGGAAGCGGGCAGCGGGTAGCCGGTAGCGAAGAGCCCGACGCCCGCTCCTGTTATTCTTAGGTCAAGGCGTCGAAGAGGACGCCATCGGGTCGGGACGGGCTCAGCGAGCCGGCGAATGGTGTGAGGCCGGCGCCCCGGATTCGATGGACATCACCTCTGAGCCGTGGGAAGAACGGGTCACCCCGCTTAGAACCCACCGACCTCCCCACGAGAAGGGGGCCATGAGCGGCCGTCTCCAGGCGGCAAGCCGGGTGGTACCGCGGGCGTCGAGCTCGTCCCGGCGGCACGACCGCCGACCGAGGACGACATGGCCGACTCATCGTTCGACCGGGCACCTTCGGATGTCTCGTTCCCCGCGCTCGAAGAGCAGATCCTCGACCTGTGGGATCGGATCGACGCGTTCCACGAATCGGTGCGGATGCGGCCCGAGGACAACGAGTTCACCTTCTACGACGGCCCGCCCTTCCCCACCGGGAGTCCGCACTACGGGAACCTCCTCGCCGGCGTCCTCAAGGACATCGTTCCCCGCTACTGGACGATGCGGGGGCACCGCGTCGTCAGACGTTTCGGGTGGGACACCCACGGTCTGCCGATCGAGCTGGAGGTCCAGGACGAGCTCGACCTCTCCGGGCCGTCGGACATCCTCGAATACGGCGTCGCCCGCTTCAACGAGGCCTGTCGCGTGCGGGTGATGGAGAACACCGAGGTGTGGGAGTCGGTCACGCGCCGTATTGGTCGCTGGGTCGACTTCGAGGATGACTACAAGACGATGGACACCGACTTCATGGAGTCGGTGTGGTGGGTGTTCAAGCGGCTGTGGGACGAGGGACTCGTCTACAAGGCGTTCAAGGTGCTGCCCTACTCGTGGGGCGCAGCGACACCACTCTCCAACTTCGAGGTCAACCTCGGCGAGTACCGCGACGTCGAAGACCCGTCCATCACGGTGCGACTCGCCGTGACCGAGGGCACCGGTCCGGTGCAACCCGGCGACCTGCTGCTGGTATGGACCACCACGCCGTGGACGATGCCGTCGAACCTTGGAGTGGCCGTCGGCCGCGACATCACCTACATGCGGATCGATGAGCCACTCGACGGCGAACCGGGGCGCCATTGGATCGCCGCCGATCGAGTGTCGGCGTACTGGCCGGAGGGCACCACGGGAACCGCGACGGCATCGGGTGAAGAGCTTCTGGGGACGCGCTACCGGCCCGCCTTCGACTATTTCGCCTCCCTCGCCGGTGAGGGCGCTTTCGTGGTCATTCCCAGCCCCGAGGTGTCCGTCGAGGAGGGCACCGGCCTGGTCCACATGGCGCCCGCCTTCGGCGAGGCCGACCTGGCGGCCTTCACCGACGCCCGCCTCGACCACCTGCTGGTCGACCCGGTCGACGCCGAGGGGCGATTCACCGCGGCGGTCCCCGAGGTGGCCGGGGTGAGGGTGAAGGACGCCGACCCGGCCTTGATCAAGCTGCTCCGGGAACGCGGTGCACTGGCCCGCAGCGAGCGGATCACCCACTCGTATCCCTATTGCTGGCGCACCCACACCCCTCTCATATACAAGGCGATCCCCACCTGGTTCGTGGCCGTCGAGCGGATCCGCGACCGCATGGTGGAACTCAACGAGACCATCCACTGGGTGCCCGACCACGTCGGGTCGAAGCGGTTCGGCAACTGGCTCGAACAGGCGCGCGACTGGGCGGTGTCCCGCAACCGGTTCTGGGGCTCATGTATCCCCGTGTGGGAGTGCGACGGATGCGACGAGACCGTGTGCGTCGGCAGCATCGAAGAGTTGCGCGAGCGAAGCGGAGTCCTCGTCGACGACCTTCACAAGCACATCGTCGACGAGGTGACCTTCGGATGCAGTGCCTGCTCCGGGACGATGCACCGGGTCCCCGAGGTGCTCGACGTCTGGTTCGAGTCCGGGGCGATGCCATACGGCCAGAACCATTACCCGTTCGAGAACAAGGAACGATTCGAGCGAGGATTCCCTGCCCACTACATCGCCGAGGGCCTCGATCAGACGCGGGGATGGTTCTACACGCTCGTGGTCCATGCGACCGCACTGTTCGATTCAGTCCCCTTCCGCAATTGCGTGGTCAATGGCCTGATCCTCGCCGAGGACGGACACAAGATGTCCAAGAGCCTCAAGAACTACCCGGACCCCCTGGTGCTGGTGGATTCGACCGGGGCCGACGCACTACGGGCGTACCTGATCAACTCCCCGGTGGTTCGGGCCGAGCCCCTGCGATTCTCCGAGCGGGGGGTCCGCGAGGTGGTCCGCACCGTGATGCTCCCCTATTGGAATGCCTATTCGTTCTTCACCACCTACGCCGCGGCCGAGCGGCTCACCGTTGATGACCTTGCCTCCGCCCCCGCCCCCGCCGACCGGCCCGAGATCGACCGGTGGATCCTCTCTGTGCTGCAGAGCCTGGTGAATCGGGTCAACACGGAGATGGAGGGCTATTACCTGTACAACGTCATCCCCCCACTGATCGACTTCGTCGACGACCTGACCAATTGGTACATCCGCCGCTCGCGCCGGCGCTTCTGGACCGTCCGGGGTACCGACGCCGCCGACAGCCTGGCTGCCTTCGCCACCCTCTATGAAGTGCTCGTCACCTTTTCAAAGCTCATGGCCCCGGTCCTGCCGTTTGTGACCGAAGCGATGTACCAGGAGCTCGTCGTCGCCCGCAGGGCGCGGGCGGAGGACGGCCCCGCCAGCGTCCACCATGAGGACTATCCGGAATCGGACGACTCGCTGATCGACCGGCGCCTCGAGGCGGACATGGCCGCGGTGCGCGAGACGGTCGGCCTCGGGAGAGGGCTTCGGGTGACGGAGGGGATCAGGATTCGCCAGCCCCTCGCCACCCTGACCGTCGTCAGCCACGACAGTGAGGTTCGTCAGGCAGTCGACCGGCACCGCGAGCTGGTTGCCGACGAACTCAACGTCAAGTCAGTGGTCACCTCGTCCGACGAGGGAAGCCTGGCGGTGGTCACCGCCAAGCCGAACTACCGCACCCTCGGCCCGCGCTTTGGGGCACGGATGGCCGAAGCAGCCGCGGCCATCGAGCAGCTCGCTCCTGCTGCCCTCAGCCGCATTCTCGAAGGGAAGACGATCGAGATACTCGGCGCCGAGGTGGGGACGGCCGACGTCGTGGTGGCCAGGGCGCCGAACCCCGGAGTGGCCGTGGCGAGTGGCGAGCGCCTCTCGGTCGCACTCGACACCGCCATCACCGCCGAACTCGCTCGGGAGGCGCTCGCCCGCGAGATCGTCAAGCTGGTGCAGGGCCAACGCAAGGATGCCGGCCTCGACGTCTCCGACCGCATCGATCTCTTTTGGGACTCGGTCTCGTCGGCCGTTGCGGCGGCATTCGAGCGCCACGCCGAATGGATCGCCTCGGAAGTACTGGCCGAAACAATCACCCGGGGCGAAGCCGGCGCGGACCACGACGCGGCCGGAGAGCCGGTGGCCCTTCGGGTCGAGAGGTTCATCGCCAGGAAGACACCGAAACCTCCAAAGAAGGCCGCCGCCAAGAAGGTCACTCCCAAGACGAAGGGCAAAGGGGGACGCGCGGTTCACACCCTCCCCCACAACAAGGGCTGGGCCAACAAGCGCGCCGGCGCCTCCAAGGTGAGCAAGGTCTTCTCGACGAAGACCGCCGCCCAGAAGGCCGGTCGCGCGACGGCCATGCGTGAGAAGGTGGAGCACATCATCTACACCGCCGACGGGAAGTTGAGTGAACGAAGGTCGTACGGGAACGATCCACGCGGAAGGGGCTAGTGCCAGCTCTGCCAGTTTCCTGCCAATTACCAATGGCCGGAGTGCGGTGACTGGAGATCTCTTCTGTTGCTGGCAGCGGGAAGCGGGAAGCGGGTAGCCGGCAGCGCTCCCTAACAAATCACCGCAGACAGAATCCCCAAGCCGATCAGCAGGATCAGCGGCGAGAGGTCGAGGCCCATACCCCCGAGCCGTACCGGCGGTAGCAGGGCGCGAAGCGGGCGGAGCACAGGCTCGGTGACGGCGCGGAAGATGGCTCGCACCCGCGCCACCGGATGGTCATACGAGACGGGGATCCATTCGAGCACGATCCGGGCGAAGACGACGATGCTGTATGCCTGGATGAGGAAGCAGAGGATCGTCACCGGTCAGGGTTCTTCCGGCGCCTGGTAGTAGCCGAGTTCCTTCAAGCGACGCTTCTCGTCCCGAGAGATGTTCACGTTGGCCGGGTTGACGAGCACCACCCCTTGCCCGATCTTTCGCATCGACCCGCCGAGGGCGTAGGTGAGCCCGCTCGAGAAGTCGACCAGCCGACGCACCATGGCCGGTTCGACGTTGCGCAGGTCGAGGACCACCGGGATGTTCGCCCGGATGTGATCTGCCAGCACCTGCGCGTCGGTGTACGACCGGGCGACTATCACCTCGCATTCGAGGTCGGCATCCGACATGGTCCTGACCATCGGGCGATCGGCCGGCGAGAGGGTCACGCCTGCTTCCGACATCGATGGATCCGACCCGACCCTGCGGCGCCGGGTCGTCATCGGAGGCTCGACTCGGCGACCCTGTACGCCGCTCGGGGCAGGTGCCACTCGAGGCTCACCGCGACGATTGGCGGCGATACGCTCGCCGGTGGTGAGGGTCGGGTCGAGGTTGGGCTCGTCGAGCTCGCTGCGATTGCCGAGCGACACCCCGGGGCGTTGCGGTTGGCGCGCCTGCGGCTGACGGCCCTGGGCCTGCCGCGCCGTAGGCGGCCGTCCCACCGTCTGCCGGGAGGGCTCTCGGCCCGGCGGGGCGACGGGTTCCTGCTCCCAGCCCTGCGCACCGTACTGCTGCTCCTCGACGGCATCCTCGTCGACGAGTCCCAAATAGAAGAGTGTCTTCTGCCACATACTCACTGATTCAGCCCCTTTGGGGGAACGGGGTCAAAGATAGCCCGTCCGATCCGTAACACGGTTGCACCCTCCTCCACCGCCACCTCGAAGTCATCGCTCATGCCCATCGACAGTTGGGCGAGCGCGGGATGATCCTGGCGAATCCGGTCGCGCAGATCACGCAGCCGCCGGAACCAGGGGCGGGAGTCTTCGGGACGATCACCCAGGGGCGGGACGGTCATCAGCCCGACCACCTCGAGACCGAGAGATGTCGCGATCCGAATCAATGCGCCTGCTTCGTCCGGCGCGACCCCGCCCTTCTGTACCTCCCCGGCGAGGTTCACCTGAACCAGCACGGGCGGCGGCATCCCCGGGCCTTTGACCCAATGTTCGGCGAGGGCGGGTCGATCGAGTGAATGAAGCATGGAAACAATCGGTCGAACCTGTCGAACCTTGTTCCCCTGGAGGCGCCCGACGAAATGCCACCGGACCCCGGCCGGGAGCAAGACCGAGCGAGCTGCGAGCTCCTGGGCTCGGTTCTCTCCGAAGTCGGCGAGGCCCTCGGCATGGGCAGCGACGACCGCCGCGTCGTCGGCGTATTTGCTCACCCCGACCAGGGTGATATCTCGAGGATCACGTCGGGCCCTTTCAGCAGCCGCGACGATCCTGCGCCGAACTTCGGTCAGCCCGGTAGCCATGCCACTGCCACCTGCCGCTCGCTGGCGCGGTCGCGCCGATGTGAATGGTATCCGTCGTCCGACATGGTGCACACGCCGGCGTCCCAGACATCGAGGCCGGCGAGGGCGGCGACGATGTCGCCGCGGAGGTCCACCGAGAGGGTGCCCCACGCGGTTTGGCGCCGATGGTCGGGAAACTGCGCAGCCACTTCCGCTCCGACCTCGAAGCAACACGGGCCGATGCCAGGGCCGATCGCGGCGCGTGCCGGTGTGAACCCGACGGCTGCCATCGCCTCGCGGAGTGCACCGACAACGCCCGCGGCCGTGCCGCGCCAGCCTGAGTGGGCGATCCCTACCGCGCCATCAGCCTCGAGGATCACCGGGTAACAGTCGGCCGTGGCTACGGCGAGCGGAAGCCCCGCCTGCGTCGTGAACGCCGCGTCGGCATCGCCCTGCGGGCCAGAGCGAGACACTCTGACGACTCCACGGCCGTGGACCTGGCGGAGCCACGCCCAGTCGGAGGAAATGCCGAGCGATGTCGAGATCGCGGCTCGGGACACTGGCTGGGACCGGCCGTCGCCGTCGAACTCGTCACCGAACGCGGCGCCGCGAAAGCCCGGCGGCCGGATCATCCCTTGAGGAAGTCGGGGATATCCAGATCGTCGAGCGAGGCGGTGCCGTCGTCGAACCCCGCCAGTGCGGGCTCGTCGCGTCGGGTCGGCTTCGGGATCGACGGAGACTGAACGGACGGCGACTGTATCCGCGGGCGGTCTGGAGGCCCGCCGCCAAATCCGGCGGCGATCACCGTCACCCGCATTTCGTCTCCCATCGAGTCGTCGATGGTGGCGCCGAAGATGACATTGGCATCGGGGGTGCAATGCTCGGCGATGGTGGTCGCCGCCTGGTTCACTTCGTGGAGGCTCATCGACTTCGACCCGGCAACCGAGAGCAGCACTCCGCTGGCGCCTTCCACCGACGACTCGAGCATCGGGCTTGCGATCGCCTTGCTCGCCGCCTGCACCGCCCGATTCTCACCGGAGGCCCGGCCGATGCCCATGACCGCGGTGCCGGCCCCCCACATGACCGACTTCACGTCGGCGAAGTCGACGTTGATGAGACCAGGAGTGGTGATCAGATCGGTGATGCCGCCCACGCCATGGAGGAGCACCTCGTCGGCCAGGCGAAACGCGTCGACGATGGGAAGGCTCTGGTCGGCATGCTCGAGCAGCCGTTGGTTGGGGATCACGATCAGCGTGTCCACCGCATTCCGGAGGGCGGCGATGCCCTGTTCCGCCTGCACCGAGCGGCGGCGGCCCTCGAAACCGAAAGGCCGGGTCACCACCGCGACCGTCAGCGCTCCGAGGTTGCGGGCGATTTCGGCCACCACGGGGGCGGCTCCGGTGCCGGTGCCACCGCCCTCGCCGGCGGTGATGAACACCATGTCTGCGCCGCGCAGCGAATCCTCGATGTCGTCGCGGTGAGCCTCGGCGGCGCTGCGGCCGACTTCGGGATCCGCCCCGGCGCCGAGACCGCGGGTGAGTTCGCGCCCGACGTCGAGCTTCACGTCGGCGTCCGACATCAGCAATGCCTGCGCATCGGTGTTGATGGCGATGAACTCGACGCCGCGCAACCCAGCATCGATCATCCGGTTCACGGCGTTCACGCCGCCGCCGCCGACGCCTATCACTTTGATGACGGCCAGATAGCTCTGGAGACCGTCGTTGGTCACCATGGGTTCTCCTCGGTCTGTAGCCCACTGTGGGGCCGACGACCGACCTCGGGGGACGGGAGGAAGGATACTCCACCCTCGACCCGAGGATCACGATTCATCGTCGGTACCCTCGACCTAACCTTGAGGGACCGCATCGATGATGGCAGGACGCGACGCCGAGGTGAGGTCGATCACCGCGCCTGACGAAAGCTCCTGGCCCAAAAGGACGAGCAGCGTCCGCGCCTTGTCGGCGAGGTCGATCGGATGGCCGAGACGCACCGGATGGCCCAGAGCCTCGGTCCACATCTCGGCGCCCTGCATCTCGAGGACGATGGTGCCCCCGATGAACTCGTCGAGAACGAGTGCCATCTCGACGATCTCGTGCCAGCCAGGATCGACCGGACGCACCCCGGGATCCACATCGGGGAAGGCGACCGAGGCCCGGAGCCGCCCAGCCTCAGGTTCGGGGGCACGTTCGACGACCGTGCCGTCCTCGGCCACCAGCATCCATCCGAGAATCCCCTCGATCCATGCGACCGGCCGGTGTTCGAGCACCTCCACCACAAGCCGGTTGGGAAACACCTTGTCGATCCGGACATCGCTCACCCACGGGTCGGCAAGCACCGCCCGTTCGAGCGCTCCCGAGTCGATCCAAAGCAGCAGCGCCCCCTCCCCCACCCCCGCGCCGGCGATGCGGGCACGGGTCTCGGACTGCACCTGACCCAGCACCTCTACCTCGCCGACAGAGAGCCAGGGGCTATGGGCGATCAAGGTTCCGGCGGCGAGGACCAATAGCAGGGCCAACCATCCGATCCATCGGCGGCGGCGGGGAGCAACGGGTCGGCTGCGGTCGGCGGCGACCTGATCGCGGATCGCGGTCATCGATAAAACTCCCCAACGAACCTGATCTCCGGCTCGAGATCGACCCCGGTGGACTCGAGAATGCGCCGCCGTACTTCCTCCACGAGCCGGCGCAGGTCGTCGGCGCTCACCCCAGCATCGGCTACGAAGAAGTTGGCGTGGCGCTCGCTCACTGCCGCCCCCCCGATGCGGAGGCCCTTCAAGCCAGCGTGATCGATGATGCGGCCGGCCGAATCACCCGGCGGGTTCTTGAAGACGCTGCCCGCGTTGAGGGTGCCCCCGGGCTGGTTGTCGCGACGCCATCGGGTGATCTCGCGAATCGTCGCCTCGCCCTCGCCCGGCTCCCGGTCGACAGTTCGGAAGGCGGCGCTGACCACGAACTGCCGATCCGTCAGGTTGGTATGCCGGTAACCCATGTCCAGTTCGACCGGGGTAGGCGACGACACCGCCCCATCGACCAGGTCGAACACCCGGGCGGTGACCAGCCACGCGGCGGTGTCGCTCCCATGGCAACCGGCGTTCATCCGAACCGCTCCGCCCACGCTCCCGGGTATTCCGGTGAAGAACTCGAGCCCACCCCGGCCCGCTCGCACCGTCTCGCGGGCGAGCAGCGGGAGCGGGGTGCCCGCACCCGCAGACACGACGGCACCCTCACCGAGAGACCATCCCGAAAGACCGGGTCCGGGCCGGATCACCACCCCGGGAAACCCGGAGTCGGCAACGATGAGATTGCTTCCCCGGCCGAGCGCAATCAGGGGCAACTGTTCTTCGGCGGCCAGCGAGGCGGCAAGTCGGAGGTCCTCCTCGTCGTCGACCACCACCAGGAATCTCGCCGGGCCCCCGACCTTGTAGGTGGTCAGCGGAGCCAACGGGGCGCCGGTGGTCACCTTGCCGCGGTCGACGAGGTTGGCGAGTGATGTCACCCGGCACCCGCCAACAGGGGTGCGATCTCGTCGGCCACGAGGGTGATGTCGCCGGCTCCCATGATGAGGATCAGGTCGCCTTCCACCGCCTCGGCGGCGATCGCCATCGCCAGGTCGGCGCGGCGGGGCACATATGACACGTTGGCACCGGCGGCGACAGCAGCATCGGCCACCACCCTGCCCGTCACTCCCGGGACCGGAGTCTCGCTGGCCGCGTAGACGTCGGTGACGAACACTCGTGCCGCTCCGGCGAGGGCGGTCCCCAACTCCACCCCCAGTTCGGCGGTCCTGCTGAATCGGTGAGGCTGGAACACGGCGATGATCCGCCGCCCCTGGCGCGCCTGGCTGGCGGCGTCGATCGTGGCGGCGATCTCGGTCGGATGGATGGCGTAGTCGTCGATTACGGTGACCCCGCGGATCCGGGCTCTGGTCTCGAACCGTCGGCGGACTCCGGCAAAGCGCTCGAGGCCGGCAGCCGCCGCCACGACATCGAGGCCCATCTCACCGATGAGCGCCAGCACCCCGGCCGCGTTGCGAGCGACGTGGGTTCCCGGTTTGGGAACCCGCACCGGCAGGTCGGCGTGAGGGCCGCGGAGCCGGAACCGCACGGAATCCGCACCGTGCCGGATGTCGCTGATGTGCCAAACGGCTTCATCGGACGTTCCGTATCCGACGACCCCATCGACCCTGGCTGCTACCGCCGCAGCCCCCCGGTCGTCGATGCCGGCGACGACCGGGCCGTCCACGGCCCCAGCCACTTCGGCGAAGGCATCCTCGAGGTCGGCCAGCGACCCGTAGTGGTCGAGGTGGTCGGGCTCGACATTGGTGATCACAAGGCCCTTCAGATGGAGTGAGAGAAACGTTCCGAAGGCCTCGTCGGCCTCCAGCACGAACAGATCCTCCTCGCCCAGGTGCGAGTTGGTGGCGAGGTCGACGAGCACACCCCCAACCATGAAGGAGGGATCACGACCAAGCGCCCGCAACGCGGCGATGGTCATGGCGGTGCCGGTCGTCTTGCCGTGGGTGCCGGTGACGCCGACGGTTCGCAGCCGACGGGTGATCGCCTGCAGCAGCCGGGGGCGGTCCCATACCTCGACCCCCCGCTGGCGCGCCGCCGTGATCTCGGGGTCACGATCCGGCACCGCGCTCGACGCCACCACCAGGTCCCATCCGGTGGCAGCCTCCGGCCGGTGACCCACCCATACCGCGACCCCGGTGCCTGCGAGGGCATTCAGGTGGGCGCCCGGCTTCAAGTCCGACCCGGTGACCTGGTGGCCCCATTGCGAGAGGATCTTGGCAAGGCCCGACATTCCCGCTCCCCCAACACCGACCACGTGGATTCGCCGATGAGGCACCAGATCAGCCATCGGCCGCCTCCATGAGATGGCGGGCGATCACGGCTCCGGCGTCGGGACGCCCCACGCCGCGTGCTCGGACTCCCATCCGCTCCAACTCCCCGGGGTCGAACAGGAGGGACCGAACGATGCCGGGAAGTGCCGCGGCGGTGGCTTGCGGTACCACCCGGGCTCCGCCCGCCCCGGCGAGCATCAGGGCATTTTCCCCCTGACCCACCCGGTCGAGAGGCACCAGGATCGACGGGGTGCCGGTGGCTGCCAGCTCACTCACCGTCATCGCTCCGGAACGACAGACGACGAGATCCACCGCAGCGTAGAAATATTGCATCTCTGCCTCGAAAGGTCGGCAAGTCCACGGTACCCCGGCATCAGATGCCAGCCGCGCCATGGCCGGGTAGGCATCAGGTCCGGTGAGATGCACCGTTCCCGCCGCCCCCGACCCCTCCACCATTGCCGCGGCAGCATCGTTGAGCACCCGGGCCCCCAAGGACCCTCCAAGGATTCCGAGCACAGGACCCGAGGCTTCGAGCCCGTAACGATGCCGGGCCTCGGGTCTGAGAGCGAAACGATCGACCCCGGCAATTTCCTCACGGAGCGGATTCCCCACCACGGTGCTCCGGGGAAGCCGCTCCGACTCGCCGGATAGGCCGAGGAACGTCGCCCTGGCCCGCCGGGCTGCATACCGCGATGCCCGGCCGGGGCTGGCGTTCTGCTCCTGGAGGAAGAATGGAACACCGACCCTGTTGGCCGCGATCGAGGCGGGGACCGAGACGTATCCCCCCATGCCCACGACCACCCTGGCGCCGCTATCCCGGAGGTGGTCGGCGATTGCCGCCGCGCTGCGGCGGACCACGAACGGAATCGTGAGGTTGGCCGGACTCGACCAACTGCGCAGGCGGGCGAGACCGAACGATCTGAACGGATACCCCGCCTCAGGGACGGCCCGAGCCTCGAACCGGTCGCCGCCGAGGAAGCCGATCTCGTGCTGAGGCACCCCCAGATCCTCCAGTGCCCGCGCCAGCGAGAGGGCGGGATACACATGGCCGCCCGTCCCGGCGGCGGCGATGGCGAATATCACCGCTCGGGCACCGGGGCGGTCGGTGCCTGCCGTGCCACCGACACGAGCACCCCGACGCCAACGAGGGAGACCACGAGTGCGCTCCCGCCGGACGAAACGAACGGCAGCGGGACGCCGGTGATGGGGAGGAGGCCGACCACGCCGCCGATGTTGACGATCGCCTGCGCCGAAAGCCAGGACGTGATGCCGACCGCCAGGAGCCGACCGAATCGATCGGTGCAACGCAGGGCGATGAGCGTGCCAGCGATGGTGAACACGGCGAACATCGCCACGATGGCGAGCGATCCTGCCAGCCCGGTCTCCTCACCGAGAATTGCGAAGACGAAGTCGGTGTGTGCATTGGGCAGGAACGACCATCGCGCCCGGCTCGCCCCGAGGCCGACTCCCCACAAGCCTCCGGTTCCCAACGCCACCAGCCCCTGTACCGCCTGATAAGAGGTGCCAAGAGGGTCACTCTGGAGATCGAGGAATGCGGTCACCCTCGCCCACCTATAGGGCGAACTCATCGCCAGGGCGAAGGCGGTGCCGCCCGCGGCGATGCCCGTGCCGATCACATGCCGCATGGGCACGGCACTAGCCCAAAGCACCGCAAACGCCCCGGCAGCGACGAGCAGGGTGGTCCCGAGATCGGGCTGGAGCATCACCAGCCCGCCGACCAGACCGACGGTGGCGGCAACGGGCCCGAAGAAGTCACGGTATCGCCTCATCGACAGCTCACGACGGCTGACGACCGTGGCGAGCATCACGACGGTGGCCAGCTTGGCGATCTCGGAGGGCTGTATCGATACCGGTCCAACTATCAGCCAGCGGATCGCCCCGTTCACCCGGGTGCCCACGAACAAGACCGCGACGAGCAAGCCGAGGGTCGTCACGAACATCGGAAGCGCAAGCTTCTTCCACCACCGCAACGGGATGAATGCGGCCACGACCATTGCCACTACCCCGACCACCAGCCAGGCGATCTGACGCTTGAAGAAGAAGAGCCCGTCGCCGGTCTCACGCAGGCCGACGACCGACGACGCCGACAGGATCGCCCCGAGGCCGATGATAACGAGCAATACCACCGGCACCAGCAGGAACATCATCGTGCGCGACACCCCCCGCTCGACGGCGCGAATGGTCCGTAAGGCGGCCCGGGCGCTCGGCATCGAAACGACGTTCGCCATATCAGGCCTGCTTTCTCGCCAGGACGGCTGCGGCGAAGCGCTCGCCGCGGTCGGAGTAGGAACGGAACATGTCGAATGAGGCGCATCCGGGGGCGAGCAGCACGGTGTCCCCAGGCCGGCTGGCGTCATCTGCCGCAGCCACCGCCTCCTCCAGGGTGGCGACGATGGTCACCGGGCCCGCGGTGGCGGCCAACTCGGCGGCGGCCTCACCGATGGCAAACACCCGGCGGACATTCGGCTCGAGCGGAAGTCCTCCTACGTCGAGGCCCTTGTTCCGGCCCCCGGCGATCAGGACGACCGGGCCGTGATCCCGGATCGCGGCGAGCGCTGCATGGGGGTTGGTCGCCTTCGAGTCGTCGACCCAGGCGACGCCGCTCCAGGTGCCGATCAACTGCCGGCGGTGAGGCCCGGGAGTGAACTCGGCGACAGCCGAAAGAACCCCGCCGGGCGTGGCCCCCACGTGAAGGGCAGCCTGCGCCGCCGCCGCAACATCGACCAGCATCACCGGATCCCGCCGGGGGATCTGCTCGAGCGGGATCTCGAGGCCGGCGACGACCAGCGCGCCGCCTTCGGGTCCCCAGCCCCCTTCGGGACGGGAGCGTCCGCTTACCGGCACCCGTTGCGACCGCGCACCGGTGACCAAAGTCGAAGCGCCCTCGTCGTCAGCGTCGTAGATGACGACATCGTCGGGGGTCTGCCGCTCGAGGATCCGCGCCTTGGCCGCGGCGTAGGCCTTGAAGGACCCGTGCCAATCGAGATGGTCGGGGGCCACATTGAGCAGCACCGCCGCGTCGGCGTGAAACGTATCGACGAACCTGAGCTGAAAGGAAGACGCCTCGACCACCACGACATCCCAGTCGTGGCCCACGGCGCCGCAGAGCGGATCGCCGATGTTGCCGGCGGCAGCGGCATCGAGGCCCGACGACCGCAGCATCCGGGCCGCGAGCTCGGTGACCGTGGTCTTGCCATTCGTGGCCGTTACGGCCACCACCGGGCAGCGGAGGTGTCGGAATCCGAGTTCCAGCTCGCTCCAGATCGGTACGCCGGATACCAGGGAATCCCGCACCGGCGCCGCATGTTCGGGAACGCCCGGGCTGGTGATCACGAGGTCGATGCCGTCGAGCAGCGACGGCATCCACGGACCACCGTGCGCTTCGTCGGCGTCGACTCCCTCGACCGCGACCGGGTCGGCGTCGTACACGATCACTTTGTCACCGAGGGAACGGAGCAAGGAGGCGGCAGCCCTGCCGCTTACTGCCGCTCCAATTACAAGGGCGGTCATCCGATACCCCCGGAAGCGAGGAAATCCCCATAGAAGAGGCCGAGGCCGAGGGCTACGAAAAGCGCGGCGAGGATCCAGAACCGGATGATGATCATGGTCTCCGGCCAACCCTTCAGCTCGAAATGGTGATGCAGGGGCGCCATCTTGAAGATCCGCCGCTTGAAGCCCCGGAAGGCCACCACCTGGAGGATCACCGACATCGTTTCCATCACATAGAGGCCGCCGAGAACGACGAGCAGCAGGTGGGTGTTGGTCAGCAACGCCATCGCCGCCATCGCTCCACCCAGAGCCTGGGAGCCGGTGTCACCCATGATGATTTTGGCCGGCGCGGCGTTCCACCACAGGAACCCGAGCACCGCCCCGGTGAGGGCGGCGGCGAGCAGCGCCAGCTCGAGTGTTCCCACGATCTCGTAGAACTCCGGGTGGCGGAACTGCCAGAACGAGATGATCACAAAGGCGCCGAAAACGAGTGCGCTGGAACCCGACGCGAGACCGTCGAGGCCGTCGGTGATGTTCACTGCGTTGGCAGCCGCCGTCAGCATGACCAGCACCCAGAGCACATACCACCATCCGAGGTCCACGCCGAACGGCCGTGTGAACGACATCTGGGTGGCGACTCCATAGTTGATGGCGCCCCACGCGAACAGACCGGCGATGGACAGCTGGCCGATGAACTTCCAGCGTTTGTTGAGGCCGAGGTTGCGCGCCCGGGTGACTTTCGACAGGTCGTCGAGGAAACCGATCAAACCCATGCCGAGGAAAGCCACCAGCACGAGCAGGCCGGGAACCTGGAACTCGCGCCAGGAGAGGCTCCAGGCCCCTTCCGGCGTCCGGGCGTCGACATGTCCCACCAGCCATCCGACGACCACCGCCAGGATCATGACCAGGCCACCCATGGTCGGCGTCCCCTGCTTGTGCTCGTGGGCGACTTCGACCTGTATGAACTGCCCGATGCCCCGTGTGCGGAAGAACCGTATGACGACCGGAGTGAGCAGGATGGTCACCAGGAACGCCACGGCGGCGGAAGCGAGCATGGCGATCATGCCGCACCCTCGATCGCTTCTGCCACCGCTTCGAGGCCGGCGGCGCGCGAACCTTTGACCAGCACGACATCCCCGGGGCGAACGATCTCAGCCAGGGCGGAGGCAGCCTCAGCGGCGTCGCTGACGACCACGGAGGCGGCTCCCGCGCCGACCGCGATCCCGGGATCGTCTCCAACCACGATCACGATCGCAAAACCCGACTCGATCGCCATTCGTCCGATGGCGCGGTGCAACTCGCCCTCCGCGGTTCCCAACTCGTGCATCTTGCCGAGAACGGCGATTCGGCGACCTGGCATCGCCGCGACAGTGGCGAATGCCGCCCGCATCGAGTCCGGGTTGGCGTTGTAGGCGTCGTTGACGAGCACGATCGCTCCATCCGCCACCGCGACATCTCGCACCTCCATACGCCACGGAGCGGTCGTGGCGAGCGCCACCCGGCCGGCCGCCTCGTCGAAATCTCGGCCCAGCGCCACCGCGGCTGCGATGGCGGCAGCGGCGTTGACCGGCTGGTGGCTGCCCGGCTGCGCCAGGGAAATCGTCCTGGCGGATCCCAGGTAGGTGATGCGGAACGAGGCGCGGCCCCGCGCGTCGAACGAGACGTCGGACACCTCGACGTCCGCACCGGACTCCTCTTCCCCGAAGGTGATCATCGCGCCGTTCCGCCGGCTGGTCAGCCGGGGGTCACCAGCGGGCAGTACGGCCACGCCGTCAGGTCCCAAAGCATCGACCAGTTCCCACTTCGCCTCCAGCACCGAGGCAACGTCGCCGAACATCTCGAGGTGGGCCGGCCCGATGTTGGTCACCACCGCCACATCGGGTCGCACCACCGCGGCCAGGGCGGAAATGTGCCCCGCGCCACGGCTCCCCACTTCCACCACGACCGCCGATGCGTCGTCGGGAGCGCCGAGCACCGTGAGCGGCACCCCCACCTCGTTGTTGAAGGAGCGCGGCGCAGAGTGGGTGCCCGCGCCGAGGGCTGCAGCAGTCATGTCCTTGGTGGTCGTCTTGCCTGAGCTCCCGGTGATGGCAACGAAGGGCGCGATGATCTCTGATCGGCGCCGCTCGCCGAGACGGGCGAGCGCACCCAGCGTGTCGTCGACTTCGACCCCGAAAGCGCCCGCAGGCAGTCGCGACCGTTCGACCAACACCGCGGCGCCGTGCGCGGCGGCATCAGCGGCGAAGTCGTTCCCGTCGAAGCGTTCGCCGCGCACCGCCACGAAGAGGGATCCAGGAACGGCCTCGCGCGAATCGATCACCACTCGATCGACGATGGCGGCCCCGGTGGCGTGCCCGCCGGTGGCGGAGGCGATGGTGGCGAGATCCCACTTCATCGGGAGATCGCCTCCTCCCTGACGACCAGCCGGTCGTCGAAGGGAACAACCGTCGCTCCGAAGTCTTGCCCGGACTCGTGACCCTTGCCGAGAATCAACACCGCATCACCGGACCTCGCCTCGCCGAGGGCCACGCGGATCGCCTGTCGCCGGTCGATCTCCTCGATCACCCGACCAGGCCCATCGGCGCCCGCGGCCACCGCCGCGAGGATGGCCGCCGGGTCCTCTCGCCGCGGGTTGTCGGACGTGAGCACCGCGATGTCGGCGTTCGACGCGGCGCGGCCCATCAGCGGTCGCTTCTCCCTGTCGCGATCCCCACCGGCACCCACGACCGCGATCACGCGACCGTGATCGCCGACGATGTCGCGGGCGGCCGCCACCGCCGCAGCGATTCCGTCGGGAGTGTGGGCGTAGTCCACCACGACGGTGAAGTCGGCCCCGGTGGGAACCAGTTCGAACCGGCCGGGCACCTGCGCAACGGCGGCGATACCGGCGACGATGTCGGCCCAGCCGATCCCGAGGGTCTCGGCGCACCCCATGGCGACAAGGGCATTGGCGACATTGAAGCGACCGGCGAGCGGAAGGGTCACCGCGGCATCCCCCGCCCGGCCCCGAGCCACAAAGCGCGAACCCTCGAACCCGAGCACGACATCGTGGGCCGTGACGTCTGCCGGCTGGTTCACCCCGACCCGCGTCATGGGGATCGACAGAGTGCGAGCGAGGCGTTCCCCCCAGGGATCGTCCACCCACACCACTGCGGAATCGGCTTGCTCGAAAATGGAGGCCTTGGCGAGGAAGTAAGACTCCATGTCACCGTGGAAGTCGAGGTGATCTCGTGACAGGTTGGTAAACGCGGCGACGGCGAACCTCGCTCCAGACACCCGTCCCAGGGTGAGTGCATGTGAGGACACCTCGACGGCGGCGAGATCGACTCCCGCCTCCACCATGCGAGCGAGCAGCCTCTGAAAGTCGGGGGCCTCGGGCGTGGTCCTCGACACCTGCACCCCTTCTCCGAGGATCCGGGCGCCGACTGTCCCGACAATCGCCGCGGGGATCTTCGCGGCAGCCGCGATCGATTCGAGCAGATGAGTGACCGTTGTCTTGCCGTTCGTGCCGGTGACGCCAACAAGCCGGAGCCGGGTCGACGGCATTCCATGGGCCTGGGCAGAGAGAACACCAAGGACCGCCCTGGTATCGGGCACCACGATTGCCGAGACCCCGGCGGCATATCGATCGTTCTCGACACACACGGCCGAAGAGCCCGCCGCGGTGGCGGCGTCGACAAAGTTGTGCCCGTCAACAGAGAACCCCCTGACCGCCACGAACAGGACCCCGGGTCCGGCCTCGTGCGAATCGTGGGTGACATCCGTGATGGCGACCGAGCCATCGCCGACCACCGAGCCCCCGACCGCATCGGCCAGCTGGCGCAGTGTCCGGGCCTTTCGAGGCGAGCTTGGCTCACGCTTCGGCTCACGCATCGGGGGGCACCCCGAGCTGGTTCAAGGCGGCGAGCATCACTTCGGAAAAGATCGGAGCGGCGCCGCGGCCACCGCTGGCATCTTCGACTGGACCGTCGAGCACCACCACGACAACGACGCGGGGAGCGTCGATAGGTGCCATTCCGATGAAGCTCGCCACGACCTCTTCCTCGCTGTACGACTGTGCCTCCGAGAGGTACTTCTCCGTCGTGCCGGTCTTCCCGCCCACACGGTATCCCGGTACCGCAGCGAGCGAACCGGTCCCCTCCTCGACGACGGCCTGGAGCATCGCCCGCACCTGGCGCGCGGTGCGGGGGGAGATGACCTGGCGCTCGATGGCATCGACGGCCTGCCGGATGCCGGAACCATCGACGATCTCACTCACGAGGTGCGGCTGCACCCACACCCCGTCGTTGGCGATGGTGGCGTAGACCATGGCCATCTGCAGCGGGGTCACCGACACGTGGTACCCGATCGAGGTGCCGGCGAGACAGGTGGTGAGGCACCACTCCTCCGCCGGGCGGAGCACTCCGGACGCCTCTCCTGGGAAGTCGATACCGGTGCGGGCGCCCTGCCCGAACTGCTGCATGATCGCGTGCAGTTGGCTCGCCCCAATCAGGTCGCCAAGAAGGATCGTCCCCAGGTTCGACGAGTGCGTCACGATCTCGGTGACGGTGAGCCTCGAGGGGTGCACCGTGAAGTCTTCGAAGACCGTGTCCTGAATCTCGATCTTCTCTGGTATGTCGAAGCGGGTCCCGGGGAGCACCAGGCCCGATTCGAGAGCTCCCGATACGGTGACAGCCTTCTGCGTCGACCCGGGCTCGAAGACATCGGTGACCGCCCGGTTGCGGATCGCATCCCGGGGCACCTCGGCACGCGCATTCGGGTCGTAGCTCGGCAGATTCACCATGGCGAGCACCTCGCCGTTCGTCGGATCGATCACCACGATCGAGCCCGAGGTGGCACCTGTGCGCTCCATCCCACGAGCGAGTGCCCTTTCGGCCGCGTACTGGATCTCGACTTTGATCGTGGTCACCAGGTCGCTCCCCTGCACCGCGGGCTCCACCTGGTACTCGCCCTGGGGGATCACCAGCCCGGCGGGATCGCGCTCGACCAGCAGCTCTCCGGGGATACCGGTGAGCGCTTCGTCGTATTGGAGTTCGAGGCCTTCGAGCCCGACATTGTCCGCCGAACGCACGAATCCCACCACGTGGACCGCGAGTCCATCGGTCGGATACACCCGCTTCGGTTCCGTGAGGAAGTAGACACCGGGAATGTCAGCCTCCCGAATCGGCTCGACGTCCTCGGGATCCATCTGGCGGGCGAGATAGACGAAGGCAGTACCGGCGGTGAGGTCCTTGGCGAGCTCGCGGACGTTGCGGTCGAGGAGCGGAGCCAGTTGGAGGGCGGCGGCTTCAGGGTCGGCCATCTCACGCGGGTTGGCGTACACGCTCACCGAGTCGATGGTGACCGCGAGTTCCCGCCCGTCGCGGTCGAAAATAGTTCCACGGTCGGCCGGAAGCGTCTGCAGCTGCAGGCGTTGGTCGAGTCCGCGGGCGGCAAACTCGTCGGCCTGGGCGCCCTGGACGACGGTGAGCCGATAACCGACGATCGTCCACGCCAGCACGAGCAAGGCTCCGACCGTGGCCAGTCGGCGATTGCTCATGGCGCGGCGCGGCCGCTGGTCCATCGGTCCTCCTCGTTTCCCCGGCCTTGCGGCCGCCCGCCTCTCCGGCAGGACGGGGTCTTCGCCCTGCCGCTCCGAGCCGAACCCCCGCTCAGGGCTCGGCGCTGGCGCTCAGCAGCGCCTTCAGGTCGATCCAACGATCCTCGATGCCCGGCCCGGGGCCGCCCAGGCCGGGCACCTCAATCGTGAAGATCCGATCGGGGTACACCATCCCCATCTCGGCGGCGATCGTCGCAATCCGCTCGGCCGACTGCAGATCCGTCACCTGAAGCCGCAGCTCCCAGTAACGCGCCTCTTCGACGGCGATGCGGACCTCGTAGTCCTCCAGGACAAACGCGGCGCGGTCGAGCGCGATGCGCGACGAGACCAACAGCAGGAACATCGCCGACAACGCAATCGCCAGCCCGATCCAGCCCCCGATCCGCCGACGGCGGGTCGCCGGCCCGATGACGACGTGAAAGCCGCGGGTGCGAGGGAGGGGAAATCCGGAGGGGGCCGAGCGGGAGACCATCAGATCCGCTCCGCGACCCGGAGCCGCGCACTGCGTGCTCGGGGATTGGCCGTGATCTCTACCTCGGCGGGAAGTTCGGGACGGCGAGTCAGAATCCGCAACTCAGCGATCTGGTCGCAGACGCACACCGGAAACTCCGGAGGACAGACACAATCACGCGCGCCGGCAACGAAACGCAACTTGACGATGCGATCCTCGAGCGACTGGTAGGAGATCACGATGATCCGTCCTCCAGGTCGCAGCAGCCGCAGGGCGAGGTCCAGACCATCGGCAAGTGCCTCCAGCTCGTCATTGACTGCGATGCGGATCGCCTGAAAAGTTCGGCGGGCAGGATGGGGCCGATCGCGGGGCCCAGGCGGCACGGCCCCGGCGACCACGTCGGCGAGATGCGCCGTGTCGCGGATCGGCCGATTGCGGACGATCGCCCTGACGATGCGTTTGGCGAAGCGTTCTTCGCCGAACTGGCGAAGGATCCGGACCAATTCGGCTTCTTCCCAGCGGTTGACGACGTCGTCGGCACTCCGTGGGGCGTCCGGGCCCATCCGCATGTCGAGAGGGCCAGACCGTTGATAGGAGAACCCTCGCTCCCCCACGTCGAGCTGATGCGAGGAGACCCCGAGGTCGAAGACGGCTGCAGCGAGCTCATCGATGCCCTCCAGGTCCAGCGGCCGATCCAGCGAACGGAAGTCGGCGAGATGGAACGAAAGGCGGGGATGAGGCTGGGTCGGGCGCGCTGCCGGGTCGCGATCGAGCGCGATCACCCGTGACGCCGGCAGCGCCTCGAGGATCGCCGCCGAATGCCCTCCGCCGCCGTAGGTCGTGTCGAGGATCACTCCCCCGTCGAGCGGTCGCAGCCAATGGACGACCCGATCGACCAGAACCGGAATGTGATAGGCGCGGTCCACGGTCAGCCCTCCAGAGCGCTGGCGTCAATATGGAAGCGGGCGGAGTAAGGGGCTTTCCACGTGACATCCGGAGGGCTGACCCTGAGCCGTACCTCATCATTCAGATTCCTTCCTCGCTGAGAGACTCCTCGATTCCCGAGTAGAGGTCGTCGGCCTCGTGCGAGACCGCCTCCCACTGCGCGGTGTCCCAGATCTCCACGCGATCCGCCACCCCGAGGACGACGACGTCCTTGTCGAGAGCGGCGTAGGTGCGGAGGGGTTGGGGGATCTGCACCCGGCCCTGCTTGTCCATCTGCTGGTCGGTGGCCGACCCGAAGAACGACCGCGCGTAGTTCCGGTTGCGGTGGTTGGTCCGTGGCAGTCGGTTGATCCGTGCCACCTCTTCCTCCCATCGGTCCATCGGGAATACGTAGAGACATCGCTCCTGGCCCTTGGTGACGACCAGGCCACGCGACAGGCGATCGCGAAAGCGGGCGGGCATGACCACCCTCCCCTTGTCGTCCACGCTGTGCTGGTACTCGCCGAGGAACACTCGGTTTCTCCGTCCTTCGCACCGTCATCGCCTCGCTTCCGAGGGCGCTGGGCCAAGGAACAAGTCGTGCTCCGCTTCGGAGATCGATTTGTTCCCGTTCTCCACGTTGTCCCACTTTGGACCACTCTAACCCACTTGTCAACCCGTTTGTGACACTTCGGAACCATTCCGAACCCCCGGTGGATGCCTGATGGGATGGGCCGACGCCCCGGCGTCGCCCCCACCGGCGCATCTAGCCTGGACGCATGCTGCAGGGGCGGAACATCCTGGTGACGGGCGCGTCGAGCGGAATCGGGCGCGGCTTGGCGCTCGAGTACGCCGTCAACGGCGCCCGGGTGTGGGCGGTGGGGCGCCGCTCCGAGCCCCTCGAGCGGGTGGCGGAGGAGGCGTCCGGGCGGATCACCCCATTGGCCGTCGACCTCACCACCCTTGGCGGCCGGAGGGCGGTGGCCACCGCCATCGAGCACGACGGCGGCCGCCTCGATGTCGCAGTCCACGCCGCCGGGCTACTCGGCCCGGTCGGAATCAGTCTCGCCGATTACCCCGAGGACGAATGGCGCGCGGTGTTCGAGATCAACGTGACCGCAGTGCACCTGTTGCACCAGGACCTCCAGCGCCACCTCGACCGCGGGGTGGCCCCGGCCGTGATCGGATTGGCGTCCACAGTCGGACGCGAGCCGCGGGCGGGCTGGGGGATGTATGCCGTCTCCAAGCATGCCCTCGAGGGATGGTTGGGTACGCTCGCCGCAGAGTGGCCGGCGGGCCGGGTCTACTCGGTGAACCCCGGCGGAACCCGTACCCCGATGCGGGCAGAGGCGCGCCCTGACGAGGATCCGGCAACCGTCCCCGCTCCCGGGGAGATCGCCCCACTGTTCCTCCGCCTCGCCCACCCGGCAGCACCTGAGCCTTCGGGATCGGTTCTCGAAGCCCGGGACTGGATCGGACACGACCCCTGGGAGGGCCTCGGCTGAGAGGGCTCTCAGTCCCCAGCCGTCGAGTCTTCGGCCGTGTCGGCGGTGATGATGTGGATCATGACGTCACCATCCGGAAGGATCCCGGGGGGGTCGATGCGATGCGCCCCGATCGACCGGGCGTGCTCCCCCACCCGCTCCAAGACGTCGCGAATGATCATCCGGCTGGGACCAGGCCCTTCCGCCGCGTCGAGGAGCGGCAGATCGGCGGGGTCGGTGGAGATCACCAGCACCCCGCGTCCCCGCAGATCCCACAGCATGATCTCCTGGACGATCTGATCGGAAGACAGCACCGACACCCCCGGCACGATTACAGCGTCGGCGGCGCCCGAAGCGATGACCCCCAGGAGCCCGAGATAGCCGTCACGGCCGAGCGCCTCGCCGGCGACTCGAGCGTCGAGGCAGACCGCCACGATGGACAGCCCATGCTCGAGCGCATGGCGGCGGATCGCTTCTTGTTGCTCGAATGCCGAGTGTCCCGCCGACGGGTCGGCGGACTCGCGCACATACCCCACGACGCGCACAGAACCTCCCGCTGCAAATCGTACCACTACGGATAGTGCGGGGTTGGGTGACGGATAGTGCTCGGAGCAGCCCCCGCTCCAGCCACAGCCACGGCCAGAATCAGCCACAGCCCCAGCAACGGCCAGACGCGTGAACGACCTCCCATGCGGATCTGGCTGGGGCCGGAGCTGGAGCCGGAGCCGGATTGGCTGGGGCTGGAGCCGGAGCCGGGGCTTGGGGGCGGCTCAGACCGCCGCCCCCAAGTACGCGTGCCATGAGGGATGCGGCGGGGACCCGAGGCCAACCAGTAGCCAGCCGTGCTCGCGGGGGGCACCAGGGGCGCCCACCAGGCTCATCCCTGCCTCGTCGGGGGTCCGATCACCCTTACGGGTGTTGCACCGGCGGCAGGCGGCGACGACGTTCTCCCAGGTATGGGTGCCGCCCCGGGACCGGGGCATCACATGGTCGAGGTTCTCGGCGCCGTGACCGCAGTACTGGCAGGTGTGGAGATCGCGGGCAAACACCGCCCGGCGATTCAACGGGACCCTCCGACGGTACGGCACCCGCACGTACCTACGCAGCCGTATGACGGTGGGCACCTCCACCTCGAGGTGCTCCGACCGCCACACCTGGTTCTGCGAGTGGATCAGTTCGGCCTTCTCTCGCACCACCAGGACGACGGCGCGCCGCGCCGACACCACCGAAAGTGGCTCGAATGACGCGTTCAGGACGAGCGCTTGAGCCATGCGACGCGCGACGATAGGCGAGCCGTGGACGGCATGCAGCGGGCAGCGACCCGGCTAGTCCTCTTCGACCGAATGCTTCCTCAGCACGTCGCGTTCGCCGGCCATGCGGCGGCGCCGACGGCGCCACGATCGCCACAGCCAGCCGAGCACTTTGCCGCCTACCAACCCTGCCGCGAAGGTGGCGCTCAGCACCAGCCACTGGGGCGCGCTCCACTCATAGTTCGCCCAAGCCAGGGTGGCGGTCTCGGTATTCGAAACGATGAGGATCACGATCGGGGTCAGGATCACGACCAGGAGGATCAGGGGCCCGATCCATCGTCTGGGCTCTTCGACTGTCTGCTGCTGGGTGTCGGGTCGATCGTTGGTCATCCGCCGATGATACGGATGTTGAAACCGGCTTGGGGCTCAGCTGCGGAGCGCGACGTAGGCGGCGCGGGCCACCGCGTATGCCTTGGCAGCTTTGACGATGGCAGCGCCGGCGACACGCGACCCGTTCGACTTCTCGACGACCACGGTCACCACCTCGGATCCATCCACGGTCGCCGCCGACACCCACAGCATTCGCTGCGGCTTGCCTTCGGCGAGTGCCCCCACCGCGGCCACGATCGCCGAGGCTACGGCCTCGTCGGTGACCGCCGCGGCGCGGCGACTGAACCGTTGACCATCCGCGGCAACCGCAGTCACCGTCACTCCGTCAGCGGCCTCCTCGTAGGCGAGGGCGGCCAGAGTGCGTCCGCTCCCCGAATCGTCCTGGGGCCGACCTGGAGAAGGACCAACCGCCGCGGGTGCGGATTCGACGGCCGGAGTCGAGGGCGGTTCACTCCTGATGTCCTCGGCGCGAGGCGGATCGGCTACCGGCGGTGACGGGGCGAGCGTCTCTGGTGTGGGCGGTGGCGCTTCCGGACGAGGCGGGACCGCCCCGGGGGCGAACGGCAGGCTCACCACCGGAGCAAGGTCGTCGTGGTCTCCCGCCACCCGCGAACGCATGCCATGTGACGCCAGCACCCGCTGCACCATCGCGCCGATCGCCTGCGGGTCGGCGTCCGGCCGCAGCCGAACCCGGACACCGGAAGGCGACCCGTCTTCGGCGTCCACCTCGGCATCGGCGATGCCGGGCAGGGCCATCAATTCATCACGAAGGCTGTCGGAGGCCACCGGCCACTCCCTCTGCTGTTCCCCGTCGATCTCTGCTAGTCACAGAGAGTAGTCATATCTACCACACTCTGTCACTGACTTTCTCGACCAAGGGGAGACCCACGGGAACCGCCCCGTCCCCGCCGGGAAGGGGCGCCCGTTCGTAATCCGCATTCCCCGACCACTGATAGGCTCTCCCGCCACGAGACGAGGAGGCTCAGTGACGTCCCAACTGGCCCAGGACGAACTCGCCTGGTTCGCCGATCGGTTCGACGCGGTCGCTGCGAACATCGAACGCGTCATCCAGGGCAAGCGCGAGGCGGTCGACCTGGTGGTGATGAGCATGCTGTCGGAGGGCCATGTGCTCATCGAGGACGTCCCCGGCGTCGGCAAGACGCTGCTCGCCAAGTCGCTCGCCCGAAGCATCCACTGCGGTTTCACCCGCATCCAGTTCACCCCCGACCTGCTGCCCTCCGACATCACCGGGGTCTCCGTCTGGGACCGGGAGCGCAGCGGCTTCGTATTCCGCGCTGGACCGGTGTTCACGAACATCGTCCTTGGCGACGAGATCAACCGGGCGAGCCCGAAGACCCAGTCGGCGCTGCTCGAGGCCATGGAGGAGCACCAGGTAACCGTGGACGGCACCACCCGGGAACTGCCGGCTCCGTTCATGGTCATCGCCACTCAGAACCCGATCGAGCACGAGGGCACCTATCCCCTGCCCGAGTCCCAGCTCGACCGGTTCATGATGCGGGTGATCATGGGCTACCCCTCCCGCGCCAAGGAACTCGAGATCCTCGAGACCCACGGGCGGCAGTCTTCCTACACAGACCTGGAACCGGTGGTCACTGCGGACGACGTGCAGCAGATGATCGGTATCGCGCGGCGGGTTCATGTCTCCGATCCGGTGAAGGAGTACCTCGTCGACACGGTGGAGGCGACCCGCCACGATCCCGACCTCCTGCTTGGCGCCTCGCCGCGAGCCACGCTGTACCTGCAGCGGGCCGCGCGGACCCGGGCGGCGGTTGCCGGTCGAGGATATGTGACCCCGGACGACGTGAAGGCGATTCTGCGCCCGGTGCTGACCCACCGTTTGATCCTGCGGGCCGAAGCGCAGATGCGAGGCTCCGAAATCGACGAGATCCTCGACGGCGTCGCCGCCGGGATTCCCGTACCGGGGAGCGGGGTCAGGGCCTGATGCCCACGGGCCGGGGCTGGTCCGCCATCGGCGTATCCGCCAGCCTCTTCGTCTTGTGGGCGGCGTTCGGCGAGAACGACCTGATGACCACGGCGGTGTTCTTGATCGCCGCGGTCTTGGTCGGCCTGCTCTTCGTGCACATGGTCCCCCCGGAAGTAGCGGTGTGGAGGCGGATCACCCCGGCCCAGGTCCACGAGGGCGACACGGTGATCATCGACATGGATGTGATCGCGGCACGCCGGCTCCGCAACGTCTCTCTAGAGGACACCGTCCACGGGTTGGGTACCGCACGATTCGCCGCCGGATCGGCGCGTCCCCGAGAGCCGCTGACCGGACGGTACGAAGTCCGCTGCCGCGGCCGGGGCATCTTCCCGGTAGGGCCGCTGGTGCTTTCGGTCTCGGACCCGTTCTCGTTGGCAGAGCGTCGCTCGAGCATCGGCGAGGTCGACCGCCTCACGGTCTATCCGCGGATCGAACCGCTCGTCGGATTGCCCGTGGTGAGGGGGCTCGACCCCACGGTCAATTCGACCCGGCCGACGTCGGCCCCCTTCGGCGGAGAGGACTTCTTCACCCTCCGCGAGTACCAGGTTGGCGACGACCTTCGTAAAGTCCATTGGCCCACTTCAGCGAAGCGCGACGAGTTGATGATCAAGCAGCTCGAGGTGCCGTGGCAGAACCGGGCTTTAGTGCTGCTCGATACTCGCTCGCACCGCTACCCGACCCCGGAGGCCTTCGAACAGGCGGTGCGAGGTGCGGCATCCGCGTTTGCTCACCTCCACCGGGCCGGATTCAGCCCCGAACTGTGGTCGGGCGCCAACACGCGCAGCCGGTCGTTGAATCGCTACGCCGAGGCGATGGAGACTCTTGCGACCATCCACGCTGGTGACCGGCTCGACCTTCGCAACACAGTGAGTCGGCTGCTGAGCCACGGCGGCGGAGGCGGTGCCCTGGTGCTGGTGACCGGCACGCCAGACGAGGGCTTGCGCGGGGCCTACCGGTTGCTCGCCGGCCAATTCAGCCAGACGATTGTGATGGCGGTCACCGACGATCCTGATGCTGCCTCATCGCGGCTCCTCGGCATGAACGCGGTGATCGTCACCATCGGGACCCAGGGCCGCTGGGCACCCTCGTGGCGGGCGGCGATGGAGGTGACATGGGCTACCGCCTGACATGGGTGGCAGGGGTCGCCGGCATCTCTCTCGCGCTGGCGCGGGTGGCGCGCCTGCTTCTTCCCTCATCGAGCGGGCTCCCCTGGGAGATCCTGCTCATCGCCGCCGCGGTACTGGGGGCAACCATCTCCTGGGCGGCGGCGGCATACCGGGTGCCGGGGGCGTTGCTCGCCATCCTCCACCTCGCCGCGACAACCGTAACGGTCGTCCGGGTGGCGGTTCCGGACACGACCTGGTTCATCTTCCCGACCCGCGCCTCCTTCACCGCGCTGGGCGCCGAGCTCACGTTTGCCCGCGATGTGATTCGGGCGGGCATCGCTCCGGTCCTTCCGCTCGCCGGGCTCGTCGCCATCCTTGCCATCGTGTTCTGGGCGATGGGCGCCCTCCTCGCGTGGGGCCTGCTCACCGGCCGCCCCTACGTCGCGGTCCTGACCCCTCTCGTCGTGTATCTCGAGTTCGCCGTTCTCGACAGCCGCATCGGCGGCTTGTGGACCACGGGATACATGGCGTTGATCGGCTTCACCCTCATCGCGGTGACAATCGACCATCGGCGCGAAGGCACCGGCCTGTTGAAATCGGCCAGGCGGGGAGGACGCCTGCGACGAACGATCCCGGTCGTCGGGCTGACGACGCTGCTCGCCACGGTGCTGGTAGCGAGCAATGCCAGCCAGGCGATAGCCGACCTCGTGCCCCGGAGAGGATTCCTCGACTGGCAGGGCACCAGCAAGCTGTCCGGCGATTTCTTCGGCAGCATCGCATACAACCCGTTTGTCGGCATCCAGCAGAGCCTCGTCACCCAGACGAATGTGCCGGTGTTCGTGTTCGAGCCTGAGCCGGGGCACCCGGCCGACCAGGTGTACTGGCGGCTGCTGACACTCGACGCCTTCGACGGAGCTCAATGGCACGCGGGCAACTCCCGCCTCGAGGGATTCGACGAGGTGGCGACCTTCGAGGATCAGGGCGCCGCCTTTGCCGGACCCCGGTCGAGTTTCCGGGCCACGGTGACGATCCTCGCCCTGCAGATGGATTGGCTACCGGCGCCATACGCCCCGGTGTCTCTCGACATCGACGAGGGCTCGGTACGCAGCGGAATCCGCTTGCGTCCGGGTGACGGTTCGATCCACTTCGACGCTCTGACCTTCCGGGGGATGGCTTACACCATTGAATCGGAGATCCCGCAGCCGAGTATCGACATCCTCAGCCGGCGTGACGATGGCACCCCTTCGACGATCTTCCGTTCGGCGATCGAGACCGGAGACTTCGGTCTCGTCGGCGTCGACCTGCCGACCATCGTGAACCGCTCACTGCCCGACGCCGAGGCGCATCTCGAACTCCCCGACGAACTCGACCCGCGCATCCAACTGCTCGCCGAGTCGCAGATCGAAGGGCTCGAGACCGACTACGAACGAGCACTGTCGCTCGAGAACTTCTTTCGGAGGCCGGGGAAATTCGTCTACACCCTCGAGGTCCCGCCCGGTCACGGTGCCGACACCCTCGCCAATTGGCTGCTCGAGCCGGACAGCGCCAACTACCGCGCCGGCTACTGCGAGCAGTTCGCCACGAGCATGGCCGTCATGGCGCGCACCATCGGGATCCCCAGCCGCGTCGTCCTCGGTTTCACCCCGGGGAACACACTCGAGGACGGGCGCCTCGTGATCCGCGATCGCAACGCCCATGCCTGGGTAGAGCTGTGGATGCCGAGCCAGGGCTGGGTGAAGTTCGATCCGACGCCTCGCACCGACGGGATCAACCCTTCCGCCGCCGAGGATCTTCCGTTCCGGGCGGCCGACCATCTCGACGCCGCCCAGGCCGAAACCCGTCCGCGCCCGGAACCCGGGGGGACCCCTGTCACGACGGTTCCCACCACCGTCCCGTTCTCCCCCGACGGGGGCCTGAGCGGAGAGGTGCCGAGTGACCTGCCGGCACGAACCCGCTCGCTGCTCATCCCGTTCCTGGTTCTTGGCTTCGCCCTACTGCTGGTGCCGTCGATCAAGTTCGTGCGCCGCCGCCGCCGGATCAGGCGGCTCGAACGCGGTGACGTCTCGGGTGCCTGGCAGGAGATCGTCGACCAGCTGGCCGATCTCGGCACCGAATTGCACCGCTCGGAAACACCCGCCGAGCTGGCGGCCCAGGTCGGCCCGGTGCTCGCCCCGCTTGCCGACGTGTATTCGGAGTCGGCTTACGGTCCCGGCGCGCCGCTGACCAGCCGCCGGATCGCCACCGCCTCCCGCTCCCTGACGGAGACAGAGGCCGAACTTGCCCGAGAGAACTCGATCTTCAAACGAATCGGCGCGAGGTATCGGGTGAAGTCGCTGCTGCGGAGGCACACCACACAATCCGGGCTGGGCACCAAGCGATAAGCAATACGCGATACGCGATACGACGGAACCCGACTGAGCATCACCGGACAATCACCGACTCTGTCGTATTGCGAATCGCGTATTGCGAATCGCGGACGAACGCAACGGGGCTGGCCGACCGAAGGTCGGCCCAAGGCGGCTAAAGACGGCCGAAGGCCGTCAGCCGCCCGCCTACCCCTCCGCGGCCTCCGCCTGGACGTCGTCCTCGACGCGGCGCAGCATCTCGAGGAAGCGGTCCCGGTCGAGCTCGAAGCGGGTCACGTCCTCTTCGACCTGTCGAGTGATCTCGTCGATGGCGACGAAGAACGCCAACTGGCCCTCTCGCAACGCGTCGACCAACTCCCCCTCGTCGCTGGCCACCTTGAAGATCGACTGACCGTCGGTGACGAGCTTCACCTCGGCGAGGTGCTGATCCATGTCGGCGGTGCGACGCAGGTAGTCCCACGCCCGACGCACCCGCTGGACCGACATGCCGTTGTCGAGCAGGCTCTTGACAACGCGCAAGGCGACGAGATCGCGGAACGAGTAGAGGCGGCGCTTGCCGGGTCTGCCCCCGGTGCCCTGGATCGAGGGCTGTATCAGCCTGACACGGTCCCAGTATCGGAGTTGATGCGCGGTGCAATCAGTGAGACGGCATGCCTGCTGTGCGGTGAACCCTTCCAAACCTTCCTCTCTCCCTCCAAGGTCGTCCGCCGAACGCGGAGGCCGGACGACTCAGTCTCCCCAGAGGTTGGCGACTCTAGCGGCTGCGCCAGCGCCGCCGCATCCGCCCCACCATCGACCCGGGTGACGCGGCACCAACTCCCGACCGCTTCCTCAAAATCGCGACCATCCATGCCGCGCTCATCACCATGCCGGCGAAACCAAACAGTGCGACGAGGGTCAGCCGCGTGAAGAACGCGAGCATCAGCACGAACCCGACCACCATCCCCAGGAACGCCCACTTCAGTCGACCGCGCGACACCGACGCCAGCGTCGCGTCGCGCACGGTCTCGGCGAGACGGGGATCCTCTTGATAGAACTGCCGCTCGATCTCCTCGAGGATGCGCTGTTCTCTGTCATCGAGGGGCATCGCGTTCTCCGGCAGGGTGGCGGGCTGAGTATACCGAGCGTGTCTTATTTGGCACCGAGTGACCGCGGCGGATCCCCCTCGGTATCGAGCAGACGAGCCCGCGCCACCGCGGACGATCCGAAGCGGCCGCGAACCTCCTCGACCACGCCCTCCAACTCGTCCCAAGATCGCGGCGCGGGATCGCCACCTACACTCCCCCGCCGTGCTCGAACGCCTTCATCTGGTCCGCCACGGCGAGGTCGCGAACCCCGACGGAGTGGTGTACGCCGACCTGCCCGGGTTCTCGCTGTCCGCGGCCGGACGCGCCCAGGCTGCGGCCAGCGCCCGCTACCTCCAGGCCCGTAGCCCCGAGGCAGTGGTTTCCTCGCCGCTCGACCGGGCAATGGAAACGGCCCGGGCAATCGCCGACGCGATCGGCGTGGCGGTGACGACCGACGACCGTCTGCTCGAGTGGCGATTGTCCGGGCGGTGGGCCGGGGTTCGCTGGGACGACCTCCCCTCCAGGTTCCCCGGAGAGCTCGAGGCATACCTGGCCACCCCCTACGACCTCGCCTTCGCACCAGAGAGCGTCGACGAGGTCGCCGCACGCATGGTCTCCCTGGTGGTGTCCCTCGATTCCGCCGATCTCAAGGACGCGGTACTGGTCTCTCACCAGGACCCCGTCCAGGCGCTCCGGGTGCATCTCGTCGGCGGCGCCCGGGAGTCCTTCACCACCGGCAAGCCAGGCCACGCTTCGGTGACGACCCTCGAGCGGATCCGAGGACTATGGCACGAGATCGGTTACTGGGAACCGGAGATCGAGACGATTCCCTTCCCTCCACCGGGGCCCCCTTGATTCCCGGGCCGACCACGGCGGGGCTGGGACCCGCTCGTGGAGGAGGGCCGACCGGCTTCGGTGTGGCCCAAGTCTGTCCGGGAATCAAGAGGGCACGGACGGCCACGGCGGGGCTGGGGACCCCGCTAGTGGAGGAGGGCCGACCGACGTCTGTTCGGCCCGAAGGGCCGAAGTCGGCCCGGCCTGACCTGGAGTCACGGTCCGGCGGCATAATGCGCCAGTGCTCCCCGCCCCTCTGATCGTCGCGGCTGCACTCGGCATTGCTTCCCTCGCCGGGGCGATCCACCTCGCCGTCGACGAAACGCCGTTCGCGCCGGGGGCCGCGGGTTTGATCGCCGTCGGGATGATGATCCTCGCCCTAACCGCCGTCGCCGGAGTGCTTCTTGCCCGCAGCAGGTGGTCGAGGCTCGCGGCTGCCGGCGTCGCCGCGGGATGGATCGCCATTGCTGGGTCGAGTTCGGTGTCGCGGTGGTCCGTTGCGACGATCGCTTCGGCCGGCCTCGCCCTCGCCGGGTCTCTAGGTCCGTGGCTGGCCAGGTGGCTGCGGCATCGGGCCTCGGCCGACGGACCACCGCCGGCTGCCGTCGTCGCCCTGCTGCTGCTGCTCGCCACCCCCGCTGCGGTCGGCCTGGTCTCGGCAGGCGGGGTCGCACTGCCCGGCTGGGTTCTCGCTGGCTGGTCGGTGGTGCTCGCCCTTTCACTCGCTCGGGCGATGGCGGGATCTCTCACCGCTGCCAGGGTGGTTCACCCGGTCCTGTCGGTGGCCGCCGGTGTCACCGCCGGAGTCGCCGGGGGGGTGGTCCTGGGGCTGCTCGGCCTGGCGGTTGCGGGTCTCGCCTGGCGGCGGGAGGTGGCGATATCAGTGGCCCCGCGCCTGACCGGCGGCGCACAAAGTGCTCTACGGATTCCACCCGAACTCGCCCCGCCCGACGTCCTCGACGCAGCCGGAGCGGATTCGACCGGCCGGGTGAGGCGGCCATGAGGCGGTTGCCCAACCCGTGGGTTGGCGTGCCCGCGCTACTGGCCGGGATCGCCGGCGGCATCGTTGCCTTCATCGTCACCGAAGCTTCGTGCGCTCCCGGCAGCTGCGCCGCGGTGGCGTCGATCAGTGCCGTCGTCGTCGGCCTGGGCATCGCCGCCGGAGTCGGTGTCGTGGCGGTCCTCGCTCTGAAGTCGATCGACGAACATCGGACTCATCGCGAGCGGATGGTGCTCACGATGATCGAAGGCGACACGCGACCCGAGGAACCGCGGGAGTGACCCCTTAGGGCTGATGCGCCGCGAACACCAGGGCGGCGTTGTGGCCGCCAAATCCGAATGAGTTGGTCATCGCATTCCGCACCGTCACCGCCCGGGCCTCATTGGGCACGTAGTCGAGATCGCACTCAGGGTCGGGGTTCTCGTAGTTGATCGTGGGTGGGACGATCCCGTCGCGAATCGAGAGAATGCACACCAGCGACTCGAGGGCGCCAGCCCCACCGAGAAGATGGCCGGTCATCGACTTTGTCGATGACACGGGCGTCTTGTAGGCGTGATCGCCGAAGACGGCCTTGATCGCCGCAGTCTCGGTCGAGTCGTTGGCCTGAGTCGAGGTCCCGTGGGCGTTGATGTAGTCGATCGACTCGGGACCGAGCCCGGCGTCGTCGATGGCGTTCTGCATCGCCCGGGCGGCGCCACCTCCCCCGGGGCGGGGCAAGGTGACGTGATAGGCATCGGCGGACATCCCGTAGCCGACAATCTCTGCGTAGATCTTGGCCCCTCTCGCCAGAGCGTGCTCGCGCTCCTCGAGGATCAGCGTTGCGGCCCCCTCGCCCATCACAAACCCGTCGCGCTCGGCGTCGAAGGGGCGGCTGGCCCGTTCGGGCTCGTCGTTGCGGGTGGAGAGGGCGCGGGCCTGGCTGAAGCCGGCCATGGCGAACTCGCAGATGGGTGCCTCGCCTCCCCCGGCGACCATCACGTCGGCGGCGTTGCGCTTGATCAACTCGGCGGCGTCCCCGATGGCGTTGGCCGAAGCGGCGCAAGCGGTGACGATGCAGGTGTTGGGCCCCCGCAGGTTGAAGCGGATCGACACCAGACCGGCGGCCATGTTCGAAATTATCTGAGTGATCGCCAACGGGCTCACCCGGTCGGGGCCGCGTTGGCGCATCGTGTCGACCCCTTCCTGGAAGGAGATCATGCCCCCGATGCCAGAGCCGACGACCACCCCGGCCCGATGTGACGCCGGGTCGTCCTCCTCGTAGGCGATTCCCGCGTCCTCGATCGCCTGCTGGGTGGCAGCCCAGAAGAACTGGTCATACCGGTCGAGGCGGCGGGCCTCCTTGCGCTCGATGTACTGCTCGGGGTCGAAGTCCTTCACCTCGGCGGCGATGGTTGCCTTGTACCCGGAAGTGTCGAAAGCGGTGATCTGGCCCACCCCAGATCTGCCTTCTAGAGCGGCCTTCCAGAACGACTCGACGTCGTGCCCGAGCGGGTTGATCGTGCCGAGGCCGGTCACCACGACCCGCCGGGTCAAGTCAGCCACCGAGCTTCTGCATCACCAGGTCGACGGCCTGCCCGACCGTGCCGATCTGTTCGGCCTCCTCATCGGGGATGCTCACCCCGAAGTTGTCCTCGAGCGCCATCAGCAACTCGACGACCCCCAACGAATCGACTTCGAGATCCTCTTCGAACGAGGCGGACATCGCGATCTTGCCACGATCGATGCCGAGCTCGTCGACGAGCAGGTCGGTCATCTTTGCTTCGACTTCGGCCCGGTCCATGCTGGCTCCTTTGTTCTCAAGGCCTAGAACGAAAGTCCGCCATCGACCACCAGCACCTGGCCGGTGACGTAGGAGGCCTCGTCCGAGGCAAGATAGCCCACCGCCGACGCGATCTCGACAGGCGTCCCGAACCGCCCTACCGCGATGGAGGGCAGCACCGCCTCGCGCACTTCCCCGCCCAGAGCGTCGGTCATATCGGTCTCGATGAAGCCCGGGGCGACCGCGTTGACGGTGATGCCCCGAGACCCCACCTCCTTGGCGACGGACTTGGTGAACCCGATCAGCCCGGCCTTGGCGGCGGCGTAGTTCGCCTGCCCTGGGTTGCCGGCGATGCCGGCTACCGAAGCGATCGAGATGATCCGGCCCCACCGCGCCTTGAGCATCCCTCGCAACGCCGCCTTGGTGGTCAGGAACGCCGAACTCAGGTTGGTGCGGATCACCGCGTCCCAGTCCTCGGGCTTCATCCGCAACAGGAGGTCATCCGCAGTGATCCCGGCGTTGTTGACGAGGATCTCGACCGGGCCGAACGCCTCTTCGACCGCGCCAAACATCGCCGCGACGGCCGCAGCGTCGCCGACGTCACCCTCGACCGCCACAGCCTCCCCACCACCGGCGACGATCGCCGCGACCGCCTCGTCGGCGGCATCTCGCCGTGACCGGTAGTTGACGGCCACCCGATGGCCATCGGCTCCGAGCTTTTCGGCGATCGCCCTGCCGATGCCGCGCGACCCGCCGGTCACCAATGCAACCCGCCCCGCCACCCTCAGACGCCCTTGCCGTGAACGGCGACGTTGGGCTGCAGCAGCTCGAGGGCGGTTGCGGTGCTTGGAGGCAATTCAGCATCCGAGGTACCACGCGGCGTGGTGCGTGCACCCCACCTGTAGACGCAGGCCGCCCAGGTGAAACCCCCGCCGAACGCGGCGAACACGAGGTTGGAACCGCCCTGAATCCGCCCTTCTTCGAGCGCCTCCGTCAGGGCGATGGGAATCGTCGCCGCTGAGGTGTTCCCGTAGGAGGCAATGTTCACGTACACCCGGGCTGGGTCGAGCGACAAGCGGCGGGCGGTGGCATCGATGATCCGCACATTCGCCTGGTGAGGGATCAGCAGGTCGATGTCGCCGACCTGGAGTCCCGCCTTGGCGATCACCCGGGCGGAGGAATCGCCCATCGCCACGACTGCACGCCGGAACACGTCCTGCCCCTCCATGAGGATCGACGGCGCCTGCGAGTCGAGGGGGTTGCCCTCGGTGCCGGTTCCGGGAACGCAGAGCAGATCACCGGCCGTGCCGTCGCTCCCCAGTTCGAAGGCCAGCAAGCCGCCTTCCTCGTCGCTTGCTTCGATCACCACGGCCCCGGCGCCGTCGCCGAACAGAACGCTGGTGGAGCGGTTGGTGAAATCGAGCCAGTAGGAGAGCTTCTCGGCACCGATCACCAGAATCCGCCGCATCGATCCCGCCCGAATCATCTGGTCGGCGGTCGACAGCCCGAAGAGGAACCCCGAGCACGCGGCGTTCAAGTCCATGGCTGCCGCCCGGGTGGCGCCGATCTTGGCCTGCACCATGGTGCCAGCGCTCGGGATCAACCGGTCGGGGCTGCAGGTCGCCATGATGATGAGATCGATGTCCGTGGGTTCGAGACCCGCCGCAGCGATTGCGTGCCGGGCGGCCACCGCCGACATGTCGGATACCTCGACGTGGGAGATCCGGCGTTCTTTTATGCCGGTGCGGGTCGTTATCCAGTCGTCACTCGTGTCTGTCAGCGTCTCGAGGTCGCTGTTGGTGAGGACGGCGGGAGGCACACACTTTCCCCAACCCGTGATGATGGCGTTCGGCACCGTGCCCTCCTCCAAGTCTCCGATTCATGAGGCTACGCGGATGGCCGCGCTCTGTCAGCCTGTGGAAGGCTGCAGAAGGTCGACCACCGCGGCGATCCCGTCCAACGATGACACCGCGATCGCGTCGGCACCCTGTACCGACCTCTTCGCCAGACCTGCGGTTACATCGCCCGGGCCGACATGCACGAACACATCCACGCCGGCCGACTCCATCGCCAGCAGGGACTCCGCAAACCGCACCGGGGCGGTGAGCTGAGCCACCAGCATCGGTCCCACGTCGTCGCCGTGGGGCTCAGCGGTCACGTTCGACCACACAGGGAACGCCGCCGGTCGGGTAATCACGGCGGCGACCGCTTGATCCAGCTCGCGGGCTGCCGCGGCCATGAACGGTGAGTGAAATGCCCCCGCCACCTTGAGCGGGATCGCTCGCCTGACGCCGAATCGGGCCACATTCGCCTCGGCCCACTCGATGTCCTCGGCTCCCCCGGCGACGACGACCTGGCCCGGGGCGTTGAGGTTGGCCACCCACAGCCGCCCGCCCTCCTCGCGTCGCGCGCCCGCCAACGCCTCCGCCGTGGCCGGATCGGCCCCGATGAGCGCTGCCATCCCCGACTCCTCATGGTCGGCCGCCGCCGCCATCGCCTGCCCCCTCGCCGCCACGAGACGGAGACCATCGAAGAAGTCGACCACTCCGGCGGCGGCAAGGGCGGTGTACTCACCCAGGGAGTGCCCCCCGGCGGCGACGGGAGCGCCGGCGAGCCGCGTCTCCAGTTCCCTCCACAATGCGAACGCCACCGCATACAAGGCGGGCTGGGCGTGCTCGGTGCGGGTAAGCGCCTCTTCGGGGCCTTCGAGGCACATCGCTTGCAGCGACCATCCCAGAATCTCATCGGCGGGCGGACCGAGGAGGTCGGGATGGCGCTCGAACAGGTCGGCCCCCATCCCGACGGCCTGGCTGCCCTGGCCAGGGAAGAGGACGGCGAAGTTCACGCTTGCCTCACTTCCAGCGCGAGGCGTGCTTCACCTCGAGGCCGCCGAGGGCGCACAGCGCCTGGATCTCGAGACGCGGTGCGCCCGCACCGCCGAGCGCTCGTTCGGTGGTGTCGTCCCAACCACCCATCAACGGCAAACCGCGGATCTCCACTACCCAGCCACGCGGGACCATGATCACCACGCTTCCGAGGATCGCCGTCACCGAGATCTCGGCACCCTCGGCCGTGGGCAGCGCCTCGTTGAGGTCGAGCGTCAGCCCGCCGAGCACGGCCGTCAAGCTGGCGCGGCGAAAGGCCTTGGAGCGAGTCGTATGGAGTGCCGAGCCGAGAATCGCGATGCCGTCGATCTCATCGTCGTCGGCGGGACGGCGACCGAGTCGTTTCCCCCAGCCCACCATCAGCCAGAGCCCGATCAGCACCAGGGCGGTCGGCCAGACGTAACCCCACGCGTCGTCGCCCAATAGGCCGGTGGTGACCCCGAGCAGGGCGAGTCCGATGCCGATGAGCGCGAATGCCCCACCGGCGACCCGCTTGACCGAGATGGCGTGAAACACACCAAGGGCAACGATCGCCGCAGGCCACCACCCGGCGACGGCGTCACCCGCGTCGAGCACATCCACCGAGTCGAGAAAGAACAGGACACCGAGGGCCGCAAGCGCGCTCCCGGCAAGCAGCCTCCCGGCGTTCACCGCGCCACCGCCCTGGCGGCAAGACGCAGACGACTCGGCACGAAGCGACCCGCCAGGGCGAGGGCACCGAGCAATGCGTCGAGCGCAGCCGGGGATCCGTCCCAGTGCTCCCGCACGATGTCGTCGCCGGCAGCCTCCACCAATCGGGTGAGCGCCAGCACCGCGATGGCGGCGTCGTCCACCTTGCCCAGCACCGGAATGCGGTCGGGGATCAGGTCGATCGGGAGCACCGCGTAGGCGAGGGCGAGACCCGCTCCGACCCGATGCTTGCGATCGATTCGCTCGTCCCGCGCCAGCCGCACTACGAGCTTGGCGACGGCGGGCACCGCGGTCACCGCCTGCCGGGCGGTATCTACCCAGGTCATACCGGCGCTCCTGCGAGAAGGGCGGCGCCGACGATTCCGGCACGGGTGCCGAAGGTCGCCGCTACCACCGGCGTTTCCAGTCGATGACGCCGCCCGCTGAGGGACTCGTTCAACGCGGCGCGCGCCGGTTCTAGCAACGGCTCACCCATCGCGCCGACACCGCCACCAACCACTATCACATCAGGGTCGAACACGACCACCATGTTGGCCAGGCCCCGTCCAAAATGCACGGCGAACTCCTCGAACGCCGCGCCGGCCGGCCCGTCACCGGCAGATGCCGCCTCGACGAGGTGGCGTCCCGAGGGAACCGAAGCACCGGCCAGACTGGCGACCATCGAGGTCGGATCGTCCGCGGCCAGAGCCCGCGCCGCCCGATCGAGCGCAGTCCCCGACGCGAGCGCCTCCCAGCAGCCGAAGTTGCCGCACGAGCACCGGGGCCCACCGGGATCCACGATGACGTGGCCGATCTCTCCGAGAAACCCCCGGCCGTGTTCGATGCGGCCATCGACCACGAGACCTCCGCCGATTCCGGTGCCGATCGTGACCATGAGCACCATGCGGTGGCCCCTGCCGGCGCCAGCGGTGGCCTCGGCCAATCCGGCGACATTGGCGTCGTTGTCCACTGCGACGGGCACCCCCAACGCCGCAGACACGGGCGCGGCAATCGGCGTCCCGGCATCGCGGTGGGGCATCCACACAAGGTCTCCATCTCGGATCAACCCGGCGATCGACACTCCCACGGCGGAGAACCCGCCTCCCAGTCCGGCCGCAACGTCGGCGATGGTCGCGGGAATGTCGGCGGCGTCGGCGGGGGTGGCCACCGTCACCGGGGTGGATCGATCGGTGGCCCGCTCGACCAACGCGGCCGAGAGGTTGGTGCCTCCGCAGTCGATTGCCACCACTGCCATGTTGCGTCCTTCCACCGAGAACCGAGAGTATTCGCCAGCCGCCCGATGATCCTCGCCGCCCCGCGGCGCCAAAAAGAATGCGGATGTGAACTGAGCTCTTGGCGCCGGCTATTCGACTTCGATGTGCTGGGGCCCGTCGTCCTGTTCGGCGTCACCGTCATCGCGCACCTTGCCCACCTCTTCGAGAAAGGCGCTGAGCCCGGCGACGACCTCGATCGCCGCCTTCATCAGGTGGACCGCGGCGCGCTGCGCGCCCCGACGGGCGGCGTCGCCGAGGTCCTCGGGCTCATCCACGGGGAATCCCGAATCGCACCCAAAGCTCGCCTTCCATCAATTTGGCTCCGACCACCTCGCGCCGCCGCAGCGAGTCGGGCAACACCAGCGACCGGCGGTAGGGCCCGACAGTTATGTAGACCTCATCGGCACGGCGCATCACATCCACCTCTCCCTTCTCGGCGAAAGGCAGGAACAGCGCCAGCACTACGTCGTCACCCTCCTCGAACACTCGGAACGGGGTGCTGGTGGCAAGACGGTCGGTCGGGTCGAGGTCCGCGTAGAGCTCCTCGGCCAACAGCCGTAGCTTGGCGACGCCCACCATTTCCTCATCGAAGAGGCGCAGGCGCAGCAGCGACAGGTCGGCAAAGGCCTCTTCGACGGTCTCGAGGTGCTCGGCCTGCAGCTCGCGCCACCGCTTGAAGTAGGGATCGGTGACGGCCTCCGGAATGATGCGGTTGACGATGGCGGCATCGACGGCGTAGCCGAACAGGCCCAGGTACGTGTACGTGCGCCGTGCCTCGGCGACGACCATCTTCTCCAGGTTCATCACCAGGCGGGCGCTGGTGATCTCGGGGTCGACCAGGACGCGGCGAACACCCTCGATCCGCGCGTAGAAGCCCTCGCCCGCCTTGAACACGTCGTCCCCGGGGATCGGCATCGACATCACCCTCGACAGCACCGGCCGCACCACCTTGGCGACCCGCCGTTCGAGCGGGAACAGCTTCTCCATGTACCAGCCGAGCGCATCCGGCAGGCTCAACAGCCGGAGAGTCTCCGCGGTCGGTGCGCAATCGACCACGATCACGTCGTAGTTCCCCGAGGCGACATGGTCCTGGACCTCGGCGAGGGCGAACAACTCGTCCATGCCGGGGAACACCACCAGTTCTTCGGCGGCGATGCCGCTGGCGCCGCCCCAGTCGAACAGGTCGGCCAGGTAGTCCCGCACCGTGCCCCAATGGCTCTCGAGACGACGCTGGGCGTCGATCTGCTGCCCGTGCAACCCGGCCGAGATCGGCGTCGGCTCGTCGCCGAGCGGGATGTCGAAGGCGTCGCTCAGGCTGTGGGCGGGATCGGTGGACATGACCAGGGTGCGGTGCCCCAGGTCCGCCGCCCGCAGCGCGGTGGCCGCCGCAACCGTCGTCTTGCCGACGCCACCCTTGCCGGTGATGAGCAGCACCCTCACCCGTCGGCTCCTTCCATCTCCTCAGCCCGTCGACGCAGGCCGCGTAGCGCCGCCTGGACTATCTGCTTCTCCGCTTGCCTGCGAAGGAACCCGGGGACGACGAAAGCCGGCTCGACCCTGAGTGCGTAGACGATCTCGGTTCCGCCCTCCTCACGAAGGTTGAACTCGTAGTACCCCTCCATGTCCTTGATATCGGGGCCCGGAACCGCGTTCCACGACATCCGGCGGGGTTCGTCGTACTCGTAGTGCAACTCGTACGAGATCTTCTTGATGTACCCGTCGACCTCGAAGCGGGCCCGCCGCGGCCGCCCGGCACCGTCGACCTCGAGAATCTCGACGGCGGAAACCCCGGTGGCCCATTCCGGGTAAGCAGCCAGGTCGGCAGCGACGGCAAAGACGCGCTCCGGCGGAGCAGACGCCTCAGTCGAGCGCACGGTTCCTTCCATGGACGCGACACTAGCGATGGCGGGTTACTGCCTTTCAGACGGCCGGCGCCGTCCGCTCACCGCACATCCGGCATATGGCGAACCGGCCTCTTGGTGGCGCGGAAGTACCCGACGTTCCTGCACCGGGTCGACCCGACCCGCCACGAGACGGCCTGGGGCTGGTGGATGTCGCCGAAGTAGTGCCAACGGGGTTGGTGTTCCAGCAGGTAGTCGAGCACCGCCGGCGATTGTTTGAGCCTTCCCCCGACCACGTCGCGACTCAACGGACGCACCGCCGGAGCGACATGGGTGCACAGCATGTCGACCGGACCAAGGGAATCGAGCTTCCGGGCGAGGGCCTCCTCTTCGATTTCACCGGGGACACCGATCGAGGCAATGCCTCCTCCGGCGAAGCCCACGCGAACGCCCTCGAGGTCGATCACCTCGCCGTCGACGAAGCGGGACCCGGGCGGCAGGCAATCACGGAGCATGTCGGGGCGGTCCACGTTTCCGTAGATCACATACGACTCACTGCCTTCGAGGGCGGCGCGAGTGAGCTGGTAGTCGGCGGCGATCCGCTCGTCGTAGCGCCGGCGGATCGTGTCCTCCTGCCCGGCGGCAAAGCCCCGCCACAGAGCCCGGGCTGCCTCGTGCTCCCCCAGCTCACGCAGGTCGGTCAGTCGGGCCACGAATTCGCGTCCGGCGATGTCGGCGAGCATCCCCTCCATGGTGCGGTAGTCGACGAAGTTGAGGAGGTCACCGAGGATCAACAGGGGCTCTCCCCTCGCCGCCACCTGCGCCAGAGCCTCGAATTCCCCGTGGACGTCGGATACCAACAGCATCAGGCCCCCGAAGAACTGACCGACGCGCCGACGCGAGACTCCTGGGCCGACCCGGCGTCGACGGCCGCCCCGAGGGCGGCGTCGGCGGCGGCTCGGAGGGCGGCGGCGGCACGGGCACCGCCGATCCGCCCGAGCGCCCACGCCGCGTGCTCCCGGAGCATCGGGTCGCGGTGCGCGGCGAACCCCGCCAGCACACCCACGGCGTCCTCTCCCCCGCTGTTGCCGAGGGCCACCAGGGCGTTTCGCCGGAGGTATTTCACATCGTTGCGCGGCACATAGAAGCGGTCGTACTTGGTCCGCAGAGTCTGATCGTCGGAGCCGAGGAGGGTGAGCAAGTCGACCCTGCCCCGCCCGGCAGCGCCGCCGGCGATGGCGCGATGTCCCGGGGGGCACGCCTCGAGGCAATCGTCGCATCCATAGACCCGATCTCCCATCGGCTCGCGCAACTCGGTCGGGATCGAACCGGGTGCCTGCGCCCAGTGGGCGAGGCATCGACGGGCGTCGAGGATTCCGGGAGCGACGATCGCTCCCGTGGGACAAGCAGGGATGCAGGCGTCACAGGTCCCGCAGTCTCGCCTCATCGGCGAATCGACATCCAATGACGCGTCGGTGACCACGCTGCCGAGCAGCACCCAGGGGCCGGCACCGGGGACGAGCACCATGCTGCTCTTGCCCCACCACCCGACGCCGGCGCGTACCGCGGCCGCTCGATCGACCAACCGGTTGTCGTCGACCAGCACCTCGGCCCGATGCCCCTCCGCCCGCAGCATCGCCGCGATCGCTCCCAACACCGCTCGCAACGGGGCGTAGTGGTCGTCCTCGGCGAAGCGCGCCACCCGGCCCGTTCCCTGGGTCGGTGGTCCCGGGCTGCCTGCATCCGCGGCGTACCGGTGGGCCCCAACCAGCAGGCGACGCGCCCACGGAAACGATCTCGTCGGGTCGGCCGACGTCGCCGGGTCGGCGAAGGTGAACTTCAGCTTGCCCGACCGTCCCGAAGCCACGGCGTCTTCGAGATCCCTGACGGTGTCCTCGAACGGCGCCGCCTCACAGATGCCAAAGCCGGACAGCCCCGACTCCAGCGCCAGTGCCCTGATCCGTGCTCCAAGTTCCACAGGGGCGAGGGTAGGGGGAAGAGGGCCTCGCTTCGCTCGGCCGCAATTCGCAATTCGCAATTGGCAAAGAAGGGGCGATGAGCGAAGGGCGAAAGGCGAAACCCGGTCCGGGGCCTTCTTGCGGGTAGCGGGTAGCGGGCCGCGTGGCCGGCCGGAGGCCGGCCCAAGGCGGCCACAAGGCGCCCGTAGGGCGCCCGGCCGCCCGGTAGCGAGTTAGGCCCGGCGGATCAGGCGTAGTTCGGGGACCAGGCCGACGTCGGCGAGGACCTCGAGGGCGGCTGCCTGATCGGGGTCGACTTCGATCGGCCCCAGCATGTCTCCGAGGAGCATCGTCACCACGCAGTCGTGACACGCCGCGGTGTGCTGCGCCACGCACTCGTTGCAGTCGATCAACATTTCGGCCTCCTCCATGTCACCACGAGGAGAACATACGGACGGGGTGTGACAAGAACGCGGAGTAGGGCCACCTGCCACCTGCCACCTGCCACCTGCGACCCCGCCCTCAGCCCCGCCTTCTCGCCCAGGCGACCAGGGCGTCGGACCACAGGGCGAGGGCCCCGGTGCGCTCGGCTCGCTCCCGGACTGCACGGTCGTTGGTGATCACGACGCAGCGGCGTAGCCCCGCGGCCCTCTCGACCACCACGTCATCGGCCTCGACCCCCGGCGGGGCGAAGACCACCTCGATTCCCCGCGGCTTACGCGAGCCTGGCTGGTCGGCGTTCGAATCCCACACGACGGTGACGGTCATCGCAGGACCGCCGAGCGTCCCCAGCCGGCGAAGATGGGGCTCCAGTCGAGATCGGACCTCGGCAGCGGTCCCCGGCCCAAGGGCCAGGCCGGCGTTGTAGCCGTCGACGATCACTGCCACCCGGCCCCCGATTCGGGCCACCGCGTCGATCGCCTCGGGTGAATCCGGGCCCACTCCGATCGGGAGCCGCAGTCTCTCCTCGGCGGGTGGCGGGCCGGGGTCGGCAGCACTCACCCGCCGCGACCGCGCCATCAGGTCGTCGAGGTGCCGGGCGAGGTCGATCGGATCGGTTCCGAGCCACCCTGGCCCGGTTCGGGCCTCCGCCACCCTCGCCTCGGCGTCCCCTGCGGCACGTCGCAACCGGCGTACCTCCTCGCCACACTTCTTCACTTCGATCTCCAGGCCGGTGATGAGCCGATGCAACCCCTCGACTTCGGCGGCGTGGTCTGTTTCGGCACGTCCTCGCGCGGCGCTCTCCTTCGCACCGGCCGCCTTCGTGGCTCGATCGGGGGCCCGCAGCGCCTTGTTCGCCTTGGCCAACTCGGCCGTGGCTGCCTCGAGCTTCTTCTGGAGATCACGGGCCTTGGCCTTCCAGGCGTCGCGGTCCTTCACCAGCTCGTCACGCCCGCCGTCGCTCTGCTCTCGGCCCTCCCCCGCCGCCGACGCCACCGCGTCACCCACCGCCCCCACCAGGTCGGCCGCCCATCCCTCGGGACGAACGAGAAAGAGTGCCGACGCCCGGTGCGGACCCGGCTTCACCGGGTCGGCATCCGGCCACTGCTCGAGAGCCCGCGTTCGTAGCCAGTCGATCCGGTCGAGTTCCCGGGTGAGTCGGCGGGCGAGGTCGGGGGTCAGGTCGCCAGCATGTCCCACCACCTGGCGCAGCTTCGCCGGCACCTGGTCGGCGTCGAGGTCGGCGAGTGCGGCCCGCGCCGAGTCGAGCGCCTTGCCCAACACCGATGTCAACTTGAAGCGCACCGGACCGACGCTATCACCGGGCGTAATCGTGTACCGGGGGCACCGGTATTGTCCGTCGAATGGCCCGTCTCCCCCTCGTCGTCGTCTTGGTGGGCACGCTCGCCCTCCCCGGCTGCGGCGACAACGGTGCTGTGACGTACACGACCGGGACCTTGCCCACCACCCTCGCTCCGGGCACTACGACCTCGAGCACCACATCCGGCAGCACCACCACACTGCCCGGTGAGGTCGGAAGCCGCGGAGTCGGCGATTCGTACTTCCCCGAGCTCGGTAATGGGGGCTACGACGTCGAGCACTATCTGATCGAGTCGGTCGTCGATCCGGAGACCGGCGAGATCACCGCCGGCAGCACCACCATCACTGCAGTGGCGACGGTGGACCTCGCCGGATTCTTCATCGACTTTCGCAGCCTGGAAATCCTCGATCTCCAAGTCGACGGTGTTTCCGCCGAGTACGAAGTGGTGGGGGCCGACGTCCGGATCACGCCCGCGGCGACGATTCCGGCAGGCGAGGAGTTCGTCGTCGGCGTCGAGTACCGCGGCCGACCCGGACTCACCGTCTTGCCCGGCCTCGACCTCGACGCAGGTTGGATCTTCAACGCCGAGGGCGTCTACGTCGTCGCCGAGCCCGACGGTGCCCACACCTGGTTCCCCGGGAGCGATCATCCCCGTGACAAGGCCCGCTTCACGATCATCACCACCGTGCCCGAGCCCTTCGTGGTTGCGTCGAACGGAGTCCTTGCCGGCGAGAGCAGCGCCGACGGCATGACCACGTTCATCTGGGAGATGAACCACCCGATGGCCACCTACCTGGCCACCATCGTCGTGGCCGAGATGGTGCGAATCGATTCCGACCCGGTCAATGGGATCGAGATTCGGGACTACCTGCCCACCGATATCTCCGGCCGCCTCCCGCAAGCGTTCGAACGGACCGGGGAGTGGCTGGTGCTCTTCGAATCATGGTTCGGGCCCTATCCCTTCGACTCCTACGGTCATGTAGTGGTGTCGGACTTCGGCGCCGCCCTCGAGACGCAGACGATGAGCGTGATGGACCGCCGGAGCCTGAAGGAGGTCGTGGTCGTCCACGAGCTCGCCCACCAGTGGTTTGGGAATTCCGTCTCTGTCGACTCGTGGCACGACATCTGGCTGAACGAGGGCTTCGCCACGTTCGCCGAGTTCCTGTGGATAGAGCACGAACTCGGACGGGCGGCGATGCAAGCCGAGGCGGCCATCCGCTACTCCATCGTCGAGGACCGGGTCTACGACCCGATCGCCGACCCGGGAGCCGACGACCTCTTCGGCCTGGCGGTGTACTGGCGTGGGGGACTCGCCCTCCATGCCCTGCGCGCAGAGGTGGGCGACGAGGTGATGCGGGAGATCCTGCAGACTTATGCGGCGCGCTTCGCCGACGGCAACGCGTCGACGGAAGACTTCATCGCGCTCGCAACCGAGGTGTCCGGCCACGACCTCGCCGCCCTCTTCGATGCCTGGCTCTACCAAACCGACCTACCGCCGCTTCCGTCGCTCGAGGGATGAACGAGGGACGGACACCCGTGTGTAACTTGGCCTGAGCCGCAGCGAGGAGGGGCGTGCCAGACCAAGGCACCATCGGACTCATCGGGCTGGGTGTCATGGGACAGAACCTGGCCCTGAACATCGCCGACCACGGCTACGGCGTGGTCGCGCACAACCGGTCCCCTGAGGTCACCGCGGGGTTCCTGAGGGGCGAAGCAAACGGCAAGGACATCATCGGCGCCGACGACCTCGGCGAGTTGGTCGCCCAGATCGACCGCCCCCGGCGCATCCTGCTGATGGTGACTGCGGGGGCTCCAGTCGATTCGGTGATCGGGCAGCTCGCACCGCTCCTCGACCCGGGCGACGTGATCATCGATGGCGGCAACAGCCACTTCGAGGACACCGCCCGGCGGGTCGAGAGCCTCGAGGCTCAGGGCCTTCTCTTCGTGGGCGCGGGCATCTCCGGCGGCGAGGAGGGGGCCCGCCACGGTCCCTCGATCATGCCTGGCGGATCGACCGCGGCGTGGCCGTTGGTTCGGGGGGTGCTGCAGGCGATCGCCGCCAAGGTGTCCGACGGCACTCCGTGTTGTGACTGGATCGGGCCAGGCGGGTCGGGGCATTTCGTCAAGATGGTGCACAACGGCATCGAATACGGCGACATCCAGTTGCTCGCCGAGGCCTATCACTTCATGCGCGCCGGCCTCGGGATGACCTCGGATGAAATGGCTGAGGTGTTCGCCGATTGGGACCGCGGGCGGCTCGACTCGTACCTGGTCGAGATCACCGCGGCGGTCCTTCGGCTCCGCCGCGACGGCGAGCCCGTCCTCGATCAGATCCTCGACGCGGCGCAGCAGAAGGGAACCGGCCGGTGGACGGTCGAGTCGGGGCTCGCCCTGGGCGTTCCAGTCACCCTCGTCGCAGAGGCGGTTTTCGCCCGGGCAGTGTCTTCGCTCAAGAACACTCGGGTGAGCGCGAGCGACGTCCTCCCGGGACCCTCCGGCCGGATCGACGGCGACCGGTCGGTCCTCCTCGGCGACCTCGAGCAATCCCTCTACGCGTCGAAGATCGTCTCTTACGCCCAGGGGTTCATGCTGTTGGAAGCGGCCGCCGTCGCGCACGCATGGCCGCTGGACATGGGGGCCATCGCGATGATGTGGCGCGAGGGGTGCATCATCCGGGCGGCCTTTCTCGAGACGATTCGGGACGCCTACCGGGACGACGCCCAACTCTCCAACCTGCTCCTGTCTCCGCCCTTCGCAGATGCGGTGTCGGCGGGTCAGGAGGGGTGGCGACGCACCGTCGCCCGCGCGGTGGGAGCGGGTATCCCCGCCCCCACCTACTCGTCGGCCCTTGGCTTCTACGACTCGTTTCGCACGGCCCGGCTCCCCGCCAACCTCATTCAGGCGTTGCGGGACTACTTCGGCGCTCACACCTATGAGCGGGTGGACTCGCCTCGCGGCGAGCTCTTCCACACCGATTGGACCGGCGATGGCGCCGAGACCTCGATCCCGCAACACGGAGGCTGAGCGTGGACCGGCATCTGTTCGTGGTGCTCGGGGCGACCGGGGACCTCACCTCGCGCAAACTCCTCCCCGCCCTCTATGACTTGATGCGTGATACCGATGACTGCGTCGTCCTCGGTGCCGCCACCGCCGACCTCGGGGACGAAGGGTTCCGCAAGCAATGCGTCGAGGCCCTGGTCGCCGAGGCCGTGGCAGCCGCCGAAGCCGAGGAATGGGTCGCGACCCATATCTTCTACGAACGGGTGGAACGTGACGGCGACTACCGGGAACTGGCTCGCCGGGTCGAGGACCTCGAGCGCCTCCTCCACCTTCCCGGCAACCGGGTGATGTATCTCGCGGTCCCCCCGGACGTCGTCCCCGTTGCCATTCGGCGTCTCGGCGACGCCGGACTTGCCAGTAGCCCCGGGTGGACGCGGCTTGTCGTGGAAAAGCCGTTCGGGCGCGACCTCGAAAGCGCCCAAACGCTGAACCATCTCGCCCACCTCCATTTCGGTGAGCAAGACGTCTACCGGATCGATCACTACCTCGGCAAGGAGACGGTCCAGAACCTGCTCGTCTTCCGCTTCGCCAATCCGATCTTCGAGGCGTCGTGGAATCGCGATCGGGTCGAACGGGTGGAAATCACCGTCGCCGAGTCGATCGGGGTGGGTTCGCGGGGCCGCTACTACGACGAGACGGGCGTCCTCCGGGACATGGTGCAGAGCCACCTCACCCAGATCCTCGCGCTCGTCGCCATGGAGTCACCGACCCGATTCACCCCACAGGACGTGCGCGACGAGAAGGTGAAGGTGCTGCGTTCCATCCAGCCGATCCGACCCGACGACATCGTGCTCGGCCAGTACCAGGGCTACCGAGAGGCGCCCGGGGTGGACCCCGCCAGCGGCACGCCCACCTACGCCGCGCTGCGGCTGTCGATCGACACATGGCGGTGGCAAGGGGTTCCCTTCTTCCTGCGCACCGGCAAGGCGGTCCGCCGGCATGAGACGGCGGTGGCGGTCACGTTCCGCGGCCCGCCCGTGTGCCTCTTCCATGGAAAGCCCGACGACTGCATGTCGGCCGGGAACGTCCTGTACCTGAAGTTGCAGCCTGAAGAGGGTTTCTCCCTCGTGATCGAGGTCAAGGAGCCGGCCGACATGTTCACGGTGCGGCGGATCCCGCTCCACTTCTCCTACACGGAGGCATTCGGGGAGATTCCCGAGGCCTACGAGACCCTGCTGGCCGACGTCATCGAAGGCGACCCGACCCTCTTCGTCCGCTCCGACGAAGTAGAAGAAGCCTGGCGGCTGTACTCCCCTCTGCTCGACGGCGGGTTGGCGGTCCATGCCTATGAAGCGGGCTCGTGGGGTCCTGAAGAAGCGATGGCTCTCCTGGGTGGCGACTTGTGGGCAACAGGAGGCTGAATCCCCGCGAGCGCGCCGAGACTGTCCGGGTGGCGCGGCTTGCCACCATCGGCGCTTCCGGGGCACCCCATCTCGTCCCGATCGTCTTCGCACTGGAGGACGACCGGATCATCACGCCGATCGACCACAAGCCAAAGCGGTCGCCGCGCCTCGCGCGCCTCGCCAACATCGGGGCGGAACCGCGGGTGACGGTGCTGTTCGACCACTACGACGACGACTGGTCCCGACTCTGGTGGGTGCGAGCCGACGGGGTCGCGACGGTGCTCACCCCGGGCGGACCCCGGCATCAGGATGCGGCCGGGTTGCTGGCCCGACGGTACGAGCAGTACTCGGGGCACCCGCTCGACGGGCCGATCATCGAGATCACGGTCACCCGGTGGTCGGCCTGGGCCGCCGGCAACTGACCCGGCGCCGCCGGACTCGAGCCCCGACGAATCCGCTGCCCGGCGGGGTAGTTACCCTTCCGCCTCGTGCAGATTCGACTCCTCCGCGAAACCCGTTCCGGTGAGCGCCGCGTCGCCCTCACCCCCCGGGGTGCCGCCGCCCTCGTCGCGAAGGGGCACCGGGTGCTGGTCACGCCGGACGCCGGCCTGGCCGCCGGGTTCCCCGACGCGCAGTACATCGCAGTGGGGGCCGAGATCGCCGGAGACCATCCGACCAGGGTCGACCTGGTCGTGGGCGTCGGACCCCTCACCCTGGACGATCTCGGACCGACCGATGCCGCCATCGGCTTTCTCGATCCACTCGGCGCTCCGGCCGAGGTCGAGCGAATCGCCCGGGCTGGCATCACCGCGATCGCGATGGAACTGATCCCCCGCACCACCCTGGCGCAGAGCATGGACGCCTTGTCGAGCCAGGCCACCGTTGCCGGGTACGAAGCAGTGCTGCTCGGCGCCTCCTCCCTCCCCCGGATGTTCCCGATGCTGATGACCGCCGCCGGCACCATCCGCCCCTCCAAGGTGCTCGTGTTGGGGGCAGGCGTCGCCGGCCTTCAGGCCATCGCCACGGCCAGGCGCCTTGGTGCGGTGGTGTCCGGCTACGACATTCGCCCCGCCGCCCGCGAGCAGATCGAGAGCCTCGGGGCGAAGTTCGTCGGCGGTCCCACCGCCCTGGAGGCGGAACAAGCGGGTGGGTACGCCACCGAAGTCGACGAGGCCACCCGCCAGGCACAGCAGGATGCTCTCGCCGCCGCCGTCGCCGAGAGCGACGTGGTGATCACCGCAGCACAGGTTCCCGGCCGGCAGGCCCCGATCCTCGTCACCAGGGCGATGGTGGACTCGATGAGCCCCGGTTCTGTGGTGGTGGACACCGCGGCGTCGACCGGTGGCAACTGCGAAGTCACCCGCCCCGGCGAGATCGTCCTCCACGGCAGGGTCACCGTCCACGGTCCGCTCGATCTGGCGTCCCGCTCGGCCGGTGATGCTTCCGAGATGTATAGCCGCAATGTCACCTCTCTCCTCGACCACCTGGTCAAGGAGGACGTGCTGACCTTCGACCCGGCCGACGAGATCGCCGGAGCCTGTGTGGCTCGCGACGGCCAGATCGTCGACGATCGGGTACGCGCCGCGGCCGGAGGGGCAACCTGATGCTCGACCCGGTCGTCGTCGGCCTGATCGTGTTCGTGCTGGCATCGTTCATCGGTTTCGAATTGATCACCAAGGTGCCCCCGACCCTGCACACCCCGTTGATGTCCGGATCCAATGCCATTTCGGGCATCACCATCGTCGGAGCGATGATCGCCACCGGCATCGAGAACGACACACTGGCCGCCGTGCTCGCCTTCGTGGCCGTCGCCGCGGCCACCATCAATGTGGTTGGAGGCTTCCTGGTCACCGACCGCATGCTCGGCATGTTCCGCCGTCCGCAGCGGAAGGAAGGCGAATGAACGCCGAGTCGGAGGCGATCGTCTATCTGATCGCCGCGGTCGCATTCATCGTCGGCCTCAAGCGCCTCGGATCCCCGCGCACGGCCCGCTCCGGCAACACCGTCGCCGCGCTCGGCATGCTCCTGGCAATCGTGGTGACCCTCGTCGGCAACGAGGTCTCGTGGGTGGTGCTCGCCGGCGGCGCTGCGGTCGGAACGGTGGTCGGGGCGGTGCTCGCCCTGCGCGTGCAGATGACTGCCATGCCGCAGCTGGTCGCCGCCTTCAACGGTTTCGGCGGGCTCGCCTCCGCCCTGGTGGCCGGTGCGGTCTTCGTGTCGGTGACCGGGGAAGTCGACGCGGTGGACATGCTGACAATCATTCTCTCGGTGGTGATCGGAGCGATCACCTTCACCGGGAGCCTGGTGGCCTACGGCAAACTCCAGGGGCTTCTCAGCGGATCGCCGATCACCTACCCCGGCCAGAAGCCCGTCAACGCCGCGCTGATGCTCGGGCTGGTAGGCGCCGGAATCTGGAGTCAGGTGAGCCAGGAGCCGGTGGCATTCTGGGTGGCCGGCGGGATCGCCCTTCTCCTCGGCATCCTGCTGGTGATCCCTATCGGTGGCGCGGACATGCCGGTGGTGATCGCCCTGCTCAACTCGCTCTCCGGCCTCGCGGCGGCGACCACCGGCTTCGTGATCACCAACTCGGCTCTCATCATCAGCGGCGCCCTGGTGGGGGCGTCCGGGCTGATCCTCACCAAGTTGATGACCGAGGCAATGAACCGGTCGATCACCCACGTGCTGTTCGGCGCCTTCGGGACCGGCGAGGGTGCCGCCCCTGCCGCGGCCGGCGGAGGAAACGTGCGAACCACCAGCGCCGACGACCTCGCCATCGCGTTGTCGTATGCCAACCGCGTGGTGGTGGTGCCCGGATACGGGCTCGCCGTCGCCCAGGCCCAGCACCAGATGCGCGAGGTAGCCAACAGCCTCGAAGCCAAAGGGGTCGAAGTGGTCTACGGGATCCACCCGGTGGCCGGGCGTATGCCAGGGCACATGAACGTCCTGCTGGCGGAGGCCGACGTGCCCTACGATCGGCTCCTCGACCTCGAGGCGTCCAACTCCCTCATGCCCCGGACCGATGTGGTGCTGGTCCTGGGCGCCAACGACGTGGTCAACCCGGCCGCCCGCGACGATCCCGGAAGCCCCATCTACGGGATGCCGATCATCGAAGTGGACAAGGCCCGGATGGTGGTGGTCGTGAAGCGGAGCATGTCGGCCGGCTTCGCCGGTATCGACAACCCGCTCTTCTATCACGACAACACCCTGATGCTCTTCGCCGACGCCAAGAAGGCTCTCGCCGACCTGGCGACCGCGCTCGAGACGGTCTGATGGAGCTGCGCGACGCGCTGCGGCGGCGGCGCATGATGCGCAACTACACCGGCGAGCCGTTAGCCCCGGAGGCTCTCGAACGGATCGTCGCCGCTGGGCTGGGCGGGCCTTCCGCCGGCTGGTCCCAGGGTATCTCCGTAGTCGTGGTCGACGACCCCCAACGGATCAGCGAGATCGCCCGGCTGTGTGGCGAGAGCGAATACGTGAGCAGTGGATTCGACCCGTGGCTCTCGTCGGCCGGCGCCCACATCGTGCTGTGCGTCGAGCCGGCGGTGTACCGGGCCCGTTACTCCGAGCCCGACAAGGATCCGACGGCGCTCGAAGGGGTGCCGTGGTGGTGGGTCGACGGCGGGGCATCGATGATGGCGATGCTCCTGACGGCAGTCGACGAGGGCCTCGGTGCCGGAATCCACGGCGCCCGGGGAATGGCGGAGGTCCGGTCGCTCCTCTCCATCCCGGTCGACATCGAGGTTCTCGGCCTGGTCACCATCGGCCATCCTGCGCCGGACCGGCGCTCGGGCTCACTCGCCCGCGGACCACGCCCCGGGCGGGTCCATCGCGGGGAGTGGTGAGCGGGCGCCGACCAGCCTCCCGGCGTCGAGCAGACCCTGGCTCAGCAACCAGGGTACCGATGCGTCCACTCCGGCTTCCACGTCGAACCGTGGCCTCCATCCCAATACCGCGGCGGCCTTGTCCATCACAAACCGAACGCGACTGTCGATCCGCCTCAGGTTCTGCGGCAGCTGGCGGGCGTAGGTCCCTCGCTTCGCGAAGGGAACCACGATGCTTCCGGCGACGGCGATCAAGCCGGCCGGGATTCCGTGGAACGATCGGTTCCCGATCAGGCTGCCATAGGCCCCCACATACTCACGCTGGGTGGGCGGCGGGTCGATGGAGCAGTTGAACACCTCGCCCGGGGCGGCGCGATGGGTCGCGGCCACGACCAGCAGGTCGACCACATCGTCGACGAAGACCACTGGCTGCGAACCGTCTCCGCTGCCGACCATGCGGATCGGACGCCGAGAAGCGCGCTTCATGAAGGTACCGGTGAAGAAGCGCGACCCAGGACCAAAGATCCCCGAAGGGCGAATCGCGGTGACCGGCAAGCCCCGCTCGGCTCCGATGCGCATCGCCGCCTGCTCTCCCGCCGACTTCGACTGCGAGTACGCCTGAGCCGTTGGAGTGATGGGGAGGTCCTCGGTCAGGTCCCCGGTGGCGAATCCATACACCGCCACCGAGGACACGTGGACCATCCGACCGGCGCCGGCCGCGGCGGCCGCGGCGGCGACGGTCTCGGTGCCGAGGTGGTTGACCCGGTGGTACGCGGCGACATCGTTGCCTTCGAGGAGGCCAGCGGTGTGAAAGACGATTTCTGCTCCGGCAATCTCCCGCTTCATCGAGTCGTGGTCGGCGACGTCACCCGGGCGCGGCTCCACCCCATCGGCGAGACCGGCGAGCCGGTCGTCGGCACGATCGACGACGCGAACGGATTCTGCCCCGTCCGCCACCAGCCGTTCCGCCAGGCGCGACCCCACCAGGCCCGCCCCGGTGATCACGACCCGCATCCCGGCGATCAAGTTCTCGGCCATCGTTCCTCCTGGTTTCCGACGACCATCCTGCGAACACCGGTGGCCGGCTCGCCAGAGGACTCCGACCTCACTTCCTCGCCACCACTACGCTGCGGGTGCCCCACCCAGTCTGAGGAGCCATAGGGTGCAGCCGCGCCGCCACCTCTTCACCAGTGAATCCGTGTCGATGGGTCATCCGGACAAGGCCGCCGACCAGGTGTCCGATTCCATCCTCGACGCCGTGCTCGCCCAGGACCCCGATGCCCGGGTCGCCTGCGAGGTCCTGTTGACCGACGGCATGGCCGTCATCGCCGGCGAGATCACCGCCGACGTCGAGGTCGACTACGCCGGGGTTCTGCGCGACACGATGCGCTTCATCGGGTACGACGATCAGGCCGTCGGTTTCGATGCCGACACGGCGGAGGTCCACGTCGCCATCCACGAGCAGTCCCGCGACATCGCCATCGGGGTAGATCGTGGTGACGAGATGGGCGCGGGCGACCAGGGGCTGATGTTCGGATACGCCATCGCCGAGACCCCCGAGTTGATGCCGCTGCCGATCACCCTCGCCAACAAGATCATCGCCGCCCAGGCGGCCGCCCGGGTCGCGGGCGCGGTCCCCCACCTGCGGCCCGATGCCAAGAGCCAGGTATCGGTCGTGTATGAGCGGGGCGCACCCCGGGGCCTTGCCTCCGTGGTCCTTTCCACCCAGCACGGGCCCGAGTGGAACGACGACATGCCCGGTCTGCGAGAAGCGGTCGTCACCGACATCCTCCGGCCGGCGCTCGGCGAGTGGTGGGCGGACGACATCGCCATCCACGTCAACCCGACGGGAAGGTTCGAGACGGGCGGCCCTGCCGGTGACACCGGGCTCACCGGCCGCAAGATCATCGTCGACACCTACGGCGGGTGGGCCCGACACGGCGGGGGCGCCTTCAGCGGCAAGGACCCGTCGAAGGTCGACCGATCCGCCTCGTACATGGCCCGCCATGTGGCGAAGAACATCGTCTCGGCCGGTCTCGCCCGCGAGTGCGAGGTGCGGCTCGGCTATGCCATCGGACTCCCCTTCCCTACCGCGGTCACGGTCGATTGCCGGGGCACCACTGACTTCGACGAAGAGGCCATCGAGGCGGCCGTCATGGAGGTGTTCTCATTCACCCCCAACGGGATCATCGCCGCCCTCGGCCTGCGCCGGCCGATCTACCGGCCGACCTCGTACCACGGCCACTTCGGCCGCACCCCCGACGATGCCACCGGGGCCTTCTCGTGGGAGCGGACCGACAAGGCCGACGCCCTCCGGGACGCGCTCGGCGTGTCCGCCAGCGCCTGATCTAGGCTCGGCCGGTGGACCCCGAGCCGATGATCCGCCTCGACTCCGTCACCAAAGTCTTCCCCGGCGAGCCGACCGCGGCGGTCTCCGGCCTCTCGCTCGATGTCGCGGAGGGCGAAATCGTCGTGCTGGTCGGCCCGTCGGGCTGCGGCAAGACCACCACGCTGAAGATGATCAACCGGCTGGTGGAGCCGACGTCGGGCCGGATCACGGTCGCCGGCGAGGACATCATGGCGGTGTCGGCCCCGGAGTTGCGGCGACGGATCGGCTACGTGATCCAACAGATCGGGCTCTTCCCCCACCGGACTCTCGCCGAGAACGTCGCCACAGTGCCCCGGCTCCTCGGCTGGGACCGCGCCCGAATCGACCAGAGGGTGGACGAACTGATCCGCCTGGTCGACCTCGAGCCCACCATGCGCAACCGCTATCCCCGCGAGCTTTCGGGAGGGCAGCGCCAGCGCGCCGGGGTGGCGCGGGCTCTCGCCGCCGACCCGCCAGTACTGCTGATGGACGAGCCCTTTGGCGCCGTCGACCCCATCGTCCGCAGCCGGCTCCAGGACGAGTTGCTGGATCTCCAGCGGCGGCTCCGCAAGACGATCGTCTTCGTGACCCACGACATCGATGAGGCGATCAAACTCGGGGATCGGGTGGCGATCCTCAATGTCGGGGGCATCATCGAGCAGTACGCCCCGCCGGCCGAGATCCTGCGAGACCCGGCCAACGTGTTCGTCGAGGAGTTTCTCGGCTCTGATCGAGGAATTCGGCGTCTCTCGCTGATCCCCATCAGCCAGGTGCCGCTCGAAGAGGGGCCGATGGTCGACCGGGGGGCATCCGTCGAGGCGGCCCGGGCCCGGATGGAGCGATACGGGGTCGACTGGTTCGGGATCCTCGACGGCGGGCAGCTGCTCGGCTGGGCTTGGGCAACCGAGCTGGAGGGCGCCACCGTCGCCGCCATCGACCCCAAGCCCTTCGAGGTCCGCGTCCGCCTGGGCGCCTCGTTGCGCGAAGCGCTGGACACGATCATCACCTCCCACACCGGAGTGGCTCCGGTGTACGACGGAGACCGCTTCGTCGGCACGATCACCGCCGAAGCGATCAGCCGCGAGTTGGCGCGATGATCGGCGCCCCCTTCTTCCGGTGGGACTGGGTGTTCGACCATCTCGACCTCATCTGGGACAAGGTCGCCGAGCATCTGGTACTCACCGGGATCGCCCTCGGGGTCGGACTCGCCATCTCCGTGGCGCTGGCCCTGGTCGGCTTGCGGTTCCCCCGCCTCTACCCCCCGATCACCTGGGTGACCGGCGTCCTCTACACCATCCCCTCCCTCGCGCTGTTTGCGTTCCTGGTGCCGATAACCGGCTTCACCACCCTCACGGCAGAGATCGGGCTGGTCTCCTACACCCTGCTGATCCTGATCCGCAACATCGTGGCCGGGATCCAGGGCGTCGATCCGGCGGTCCGCGAAGCGGCCGTCGGGATGGGCTACGCCCCGCGCCGGCTGTTCCTCGAGATCGAACTGCCGCTGGCGCTGCCGGTGATCCTCGCCGGCATACGCATCGCCGCGGTCACCACGATCGGTCTGGTCACCATCACTGCGCTGATCGGAAAGGGCGGCGTGGGCTTCTTCATCCTCGATGGGTTGGTTCGGTTCTTCGACACCGAGATCGTCCTCGGCACCGCGCTTTCGGTGATCCTGGCGGTGGTGGTCGACCTTTCCCTCGTGCTGGCCCAACGCCTCCTCACCCCGTGGGCTAGTCGCCGGACCCCGGTGGCGGGCTGATGGATTTCTTCGTCGACCTGATCCAGTGGTTCGGGGACAACTGGAGCGGAGACACCGGGTGGGTGGCGCGAACCTGGGAGCACCTCTGGATCTCCGGAGTGGCAGTGGTGGCCGCAATGGTGGTGGCGATCCCGCTCGGCGCGTGGCTCGGCCACACCGGCCGCGGTGGCCTGATCGCGGTGTCGGTGGTCAACATTGGACGCGCCCTCCCCTCCTTCGGGATCCTCGCACTTGCGCTGCCGCTCACCATCTGGCTGGCGCGGACGACGCCGTTGATCGACAGCGGGATCGGTTTCGCCCCGACGGTGGTGGCCCTGTTCCTGCTGGCACTGCCACCCATCTTCACCAACACTTATGCCGGGGTCCGCGGGGTCGACGCCGACATCGTCGAAGCGGCGCGAGGAATGGGGATCGGCGAGCGGAAGATCATCACGGAGGTCGAGATGCCGATCGCGTCACCGGTGATTCTCACCGGAATCCGGGTGACCGCAGTGCAGGTGGTGGCGACCGCCACCCTCGGCGCCCTCGTGGGATTTGGGGGCTATGGACGGTTCATCGTCGATGGGATCGCCACGCAAGATCGGCTCGAATTGGTAGGAGGGGCGGTCCTGGTGGCGTTGCTGTCCATTCTCACGGAGGTGGGGTTCTCGGCACTCGAACGGGTGGTGGTTCCCGCAGGGATTCGACGCCGGAGGCGCTCCGATGTCGACCCATTTCTGGCGACCTGAAATCGGGAGGGTTGGAACAAGAATCGCTTCCCGATAGTTTCTTGATCAACGAGTGGGGGGCCCCGTGGGCATCCACACAAGCGACCGGAAGGAGAAAAACCCATGCGGAGACGATTCCGCAGTCGGGTCGTCGGGGCGGCCCTTGTTGCCATGGCCCTCATCGCGGGGGCGTGCGGCGACGATGCCGGGCCGGGTGACGACACCAAAGAGGGGCCGACGATCGTCGTCGGCTCGACCAATTTCGGCGAACAACTCATCCTCGGCGAGATCTACGCGCAGGTACTCGAGGCAAATGGATATTCGGTGGAGCGCAGGTTCAACCTCGGTCAGCGTGACGTCGTCAACCCAGCGCTCAAGGATGGGGAGATCCACCTGCTCGCCGAATACACCGGGTCGCTGCTCACTTTCGAGGGGGGCACCTCGACCACCGACTCCGCCGAGACCCACGCCGCCCTGCAGGCTGCGCTCGCCGATTCAGCGCTAGTCGCCCTCGCCTACGCTCCGGCCCAGGACAAGAACGGGATCGTGGTGACCGCAGCTACGGCTTCCGAATTGGGTCTGGCGGCGGTGAGCGACCTTGTAGCCCACAACGGCACCCTCGTGCTCGGCGGTCCCCCCGAGTGCCCTGACCGGGAGTTCTGCCTCATCGGCCTCGAGGACGTCTACGGACTGGAATTTGCCGACTTCGTGCCGCTCGATGTGGGCGGACCACTCACCGTGGCCGCGCTCGAAGGCGGGGCGATCGACGTGGCGTTGCTGTTCACGTCTGATGGCGTGATCGCCGCCAAGGGATTCGTCTTGCTCGAAGACGATATGAACCTCCAGCCGGCCGAGAACATCGTCCCCGTGGTCCACGGCGACATCATCGATGCCTATGGCGATGAGCTCATCGCTCTGCTCGACTCGGTGAGCGCCCAGATCACCACCGCCGAGCTCTCCGAGCTCAACAAGCGGTACGGCATCGATGCAGTCGACGCAGACGTGCTGGCGGCCGGTTGGCTGACGGAGAAGGGCTTCCTCCCGTAATCGGCCACGGCGATCCCGCCCGACCGGATCTCCTCGATCATGAGGCCCGGTCGGACGGGTCGGCGCTCGGGGCCTCAGAGGCGCAGGCCCGGTGACCGATCTGCTGACCTCCTCGATCGACGTGTGGGACTGGAGGCGGAGGGTCACCAACCTCTACGGCGCGGTGCGATCCTCTGAGCCGCAAGCCGGATGGTGGACCTGGCGCAACGAGCGAGACCGGCTCTTCGCCGACCATCCGCAGAGCCCGCTCCCCGTGGCGGAACGGTCAGACTTCACCCGAATCCCGTACTTCGACTACTCCCCGGCGATGCGGGTGCTCGCCGAAGTCACCACCGCCCCCGAGCCGACACCCTTCGGTCTGCCCCACAGCGGCAATGGAACCACCGACGCGATCGCGTTCGGGATCGCTGTCTTCGAGATCGAGGGTCGGCAGGCCACGCTTCCCATCTATCGCCTCCTCGAATACGGAGACGGGTTCTTCTTGCCGTTTCGCGACCGGACCAATGGCTCGGAGACCTACGGGGGCGGGCGATATCTGATCGACACGGTCAAGGGTGCGGATCTCGGGTTCGAGAGCAGCCGGCTGGTGCTCGATTTCAACTTTGCCTATCACCCGTCGTGCGTGCACTCTCCAATGTGGTCATGTCCCCTCGCTCCTCCCGGGAGCACTCTGGCGGTTGAGATCCGGGCTGGAGAGCGCCTGGTGGGCACATGACCCCGGAGCATGCCGACGCCACCAACGGGTATCTGCAGACCATCGGTCGCGTCTCCGGCCAGCCGCACGAAATCGAGATCTGGTTCGCGGTGGACCGGGGGGTGGCGTACCTCCTGTCGGGATCGGGCGGGAACAGCGACTGGTGCCGGAACCTCGACGCCAACGCTGCCGCCGAGTTCACGATCGACGACACCGCCTATCCGGTGCTCGGCCGGCGAGTGGACGATCCCGATGAGGCCGCCCGCGCCCGACGCGCGGTCTTCGACAAGTACTCCGAACGCTACGGCGGCGACCTGGTGGAGTGGCGGGACACTTCCGCTCCCTTTGCCCTCGATTCCATCAAGGCCAGCCGATAGGTCGCGGGCACTGCCCGACGATCTTGGGCCGCGCCGGATGCGCGATCATCTCGCCATGCGCGCCTCCCTCAGCAGCCTGGTCGCTGGATCACTCCTCCTCGCGTCAGGTTCGGCCGCTGCGCTCCAGCCGGCGACCTGCCCCCCGTACCAGGGCATCGTCTGCGACGGGTGGGTAACCGACGCCGCCGGTGTGATCATCAACGACGAGACCGTCGAGGCGGCGGCCGGACGACTCGTGGCCGAGCACGGACACGAGATCGCCGTGGTCATCGTCGCCACCACCGGATCGATCGAGCCCGATGAGTTCGCCGCTGGGATCGGGAACACCTGGGGAGTAGGCGATGCCGAGGCCGACGATGGCATCGTGGTGCTGATCGTTCTCGCCGAGCGCCGCACCGAGATCGTCACCGGCTCCGGCCTCCGCATCGCCAACCTCAACACGATCGCCGGCGCGGGCAACTCGTCCTTCGCAGCCAACGACTTCGACTCGGGGGTGGTCGCCATTCTGTCGGCGATCGAACTCGCGTTGGAAGGCGGCGGGGTCACGCCGCCGGGCGGGGGCGATTCGGATGGCGGCTCGGGCTTCGTCGGCACCGTCGCCCGGGTGCTGGCGTCGCTCGGCATGGTCGGGGCGGGATGGGCACTGGTGGCGCGGGGCCGCAGCAGTCGCGCCTCGCGGACCAAGATCAGCCGGGCCTCGCTCGTCGACGACGCCCTCGACAAGTTGGAGCCGGCGGGCCACGAACTGCCGACCCTCGGGGACTACGCAGTGCCGGCGCCGCCGAATCCACCCGATGTCCCCACCGGCAGGGCCATCGAAGCGATCCTCGCGATCGGAGGCCGGCGACCCCTGGCCGACCCCGAAGCCCTCGCCGCCCTCTGGCGCGCCGGAGCGATCGAAGTGGTCGACCGCGAGCGCCTGCTGGCTGACGCCGAGGAACCCCTCGAATTGCGGGTATCCGAGGAGAAGGAGATCCTCGAGGAGGCGACGGCGCAAGCGAGTCGGGATGCACTCGCCGTGGGCCTGCGAAGCGGCGACGAATTCCGTGCCCGAATGCGCGAGCTCGAGAATCTGGTTAACGCCCTCCGGCCGCACCGGGTGGCATACGCCCGGCAGAAGACCGCCGAGAGCCTGGCCGACTCCCTGGTCGAGACGCCTGCGGGCTGGGCCGGCGTCACCGACTTCGGATCCCGCCTGCTGCGGGCGGCTCCGGCGCTCGACCCGGCGGCAACACTCGACGAGTCGGTGAGGGAGATCGAAGCGGCTCGGGCGATGGCTGCCGAGAAGACCACCCGTCTCGAGACGCTGTACGACGAACTGCCCGCTTCGACAGCCCGTCCGGCGGTGGCGGCGGCGCTGGCCGACCTCGACGACGACGTCGACGTCGCGGTTGCCCGTTTCGAAGCCGTTCGCGCGGCCCTCGAGGATGAAGGCGACCTGCTCGAGCGCGACGGTCTCGATGTGCCTGCCATCGCTGCGCTGTTGCTGATGAACCGCGACGAGGGCAACGTGAAGCAGTTCGTGCGGACATACCGGTCGCGCCGCAATGGTGGGGCCGAACCGTCCGAGGCGGTCGAGTTCGCTCTGGCGGGCCTCAGAGACCCGACCGAGATCCGGAGGATCCAGAAGGAAGCCGGCCGACTGGGGCTGCCGGTGTCCATCACCGCCGCCCTGCTGCGGCGCCGCGACGACGGGCCCGAGGCATACCAGGCGATCCTGGACGAATTGGCGGGACACGGGATCAAGGGCGAGACGCGCCGCACCATCGCCGGGGTACTGGCCATCTCGCTCGAGCCGAGCCGGGCGGTGGAGCGTTGGGCAGCCGCCCTCGCCGCACTCGAGGGGCTCGGCCTCGACGGGGACGGCTCATATGCGCAAGTGGCCGCCGCCTTCGGGGCGTCGGATGCCCGGGGACCTCGGGCCTTCGCCCTCTCCTATGCGGCGCAGCGAGAGCAGCTCGCCGTCTCGACCGTGGACGACGCCGAGCGATTCGCCCCCGAGCTCGCCCACGAGGGCACCTCCGGGCAGACGGACTCGTGGACCGGCGACCCGATACCCGCGGACTACGGCTCTTTCGATCCGTTCACCTTCTTCTACTACCACTGGGTGATCACCCGGGGTTCGGCTGGCTCGATGGGCTGGGAGCCGATCCACAATGACCGGTCGTGGAGCGGTGACCGATCGTCGTGGTGGGGTGGGTTCGGCGGTGGGGGCGGATTCGGCAGCCGCACCTCGTCGTCCGGTGGTTCCTCGTGGGGATCGTCGGGCAGCACCTCGTTCGGCGGGTTCGGCGGGGGCGGGGGCTTCAGCGGCGGGGGCGGCGGTGGAGGCGGTGGCTCGTCGGGCGGGAGCGGGTGGTGACCGATCCGATAACGAGCCCCAGCAACCCCCGTATCAAGGCTCTGGTGCGGCTACGCAATCGGCGGGAACGGGATCGGTCGGGGAGATTCCTGGTCGAGGGCTACCGCGAGCTTTCTCGTGCTCTCGGTGCCGGCATCGTCCTCGACGAGTTGTATGTCGCCCCCGGGCTGTTCCTGGGGCACAACGAGGCGGCGCTCGTCGCCCAGGCCGCTGCCACCGGCACCGAGATCATCGACGTCGCCGATGCCGCCTTCGCCCGGGCGTCGTACCGGGACCGGCCCGAGGGCCTGATTGCCGTGGCCCGGCAGTTCCCGGCAGCCATCTCGGACGTCGACCTCTCGGGCAATCCGCTGATTCTTGTGGTCGAGGGGATCGAGAAGCCGGGGAACCTGGGGACGATGCTGCGCACGGCCGACGCCGCGGGAGCGACCGCGGTGATCGTGGCGGACCCGAGCACTGACCCGTTCAACCCGAATGTCGTCCGGGCGTCGTTGGGGACGCTGTTCACCGTGCCCATCGCGGTCACCGACAGCGTTGCCGCCATCGACTGGCTGCGAGCCAACCGGGTGCAGGTGCTGGCGGCCACTCCATTGGGCGCAATGCCCCACCACTCGGTCGATCTCACCGGCCCGACCGCCCTGGTGGTGGGTAGCGAGCAGTACGGCCTCAGCGACGCGTGGCTCGAGGCCGCCGATTCCCGCATCGTCATCCGCATGCCGGGTTCGGTCGACAGCCTCAACGCGGCGATGGCGGCCGGGATCCTGTTGTTCGAGGCCGTCCGCCAGCGAGAGCATCTGGCGTTGCCTGATCGGGGCGGAGAGGAGCAGAGATGAATTCCCTCGGAGTGATCGGAAACCTGCTCTTGCTGGGGGCAGTGAGCTGCGGTGTGGCGGCGATTTGGGTGGGGGGTGAGGGCCGCAGCGCCCTCATCATCACCGCGATCTCGCTCCTGATCCCCGCATTCCTCATGCGCGGCATCGGAAGGCGCCTCGGCAAGATGCTGGGTGTCCAGCCCGACTTCATGGCGACCGGCCAACGCGGTACCGCCACGATCACCAGCGTCGGGGACACCGGCGTCACCATCAACAACGACCCGGTACTCGCCTTCGGCCTCGACGTCGACGTGCCGGGCTCTCCCGCCACCGCCGAGATCCGCCAGCGGATGCCCCGGTTCCTCGTCGGCATGGCGCTGCCCGGCACCACTGTTCAGGTGGTCGCCGATCCCAAGGATTCGTCGGTGGTGGCAATCGACTGGACTCAGTCTCCGCAGCCTGGTGCCGGTGTGGGCATGGGACCGGGGATGGAGGAGATCTCGGCACAAATGGGAGAGCCGGTGGCCGGGGTGGGCAGTGCCGCCGAGCTGCTGCGCAAGGGCCGCCGGGGAACCGCGGTCATCCGGTCGGCCACCGATTCGGGGGATATCTCCGACCTGGGCCTGGTCAATTCCGCCGATCCCGGACGCGATGATCGAATCTTCGTCTTTGAGCTCGAGGTGAAGCTGTCGGGCCGCTCGCCATACCCGGCGCGGATCGGGCATCGGGTCCCCGAGCGGCTCTACGGGAAGGTGGCCCCGGGGATGGAGATCGAGGTCGCCGTCGACCGCGACAACGACCAGGAGGTCGCCATCGATTGGACCGGCGTCTGATGGCCCACCAACCCGCCGAGTCGGTGAATTGGCATCCGGCCGGGTTCGACCACTTCACCGGGGACGTTTGGTTCGGCCTGATGCACGCGGCCGCCGACGCCGATGGAGTGAGCGTTCTCGGGGTGTCGTTCGCCCCCGGAGCCCGATCGGACTGGCACAGCCATCCCGGTGGGCAGGTCTTGTACGTGGTCGCCGGTGTCGCCCGGGTTCACGCCGAGGGCGGAACGACGGTCACCGCCGGGCCGGGCGACACCGTCCACGCCAAACCCGGAGAGGTCCACTGGCACGGGGCGGCGCCCGACAGCCCGATGGTGCACCTCTCCATCACGGCCGGCGGGGACACCGAGTGGCTTCCCCGCAAGGTCAGTGACAAGGAGTACGGGGCCTAGACGGCCCACGGCCCACGGCCTCCAGCCCACGGCCAACAGCCCAGACGCGTTTTCGCCGTCGGGCGCGCTCTTGGGCCGTAGGCGGTAGGCCGTAGGAGTAGGCTCATCCTTGAATCGAACATGTGTTCGCCCTAGCCTCTGTGGATGGCGCTCGGGATACAGCGATCGTTCGATGACCTGGGGGCACCCATCTCCGAGGTCCCCTTCTGCGTTCTCGACCTCGAGACCACTGGTGGTGCCCCCGCCGATCTGGGCATCACCGAGATCGGCGCCATCCTCTTCCGGGGTGGCGTGCGACAGGGAACGTTCCATTCGCTGGTGAATCCCGGAGGGCCGATCCCACCGTTCATCACCGTGCTGACGGGTATCACCCAGGCGATGGTGATCGAGGCTCCCCGCCTCCCCGAGGTGCTGCCCGCCTTCCTCGAGTTCCTCGGCGAGGCCGTGGTGGTAGGGCACAACGTCCGTTACGACCTCGGGTTCCTCAATGCTGCCGCCACCGCCCACGGATACGGCCCGCTGCCCAACCGCTCGGTGGACACCCTCAGCCTGGCCCGGCGCCTGGTGCAGTCGGAGATCAGGGACTTCCGCCTCGGGAGCCTGGCGGCCTACTTTCGCTCGCCCGTCACCCCCACCCACCGGGCACTCGACGATGCCGCCGCGACCGCTCACGTCCTGTGGAGCCTGTTGGAACGAGCCGGGACGATCGGGGTGACCCATCTCGACGATCTCCTGGCGATGCCCACCGCCCGCGGGCGGGCGGCGTACGGCAAGCTCAAGCTCACGGACGGGCTGCCTCGCCGACCCGGGGTCTACATGTTTCGCGACCGCCGCGGCGAGATCATCTACATCGGGAAGGCGAAGGACCTGCGCTCACGAGTCCGGTCCTACTTCTACGGGGACACCCGCCGGTCGATCGAACAGTTGCTGCGGGAACTCGACTCGATCGACCATCGGGTTTGCTCGACGGAGTTGGAGGCGGAGGTGACCGAAATTCGTCTCATCGCCGCCCACAGTCCCCGCCACAACCGGAAATCGAAGCCGCCGAAATCGTCTCACTGGGTGCGGCTGACTGCCGGCCCGTTCCCCCGCCTCTCGCTCGCTCGCACCGTCGCCCCTGATGCCCTGCTCCATCTCGGGCCCTTCCGGGGCACCGCGTCAGCCCGGGCCGTGATCGAGGCGATCTGGGATGCGCTCCCGATACGGCGGTGCTCCAACCCCCCGGGCAGCCGCAGCGCGCCATGTGCGTTCGCCCAACTCGGCGCTGCACTGTGCCCCTGCGATGGGACTCTCACCGCGGCCGAATACGCCCCGGTGGTCGAGCGCCTGATTGCCGGTGTCGAGAGCCACCCGGCGCTGCTGCTCGAGCCATTGGGCCGCAAGATCGCCGATCACGCCCGTGCGGCCCGCTTCGAGGAGGCGGCGTGGGTGCGCGACCGTCATCGGGCCCTCGCGCGGGCGCTCGAGCGGCGCCGGGCATGGACGGCGATGCAGCGGGCCGGGACGGTGCACGCCACGGGGCCTGACGGCGGCGCGCGCATCGAGCGGGGGCGCCTGGTCGCCGCCTGGCCCGACGGGGATCGTCCCCCCCTCCTCCCCGCGATCCGAACGGAGCACCCCACCGAGGAAGCCGCCCGGTCCGTGATCGATGCCGAAGAGGCTCACCTCGTGTGGCGATGGTTGATGAGCGAAGGGGTCGCATTGGACGAGGCCGACGGACCGCTGGGGCTTCCGGTCCACCCGGTCGAAGCGCTGGAGCGCATCGCGGTTTGACCCTCGCGATCCGCTACGCGCGGTCGAGCACCATTGCCGGGTCGACATTGCCGCCGGAGAGCACCACCACCACGGGGCCGGTGCCAGGTGCCCGGCCGTCCAATACGAGCGCCAACCCGACCGCCCCCCCGGGCTCGACCACCAGCTTCAGCGTTTCGAACGCGAACCGCATCGCCTCCCGCACCTCAGCGTCGCTGACGGTCGCCGACCCCGCCACGAGGCGCCGGTTGATCTCGAATCCAATGGCCCCGGGGGTAGGGGCCAGCAGGGCGTCACAGATCGACTCGGTCGCATCGGCGATACCGACCCGTTCGCCCGATCGGAGCGAGCGCGCATAGTCGTCGAAATCTTCCGGCTCCACCGTGTGAACCTCGGCCCGCGGCAGATCGACGGAGAGGGCCAGGGCGATCCCGGCGGTCAGGCCTCCCCCGCCCGTGGGCACCAGCACCACCGGATCCTCGACGGCCAGCGCCCGGCATTGTTCGGCCATCTCGAGACCTGCGGTTCCCTGGCCGGCGATGGTCCATGAGTGTTCGAACGGCGGGACGATCACCGCACCGGAGCGTTCGGCGCTCTGACGGGTCATCTCGACCCGGTCATCGGTGGCCCGGTCGTAGAACACGACTTCGGCGCCTCGGGACAGGGTCCCCTCGGTTTTGGCAGCAGGGGCATCCGCCGGCATGACGATGGTGGCCGGCACCCCGTAGTGGGCGGCGGCGGCGGCCACGGCCTGGCCGTGGTTGCCACTGGAATAGGCGGCCACCCCCTTGGCGCGGCCCTCCGGCCCGAGCTGCGAGAGAAAGGCCATCGCCCCCCGATACTTGAACGAACCGGTGCGCTGCAGCGTCTCCATCTTCAGCAGCACCCGGCGACCCACCCGGGCATCGAGGTCAGGTGAACCGATCAGCGGAGTGCGCACGACGAGCCCGGCGATTCGGTCGGCGGCGGCCCGAACGTCGTCGATCGTCGGCGGCGAGGTATCCACTGCTCCCGACGCTACCGCCCCCCGGGGGCTTGTGTCGCGCCGCCGAGGCGATGCCGCCGGCTCCGTACACTCGAAGAGGCCGTGAAGCGCACGCTCGTCGTTCTCGCACTCATCGTCATCGGGGCATGCGGCCAGGGATCGGTGCCATCCGTCGACGTGCCCCCACTCGAGCCCACCACACCCAGCGCGATCCGGGAGTTGCTGGAGTCCTCCGACCGGCCGGTGGTGGTGAATGTCTGGGCTTCGTGGTGCGTTCCCTGCCGCTCGGAAGCGCCTCTGCTTCGGCAGGCCGCGGCCGCACACGGCGATGCGGTCAGGTTCGTCGGTATCGACGTTCGCGACACCCAGGACGGGGCGCGGTCGTTCATCGCGGAGTTCGGCCTCACCGCGCTTGAGCACTACTTCGACCCCTCCGGCGCCGTCCCGGGTGATCTCGGCGGGCGGGGGGTGCCCATCACCTTCTTCTTCCGCGCCGGAGGCGACCTGGTCTCCATCCACCACGGGGTGATCGACGAGCGGACGCTCGCCCTCGGAATCGACGAGCTGCTCCGTGCCGGGAGCGGCTGATGGAGTTCGGGCTCTTGGCAGCGGCACTGCTTGCATTCGGGTCGGCCTGGGGCCTCCTCCGGCTCACCGTGGCGACGGAGCAGCGGCGGCCGGCGTTCGACCGCATGATCTCCGCCGCGGTCGTCGGTCTGTTCGTCGGACGGATCGCGGCGATGGCTCTCGCCGGCACCAATCCGATCACCCGCCCCCTCGACGTCCTCATCGTGCGCGGAGGGGTCGACACCGGTTTCGCCGCGACCGCGGCGTTGACGTGGCTCGCCTTTGCTGGGCGAGGCGACCTGTGGCGAAACCTCGACGCGGTGGCGCCGGCCTCGCTCGCCGGTCTAGCCGGATGGCACCTCGGCTGCCTCTTCTCAGGCACCTGCCTGGGGACCACCACCTCCCTGCCCTGGGGACTCACGGCGGCGGGCGGGGTAGTGGCGCGGCACTCGACCGAGATCTACGCCGCCCTCGCCTTCGTCGCTGCCGCCGCGCTGGTCGCAGCGGCGCGCCGGCAGGTGACGGTTCCGGGAATCCTGGCGGCTGCCACGCTTGCGGCGGCAGCTTTCATCCGGCTGGCGACCGAACCGCTGCGTCTCGGGATCGGGACGGGGCCTGAGTGGTGGTACGCGTCCGGGGTCGCCGTCGGGTTAGGCATCGTTCTGTACCGGGTGGTGAACGCCCGCCGACCGCGACGCCCGCCCCCCTCCTGAGCCCGCCCGCACCGTGGCAGCACCGCTTTCGTACACTCGCCCATATGCCCGGGCAACATATCGTCGACCTCCACGGCGTGGCTGTACGCCGCCCCGGCACGTTGATCTTGCGAGAAGTAAGCCTTCAGGTCGCCCCCGGCGAAGTCATCGGGCTGTTCGGGGCGAACGGATCGGGTAAATCCACTCTGCTTCGGGTGCTGGCGACCCTCGAGCGACCGAGCGCGGGTGGTGGCACGGTGCTCGGTGCCACCCTCGGCACTGACGCAGTGGAGTCGATCCGCCCCCGAATCGCCCTCGTCGCCCATGAACCGGCACTTCTTGCCAACCTTTCTCTGGAGGAAAACCTCCGTCTCTTTGCGGCGCTCGGCGGACGCGCCTCGGGCCGGGTGATGCCCGTACTCGTCGAGGTGGGCCTGGGCGGGGCGGCCGGGCGACGCGCCGCCATCTGCTCCAACGGCATGAGACGCCGCGCCGAGTTCGCCCGGGTGGCCCTTGCCGAGCCAGATCTGCTCCTCCTCGACGAGGCCCATGTGGGGCTCGACGTTGCCGCCGGGGCATTGATCGGACGCATCGTCGCCGCCGTCACGGATCGCGGTGGGGCGGTGGTCCTGGTGTCCCACGAGCGGGAGCGCGTCGAGGGGCTGATCGACCGGTCGGCGACCTTGATCGACGGCCGGCTGGAGGTCGGGTGATGACCATCTGGCGGCAGATCGCGATCCTTTTTCGCCTTCAACTGCGCGACGAGATGCGCACCGGCGAGGTGACGGCGGTGGTGGTCCCGTTCGGCGCCATTGCCCTGCTGGTGATTCCGATGGCGGTCGGCATCGAGACCACCCTGCTCAGCCGTATCGGCCCGGGCCTGTTCTGGGCGGTGGTGCTGTTGTTCGGCATCGTCGTGACCCAGCGCCGCACCGCGGCGGCGAGCCCGGCCCATCGCGATGCCCTGTCGCTGTTGGGCGTCGACCCGGCGGCGCGGTTTGCCGCAACGGCTCTGGCCAGCGCCATCCTGCTACTGGGCTTCGAGATCGCCACCGGGCTGGCAATGATCGTGCTGTACGACCCGGTCGTCGTCGGCTGGGGTTGGCTGGCAATGGTCCTGCCATTGGTGGCGCTCGGCCTCGGGATGCTCGGTACCGTCGCCGGATCGGTGGCCGACGGCCGCGGGCCCCTCGCCCCGCTGTTGGTGGCGCCTCTGGCGATACCGATTCTTCTAGGCGCCGCTCAGGCCTCGGAAGGCTTGCGGTTGGGGGTCGGTATCCTCCGCTGGGTCCTCGTGCTGGCGCTGGTCGACGTCGTGCTGGCGCTGGTCGGTGTGCTGACCGCCCGCCCCCTGGAAGGGACTTCGAGTTGAGGCCGATCGAGATCGCAGCAGCCGGGACCATGCTCACCGCACTGGTTGCCGGCCTCGTGGTGCCTCCTGACGCCGTTCAGGGCGACCTGCAGCGGATCATGTACGTCCACGTGCCCTCGGCCTGGCTGGCGTACCTCGCCTTTGCGGTGACGCTGATCGCCAGCGTGGCTCACCTGGTCACCAAGCGGCTCGATTGGGATCGGCGCGCCGGGGCCTCGGCGGAGGTCGGCGTGGTGTTCACTGGTCTCGCCCTCGCCACCGGGATGATCTGGGGCAAGCCGGTCTGGGGCGTGTGGTGGACGTGGGATGCCCGGCTGGTGCTGACCGCGGCGATGTTCTTCGTGTACCTCGCGTATCTCGCCCTCCGGCGGAGTGTCGACGACCCGGTGATCCGGGGCCGGAGAACGGCGGTGTTCGGCATCGTCGCCGCCCTGCAGATCCCGCTCGTGCACTTTTCGGTGATCTGGTGGCGCAGCCTCCACCAGCCACCCACGGTGCTGCGACCTGGAGAGCCGCAAATCGATCCACCGCTCCTCTTCGCATTGCTGATGGCGGTGGTGGCGTTCACGGTGCTGTATGTCGCGTTGACCCGGCGCCGGGTGGATCTCGCCGCCGCCGAGGACCGTCTGCTCACCACCGGACGGTTCGACGAGCCGGTCGCCGGGGCGGCAATCGCGGCCCCCGCCAGCAAGGAGGCGCCGTGAGCGACTGGGGCTGGGTGGCCTTCGCGTACTCGATGGTGTACTCCACGCTGGCGCTGTACCTCGCTTCGATCGTGGTCCGGGCCCGGCGAGTACGCCGCTCCCTGGACGAGCGATGAGGCGCTACCGCTGGTTCATCGTGGCGGGATTGGGGCTGGTGGTGGTGCTGACCGGATTCCTCGTGTCCAACATCGGCGCCGACCTCGTGTACTACCGGACGACTTCGGAAGTCGTCGACGAGACCCACCCCGTTGGAGAAGGTCGCTTTCGACTCGGCGGCCAGGTAGTGCCGGGTTCGATCGCGGCCGACGAGAACGGCGTGCGGTTCGAAGTCACTGACGGAGTGGTGACCCTGGCGGTCGATCATCGCGGTGCTCCGCAACAACTGTTCCGTGCAGGCATCGGGGTGGTGGTCGAGGGGACCTGGGACGGATCCACGTTCCGCTCCGACTCGATGATCATCAAGCACGACGAGCAGTACCGCACCGAGGACGGTGGCGTGTACACCCCCGACTCGAGATTCCCCGGCCCGTGATCGCACTCGTCGGCTACGCGGGAGTGCTGGTGGCGCTCGCTTCGGCGGTGGCTCTGGTCGTGCAGGGAGTGAGGTCGTACCTCGAAGGCGGGACCGCGGCGGCGGACCGGCTGCGGTTCCCGATCTGGGGCCTCGTCGGCGGAGCCATCATCGCCATGGTCGCCCTCGAAGTGGCGTTGCTCACCAACGACTTCTCGATCGAATATGTCGCCCGCAATCACGCTCGGGGGACGCCTCTCCTGTTCACCATTGCCTCCGCCTGGGCGGCGCTCGAAGGAAGCATCGTGCTCTGGGGCCTGATCCTGGCCGGGTACGCAGTTTGGGTGTTTCGTAGCCTCGACGACGACGATCCGATCGGTGCCACCGCTCTCGCCGTGATCGGGGCGGTGGCGATCTTCTTCTTCGGGCTGATGGCGTCGGCGGCCAACCCGTTCACGACGCTGGAGGTGGTTCCGGTCGACGGCCTCGGCGCCAACCCCCTGCTGCAGAACCACATCCTGATGGCGATCCATCCGCCCATGCTCTACATGGGGTACGTCGGCATGACCGTGCCGTTCGCCTTCGCCATCGCGGCCCTCGCCGCCGGCGACGGGACCACGGCATGGCTGGAGCGAACTCGCCGCTGGGCGCTGGTCGCCTGGTCGTTCCTCACGCTGGGCGTCGTACTTGGCGCCTGGTGGTCTTACGAGGTGCTCGGGTGGGGTGGGTATTGGGCGTGGGATCCGGTGGAGAACGCCTCTTTCCTCCCGTGGCTTACGGCGACCGCCTTCATCCACTCGGCGGTCGTCCAGCGACGCCGGGGCATGCTCCAGGCGTGGAACGTCGCCCTGGTGATCGGGACGTTCGCCCTCACCATCCTCGGCACGTTCCTCACCC
>JBBEAX010000085.1:245929-250053 GCA_040882645.1 Acidimicrobiia bacterium
GTCGCCCTGGTGATCGGGACGTTCGCCCTCACCATCCTCGGCACGTTCCTCACCCGGTCGGGGGTGGTGGCGTCGGTGCACTCCTTCACCCAGTCGGCCGTGGGGCCTGCCCTGCTGGGCTTTCTGATCGTGATCCTGATCGGTGGATTCGGCCTCTTTGCCGCCCGGGGTCACCTGGTGGCATCCACCCCGCGCCTCGACTCGCTCGCCAGCCGCGAAGGGGTCTTCCTGCTCAACAACCTGCTGCTCACCCTGTTCGCCTTCGTCGTGCTGCTGGGGACGATCTATCCCATGATCCTCGAGGCGTTCACCGGGGATCGGGTCTCGGTGGGTCCGCCGTGGTTCGACCGCACCGCGATCCCCATCGGCCTCGTGTTGCTGTTTGCGATGGGCATCGGACCGATCGTCCCCTACCGGGCTGCCCGGGCGAGCGTTGTGTGGCACCGTCTTAGGGGCCCGCTCCAGGTGACCGCCGTGGTGTCGGCGGCGGTCGTCATCCTCGGGATGCGCTCGGTCACCGCACTGCTCACGGTGGCGCTGGCAACCCTGGTGGTAGCGGCCATCGTCCGCAACGCACATGTGTCGGCGAAGGCGCGCCCCGACGGCTACCTGCGCTCGCTCGGGGGACTATTCCGCGCCGATCCCGGCTTCTGGGGCGGGATGATCGCCCACACCGGAGTGGCGCTCGTGGCAGTGGCCATCTCCTTCTCGTCATCTTTCGACACCCGTACCGAGATCACCCTTTCGGCAGGCGGGTCGGCGGCCTTCGACGGGTACACGCTTACCTACGTCGCACCCTTTGCTCGGGAAGAGTCGAATCGCGTCGTCATCGGCGCCGAATTCGAGCTCTACCGGGGCACTCGCCACCTGGCCACCCTTCACCCCCGCCTCAACCAGTACGACAACCAGGTGCAGGCGATTCCGACGCCGGCAGTCCATACCGGGTTGCGCGAGGACGTCTACCTCAGCCTGGTGCGCATCGAACAGGGCACGAGCGCGGTCACCATCGACGCGATGCGCTTTCCCTTGATGTGGATGCTCTGGCTCGGTGGCCTGGTGGTGGTGGCCGGGGGCGCCTGGTCGTTCACTGCCAAGCGTCGTAGCCGCGACCTCAGACCGGCGGAGGTTTCTGGTGTCTGAGCGGGCTCGCAGCTGGATCGCACTCGCCGTGATCGCGGCCTCGCTGGCCACCATCGTGGCGGTGCTGGCCACCTCCGAGCCATCGCCCCGCGATCGCGCCCATGCACTCGCTGCACGCCTCAAGTGCCCGGTGTGCGATTCGGAGACCATCGCCGACTCCCCGACCGATCTCGCCCGTGACCTCCAGGACCTGATCGCCGAGCAGGTCGCCGACGGGTGGACGGATCAGGAGATCATCGACTTCTTCATCGCCACCTACGGCGAGCAGGTGCTACTCGACCCGCCCACCGGGGGGCGCACCGCCCTCTTGTGGATCGCCCCGCTGGTGGTGGCGGCCGCCGGCGTCCTGGTGATCATCGGACGCCGCGCCAAGCGATCGACCCGGCAACTCACCGAGGCGGAGCGCCGCGCGGTCGAGGCGGCCGTTCGCGGAGAAGAAAGATGACCGGGCCTGAGGTGCGGCTTCTCGAGGAGCGGCGCGACAGGATCGTTGGTGACTTGAGGGCGATCGACGGCCAGATCGCCGTCGAGGAGCTCGACGAGGCCACCGGGGCGGAGCTCCGCCGCCGATCCGAGGTGGCGCTCGCCGACACCCTCGCCGCACTCGAGAAGGCGCGGGCCGAACGCCCCCGGGGACGCTCGCCGCAGCGGATCGCCATCGGCCTCGCCGCATTCACGGTCGCCGCCACCGCCGCGGTGATCGGGCTGGCGGGGGCAGTGAACTCCAGCCCCACCACCACGGCCGGCGGCATCGACCTTGCGAACGTCACCAACGAGGAGTTGGAGGAGGTCGTCGCCGCCAACCCGGACGTGGTCCCGATGCGCCTGGCGCTGGCCCGCCGATATGTCGAGGCGGGCGAGTTCTCGGCGGCGCTCCCCCACTATCTGTACATCCTCGAGAGCGGACCGGAACCCGAGGCGTTGATGTACCTGGGGTGGATGACCCACTTGTCGGGTGACCCCGCCACCGGGGAGTCACTTCTCGAGCGCAGCCTGGAGCTGCAGCCGGGCAATGTTCTCGCCCAGTGGTTCCTCGCCAACGTCCGCTACTTCGGGCTCGGCGATACCGCCGGCGCGATTCCGCTGCTCGAAGCCGTGATCGCCTCCCCTGACACACCGGCCGACATCGTGGCCGAGGCCGAGCGAATGATCGCGGAGGCCGAGTCGTGAGCCCCCGATTCCGCTGGATCGCCTTCACCGTGCTCGGTTTCGTCGTCGTGGCCCTGATGCTGGTCTTTCTGCCCCGATTCGGATCGGATCCGCGGCTGTCGGACTCGCCGCTGATCGGCAAGCCAGTGCCCGATGTGACCGTCATGAACGTCGACGACGACTCTCCGATCTCACTCCGTTCGCTCGAGGGAAAGATCGTGGTGGTCAACTTCTGGGCCCCATGGTGCGTGCCGTGCCGGGCGGAGCATGCGGTCCTGATCGCCGCGGCGGAGGCTTTCGCTTCGGCCGATGTCCAGGTGCTCGGCATCGTCTATCAGTCCGACGTCGGGGATGTGAATCGATTTCTCGACGAGCTGGGGCGGGGATACCCGGCAGCCATGGACCCCGGCTCGCGCGCCGCGATCTCGTTCGGCGTCCGCGGCGTTCCCGAGACGTTCTTCGTCGACCCCACGGGCATCGTCGTGGCCAAGGTCACCGGGCCGGTAGATGGCCCCCTCATCACGTCGACCCTCGAGGCGATCCTGCTCGGCGAGTCGGTCGACAGCCAGGAGACTGGCGAAGTTCAGCCGGCCCCGTAGCGGGCGGCGCCAATTCAGGCGCGTTCGACCATGACCTCGGCTTGCTACCCGCCGACCACAGGAAGGCCCGCCTGAATCCAGCTGAGGATGCCGCCGTCGATCTCATGGACTGCGGCGAAGCCGAGATCCCGAAACAGATCCATCGCCTGGCCGCTGCGGCTGTCCGACCGGCAATACACGACATAGGTGGCGTTCCGGTCGAGGGCGGCGATCCGGTCGGCGAAATCGGCGGCATAGAAGTCGATGTTGAGGGCACCCTCGACCCGGCCGTCGGCGAACTCCTCGGGCGTGCGGATGTCGAGCACGACCGTGCCGGCTTCGGAGACCAAGGCATGCGCTTCGACTGCCTCGACCGACTAGATGCCGGCAGACACCGACGACGAGCAGGCGGCCATGAGCAGGAAGAGCACCAAGATCGATTTGCGCATCGTGCGGACGGTACGGATCCCGGAGGCCGCCGACGACGGCCGAAATGCCCTAACGGGCCGGTGGCCGGTCCGTCAGACCGGCGAGGAACGCCTTCGTCTGCCCGGCCGTGCGCAACCGGACCACCTGCAAGTGATCCCAAGTGCCGTCGACGAGCCGTCGCTCGCACTTCTCCCGGGTCCCCTCGAAGCGGGTCCACGCCCACACGATGATGTTCTTGTAGGGATCGCGGCTGTAGAGGTTGGTCCACGGCTCGCGGTTGCCGTTCCACAGCTCCTCACGGGTGACGACCCGGCGCAAAGTCCGGCCCACCACCCGGCGCATGACCACCGGGCGGGAAGGGTCGAGCCACACCACCGTGTCGGCCCGGGGCCAGACGATGTCGGCCACACCGTGACTGGCGTAATTGCCGTCGACCACCCAGCGCTCACCGGCGATCAGCCGCGATACCTCGTCTCGGAACTCGAGGTCGGGCTTCTGCTGCCAGCCCGGCAGATGGAACAGGGAGTCGAGCTCCACGTAGGTGAGGTCGAGCGCCTGCGCAATGGCGCGCGCCACCGTCGTCTTGCCCGACCCGCTCGAACCGATCACCGAAATGCGTTCCACTGGCCGCCATGGAGAGGGGGCGGAAGGGTAATGCCGGCCCCCGGGCTCAGTCCCGGGTGGGTAATCGGCGGGCTCTTTCGAGGATGTGGTCGGGTAGTCGAGTCTTGCCTTCGTGGACCAGGGTGTGATGGTGAGCACAAAGGAGGCAGAGGTTCTCGAGTTTGGTGTCGCCGCCGTGAAGCCAATGGATCACATGATGAGCGT
>JBBEAX010000086.1:0-13007 GCA_040882645.1 Acidimicrobiia bacterium
GGCCGGCGGGCGGCGGGCCTATCGCCCATCGCGGGCCGAGCGAAGCTCGGCCTACTACCCAATCAGGTCGTGGATCACGGCGGCGAGGGCGCCCTTGCGCACGTCGTCCTTGTCGAGGTAGGCATTGGCGCCAGCCTTGAGGGCGCGGCTCTGATCCTCGGCGGTGGCGGCCCCGGAGAGCATCACGATCGGCGCCTCGATCCCGAGGGCCCGGACGCGCCCGGCGAGGGTGGCGCCATCCATGGTCGGAAGCACGTAGTCCATGACGATCGCATCGAACTCCTGCTCGGCCAGCACCGACAGAGCCTCGGTCGGACTACCGGCGAGATCGACTTCGAAGCCCGCAGAGCCCAGTGCTCCACCCACCACCTGGCGGGCGCCCCGCGAGTCGTCGATGACCAGCACGCGGCGACGGGGCCCGGCCGTCTTGCGCACGGCGCGCGCTCGTTCGGCGAGGCGGCTCGGGTCGACCAGTACCACGACGTCGCCGCCACCCAACATGGCGGCGCCGGTCAGATGCGGCACTCCATCGAGAACCGGGCCCAGTTCCCGGGCGGCCACTTGTCGGCGTCCGAGTTCGGCGACGACCATGAACCCCACGGGACCCACCGGGCTCGAGACGACAAGAACTTTGGTGACCTCGGCGGTCTCGCGGAGGCCGACGGCCTCGGCGAATGTGGTCACGGGAACCGTCGAGCCCTGCCACGTCATCTCGGTGCGTTGCGGGGTCTCTACCAACTCGACTGCATCCATGGGGATCCGGTCGAGAACTGCCAGCTCCGGGATGCCCCACGTCTGCCCGGCGGCCACGATGAGAACGGCATCCTGCAGAGCCCGGCTGGTCGGCACGGTGATCGACACGCGGGTGCCCCGGCCCGGCTCCGTCTCGAGGGTCAGGCTCCCATGAAGGGCCTCGACGGCCTCCGCGACCACGGCGAGCCCCTGCCCGTCTCCAACCAGTTCGCTCGGCTGACTCGTCGAGAAGTTGGGAGCGAACAACAACGAGCGCAGCGCTTCGGTGTCGGCGATATTTCCTTCCGGCAGCAGGCCGCGCTGTACCGCGGCGCGCTGCACCTTGTGCCAGTCGACACCTCGCCCATCGTCCTCGACGACGATCGAGAGGCGATGGTCTGCCGCCTCAGCGCGAAGCGAAATCGTCGCGGTCGGAGGCTTGCCCGCGGCGAGGCGCTCTTCCGGAGACTCCACCCCATGCTCGACGGCGTTGACCAATAGGTGGCGGAGGGCATCCGACAGCCGCTCGAGCACCTGACGGTCTGCGGTGTGCTGGTCCCCGACGAGCTCGAGCCGGATCTCCTTGCCTGCCTTGCGCGACACGTACCTGACGAGCTGAGGGAACGTGTTCGTGATCTCGTTGAGCGGTGCCGCTGCCAGATCGACCGCCCTGGTCTGTAGGTCGATCACGGCCTTCTCTGCTCCGGACACCATCGAGCCGAGACGGATCAATGCGTCCTCGAGGGCTGTTGGATCATCGAGACTCCGGGTGACGCTCCCCACCGCGGAGACGAGCGCCTCGGCGTCGACCCGTAGGGAACACACCTCGTTGATCAGCCTGAAGAGCTCGGCGGCGTTGACACGGGTGTTCTCGGCGAATGCCCATGAGTCGAGGCTGCCCAGCAGACCTCCCAGATCTCCGTAGTCGTTGCTCGAGCCCCCGTCAGAGGCAAGCTCGGCGATGGCGAGGCGATCGATGGCCAGAAGGCGGCGCAGGTCGCGCATTCCGGTAGCGAGGCCGGGGGTGCCCGTCGATGGATCGGCGAGGACCGCTTCCTCGAGTTCGCGGGCCAGACGCTCCAGAGGATTGGCGATCGTCACGTCCGCCTCGATCTCACCCTCTCGCAGCGACCGCCACACGTCTTCGAGCAGCTTGCCTGCGTCCGATACCGCGCTGTAGCCCATCATCCGGGCCGTGCCTTTGATGGTGTGCCCCTCGCGCACCATGTCGGCGTAGAGGCTCTCACCGGGCTCGCCCGCGACAAGGCTGATTGCGCCCGCGATGAGGCGCGCAGACCGTTCCTCGATCTCCCCGGCGAACAGCCTCTGCAGTTCGAGATCGTCGTTGAACGCGGCCAAAGGATCACCTCGAGAGAATTCGAATGCCAGTCTTGGATATCGACCACGCAGACCTGGCCCTTGAGGCCGACCGCTCCGTCTTGGGCCGTTGTCGGGGGCCCAGACGCGGGGGGGGGGGGGGGGGGGGGGGGGGGGGCGGGGGGGGCGGCGGCGGCGCCCTTCTCCGTATCGACGTCGTTACCGGCTCACCCGCCCGCGGCAGCAGCCGCAGCGGCGTTCTGAGCCACCGTGTCCTGGAACACCTGCGCTTTGGGGCCACCCATGTCGCCCATCAGGACGCCGTGTCCCATCCACCACCACGATGGTCTCCCAACCCTTTATGTTCGAGATCCACACCTCGTTCACTTCGAGATCCGGGTGCAGCCCGCAGTGGTCCACCGACGATGCCGATCCACCCAGGTAGAACGGCATGTTGCCGTGGACCGACGCCCGGAAGGTCACCAGGTCGACGATCCCCATGGAGTTGTCGATGTTGTGAGTGCCTTCACCCTTGCCGTTGATCCAGGCCCCGGTCTCGTCGTAGTTCAGGCAGACCCGTACGCCCGGCGATTCCTGTACTCACGTGCCCCACGACCGTGTCGGTCGTGCTGTCGAACTTGGCGACACGCGAAGTGTCGTGACCCTCACGGATCCAGTTGGACCCCATCGAGATGTACAGGTACTTGCCGTTCGGCGAAGGCGTCGTGAAGGGGTAACCCATCGGGCGCACGTCGTCGTAGGGTGCGCTCGTCGGCCCGCTGGGCGGGCTCGTAGAACCTGAACAGGGGGAACGCGAAAACGAAGAGGCCCATCAGGATCAACCCGGCCAGCATCCATCGGCTTGTGGACTCCTCCAACTCGGCCTGCTCCGGCGTGAGCCTCTCGTCGGGCATCAACAGCTCCCGTCCCGACGCGGTTCGTCGATGGATTCGGCCGTCCCGGCAGGAGGGCCGAGCAGGATCGTGCCCGTGTCGACCTCGACCAACCCATCGGTCTCGGTCACGACGAACCGGTCCATCCCTCGGGGAGATGGCCCCGATCGCACCTCACCGGCCCGGTTGAAGGTGGAACCGTGGCAGGGGCACTCAAACTCGCCCGAGCCCTCGCACCACTCCACCCGGCACCCGAGATGAGGGCACTTCTGCCACAGGGCCACGATTTCGTCGCCGATCCGGGTCAGATACGTCTGGGCGGTCCGCATATAGACGGCGGTGTGCGCTGGCACGTCGCTCGGCGGCACCGTCTTCACGAGCCCACCGAGACCGGAGCCCGGCAGCGGTCTGAGCAGGTCCCACGACGTCCAGGCCCCGGCGCATCCGATGGCAACCGCGCCGACCTTCCAGCCGACGCTCAAAAACTTCCTCCGGTCCATGTCCTCGCTCACAGTTCACCGTGCCATTCGTTCCACGGCCAGACCCAATCCCAGTTCTCACCCCGGAAGGCGAAGCCGATCAGGGTGAGGACGATCCACACCACCAGGAACGTGGTGAAGACCACGATGGCGACCTTGCGAGCCCGGGGCCGTGTCGCGGTACTCCGGTCGAGGTAGGGCAAGGCGATGAGGCCACCGATCACCGCCGACGGCACCAGGACTCCCGCCACCAGCGGATGGAAGTGCGCCAGCAGTTCCTGCAGGGCGGCGAAGTACCACGGAGCTTTTTCCGGGTTCGGTGTCTCGAAGGGGTTGGCGACCTCCCGTAGCGGAGCGTCGAAGAGGATGGACACGAGGAGGACCAACAGCAGGATTCCTACCCCCGCGACCGCGTGCCGCACCAGCAGGTGGGGCCACACCATGACAAGGTCCTGATCGCCGGGAACCTTGCGCTCCCCTACGGCAGGCTGGCCAGGTACCACCCCGAGCAGGCGCTTGCCGTCGACTTGGCGGGGTTCGATGTCGCTCACTCGTCACCTCCCGCTTCGGCCGACTGGTCGAGCATCGAGTCCTTGCGCCACCGCCACAGGTGGATCATCAGCAGGAACGCCATTATCAGCGGCAAGAGCGCCACATGGAGCACATAGAACCTGATGAGCGTCGCCTCCCCCACCTGGTCCGCCCCGACCAGGACCTCTCGCGCCGACCCACCGATGAACGGAACGAAGTCGGCCATCGAAGTGCCGACCGTCACGGCCCAGTAGGCCAGCTGATCCCACGGAAGGAGGTATCCGGTGAAGGAGAGCAACAGGGTGAGCACCAGCAGGAAGACACCGACGATCCAGTTGAACTCACGCGGCTCCTTGTACGCCCCTCGGTAGAAGACCCGGGCCATATGGGCTGCGACCGCGATCACCATCAGGTGGGCCGACCAACGGTGGACGTTCCGAATGAACTGGCCGAAGGCGACCTCGGTCTGGATCGTCTGAATGTTGCCGTACGCGGTGCTCGGTGACGGCACATAGAAGAACATCAGGTACACCCCGGAGACCACGAGCGAGCCCAACAGCACCGCCGAAATGACCCCGAGGAACCATGAGTGGCGAAAAGCGATCTCGCGCCGGCGCACCTTGACCGGATAGATGTGGAGCAGGAAGTTCGACCAGTGCCCGGCGGCCCGGTCCCGTTCGGTCTTGCGATCCGGGCTCCGCAAGATCGAGCGCCCGACGTTCGTCTCCCTCAGCTTCACGACTCCACCCCCGCAGTCACCAGTTCCGGAACCTTCAACGCACCGACCCCGACCCAGGTCGACATCGAGAGGGCGTCCGTCGGGCATCGATCCACACATAAGCCGCATCGGATGCACATTTTCTCGTCGAGAAGCAACGCGGTGCCAGCCGCCTCAGGTTCGAAATCTGCGGCGGGCACCATGGAAATCAGGTCGAACGGGCAGACATCGACGCAGAGCCCGCACAGAACGCACGCGGTGACATTCAGCTCGATGTTCGAGAAGCACCGCAGACATCGTTGGGCCTCCCGACGGGCACCTTCCTCGGTGAACCCTGTCTCGACCTCAGCCAGCCCGACGCGACGCTCGGTGGGGAGGCTCGGAATCTCCTGGCGCGGAATCCGGTCGTAGAGGTCGGTCAGGCGATTGAAGTCGCGAAGCGGGATCATCCTCCCCGACGCCTGAAGCTCGTCCTCACCGCCCAGCGCATGGTGAATGCTGTCGGCGACCCTCCGCCCCTCGGCGATGGCGTCGATGAGGTTGCGGGGGCCGAAGGCGGCATCGCCGGCCGCCCACACCCGGTCGAGCGAGGTCGCCAGGGTCTTGGTGTCGACTTCGATCGTCTTTCGAGGCGAGAGTCGGGGACCGGACGACCCACCGAGCGCGTCGAGATCGATCGCCTGCCCGATCGCGAGGATCACCGTGTCGGCCTCGATCGTCTCCTCCGAGGCGATGTCGAAGGTCGGGGCGAACCGGCCATCCGCGTCGAATACGGACAGAACCGGCACCACGGTGAGCCCGGTGGTGATGCCGCCATCGACCTCGATGCGCTGCGGTCCCCGGCGGTGCACGAACCGGATGCCTTCCTTCTTTGCCTCCTCGATCTCGAAGGCCGCCGCCGGCATCTCGTCGGGGCTCTCCAGCGAAATCACGGTCACCTGCTTGGCGCCGACCCGTACCGCCGACCGGGCCACATCGACGGCCTCGGTCATATCGGCCTCGCCTTCGGGAAGCTCTACCCCGGCCGCGGCGCGCTGGCCGTAGGACGCGGCCCGCAGTGCGGTGCGGGCGGCATCCATGGCGACATTGCCTCCACCGATCACCACCACCCGCTCACCCACATCGACCTTGAAACCCTGGTTCACGTTCAGCAGGAACTCGATCGCCCTAAGCACGCCATCCGCCTCCGCCCCGGGGATGTCGAGACCGCGGCCGAGAGTCGCACCGAGTGCAAGCATCACTCCGTCATGGCGTTCTCTCAGCTCATCGAGGGTGACGTCCGGACCCAATCTCGTACGGCGCCTCACATCGACACCCAGCCCCACGATGGCGGCGATCTCGGCCTCGACTACATCGCGGTCGAGGCGATACTCAGGGATGCCGAGCACCATCATCCCGCCGAGTATGTCGGTCGCCTCGTAGAGGGTCACCTGGTACCCGCGGATGCGAAGGTCGTGGGCAGCCGCCAAGCCCGCCGGGCCCCCGCCGACGATGCCGATCGACTCGGTGCGCTCCGGACGATCCAAAGCGATCATCGCCCGATCTGAGCCAGACTCCGGGCCGAACTTCTCGGTGACGAACCGCTTCAACGCCCGGATGGCGATGGGGTTGTCGATGTGACCGCGGCGGCAAGCATCCTCGCACGGCGCCGCGCAGACCCGACCGCAAACCGAAGCGAACGGGTTCGGCATTCGGGCGGTCATGTACGCCGTCAGGTCATCGCCCTCGGCAATGGCGGCCACATAGGCGCCGGCGTTCGTATGCACCGGACAGGCAGCCATACACGGGATGTTCCGGTCGTAATAGGAGAGCGTCGGGAAGGGCATCAGATGATTCCTTTCCGCTGCCCGACGCGCAGCGCCCACATCCCACCCACCAACGCCGCGCCCCACACCGCGAGCACGATCACGTCGCTGAGGACGTCGTTCGCGGTCTGGATGAATGAGAGGTTCAGCAAGAAATCGGGGACCCAGACCGTTGCCACGACAAAGTAGACGACGATCGCCAACCCTCTGAGCCAGGCGTTGATCCAGGTCATCCGCGGTCCCCTCCCGGGCAAGTCTCCAGCGCCGTCCGCCGAACTGACGACGAACAATATCCTTCGGACTCCCGAGCGCGCTTAGGGGCGAATGACCCGTTGGCGGTCTGAGGATGTCGCGCGTCCACCACCGTCACCCCGCTATGGGACGTATCGCCACCTCGCCGCCGCGGCGGCCCTGCTGCTGGCATGCGGCGACGCAAGCCCCCTAACCGACGCCGAGCGTGCATAGTGCAGCTTCGCCGACGACTCCGGGGAGTCCGCCGAACGATTCGACCTGATCTTCGAAGTTGATTTGGCTCTCGACCTGAACATGGATCAGGTCAACGCCCGGGCAGCCGGCGCACCACGAGTTCTGGCTCTTGTCAAGTGCCAATTGCGAATTGCGGCCGAGCGCAGCAAAACCCTCTTCACTCCCACTCGATGGTCGCCGGCGGCTTAGACGTGACGTCGTATGCGACGCGATTGATGCCTTCGACCTCATTCACCACCCGCGCCGAGATCCGCTCCAGCACCTCGTAGGGGAGCCGCACCCAGTCGGCGGTCATGGCATCCTCGGACGCGACCGCCCGCACCACCAGTGGGTAGGCATAAGTGCGGGTGTCACCCTGCACCCCGACCGTCTGAAGAGCCGGGAGGATCCCGAACGCCTGCCACACCTCTCGCTCGAGGCCAGCGCGATGGATCTCCTCGGTGATGATGGCATCGGCCTTGCGAAGGATCTCGAGGCGCTCCCGGGTCACCTCACCGATGATCCGCACTGCCAGGCCGGGTCCGGGGAACGGTTGGCGCCACACGACCGACTCCGGCAATCCGAGCTCCTCGCCGATGGCCCGGACCTCATCCTTGAACAGGTCCCGGAGGGGTTCCACCAGCTCGAAATCCATGTCGTCGGGAAGGCCGCCCACGTTGTGATGGCTCTTTATCTTCGCCGCATCCTTGGTGCCCGACTCGATGACGTCGGGGTAGAGGGTGCCCTGGACGAGGAAGTGGGCCTCCGAATGCCCCCGGGCGAACTCTTCGAACACCCGGATGAAGGTCTCTCCAATGATGCGCCGCTTCGACTCGGGGTCGGTGACCCCCTCGAGCGCTCCCAGGAACCGGTCGACCGCGTCGACCACCACGAGTTCGGCGTGGAGGCTGCTATTGAAGGCATCCGCCACCTGTTCGGCCTCACCGGAACGCAGGAGGCCGTGATCGACGAGGACACAGGTGAGGCGGTCGCCGATTGCCCGGCGGACGACTGCGGCGGCCACCGCCGAGTCGACGCCGCCCGAGAGAGCGCAGATCGCGTGCTCATCGCCGATCTGGCGCCGGACGGCAGAAACCGCCTGCTCGATGATGCCCACATTGGTCCAGGTCGGTCGGGCGCCACACACCTCATAGAGGAACCGCTTGAGAATCTCCTGACCGCGCGGGGTGTGCCCGACCTCAGGGTGAAACTGGACTCCGCACATGCGCCGGTCGGGATCCTCCATGGCCGCCACGGGGGACGATGCGGTGGAAGCGGTGACGGTGAAGCCCGGCGGCGGCTTCACCACCGAGTCGCGATGGCTCATCCAAACCTGCTGCCGGTCCGGGAGCCCGCCCAGCAGCACGCCTTGCCCGGAGGTGGCCAGATCGGTCCGGCCGAATTCAGCCTCCTGAGTTCGCTCGACGTCACCGCCGAGCGCATGGGCAAGCACCTGATGCCCATAACAGATGCCCAGAATCGGGATCCCCAACTCGAGAATTCGATGGTCGATGTCGTATGCATCGTCGGCGTACACCGAGGCGGGCCCACCCGAGAGGATTATCCCGGCAGGAGCCCGCGCTGCCACCTCCTCGGCACTGATATCGCGGGGAACGATCTCGGAAAAGACATGCGCCTCACGGATACGACGTGCGATGAGTTGGGCGTATTGCGCCCCGAAGTCCACCACCAGCACCCGATCGAATTCGGTGCTGGTCACCCCATGCCGACCCGCTGGTCACGCTGCAGGGACTTGCCCTCTGTCCGCAGCGCAGGCGCCACCATTACCTCCGCCTTCTGGAACTCCTTGAGGTCGGCGTAGCCGGTGGTCGCCATCGACACCCGCAACGCCCCGAAGAGGTTGCGGCGGCCGTCGTTCTCGTGAGCCGGACCCACCAGAATCTCCTCCAGGGTGCCGAGTTCACCGACCTCGACCCGGGCCCCGCGCGGCAGCGACGGATGGAATGTGGCCATCCCCCAGTGCATGCCGTGGCCCGGCGCCTCGGAAGCGGCGGCGATGGGGGAACCGAGCATCACGGCATCGGCGCCACAGGCGATTGCCTTGGCGATGTCGCCACCGGTGCGCATCCCGCCGTCGGCGATCACATGCACGTATCGCCCGACCTCGTCGAGATACCGGATGCGGGCTCCGGCGGCATCCGCGATCGCTGTCGCCTGTGGAACGCCCACCCCCAGGACACCCCGGGTGGTGCAGGCGGCGCCCGGTCCGACGCCGACGAGCACCCCGATCGCTCCGGTGCGCATCAGGTGGAGAGCGGTCGAGAACGATGCGCAGCCACCAACGATCACCGGCAGATCGAAGCCGGCAATGAACTCCTTCAGGTTGAGCGGCTCGGACCGGGTGGACACATGCTCGGCGGAGACGACGGTCCCCTGTATCACCAGGATGTCGAGCCCCGCCTTGACGGTGAGGGGGGCGTACTCGGCGACCTTCTGCGGGGTGAGGCTGGCGGAGGTGGTGACCCCTTCACGCTTCATCTCGGTGATGCGCTGCCCGATCAAGTCGGGATTAACCGGCTCGAGGTAGATCTCCTGCATCCGGCGGGTGGCCTTGTCCGAGGAAAGGGAAGCGATCTCCTCGAACATCGCCTCAGGATCCTCGTAACGGGTCCACAGCCCTTCGAGGTTCAGTACGCCGAGGCCGCCCAACTTGCCGATGGTGACCGCGGTCGCCGGGCTGACCGCCGAGTCCATGGCCGAAGCGAGCATCGGGAGGGGGAAGGTGAAAGCGTCGACCTCCCAGGTGATGTCGACGTCATCGGGGTCGCGGGTGCGCCGGCTGGGGACGATGGCGATGTCATCGAATCCCCAGGCACGCCTCCCCGTCTTGCCGATCCCGATGTCGATGTCCACAGCAACGAGAGTAGCGGGAAGCGTTTGGCCGGTCGCTGCGGCGAGGAGGAGCGAAAAGCGAAAGGCGAAACCGTCTTGCTGGAGGCTGGAGGCGGGTAGCGGCAGCTACCCCAGTCCCACTCTTTCTCGCACTCTCCTCTGGAACCCCTCGGCGCGCTCTCTCGCTTCGGCGGCGTGCTCGGTGACGATGCGCTGCACTTCGGCGTCGTCGAGGGTGGCGAACGCCTGGCGGATCGGGGCAAGTCCCTCGATGACGGCTTCGGCGACTGCGGGCTTGAACTTGCCATAGCCACTCGACCCGTACTCATCCTCGATGGACGCCGGGGTCCGCCCGGTGAAGAGGGACATGATCTCGATGAGGTTGGTGATCCCCGGCTTCTCCTCCCAGTCGAAGCGAACGTCAGAGCCCGAATCGGTGACTGCCGCCTTGAGTCGGGCGTTGATCGTGTCGGGGTCGTCGAGCACCAGGATGCGGCTGCGTGGATCCGGGTCCGACTTCGACATCTTCGCCGTCGGATCCTGCAGCGACATCACCCGGGCGCCGTGCTCCGGGATGATCGGATCGGGGACGGGGAATTCGTCACCGAAGCGGGAGTTGAAGCGCTCCGCCAGATCGCGAGCGAGTTCAAGGTGCTGCTTCTGGTCGTCGCCGACCGGTACGGCGTCGGCGCGGTAGAGGAGGATGTCGGCGGCCATCAGCACCGGGTAGGCGAACAGGCCGAATTGGGCTCCAGCCTTTTCGGACTTGTCCTTGTACTGGGTCATCCGGCTCAGCTGCCCCATCCCGGTGATCGTCCCCAGGATCCACGCCAGCTCGACGTGCTGCGGCACCTCGCTCTGGTAGTAGAAGAGCGATCGCGTCGGGTCGACTCCGCAGGCGATGAGCACCTTCGCCGCTTCCCTGCGTTCCCGGGCAAACTGGGCGACGTCGTACTCGATCGTCATCGCATGCAGATCGACGATGCAGTACACGCAGTCGTACTCGTCCTGCAACCGCACCCAATTCCGCAGCGCGCCGAGGTAGTTGCCGACATGCACATTCCCCGTCGGCTGAAGCCCGGAAAAGACAGTCTTCTTGGTCACGGGGAGCAGGTTAGGAGCAGTCACCCGTCTCCAGGCGGCCCTTGGGCGGGCGCGGTTTCCTCCCCCGCAGGGGGAGGTGGCGCCGACCGCAGGGCGGTGACGGAGGGGCCGTGCGGCGCCCCCGCGCGGTTTCCTCCCCCGCAGGGGGAGGTGGCGCCGGCCGCAGGGCGGTGACGGAGGGGCCGTGCGGCGGTCCGGCGCGTCGTCTCACCGCCTTCCGCCTTCCGCAAGTCGGTTTCGCCTTTCGCCTTTCGCCCTTTGCATGCTTCTTGGTTCTTGAATCTTGACTCTTGGCTCTCTTCCTAGGCCAGAAGGCCCTTTCGGACACGGCGGGAATGCGGAACGTTGTCTTCATGGCCACCGATCTCGAAATCGCCCGGGCCGCGTCGCCGCGGCCGATCGAAGACGTCGCTGCCGACATGGGGCTGCCGGCAGAGTCGGTCCAGCCGTGGGGTCCCGGGGTCGCCAAGATCTCACTCGACGCGATCGACCGGCTCGGGCCGCCACGCGCCCGCTACGTCCTGGTGACGGCGACTACTCCGACCCCGTTCGGCGAGGGCAAGACCACCGTCGCCATCGGCCTTTCGCAGGCGCTCAACCGGCTGGGGCTGAGGTCCGTGGTCACCCTCCGCCAGCCCTCCCTAGGCCCCACCTTTGGGATCAAGGGCGGGGCCGCCGGCGGTGGGCATTCCCAGGTGATCCCGATGGAGCGGCTGAACCTCCATCTCACCGGCGACTTCCACGCCGCCACCTCGGCCACCAACATGCTGGCGGCGCTCATCGACGCCCACATCCATCACGGGAATGCCCTGGACCTCGACACCAACGACATCCCGTGGCACCGGGTGCTCGACATCAACGACCGGTCGCTCCGCAACACGGTGATCGGCCTGGGAGCGGCCGAGGACGGGGTTCCTCGCCAGGAGTCGTTCGATATCACCGCCGCGGGAGAGACGATGGCGATCCTCGCCCTGGCCAATGGAATGGCCGACCTCAGGGAGCGGCTGGCGCGAGTGATCGTCGGCTACACGAGGGGACGGCGTCCCATCACCGCCGGGGACCTCGGTGCAGCCGGGGCTATGGCGGTGCTGCTCCAGGAGGCCATGCAGCCGAACCTCATGCAGACGATCGAGGGTGGGCCTGCCCTGGTGCACGCCGGGCCTTTCGCCAATGTGGCACCGGGGGTGTCATCGGTTGTCGCCGACGCCCTGGCAGTCAGGTGCGCCGACTACGTGATTACCGAGGCGGGCTTCGGAGCCGAGGTGGGAGCCGAGAAGTTCTTCAACCTCAAGTGCCGGGCCTCCGGTTTGCGACCCGATGCGGCCGTGGTTGTCACGACTATCCGGGGACTCAAGGCCCAGTCGGGCAACCATCGCATCGTCTCGGGGCGAGACCTGCCCTCGGGCCTGCTCGAGGATCGCCCCGAGGAGGTTCGCGGCGGCGGCGCCAACCTGCGGCGACACGTGGAGATCGTGCGGCTGCACGGGGTGGAGCCAGTGATCGCGATCAACGTCTTCCCCACCGACCATCCCTCAGAGCTGAAGGCGATCGGCGAGATCTGCGATTCGATCGGGGTGCGCTATGCCCTCTCCCGGGGACACCCGGAGGGCGGGGCGGGGTGCATCGATCTTGCCGAAGCGGTTGCACTGGCAACCTCGGAGCCTACGAACTTCACCTACCTCTACCCGCTTGAGATGGGGTTGCGCGAGAAGATCGAGGCGATCGCCACACGGGTGTACGGCGCCGATGGAGTGAAGTTCGACAAGGCAGCAGTGGCCGATCTTCGACGGGCAGAGGACAACGGATACGGCAACCTGGGCGTGTGCGTTGCCAAGACCCCGCTGTCGATCAGCCACGACCCCTCGGTGCGGGGGGCGCCGCGTGGCTGGGTGCTCCCGGTGCGACGGGTGGGAGTCTCCGCCGGCGCTGGCTTCGTCGTCCCCCTGACGGGCGAGATCCGCACGATGCCCGGCCTCGGCTCGAAACCGGCCGCCCTCGACATCGATCTGGATCCTGACGGCAAGGTCGTCGGGTTGTTCTGAGGGGTGCCGCGTTTCTCCCCCCGAAGGGGGGAGTACCGAGGGAGCGAAGCGACCGAGGGGAGGGGGCC
>JBBEAX010000087.1:0-12864 GCA_040882645.1 Acidimicrobiia bacterium
CCACCTCCCCCGCCCAAGGCGGCCGAAGGCCGCCCGAGGGCAGGGGAGGACGCCGACCTCACCGCCAGTCGATGGCGTGGACCTCGATCGGTTCGGCGATCCCCTTCAGTTCGGCGGTGCGCCCATCGCCTACTGGGAATGGGATCGCTCCGGCAGCTGTGATCGTGTCTCCCGACGCCAGGATCTCCTCCCGCTCGGCGAGGGCCCCCACTCGCGCGGCGGCATGAACGCCCTGCCCGGCGTAGTCCGGGCCCTGGCGCGTCGCTTCGGCGACATGCATGCCAATGCGCACCCAGGGGGCAAACCCGTGCTCGAGGCGGTGGGAGGCGAGGCGCCGTTGGATGGCCACGGCGGTCTCGATCGCCGCCCGGGCCTCGCCGAATGAGGCGAAGTAGCCGTCGCCCGTGTGGCGGACCACCTCACCACCGGTGCCCTCGATCTCCTGGCGGAGCACGCGGTCGTGCCAGGTGAGGAGGCTCTCCCAAGCGGCGTCTCCGATGAGGCCGATCAGGTCCGTCGACGTGACGATGTCGGTGAAGAGAAACGTTCTGGTCACTCGCCGACGGGTGTCGGCGTCGGTGCCCGTCGTGGCCCCGACTTGGTCGAGGGCCCGCAGGTCTGCGGCCGCTCCCAGCTGCTCGAAGACGGTCCGCGCCGACCGGAACTCCATCATCGCGCCGGTCTCGTCGCCGGTCGCCAGGCGTGCCCTGCCCAGGAGGGTGCGGGCCTGGGCGGCCTCGTAGGGGAGCTCGATTTCCTGCCACAGCCGCCACGCCTCTGCCAGCGACTCGATCGCCGCTGCGGGCTGGTCGTCGTGGAGCAGGACCGATCCGCGGCAGGTGAGGGCGGTTGCCCGCCAGACAGCGCCTTCGAATAGGGTGCTGATCTCCTCCAGCTGCGTAATCGCGGCGCGGGCGGTCTCGAGGTCACCGGCTGCCAAGGCGATCTCGACGCGGGCGGGCAGGAGTCTTCCCCGGGTCATCGCGCCGGTCTGAGGATGGTCGCCTGGCACGCTGTCGAGCGCGCCGGTGATCGCCCGGGTCGCGTCGTCGATCTTGCCCTGGTCTTTGAGGAGCAGGGCATACCCTGGCTGGGCGAGATGGCCGTGCTCATACGCCTCCATGAACGCCCGCTCGGCGGCATCGAAGTCGCCCATGCGTCGCCTGACCTCGCCGATCTCGTAGTAGGCGAAGCCGACTGCATCGACCAGATGGAATCGCTCGAGTTCGGTGCAGGCGTTCCGGGCTTCCCGTTCGGCTTCCGGCCAGGAGCCCCGCAAGCGTTTCAGCTCGGCGCGGTGGACCTGGCAGACCCCCGGATAACCACCCACCGAATGGCTGCGCATCCAGCGTTCGGCCTCTTCGGTCCATTCACCGGCGCGTCGGTAGTCGGCGAGGCTCCGGCACGCTGCGATGGTGTTGCAGTAGACGTCGCTGGTGGCACGGAGGTCGGTGTCCTGTGAATTGGCGACGACGGCGGCCTCGTCGACGATGCGCAGGCCATCCTGCCAATCTCCCCGCTCGATCATGGCGTATCCCTTGAAGCTCATCGCCATCGACTGGAGGCCCGGGCCCCCGTGCCGTTTCGCCACGTCGATGGTCTGATCGGCGAGACGGATCGCCCCCTCGAAGTCGCTCTCCATCATGAGGGCCACTGCCGTCCTGAGGAGGTTGAGCCAGGCGTGGCCGATCGACTCGGGCTGGTCATCGAGAAGGTGCTCGGCGCGCGCCATCCAACCAGCACCAACCGATGTCTTGAGGCGGCGCATCGCGAGGTAGGCGAGTAGGGCGGCGGTCGAGGCAGCCTCGGGAATCCGTTCGTCTGCGACGAACCCCCCGTACGCACGTTCGAACACGTCGACGGCTTGATCGGGCTGGCCGCTCCACCAGAGGGCGTCGCCGAGGTGGACGAGGTCGTCCGGGGCGAGGCCGCCGTCATTGTCGGCCGCCGACAATGCATCGCGTGCCTCATCCCAGGCGTGTTTCTTGATGGCATCCCGGCCCCGGGTCACGAGATCGGGCATCTCCACCCCCTCTGGCGAGAAGACCACCGACGATAGTGGGGGCCCCGCGATCCGGGCGGGCGGAAGGGACCTGGAGCCTTGAAGAGGTCGTGCGAGCAGGACTGGTCCCGGTCTTTTGAAGAAGGCTCCGTCGTCGGGCCGCACGCTGTCTCCGCTGCCACCTCCGCTCCCCGCCCAAGGCGGCCGAAGGCCGCCCGACGGCAGTTCTGTCACACCCTCGCGAGACGATGTCTGTACCCGGCCAGGAGATGTCAATGTCTGCACCCGATCCGCAACTTCGCTCCCTGTATGCTCGGCTCGAGGAGGTTCTCGGCGCCCAGCATGCCGACGTCCTAATGGCTCATCTCTCACCCGCCGGCGACGTGGCCACCAAGTCGGACATCGCGGCCATCCGATCCGATCTCGGCACGCTCGCGGGACGGTTCGATGGGCTCGAGCAGCGCTTCGACGGTCTTGAGCAGCGGTTCGATGGGCTTGAGCAGCGCTTCGATGGGGCTGAGCAGCGCTTCGATGGGCTCGACCGACGGTTTGAGAGATTCGAGGAGCGCATCGATTCCAGGCTCGAGCGGATGCAGGAGATAATCGTGTCCCAGTACAGGGCCTTCTTCGTCGTCGCCGCCTCATTCATGACCGGGCTCACGGCGGTTTTCGGGGTGATGCTGGCGGTATTCAAATAGCAGCGACTGGCCTGGTGCCAGCGGACCGTCAGGCCTCAGGGAGCACCGGGGTCATGTCCTCGCTCCGGGTCCAGGCCTGGAGGTACTCGTAGGGCGACACCTCGCCGCGGCGGACCTCCCAATCGCCGGGGAAGGTGGGCCGGGAGATCCCGAAATGGAGGTGGGGCTGGCGGGCGTTGCCGGTGGCTCCCACTGTGCCGATCATCTGGCCGGCCTGCACCTCCACCCCGGCCTCGATCCCTGGCTCTACCGAGGCGAGGTGAGAAGCGTGGTAGCGCACCCCATCCCCGCCGATGATCGTCACATACAGGCCGGCCCGGTTGGCCGGGTCGTTGATCGCCGGGTCCCAGGTGTCGATCCGGCCGACCTCGTCGACGATGCCGCTGGCGACGGCGACCACCGTGGTCCCCTCGGGGGCAAATATGTCGGTGGCGGGGTAGTCGTGATGGCCGTCGGCGTAGGTTCCCGCCTCCGGGGGTTGCAGCGGGAAGTAGTAGCGCTGGCCCTCCACCTGCCAGGGACCCACCGGCAGTGTCGTGGTGGTGGTGGCCGGCGCGGTGGTCGTGGTGGTGGTGCTGGTGGTGGTGGTCGTGGTGGTGGTGGAATTGGTGTTGGTGGTGGCGGCGGTTGTCGTGGTGGTCGCAGGGAGGGTGGTGGGGACCGCACTGTCGCCACAGGCGCTCAACACCAGAGGGATGACGACCATCCAGGCTCGATACCGTCGCTGGATGACGGTCATTCCTCCGGATCCGACAGCCCCCAGCGGTCCTTCCAGCTCGGGGGGAAGGGCACCTCGAGGGCGTAGGCGTAGCGGATCAGTTGGCCCTGGTGCTGGTACTCATGGTCGAGGAGGGTGAGCAGCAGGTCGTCCCGGTCTTCGGTCCACTCCACCCGGGCCAGGGTCTCGACGACCTGGCGGCCGGCTCGGTCGAGGCCGGCGAGGATGGCTTCCTTCTCATGGACGTCGTCGGCGCCGAGCGAGCATTGGAAGCCGGCCCAAGCGCCGTGTTCGATCGCCCGGGCGAAGCTCTCCCGCGCCCCGACCACACACCAGAACTGGCTGCCGACGCTGTTCGAGCGGACGCCGAGGTCACGGGCGAGCGCTCCATCGGGCAGGTTGTCGGCAAAGTCACGGTAGGCGGCCATCACCGCGATCAGATGCGCTTCGACTTGAGATCTCAACTTGCCCTCCCTGGCCGGACCTCCGGAATACCTCACCCCGAGGGAGGTTCCATTGTGGCGGCGGCAGTTCCTTCTTGCCGCCCCCTGCCCGTACGATTGAACCAGAGGTGACGACAATGCCAGACCCGGTGATCGAGCTCTTCCAACTGGGGATGCCCTGGATCGGGCACGACCCTTTCATCTTCACCGTCCACCACGTCGACAACTACCCGCCGGGTGATGACGACCTGGGGCCGTCGGTGCCGCTCTACGGGCGGCAGATCGGCTCGGACTTCTCGTACATCGACGGGTGGAGCATGTATCACGGCGAGCGGGTGCCGGGTTTCCCCCAGCACCCTCATCGCGGGTTCGAGACCGTCACCGTGGTTCGTCGCGGCTATGTCGACCATTCCGATTCCCTCGGGGCCACCGCCCGGTACGGCGAAGGCGATGTCCAGTGGCTCACCACCGGCGGCGGCATCCAACACTCCGAGATGTTCCCGCTCCTCGATGCCGAAGGGCCCAACCCGCTCGAGCTCTATCAGATCTGGTTGAACTTGCCCCCGGACTCGAAGATGGTCCCCGCCTACTTCGGGATGCTGTGGTCGGAGGACATCCCCACCGTCGTACCCGCCCCTGGCGTCCGGGTCGACGTGGTGACCGGCGCGCTCGACGATCAGAAGCCGCCGTCGCCTCCGCCCGATTCATGGGCAGCCCGGCCCGACTCCGACATGGCCATCTGGGTGATCGAACTCGAGCCCGGCGCCGAATGGGAGATTCCGGCCGCCCCCGCGGGACTCAATCGCAGCCTGCACTGTCACGGCGGAGCCGATGTCGAGATCGGGGGCACCAAGATCGGTAAGGGTGTGGGGGTGCGACTCCGCTCCGAATTGCCCGTGACACTCGCCAACCGCGGCGACGAAGTGGCGCGATTCCTCCTGCTGCAGGGACGACCGATCGGGGCACCGGTGTTCCAGATGGGCCCCTTCGTGATGAACTCGCCCGAGGAACTCCGCCAGGCAGTGGACGACTATCGCCGCACCCAGTTCGGCCCCTGGCCATGGGACGGACCCGCCCACACCCACTCTCGCGGCGAGGGTCGCTTCGCGATCCACGCCGATGGGAGATTGGAGCGAAGGTGAGGCCGAGCTTCGCTCGGCCCCGCGACCCGAATTGTTGACGATCTGGCGGTTCGCTGGTACAACCACCCGTCCATGAGCCGTACCCGAACCGTCCCAGCCGGTCAGTGGTGGTGGTTGCCGCCATATTGAGGTGGGCGACCCGCGGCTCAGAACCTGACATCTGACACCAGCAGTACACGACCCACCGTTGGGGGGGGCGTCGGCATTTGGTGACCCTCCTCACGATCCCGATCCGGATCGAGGAGGAATGCAGGCACCCTTCGACATAGCGGCCGATCTCCACACCCCGGTCTCCGCGTTCCTGCGGCTGGCCGATCTGGGGCCGCGCCATCTGCTCGAGAGCGTCGAGCAGGGCGGCCAGGGGAGATACTCGTTCATCGGCTTCGGGGAGACGTCGCGCATCCGGGTGTCGGAGGCGGGGGTGGCGGTCGACGGCGGCCTCGTCTCAGCCGACGTGCTCGGCGGGCTTCGGTCGGCCCTGGACTGCGTGCCGCGTCTCGGACCGACGATCTCGGGGCAGCCGTTCGCCGGTGGGCTGGTCGGTGCGACCGCCTTCGACATGGTCCGTCACCTGTATCGCTTGCCCGCTTCGCCCCACGCCCCGTTCGCACCGCTGGGCGCCTACATGTCGACCGAGTCTCAATTGGTGTTCGATCACTTCACCCGGCGGATCGCCCTCCTCCATGCCGGGTCGGATGCCGACCGCACCGCGCTCCGCGATGAGGTGATCGCCGCACTGAGCGGCCCGGTGCAGTTGCCGGGTGCCGCCGGGAGGCGACAGCAGCCCCGTCCGAGCCTGACGAAGGAGGAGTTCGTCGGCCGGGTCCACCGGGTGAAGGGGCACATCACGGCGGGAGACGTGTACCAGCTCGTTCTCTCGATCAGGTTCTCGGGCGAGAGCGATCTGAGCCCGTTCATCGTCTATCGGGCGCTACGGCTCCTCAACCCTTCCCCGTACATGTACTTCCTCGACTTCGGCGATATGCAGGTCGTCGGCAGCTCCCCGGAGGCACTGGTGAAGCTGCGCGGTGAGACCGCTGAGCTGAGGCCGATCGCGGGAACTCGAAGGCGCGGTGTGGACGACGACCACGATCACGCCCTCGAGCGGCAGCTGCTCACCGACCCCAAGGAGGCCGCCGAGCACGTGATGCTGGTCGACCTGGCGAGAAACGATCTCGGCCGGGGCGCGGTCGCCGGCTCGGTGCGGGTGGATCCCTATCGGGTCATCGAGCGATACAGCCACGTCATGCACCTGGTCAGCGGAGTCCAGGGCCGATTGCGACCCGAGCTCGACCAGTTCGATCTGTTCGCCGCCACCTTCCCCGCCGGCACCGTGAGCGGGGCTCCCAAGCTGCGGGCGATCGAACTGATCGACGAACTTGAACCGGTCGGCCGGGGTCTCTACTCGGGATCGGTGGGCTACTTCGGCCGCGGCGGCTCGATGGACCAGGCGATCACCATCCGCACCATCGTGTTCCAGGACGGCGGTTACAGCTACCAGGCCGGTGCCGGGATCGTCGCCGACAGCGACCCCGAGCTCGAGCACGACGAGGTCCTGATGAAGGGGGCCGCCCTCGACGAGGCGCTCGACCTGGCAGAGGAGGGTCTATGACCAAGCACGTGCTGATGATCGACAACCACGACTCGTTCACCTACAACCTGGTCCAGGCATTCCTCGGCCTCGGGGCAGAGGTCACGGTGCGCACCAACGATCGGGTCACCGCGGCGGAGTCCGTCGACCTCGACCCGACCCACCTGGTGGTCTCGCCTGGCCCGGGACGCCCCGAGGCGGCCGGAGCGTCGATGGAGGTGATCGGCGCCCAGCTCGAGCGGATCCCGGTGCTCGGCGTCTGTCTCGGGCATCAGGCGCTGGGTGCTCTCCTCGGGAGCACCGTCGGCGCGGCGCAGGCACTGATGCACGGCAAGGCGTCGCCGATCTATCATGATCGGAGAACGCTCTACCAGGGCCTGCCCAACCCCTTCCCCGCAGGGCGCTACCACTCGCTGGCGGTTCACGAAGTGGGTCTTTCCTCGGAGCTGGAGATCTCGGCCTACACGTCCGACGGGGAGATCATGGGCGTCCGCCACCGCCGTCTGCCGGTGGAGGGGGTCCAGTTCCACCCCGAAAGCATCCTGACCCCGGCCGGTGATCGGTTGCTTCGCAACTTCCTCGACATGCGCCCGGTGACGGTGGTGGCGGCCTCGACGGAGGCGGTGGCATGAGGGACCTCGTCGAGAAGGTGGTCTCCGGCGATCGGCTCACCGAGCCCGAAGCCCGGAGGCTGCTCGACGGCATGGCCGATCCGTCCACCGACCCGCTCCTCTCGTCGGCGGCACTGGTCGGCCTCCGGGTGCGCGGGGAGACCGCCGACGAGCTGAGGGGATTCGCCCTCAGACTCCGAGAGCTGGCGATCCGGCCCGAGATCCCCGCGGACGTGCAGGCGGTGGACGTGGTAGGCACCGGTGGCGACGCCTCGGGGAGCCTCAACCTCTCCACGGGAGCCGCCCTGGTGGCCGCCGCCGCCGGGGTCCCCGTCATCAAGCACGGGAACCGTTCGGTCTCGAGCCAGAGCGGCAGCGCCGACGTCCTCGAGGCCCTGGGCCTCGACCTGCCCTGGGAGGCGGCGCGGGCGGGCGAAGTGTTCGCCCGGACCGGGTTCACCTTCCTCTTCGCCCCGTCGTTCCACCCGGCGATGAAGGCGATCGCCCCGGTGCGCCGGGCTCTGGGGATTCGGACCATCTTCAATCTCGCTGGCCCGCTGGCCAACCCGGCGACGCCGCCCTTCCACGTGATCGGCGCCTACGACCTCGCCACCGCCCGGATGATGGCGGCGACTCTCGCCGGGATGCCCCTCGAGCGGGCATTCGTGATCCACGGTGAACCCGGATGGGACGAGCCCACCCCGGTGGGTCCCTACCACCTCCTCGACGTCACCCCGGGTTCGATCAGCGAGTCGGTCGAAGACCCCGCCGACTTCGGGATCCCCCGATGCTCGGCGGAGGACCTTGAAGGCGGTGACGCCGAGCACAACGCCCTCCGCCTTCGCCGGGCCCTGGAGGGGGAGCCGGGACCGCATCGCGACTCAATCCTCCTCGGCGCGGCGTTGGCCCTCCGGCTGTTCGGGGAGGACGCCGCGAGCGGGCTGGCGCGGGCCGCGGATGCGATCGACAGCGGCGCTGCCGCCCGGCTGCTCGACCGGCTGACGGAGAAGGCCCATGTCTGACTTCCTCGCCGCCATGGCCGCGTCGAGCCGTCTTCGGGCCGATGAAGCCGCCGCATCCTCCGGCGAGTCGAGCGTGCGGGCAGGGGCCCGCGCGGCCGCGCCGCCGCGGCCGCTGCGGCTGTCCGTTGACGGGTTCGACCTGATCGCCGAGCCAAAGCTGGCGAGCCCGTCGGCGGGCGAGCTGGTGCCCCATGCCGACGGACGGGAGGCGGTGCTCGGTGTCGCCACCTCGCTCGAGCAGTCGGGGTGCGCTGCGCTCTCGGTGCTGACCGAGCCCACGGTCTTCGGCGGGGCGATCGACCACCTTCAGGCGGCTGCGGCGGCGGTCGACGTCCCGGTGATGCGCAAGGACTTCCTCGTCGACCCGATCCAGGTGATCGAAGCAAGGGCGGCCGGGGCGTCCGGCGTCCTCCTCATCGCCCGGATCCTGGACACCTCGCTGCTCGTCGAGATGACCGACCTGGCCCTGGGGATGGGGATGTTCGCCCTGGTCGAAGTATTCGACGAGGGCGATCTCGAGGCGGCCGGTGCGGTCTTCGACCGGGAAGTGCTCGTGGGGGTCAACGCTAGAGACCTTGCCACCCTCGAGGTGGACCGGGGGCGACATGCCGAAATGGCGCGCCTCTTGCCCGGCCACCTACCGGCGGTGGCGGAGAGCGGGATCGTGTCGCCCGATGACGCCGGCGCCGCTGCCGCCGCGGGGTACCGGGTCGCCCTGGTCGGCACCGCGGTGGTCACCAGCGAGGACCCCGCCGGGGCCGTGGGCCGGTTGATCGCCGCCGGACGCTCCGCGGTCTCCGCGAGGTCGCGATGAGAGTGCACGTAAAGATCTGTGGGATCAGGGACGCGTCTGCCGCACTGGTGGCGGTCGAAGCGGGGGCGGACGCCCTCGGCTTCGTGATGAGCGAGTCGGTGCGCCGGGTGACGTCAGCCGAGGCGTCGGCGATAGCGGCACGGCTCCCCGAATCGGTGGAGAAGGTGGCAGTGTTTCGACGCCCCCGCCCCGAGGAGTTGGCGGCGGCGCTGGGCACCCTCGGGACCTGGCTGGTGCAAGCCGATCACGACGCGGTCGGGGATGCGTCCGGCGTGCGGCTGCTCCCGGTGTATCGCGAGGCGCCCGGCGTCGAGGCGGCGATCGAGGCCGACCTGGCCCGTCGGGGCGCGACGCGGTTCCACTACGAGGGACCCGACAGCGGCGCCGGCGAGACGGTCGATTGGCTCCGGGCGCACCGCCTGAGCCGGCTGAGCGGAATGACTCTCGCCGGCGGACTCACCCCCGACAACGTCGGTGAGGCGATCCGGCTCGTCCGGCCCTTCGGAGTGGACGTGAGCAGCGGCGTCGAGTCGAGACCCGGGATCAAGGACCCCGGCCTCATCCGAGAGTTCGTCGCCGCCGTGCGAGCGACCGAGAGAGGAGCGGCGTGAAGACGACGATCGAATCGAGCCTGCGGGCATTGATCGAAGGCGGTCCGCCCCCCGACGGGCGCTACGGGCCCTACGGCGGGCGCTACGTGCCCGAGACCCTCATGGAGATCCTGATCGAATTGGAGAGGCACGCCGTGGAGCTGCTCGACGACGAGGGATTCCAGGGGGAGCTGGCGCGCGAGCTTCGGGAGTTCGTAGGGCGGCCCACCCCACTGACCCGCGCCGGATCACTCGGTGAGGCATGGGGCGCCGAGGTCTTCCTGAAGCGCGAGGACCTCTGCCACACCGGGGCCCACAAGATCAACAACGCGGTGGGCCAGGCGCTGATCGCCCGGCGCCTGGGCGCCCGGCGGATCGTCGCCGAGACCGGAGCGGGGCAGCACGGCGTCGCCACCGCCGCCGCCGCCGCCCGGGTAGGGCTGCCCTGCACCATCTTCATGGGAGCGATCGACGGCCGCCGCCAGGCGCCCAACCTGGAGAGGATGCGGCTCCTCGGCGCCGAGGTGAAGCTGGTCGAGGAGGGTGATCAGACCCTGCGGGCGGCGATCGACGAGGCGTTCCGCGCCTGGGTGGCCGATCCGGTCGGCACCTACTACCTGCTCGGGTCGGTGGTGGGGCCGCACCCGTACCCGTGGCTGGTGCGCCGGCTGCAGACGGTCATCGGAGCGGAGGCCCGGGACCAGGTGGTCGCCGTCGGCGGGCTGCCGGACGTGGCCGTGGCCTGCGTCGGGGGTGGATCGAACTCGATCGGCCTGTTCCACGGCTTCCTCGGTGACGAGGGAGTGGCGTTGCTCGGCATCGAGGCCGGCGGCCGGGGCGGCGAATCCGATCCGCACTCCGCCACTCTGGTCAAAGGGACCCGCGGAGTGCTGCACGGTGCGATGACACCGCTGCTCCAGGACTCCCACGGTCAGATCGTGGAGACCCACTCGATCGCACCCGGGCTCGACTATCCGGGGGTGGGGCCCGAGCACGCCTTCTTGCGCGACCTGGGGCGGGCCACCTACGAGTCGGCGACCGACGCGGAGGCGCTCGACGCGCTTCGGCAATGCAGTGCCACCGAGGGCATCCTGCCGGCGCTCGAGTCTGCCCACGCCCTGGCGGGCGCCCGCCGCTGGGCGGCCCGTAACCCGGGCCGACGCATCGTGGTCGGGCTCTCGGGGCGGGGAGACAAGGACCTCGCTGCCCTGGCCGCGGGGGCGGACCATGTCTGAGAGGTTTGGCTCGGCGGCGATCACTGCGGCGATCGAGGGATCGGACGGCCCTGCGTTGTGCGCCTATGTGACGGCGGGGTTCCCCACTCCTGCGGCGTTCCCCGAGGTCCTCCGATCAGTGGCGGCGGCCGCCGACCTCGTCGAGATCGGGGTGCCCTTCACCGACCCCATGGCCGACGGGCTCACCATCCAGACCTCCAACCGGGTGGCGTTGCGCGCCGGGGTGACCCTGGAGTGGGTGCTCGAGCGGCTCGAGGCCAGCATCCTCGAGACCCCCACCTTGCTCATGGGCTACTACAACCCCTTCCTGGCCCACGGGTTGGAGGACCTCGGCGATTCGCTCACCCGCGCGAGGGTGTCGGGGTTGATCGTCCCCGACCTGCCCTTCGAAGAGAGCTTGCCGATCCGGCAGGTCCTCGACCCCCACGGACTGGCGCTGGTCCAGATGGTGGCGCCTACGACCCCTCCCGACCGGCTGCGGTGGCTTGCCGCCGCCGGCACCGGCTTCGTCTACGCGGTGACCACGACCGGGGTCACCGGCCGCCGGGTCGATCTGGCGTCCGACGACCTCAAATACCTCGGCCGGGTGAAGCGGGCCGCGACGTTGCCCGTGCTGGCCGGGTTCGGGATCAGGAGCCGCCGCCAGGTCGAAGCGGTGGCGGGCGTGGTCGACGGGGTGATCGTGGGGAGCGCGCTCATAGAGGTGATCGAGAGGGGCGAGGACCCCGGAGCCTTCCTCGAGGCACTCCGGTCGAAGGTGCCCGCATGATCGTCGTGCTCGGCGCCGGTTGTTCGCTCAAGGACAAGGCCGCGGTTGTCCGCCTCATCGAACGGGAGGGCGGCCGGCTGCTGGTGAGCGTCGTCGGCGAGGAGACCCACATCGGCCTGATCGACGCCGAGGCCCAGGCCTTGGCCGGGGCGATCGCCGCGATGCCGGGAGTTGTCGAGATCAAGGAAGTGGCGCCTCCCTATCCCCATGTCTCCCGCGAGCACCATCCCGAGGCGATCGAAGTCCGAGTGGGCGACGCCGTCATCGGGGGAAACGAGATCGTCGTCATCGCCGGGCCCTGTTCCGTGGAGAGCGCCGTCCAGATGAGTGCGGTCGGTCACGCGGTGGCGGCGAACGGTGCCCGGATGCTCCGCGGCGGGGCGTTCAAGCCGCGTAGCTCGCCGTACAGCTTTCAGGGGCTGGGGGAGGAGGGCCTCGGGCTGCTCGCCGCGGTGGGCGTGGAGACCGGGCTCCCCGTCGTCACCGAGGTGATCGCGCCCGAGGACGTCGGATTGGTAGGCCGTTATGCCGACATGCTCCAGGTCGGGGCGCGCAACATGCAGAATTTCCGCCTTCTCGCCGCAGTGGGCGAGCAAGAGCGGCCCGTGCTGCTCAAGCGGGGGATCTCATCGACGGTGGAGGAATTGCTGCTCGCCGCCGAGTACGTGGTGTCGGCGGGCAACTCCCGAGTCGTCCTGTGCGAACGCGGGATCAGGACCTTCGAAACCGCGACCCGGAACACGCTGGACATCTCGGCGGTCCCAGTGCTCAAACAGCGGACCGCCCTCCCCGTGATCGTCGATCCGAGCCACGCCGCCGGGGAGCGGAGCCTGGTTCCCGACCTGGCCCGGGCCGCCATCGCCGTCGGCGCCGATGGCATCCTCGTCGAGGTGCACGACCACCCTGAACTGGCTCTCAGCGACGGCAAGCAGAGCCTCACCATCGAGGGCTTCGCGGAGATGATGACTCAATTGCGTACGATCGCCGCGGCGGTAGGCCGACGAGTGGCCCCCGAGCGCCTCGCCGCCTCGGGCTGAGAAGGTGAGCGAATAGGCTCGCCCCGGGATCAGGTCTCGGCTTGCCACAAGCCGAGACCTGATGAAGCCAGCGACCTATTCGCTTACCCGCTGAGGCAGCGGCCTACTCCGCCTCTTCGTCGCCTGGTTCTTCTTCTCTGCGGTCGAAGCGGATGGTGCATTCGGTGACGACTGCGGCGATGGCGCCGACGG
>JBBEAX010000088.1:0-12549 GCA_040882645.1 Acidimicrobiia bacterium
GGATCGAACTTCCACGTCCAGCCATGGGGGGTCTCCTTCAGCGAGTGCCTGGCGACATGGTCGAGCACCCATGGCTCGGGGTCGGGCTGTGGGGGGATCAGGTGGAAGTGCCCCAAGGCGATCTCCAACTCCGGATAGATTCCCGGCGATCGGAAGGCGCGGCCCCGGGTTCCCTCCTCCGATTCTGGGTCGGGACGCCGCACGGGGGAGTCGACGATGACGGCCCCAGCGAGTTCCTCGCCGTATGTGGCTGCGGTCTGGATGGTCACGAGGCCGCCGAGCGAGTGGCCGATGACGACCGGCGGCCCCGGGAACCCCGCCGCCTTTGCCACCGATACGACCTCCTTTGCCCAGATGTCGTGGGAGTACCGCTCGCGCCACCCGCTCTCGCCGTGGCCGCTGAGGTCGATCGCCGCCACGTGGTAGTGGGAGGTGAAGAGCGGGGCGAGATGAGCCCACCATTCGGCGTGGGCCGCACCTCCGTGCACGAACACGAGCCCGGGGTGCCCGACATCTCCCCATTCCACGAAATGTACGGAGGCGCCTTCGACGTCGACCCGCCGATCCCGGCGCGCGGCCTTCAGCGCCCTGGTGAACCACTCCGGGGTCATGGTCCGGCCTCGAGATGCCCCCAAGCCCGGGTGAAAGCGTCTGCAAGGACCCTCACCGGATAGGGTCCCCCTCGGCCCGCCGCCGCCTTCGGCGTCAAGCCCTCCGCGTGATACTGGCGGGCGAGCGAGGCGACCTCGGCCAACTCGGCCTGCTGGGTGTTCACGAATGCCGCGTCGACCACCGCCCCATGACCCGGCACCACCACTCCACCCGACGCGGCGGCGAGGGCGGCGGTGGTCCCCGGCCATTCGAGGGGATACGAATCGTTGAATGAAGGAGGGGCACCCTCCTCGATCAGATCACCGGCGAACACCACTCCGGCGTCCTGAACGAACACGGCAGTGTCGTTGTCGGTGTGGCCTCGGCCCAGGTGACGCAGCACCACCTCGCGCCCGCCGAACGAGACCTGGGACCCGGTGGTGAAGGTGAAGGTGGGCGGCCTGATCACGACCTCTTCGAATTCGGCCGCGTGTTCAGGTGCCATCGCGACGACCGAGCGACGCATCGCCTCACCGTGCTCTTGCAGGGCTTCGGCGCATCGAGCGTGTCCCCAGATCGCCGACCCCTCGAACACCGCGTTGCCGAATGCGTGATCCCAATGGTGGTGGGTGTTGATCACCCATCGGACCGGGAGCCCGAATGCATCGAGGGAGCGGTGCAGGTCTCTGCCCTGGCGATGGCTGGCGCGGGTGTCGATCAGCAGGATGCCGCCGGGGCAGATGACCGCCCCGATGTTGAGGTCGAGTGATCGATGACGGCGGACGTGGACTCCGTCGCCGACCTCGGTCCACTGGTCTGTCATGTCGGAAGGGTAAGCCTGCCGTTGTTGCCCGTTGCCCGGAGGGAGTCAAGAGTCAAGAGCCAAGAACCAAGAACGCGTCGGGGGCCTCGGACGCGTCTTGCCAATTGCCAATTGCCAATCGCCAGCCAGATCCCGGCGGTTGAATCCCTCACCCCATCTACGCTTTCCCGCGTGACCCATTACGAGCGGCTCTCGTTTCTCGACAACACCTTCCTGGCGATGGAGGGGCCGTCGAATCCGATGCATGTCGGGGGGACGCTCGTCTTCGAGGGCGGCGGTTTCGGGCTGCCGGGGGGTGGAGTCGACATCGATGCTGTCCGCGGCTTCATTGAGAACAAGCTGCAGTATGTCCCGCGCTACCGACAGCGGCTCCAGTGGATTCCGATCGAGCGGCACCCGGTATGGGTGGATGACGACCACTTCGACTCGACCTATCACATCAGGCACATCGCCCTGCCGCATCCCGGCACGGAAGCGCAGTTGCGGATGACGGCAGGGCGGATCCTCAGCCAGCGACTCGACCGCGCCAGACCGATGTGGGAGGTGTGGGTGGTCGAGGGCCTCGAGAACGGCGGTTTCGCCCTGGTGACGAAGGTCCACCACTGCATGATCGACGGCATCGGGGGGGTCGACCTCATGAAGGTCCTGCTCACGCCCTTCCCGACAGAGGAGATCGGGGAGCCCGACGTTTTCGAGCCCCGGCCGGCGCCCACCCCTTCTCAACTGTTCGCCGACGAGGCCATTCGGCGTTTGGTCGCCCCGATCGCCGCCGCCCAGAGCGCCAAGCGGTTCGTCGACGAGACCAAGGAGTTGGGCAAGGATCTGCAGCATCGATTCCTGGCGATCCGCCAGTCGGCGGCCTCCGGATGGTTCACCCGCGCCTCGGCGACTCCTCTGAATGCGAAGATCGGCCCCAACCGGCGGATTGCCTTTCTGGAGACCCCGCTCGATCAGCTGAAGGCGATAAAGAAGGGTCTTGGAGGCACGGTCAACGACGGGGTGATCGCCGCCACCGCCGGCGCGGTGCGGGCCTTTCTGACAGAGGATCGCGCTGTCGATGTCGACGGGATCGACTTTCGCGCCATGGTCCCGGTCTCCACCCGGCGGGGCGCGTCGGCCGCTGGGCTTGGCAACCAGGTGACCATGTGGCTGCTCCATCTGCCAATCGCCGAACCGGACCCTGTAAAGCGGCTGAAGGCGGTGAGCGCGATGACGATCGACCGCAAGCGGTCAGACCACGCGCTCGGCGCCGCCTTGATGACCCAGAGTGCCGCCTTCACCCCTTCGACGATCCTCTCGGTGGCGGCGCGAGTGGTGGCGGCCACGGCTCGACCCTTCAACATGACGATCACCAATGTTCCCGGCCCCCAGGTGCCGCTGTTCCTCTTGTCGGCTCGCCTCACCCGGATCCACCCAATGGTCCCGCTCTGGGTCAACCACGGGCTCGGAGTGGCGCTCTTCTCTTATCAGGGGAAACTCAATTGGGGCATCGTCGGCGATTGGGATCTCGTGCCTGATCTGGACCGGTTCGTCCAGCGGATCGTGGAATCACTCGACGAACTCGAAGCGGCGGCACAGTCGGCCGAGTGACGCATGGATGCGTCGCCCAGTCAGTGACGATCGGCCTACCAGGACTTGTCGCCGATCGCCCAGATCCAGCCCTCGAGGGTTCCGACGACGATGATCCCGTCTTCGCTGATCGCCGGCGAGGAGAGGATCGGGTGCCCGGCTTCACTTTCTTCACAGAAGTCGTCGTTGAACCCGGCAGGGAAGGTGCCGCCCGGCTGGCTCACCACACTCCCGAGGTAGACACTCCAGATTTCCTCTCGACCGGCGAGGCTGACGGCGTACAGGCCGCCGTCGTCGCGAGGCATGATCACCTGGTCTCCGGCGATCAACGGCGATGGCCAGTGGGGCAGGCAGTACGAGCCGACCTCTGCACTCCACCGCGTCTGGCCGGTCAGCAGGTCGAGGGCCACCAGCGAGTCCGAGTAGGCCTCGCCGAACACCACCAGTTCTCCGGTGACCGCCACCGACGATCTGATGTTCGCCCAGTCACCCGTCTTGATGCCGGCTACGTCCACCGCCTGCCACACGATGTCTCCCGTGGCGCGGTCGAGGGCCACTACCGCCGGCTCGGCGTACACGTCGAGTCTGACAAGAGTCACGATGAGCAAATCGCCGGCGACCGTGGGCGCGGCGAAGATCCGCGTCTGTTCCGCGCTCTGGCCCCGGGCGGCCACTTGCTCCCGCCACAATTCTTCGCCCGCAAAGTTGAAGGCAGCCACCTCGTTGTTCTCGCCCGCCACGAAGATGCGCTCGCCATCGGAGGAGGCCCCGCCCCGGATGGCGCCGTCCACCGTGTTCTGCCACTGCTCGATCCCCGAGTGGATGTCGTAGGCGGTCAGTTGGCCGAGTCCGTCGCCGACGATGGCCATGCCCCCCACCGTGAGCGGATTGCTGTATACGGGGGTCTCCAGGTCGTTGGTCCAGGCCCGGCTGCCGTCCCGGGCATCGAAGCCCCACACCCGTCCCTCGTCTCCTGTCGCCACGACGATGCCGTCGAGGTAGCCGATGCCGTTCACGTCGAGTTCGGCCTGGAAGTACCAGTTCTGCTTGCCCGTCCTCAGGTCGAGCGAGTAGATGGCATCGCGGCGATCGGCGACGAACTGCACCACCCCGGCGCTGCTCACGTAGATCGAGTTGCCGACGATGATCGGATTGTTGAGCCAGCCCTGGATCCCGACCTCTGTCTTCCACAGCACGCGTGGCTCCGTGATCACCCGGGTCGGGGCGGCGCAACCGGTTCTTCCCGGCCCGCCCTGGAAGGTCGTCCATTCCTCGGCCGTCTCGAGGCACTCGAACGAGGCGTCTCCCGCGAACTCGCCGGCGTCGCCTCCGGCCGGCAGCAGCAGGGTGGGGACGGTCTCGTCTTCCATGGTGATGATCGCCGCGGCGTCGGCATCCGCCTCCCTGAAACCGAACCACCAAAGGGAAACGCCGAGGATGGCGACCGCCAGGCCGGGAAGCAGGATCCGGGAGATGGCAGTTCTTCCTTCGAAGCCGACGAATTCGCGGCGCTTGCCGCGTCGATCGAAGAAGCTGACGTATTCGTGCCGGCGAGCCATGTGGTGTCCTGGGTCGAGCCGAGCGTAGGCGGAAAGTGGAAACAAGCGGATAGCCGACGGCCAACAGCCAACAGCCCATAGTCGGCCTCTCTGGCCGTGGGCCGTGGGCCGTGGGCCCTCTTATCCTTCGCTGGTGGTTTCCAACGCCGAGATTGCTCGTCAGCTCTACGAATTGGCGCGGCTGGCAACTCTTGCCGAAGGGTCCAGCAATGCCTTTCGGGTTCGGGCGTACGAGACGGCGGCTCGCACCATCGAAGGGCATCCCGAAGCCGTGGCCGAGATGACTGGGCCTCAACTCACCGCACTGCGCGGCGTGGGCAAGAGCACGGCCGAGAAGATCCGCGAACTGGTCGAGAAGGGCTCGATAGCAAGGCTCGAGGAGCTGCGGGCAATGTTCCCCGCTGGCTTCGTGGCGCTCACCAGGGTTCCCGGCATCGGGCCGAAAACGGCCGTGCGTCTACGCGACGAACTGGGAATCTCAAGTGTCGAGGAACTGCGGGCGGCGATCGATCGACATGAACTGCGCGACATGCCGGGCATGGGAGAGAAGACCGAGGAGAACATCCGCAACTCGATCGAGCGCCTCGGTGTCGGCGGGAAGGAGAACCGGACCCCGATCATTGAGGCGATAGGTGTCGCCCGCGAAGTCTGTGAGGCGCTCCTCGGAGTGCCGGGGGTGCGGTCCGCCGAGCCGATGGGGAGCCTTCGTCGATTCCGCGACACCATCGGCGACATCGACATCATCGCGGTGACCAAGGGTGATCCGGAGGAGGTGATGCAGCGGTTTGTTGGGCTGGCCATTGTGCAGGAGGTGGTCGGGTACGGGGCCCGCAAGTCGGCCATCATCGGGAGGCAGGGTATGCAGATCGACCTTCGGGTCATGGAGCCCGCCCAATTGGGGTCCGCGTCCGTGTACTTCACGGGCTCGAAGGCCCACAACATTCGGTTGAGGCAGATGGCCCTCGACCAGGGCTGGACGCTGAACGAGTACGCCCTCTCAGAGATCGACACTGGAAAGGTCGTTGCCTCGAAGACCGAGGAGGACGTGTACGCCGCTCTCGGTCTGCCGTGGATCCCGCCCGAGATCCGCGAAGACGACGGCGAGATCGAGGCCGCGCTCGACGACTTGCTTCCTAAGTTCGCCACGGAGACGGACTTGAAGGGTGACCTGCACGTTCACACCGACCTCAGTGGCGACGGTCACGTGTCGCTCGACGAGGTGATCGCCGCGGTCGCCGAACGCGGTTACCGGTATGTCGCCATCACCGACCACGCCGAGGACCTCACGATCAACGGCGCCACTCGCGACCAGCTCCTTGATCAGCGTCGGGCGATCGGACGGCTTCGCCGCCGCTACCCCGACCTGGCGATCCTCCAGGGACTCGAACTAAACATCGGCGCTGGCGGCACCATCGACTACGACCCGGAATTCCTGTCTGGTTTCGACTTCGGCGTGGCGAGCGTCCACAGCCAGTTCCGTCTTCCCCCGGAGAAGCAGACCGCCCGGGTGGTCGCCGCGATGCGCAACCCGGCGGTGAACGTCATCGGACACCTCACGGGCCGGCGGATCGGGAAGCGGCCGGGCATCGACCTCGACATCGACGCGGTACTGGCGGTGGCTGCCGAGACCGGCTGCGCGCTCGAGATCAACTGCCACCTCGACCGCCTCGACGCCCCGTCCGAAGTCCTTCGTCGGGCCATCGAGCATCCGGAGGTGGTGTTCGCCATCAGCACCGACACCCACCGCCTCCACGAACTGGAGAACACGGTGAACGGCCTCAGCCTTGCCCGCCGGGGCTGGGTCGACCGCAGCCGGGTGGTGAACACCTGGCCCCAGAAGAAGTTCCTGGCATGGGCCGCGAAGAAGCGCAATTCGCAATTCGCAATTCGCGATTCGAAGGAGTGAGCAAGGCCAGGCGAGCGCGATCGCCTGCCCGGAGCAAACGTCCATCGGTAGCGATTGGCCCCACCGGTTCTGTCGAATTGCGAATTGCGAATTGCGAATTGCGAATCATCCGGGTTCGCCCAACGCGTCCGCCTACTCTGAGACCAGATGAACCCCTCTGAAGAGCGTATTGCTCTTTTCTTCGACTTCGAGAACCTTGCCATTGGGGCGCGTGAGGATCTCAACGGCCATGTCTTCAATGTGAAGCCCATCGCCGATGCCCTCGCCGAGCGGGGGCGGGTGATCGTTCGCAGGGCATACGCCGACTGGAACCTGTTTGAGGAATTCAGGCGAATGCTCGTCGAGCACCACGTCGAGATGATCGAGATCCCCCAGCGCCTCGGCTCGGTCAGGAAGAACGCCGCCGACATCAAAATGGCGGTCGACGCCATCGAGTTGTCCTTCGAGCGCGAATACATCACGACGTTCGTCATCGCCACCGGCGACAGCGACTTCACACCGTTGGTCCACAAGCTGCGCGAATTGAATCGCCGGGTGGTCGGAATCGGCCTCAAGGCGTCGACGTCGGCATTGCTCCCGCCGGCTTGTGACGAGTTCCTGTTCTACGAGTCGCTGGAGGGCGTCGAGCCTCCGCCGCGGACGGCACGGCCCAAGCGGGGCAAGGCCAGCGAAGCTCCCGTGGACAAGCCCCCGGTGGAGCCCGATGCCGACGCAGTCAACCTCGAGCGGCTGATCACCCAGACCCTCGCCGGTCTGCAGCGCTCGGCCGACGGTGTCGTGCTGGCGTCCAACCTCAAGCGGGCACTGTTGCGGAAGGACCCCACCTTCTCAGAGGCCGATCACGGGTTCCGGGCGTTCGGTGAAATGCTGCGCCACCTGCAGGAGCGCGGGGTGATCGACCTGAACGAGGGAGCGGCGCGCGGCGACCCCGAGGTGAACTTCCGAGAGGAAGGCGGACAGGAGGAGCAGGCGTTCGTGCTGCTCCGGCGGGTGGTCGAGAAGGCGAAGTCCGGATCCGCGCCGCTGTCGGGCCTGAAGGATGCGATCCGCAAGATCGAACCCGGCTTCAGCGAGAAGGCCTACGGCTACAACGGATTTCTCCAGTTCACGAGGGCGGCGGCAGCGCGCGGAGTGGTCGAGATGGTTTGGTCCGACGACGCCGACGACTACCTGGTGGCGCTTCCCGGCTGAATGCAACCGATCGCTTTCGTTCGAGAGGTCACCGAGTCGTTCTCCCGGTGCGTGACCCGCACCCCCGCGGTGCCCCCTCTCGATTTCGTGCTCGCCCGCCGGCAGCACCTCGTGTATCGGGCGGCCCTGGAGGCGGGGGGATTCGAAGTGGTCGTCGTCCCCGGCGATGAGGCCCACCCGGATGGCTGCTTCATCGAGGACGCGGCCGTCGTGATCGGCGACACCGCCTTGATCGCCAGGTCGGGTCACCCGTCACGGCGGGGCGAGGCGGGGCCGGTCGCGGAAGCCCTGGCCGGACACTTCGCCGTCGAGCACCTGGACGATGGCACCCTGGATGGAGGTGATGTGCTTCAGATGGGAAGGACTGTGTTCGTCGGAACCGGAGGCCGGACTGACCCGGCCGGCGCTCGGCGGCTCGCCGTTCTTGCAGCACAGTCAGGAAAGCGGCTTGTAGAGGTCACGGTGCGGGATGCATTGCATCTCAAGTCAGGGGTCACCGCGATCGACGACGAGACGGTGCTGTGGCATCCGGCGGCCTGCGACCGGCGCGCATTCGACGGGCTGCGCGTCGTCGAGGTCGAGGGAGCCGATCCAGAAGCGGCGAATGTGGTGCGACTCGCCGATCGCACCATCCTGGCGGGGGCAGGGCGAGACGCTGTCGCCGACCAGATCGCGGGCCTCGGCTACGAAGTGATTGCCTGCGACACGTCCGAGTTTGCCCGCGCCGACGGAGGCATGACGTGTCTTTCGATCAGGGTCAGGTGAGATCGGCCGTCCCCTCATTTAGGCTGGGCGGATGGTCGATCACTCAGCACCAGAGAACGGGTTAGATGCCGTAGAGACACCGGGGCACGAGGAGGGCTCGTTCGCCAGCGCGCCGAAGTTGATGCGCATCGCTTCGATGACGCGAGCGATGCTCGAGGAGATCAGACAGGCTCCGTTGGACGATGCAGGGCGACGCCGCATGGCGGAGATCCACGAGAGCACTCTCGAGGAGATGAAGGATGTGCTGTCCTCGGACCTGCGGAGCGAGATGAACGAGTTGTTTACACCCCTATCCGGGGAGAGTGTGACTGAGGCTGAGTTGCGGGTGACCCAGGCGCAGCTGGTCGGCTGGCTCGAAGGGTTGTTCGCCGGAATCCAGGCAACACTGTGGAGCCAGCAAGCGGCCGCTGCCGCCCAGCTCCAGGAGATTCGCATTCGAGCGATCGAGGCGCAGCGACGCGAGCCGGGGGAGCCGACGCCGCCGGGCCAATACCTCTGATGGACGCGGCCGCGGTGGGGACCATTCGTCGGCACGGGTTCCGCCTCTAGATGTCCGAGTCGAGAGGACGACGCCTCCGGCGTCGACTGCGCACCGTTCCCACGATTCTCGGGCTCCTTGTACTCGCCACGGTGCTGGCACCCCTGTGGCTGGTCGTCGGCGTGCTGGTCGATGTCGTCCGCTGGGTGGTCGGGCGCCGCCCATTCATGGCGGTGCGGATGCTGGCCTTCGGCTGGGTGTACCTCGCGGTGGGGGCGTGGTGCCTCGCCACTCTGCTCGTCCACTGGGTCGCCGCCGGTTTCGGCAGAGATCGCATGAAGATGAGGGAGGGTTCCTACCGACTGCAGGAGTGGTGGGCTTACGTGCTGTTCGGCACGGTGAAGCGGATCTTCCGACTCAGGGTCACGGTTGAGGGTCTCGAGGTGGTGCCCCCCGGTCCGGTGATCGTGATGATGCGCCACGCCAGCATCGTCGACACGTTGTTACCGAACGTCTTTGTGACCCGCGGTGCGGGAATCCGCCTGCGGTATGTGCTCAAGCGTGAGCTCCTTGCCGATCCGACCCTGGACATCGCCGGGAATCGACTGATCAATCACTTTGTCGACCGCGATGGCGACGTGGCGGCCGAAGTCGCCGCCGTGCTCGCCCTCACTGAAGGGATGACCGAACGGGAGGGGGTCCTGATCTATCCGGAAGGAACCCGCTTCACTGCCGAGCGACGACAGCGAATCGTCGATCAGCTTGGTGAGCGGTCATCCGATCTGGCCGACCGGACCCGCGCTCTCAGGCGGGTTCTTCCGCCGCGGCCGGGCGGTTCGGCTGTGCTGCTCGGGACGGGTCACGATGTGATAATCGCCGCCCACACCGGTCTCGAGCCCCTCGCCACGATTCCCGACGCATGGTCGGGCAGCGTGGTCGGCTCCGCCGTCAGGATTCGATTCGAGCGCTTCGCCGGCCACTCGCTCCCGACCGACCGGCGCGGCCGGGTCGAGTGGCTCTTCGACCGGTGGGCGGAAATTGACAAGTGGATCCTGGAAGTCGCTCCCGCCGACTGAGAGCCCCAGCCCCGGCTCCGGCTCCAGCCTGAACAGCCGCCGCCCCTCTAACCGGTCTGGCCGGAGCTGAGGCGGGAGCGGGGGCTTAGCCCTTGGCGTCTGCTGGGTAAATGGTTACGGAAGTGATGACCGGTGGCTCGGCTGGTCGATCGTCGCCGCCGCGGGGGAGGGCGGCGATCGCGTCCACGACTTCCATTCCGTCGGTCACCCGTCCGAAGATCGTGTACTGGTGGGGCAACCCGGTGTCGCCGTGGCAGATGAAGAATTGGGACCCGTTGGTGTTCGGGCCGGCATTTGCCATCGCCACGGTTCCCCGGGGATAGCCCCCCGGCCCCTCCAGTTCGTCGCGGAACTGATATCCGGGACCGCCGGTGCCCTTCCCGGTGGGGTCGCCACCCTGGATGACGAATCCGGGAATGATGCGATGGAAGATGACGCCGTCGTAGAAGCCCTCGCCGCCGAGGAACAGGAAGCTGTTGGTGGCGATCGGCGCTCTTTCGGCGAGAAAATCGATGGTGATGTCCCCCAATGAGGTGTGCAGGGTGGCCGAATGGCGGCTTCCGAGGTCGATCGTGATCTCAGGGGGAGCGGAATACTGCTTTGCCACGCGGGCCCTTTCCATTGGGGAAGGGCACCCTAGACAGGGCAAACCCCCAGTTCACAGCCCAGGAACCGTCTTACGCGCGAGATGCGCGCGTAAGACGGTTTTGTAGTTCGGCGATCAGCGGTCGAGGGCGTTCTCCGGCACTCCGAAAGTCGTGGCGGCGCCGGAGGTCACCGAATGGAGCATTCCGGGGACGGTCGAAAGGTGGTGGTCGGCGTAGAAGCCGGCGGTGGCTCGCTTGGCCTCGAGGAATTCCCGGTCGAAGCCGTCGCCGTCATCCGCCGCCAGCACCGACCGGGCGAGGAACCATCCACCGAGAGTGGTTCCCAGCATGGTGGTGTAGACGGTGGCACCGGCGAGGGCGTCCGCCAGGCGATCGCCCAGTGCCTCGAGCAGGTCTTCGGTCGCCCTCTCGGTCGCCTCCACGGCGGCGGCCAGTTGCTCGCCCAGGGTGGTGCCGGCGAGGGCCTCGGCATCCTTCCGGGCTGCGGACAGCAACCCGCGGATGGCGTCGCCCCCGGCGAGGGGGAGTTTCCGGGTGACGAGGTCGATCGCCTGGATCCCGTTCGTCCCTTCGTAGATGGGGGCGATCCGTGAGTCGCGCCAGAGTCGGGCGATCCCGGTCTCCTCCACATAGCCCATTCCCCCGTAGACCTGGATCGCCAGCGAGGTGAGGGAGACGCCGAGGTCGGTGCCCCAGGCCTTCGACACCGGGGTGAGGATCCCGGCAATGTCGGACTCGGCGTCGCGGACGGCCTCGTCGGGATGGTGGTGCGCCAGGTCGATGGCCACCGCATTGCGGTACATCAGGCAGCGCATCGCCTCGATTTGGGACCGCATCTGCATGAGCATGTGCCGCACGTCGGGGTGACGCACGATCGGGGAGGCCCCCTGGTCGTCGCCTACGGCCCTTCCCTGGGTTCGTTGCCGGGCGTATGCGACGGCTTCCTGATAGGCGCGCTCGGCGATGGCGAGCCCCTCCAGCCCTACCTGGAGGCGAGCGTTGTTCATCATCGTGAACATGTAGCGCATCCCCTGGTTCTCCTCGCCCACCAGGTAGCCGACCGCGCCCTCCCCCTTATCCCCGAACGACAGCACGCACGTGGGGCTGGCGTGGATCCCCACCTTGTGTTCGAGCGAGACGGTCGTGATGTCGTTCAGCTCACCGACCGAGCCATCCTCTTCAACGAGGCGCTTCGGCACGATGAAGGCCGAGATTCCCTTCGTCCCTGCCGGCGCGTCGGAGGTCCGTGCCAGCACGATGTGCACGATGTTGTCGGCGACGTCGTGGTCGCCCCAGGTGATAAAGATCTTGGTGCCGGTGAGGCGGTAGGTCCCATCCGCGGCCTTTGCGGCGCGGGTCGAAACCGCGCCGACGTCTGATCCGGCATGAGGTTCGGTCAGCACCATGGTGCCCGTCCACTCCCCGCTGATCAGTCGCTCGAGGTAGGTGGCCCGCTGCTGGTCCGTTCCGTGTTGAAGGAGCATTTCGTCGGCCGAGTAGGTCAGCATGGGACAGAGGGAGAACGCCATGTCCGCCGACGTCAGCATCTCCTGGAGGGCTACCCCGACGGCCCATGGGAGCCCTCCACCACCCCACTCTTGGGGCATCGCCGCCGCCGGCCATCCGGCGTCTCGAAACTTTCGATACGCCTCGCGGTACCCGGGGGGCGTCACCACGGTCCCGTCGGCCTCGAGGACAGAGCCGACGCGATCGCCCTCGGGTCCGAGCGGGGCGATCACCTCCCCCATGAACCTCCCCGCCTCTTCGAGAACGCCTTCGGCCGTGTCGACGTCGATGTGCGAGAAGGGGTCCAGCGCCGTGACCCGATCGAGCCCCACCACCCGGGTGAGCGCAAAGAGCATGTCGGTGACCGGAGCGCGATAGACCATGGCGGGAGGGTAACCAGGCCTCGCTTCGCTCGGCAGCAACCTCGCTTCGCTCGGCCCGCAATTGGCCAGCCGAAGGCTGGCTAAGGCGGCCAGG
>JBBEAX010000089.1:0-180 GCA_040882645.1 Acidimicrobiia bacterium
CCGTCACCGTGTGGTGGGCCGTGGCCGCCCTGGCCGGTGGGGCGATCATGGTCGGACTGATGCTTCCCGAACCGGTGCCCCGCGACATGCTCAACGGCCACCGCACCCGGGTAGACCCGCTACAGCGCAGGTAGGTGGCAGGCTTCTCCTCCACCCAGAGACTTGGCCGGCCGTTCCGGC
>JBBEAX010000089.1:190-12473 GCA_040882645.1 Acidimicrobiia bacterium
CCCCCAAGGCGGCCGAAGGCCGCCCGGGGACTGGCGACTACTTAGCCTTGAGCGCTTCGATCAGCTTCGGGAGCACCTTGTGGACGTCTCCGACGATCCCGAGGTCGGCGACTCCGAAGATCGGCGCCTCCTCGTCCTTGTTGATGGCGATGATCGTGGTCGAATCCTTCATCCCCACCAGGTGCTGCATCGCTCCGCTGATTCCGCAGGCGATGTAGACGTTCGGTTTGACGATCTTGCCCGTCTGCCCCACCTGCATCGCGTAGGGCACCCAGCCCGAGTCGACGATTGCTCGGGTCGCCCCGGTGGCGGCGCCGAGCAGGCCGGCGAGTTCCTCGATCATGCCGAACTTCTCGGCCGAGCCGAGGCCGCGGCCCCCGGAGACGATGACGCTCGCCTCAGAAAGTTTGGGGCCTTGCGCAGGCTCTTCGTGCCTCTCGACGATGACCGCCGATCCGGCGTGGCCGAGGTCGGGCATCGGCACCGGGATCACCTCAGGAGTGCCGCCCTCCCCTGACTCGGCGACGAACGACTTGGGGCGAACGACCACGAGGTGAGGCCCGCTGCCGGTGAAGGCCGTCTCCACCAGCGTGGTGCCGCCGAGGATCTCGTTAACCGCAGCAACACTATCTCCGACGACGATGTCGACCGCATTCGAGAGGACGGGTACTCCGAGGCGAGCGCTGAGCCGTCCGGCGACGTCGCGGTCCGTGGGGGCGAGCCCGAACAACACGAGGTCACCCGCACCGATGAGGTCGGCGAGGGCGGCGGCAGCCGCGGCGGAAGGCAGCGCGGTTCCCGGGTCGAGGTGATGGACGGTGGTGGCCCCGTGCGAGCCCAGGGCCGACCAGATCGAGTCCGACCCTGGACCGACGAAGAACGCTGCGACGTCGCCGCCAAGTGATCGAGCCTTGGTGAGCATCTCGAGAGCGATCGACGCCGGCGACCCGGCTGCATCCTCGGCGAACACCCAGATCTTCATCTCAAACCACCTTCGCCTGCTCGAGGAGTTTGACGATCTCGAGGTGCGCCTCGCCCTCGTCGACCACCTTGCGGCCGGCGGCGCGCTCCGGTGCGGGCCGCACCTCGTTGATCTTCTGGCCGGAACCTTCGGCGCCCACCGAGTCGACGCCGAGTTCGGCGGCGGTGGGCTGGTCGACCGTCTTCTGCTTCGCCTGCATGATTCCCTTGAACGTCGGGTACCGCGGTTCGACTGCCCCCGCGGTCACCGACACGACTGCCGGCAGTGCCGCCTCGACGACGTCATATCCGGCCGCGGTCTGCCGCTCGATCCGGAGGCGACCGTCGAGATGCTCCACCTTGCGGGCGAAAGTCAACGCGGGCATTCCGAGCAACTCGGCGAGCTGCTGGGGGACGACGCCGGCATAGCCATCGGTCGATTCGGTGCCGGCAACCACCAGATCGACTTCCTCACGCTTGATCGCTGCGGCCAGCACCCGCGCGGTCACCAGCGCACCCGAACCGCGGAGGGTGGGGTCACTGATGACCACCGCCTTGTCGGCACCCATCGCCAGGGCCTGACGGATCCCCTGGAGGTTGCCGGCCGGTGACATCGATACGAGGACGACGGTGCCCCCGGTCGCCTCGGCGAGCTGAAGGCCGACCTCGATCCCGTAGCGGTCGGTGTCGTCGAGCACCTGGTCGTCGGGCCGCACCACGAAGTGGGTCTCCGGGTCCAACCGGTACGGCGTCGCCGGATCAGGAATTTGCTTGACGCACACCGCAATTTTCAACAGGTCTCCTCAAGCCGCCGGAAGCCGATGTTAGAGGGGCCTCGCTTCGCTTCGGCCCGCAGTTCACAATCCGGGGCGGGGGGGCGTGCTGGTCTCGGTCCGCGAGCTGCGATCTGCGCTGGCGGCACTACTCGGTAAGGAATGCTTGAACTGCCGATGCGAACTCGTGGGGCTCTGAGCGCGGGTGACACTCCCGCCACGCTGGTCGAAGGGATGGTCTGCCATAGGAGCGATAACGCGCCTCTGCCGGCGGATCTGATCCGTCACGCTATCTGCGTAGGTGCTGGGCGAATCGGATCAGGCCTCGTTGTTCAAGCAGATCAGCGAGGTCTTCGGCGGTGCAGTCTCTCGTAGCGGCCTCATCGTTCACGATCTGTCGGACGGCCGCAAGGTCAAGGTCGAACAGGTCGGTGAGGAAGTCATCAGGCGTCTGTGCTTCGAGACTGTGGGGCTCGAGGGCGCTTGGGGAGAAGTCGGCGTCATTCGTGATAATCAGTTGGGCACTTGAGTGGATGGCAGCAGCCACCACGTGTTTGTCGTCGGGGTCATCGATGTCGACGCTCACGATGGCGTAGTCGTAGCTGTCAACCAGGCAATCTGGGATCGCGTCTTTGATGGCCTGTTTCAGGCTCTCGCCTTGCTCGTTGCTGAAGTCCGGGTACTTCCCCTGGACGGCGCCGGCCATCTCGTCAAGTATGCGGTCAGTCAAGAGGACCCGAAGGTTGAACTTCGCCTGTTTCACGCCAACGCGAACGAGGATGCTTCGTTGCAGGGCGCCGAAAAGGGCGTTCGCGTCGTATAGGACGCGGAAGGCCAATCAGTCGTCCAGTCCAGCGTCGATGCCGATCTTGGTCACACGATCGGCAGCCTTCTTTCGACGGGCTGCGTCGGCCTTGCGGTGGTGGTCCAAGTCGGTGAACCGAATGCGGCGGTGCCGCCCGACGGTTCGGTACTCAAGCGGCCCATTCGGCTGCAGCACTTTGTCGATCAGGTAGGGGCGGGAAACACCAAGCAGATCAGCCGCTTGCTGAGTCGTGAGTTCGGCGTTCTGTGGCACGATCGAGACACCGACACCGTCCTTGAGGTGATCGAGGATCTCGATGAACATCTTGAGAGCCTCGGATGGGACAGTGATGATGGTCGGACCGTCAGCATCGTCAGCGACGAGCATCACACGTGTCGCTGGCGTCGAGTGGCGGCGCAGAAAGTCAGCCAGCACTCCAGGGGCTGTGTCGGTGACCTCGGGGACTCTCGCGGCGGACTGGTTGCGCATCTCTACCTCCTGGTGGCACGGTACCGCACTAACGCATTAAACGCAATAATCGCATCAGTCGCAATGTTCCCTATCGGCCTGTTCGGATGAAACTCAAGTCTCCACTTCTCGGATGACACGCTTGGTGCGAGGGTGCGGCATTAGGCCGAGTCTCGCGCGAGCCAGCCCCTTCGGTGGAGGGGCTGGCTCTCTCGTGATCCCTGAGGGTTAGGAGTCCGTGGTCGATTGAGCGACCGTCGACGGAGGTTCCACCACTCGGCCCCTGTTGGTGTCACTCATGGCGGCGTCCCACGTGGTTTGGTCGACCAGGACGAGGGCGCCGATGACGGACTCCAGATCGATCGGCCCGCGGATCACCACACGTACCGCCACGGTTGCAGTCTCCATCCACTGGTAAATCGTCTCGTTCCCGATCGCGTATACCAGTGCCGGCTTGCCACGCACCTCGGTTGCACCGATCTCAAGTTCGCTGACGGTGAAGCCGAGCAGCTCGTTCAGGGCCTGTTCGCCACCGTCGGGGCCGCGGTCGATCAGGTAGAGCTCGATCTCGCTCCCGTCCCCCTCCTTGAGGTCGGTCCAGCTCTGTGCAACGAAACGCTCGACGTCGGCGCGAGCCGGTCCGTCGTACAGCTCGATGAAGCCCTCGGGAAGAAACCGTGGTCCCCAACCCGAGTCGTCCTTCTCCAGGCCGGAGATCACATCGATGAGCACTGCCGGTTCGACCTTCAACCCGTGGGCGACGACGACCTCACCGCCGGGGTCACCCGTTTCCCACATGACGGACGATCCGACCGGCCCCGTCCTGATGAAGGCTCGTCCCTGCTCGACCGGAAGCGGATCCCATTGCGGATCCTCGAACCCGTCGCCCCTGAAGAAGTCCGATCCGCCCGGGATCGTTACGAACCAGATCCGCGCAGCGATCGGCGACCCGTCGGGGAGACCGAACGCTCGGAGCCGTTCCGGCGAGTCCACGCTTGTCTCTTGATCGAAGGCGGAGACCAGGGTGAGGCCTTCATCGAGTTGGCCTGCATCGATCAGGAGGTAAGGGAAGGACCCGTCGCCCCCGCCCACGTCGCCCTCGAGACGCTCACCGCCCCGGGTGAGTGCCAGCACCAGGCCGGTCACCAGGGCGACGACCCCGATCGTGGCGGCGATGGCGAAGCCAGGCCGGCGCACTTTCGCCGTCCTGGAATCCGCCCGCGCCACGGGGCCGGGGTCGGTCAGCCACTCAAGATCGGGAGCAGGAGCCGTGTCGCTGACCACTGCTTCGAAGACGCGCCTGAGTTGTGCTTGTTCGTTCGTTGTAAAGACCATCAGAGGGTTCCCTTCAATCGTTGTCTGGCCAGGTGCAGGTATCGCTTCACGGTCCCCGGCGCGGTGCCCATGAGGGCCGCCGTCCGTTCGATCGTCTCGCCGCCCCAGTAGACGAGATACACCGCTGCCCGCTGTCGGGCGGGCAGGCGCATCACCGCGTCCAGCACCTCGACGTCATGCGAGTCGAGATGCTGGGGATGTCTGTAGAGCGGCACCGCTTCCCGTCGCCGAAGGACGCTCCGAGCCTCGTTGAGCACCGCCTTGAACAGGTAGGGACGAGGCTCGTCGAGACGCGTCAAGCCGCCCCGTCCCAGCGCTCGCACCATCACCCTGGACAGGACGTCCTCGGCAAGATCCGATCCGACGAGTGCGGCGGCATACCTGATGAGATCGTCCCGGTGCTTGTTGTAGATCGACTCGTCGGTCGCTTCCATACCCAGACCACGTTCGAACAGCGGGAATGGTTGTAGTCGATGGCTGCGGCCCTCCACTCGGCCTTCGGTGTGCGTTCCGTATACGCGCCAGGCCATCCCAGTCCTCGGATGGCATTTACGAACGCTAGGTCGAGGCCAGGACCCCTACCCCGAACGCAGACAATCTGTCGTCACGGTGATCGTCGTCGCCTCAGTTGAGAAGTGAACGTCGACTGTGAGCTCGAAGTCGCTGGCTCGAAGAATGACATCACCGGTCCCAGCCTCACCATCGACGAGCGTCGTCTCGAAGGCTTCTGTCTCCAGGAGAGACACCATCTCAACGACGGTGTCGCGTGGTGCCTGAGCGGCTGGTGCGGCGAGGTTCGTCTCGGCGACCTGGAGGGCAGCATCGGCGGAGCATGAGTATCGGATTGTGCTCGCGATCCCCGGCGAGTCGTCGATCACCTTCGCCAGGTCAACGGCGATGGCTTCGGCCCGCGCCACGATCGCCTCGGTCCCCGCGTCGTCGCTCCGGCACGCTGAGACAAGCAGAACCAGGATGATCGCGACGGTGCGTGGGATCTGTCTCAGTAGCCAGCCTTCTGGGCTCCGATCCTACGGCACGCACCTGACATTCCCGCACGCTGGCCGAGGAAAGGGTGCGTTGTCTCTTCAAGGAGCCGCCGCCAATCGGTCGGGGCAGACTGTCGTATGGACGAGCGGTTCGTTGGCCTTTGAGGGTGAGCAAGTTGCACGACAACACCGAGGAAGCATTCGTGGCGTTCGTACGTGCTGTGGAATCCGGCTTGCGTGCTGCGCTGGTGGCACGGCACGGAGCGGAACGCGGCTGGGAGGCGACCAACGACGCGCTGACCTACGGCTGGCAGCACTGGGATCGGGTTCGCCAGATGGAGAACCCCGCTGGCTACTTGTACCGGGTGGGGGAGCGGAGGGCGAGGCGGCGGCGCCTGCGCCCAGCCGTGCCGCCCGATGAGCCAGGGCGCTCGGACCCGTGGGTGGAGCCTGGGCTGGCAGCGGCGCTTCTTGCGCTGTCCAACCGTCAGAGGCAGACGGTGATGCTGATCGAGGCCTATGAGTACACGTTCCGGGAGGCCGCCGAACTTCTCGGTCTCTCGATCTCCTCGGTGCAGACCCACCACGAGCGCGGCCTTTCCCGAATGCGAACAGCACTGGGGGTTGAAGCCGATGAGTGACCTAGGAACCAGCATTCGGCGCCTCGTCGACGAGACAGCCCCACCGATCGATGGAATGAACATTGTCCACGGGTCTGACCCGCGGACGACGCGACCAGGATGGGTTGTCGGGGTCACGGCCGGATTCGCTGTCCTAGCCGTCGGTCTGCTGACCTTCGCAGTACTCGGCTGGGGGCCTAACCAGGCAGGGGTAACCCGGATCAGCGCGGCCGATCTGCCCACGGAAGACCTGGTCGCGGTCGCCGACCTCCACACGGGGGACGAGCTCTATCGCGTTCCGGCCGGTCAGTATTCGGTGTTCGTTCGGATACGAGCTGGAGAGCCGACGCTGTTGTTCGGAACGTCATGCGACGTCGTGAGTGCCACCCCCCTTCCGGCTGGCTGGGAAGGAATCTGTCTCGAGTACACGAGCGACGGTCGGCGTATCGCCGGCTGGTTCCCACACGGAACGCGAAGTGATGTCCCTCCGACCTCAACCCAGTCCGCTTACCCTCAGCCATCAGCGCGATGGTCCGTCGACGGCATCGGCGTCGCCCACGGCACCAATCTCCTAGGAAGGGGCTTCCTGGTCCTCCGCGGCGGTTCGTACGTCTTCGTCGCCGATGGGGACGGGGAGACGGTGACGGCCCTCGATACTGCGACCGGTGAGCAGTTGTGGCAGCAGACCGTCGACGGCGGGGTCGTGGTGTTGCTGGGGATCTCCGATAGGTCGGTGATCGTCGGCGGGTACGGTTTGGTGGCCGCGCTTGATCCTGCCACCGGCGTCGAGCAGTGGAGATTCGTCGATCCGAGCGGAGCCCTGTGGCCCATGGCCGCGTATGCGGGGGAGTTCGGAATCCACGTCATTCTCGACCGGCCTCACAAGGGCGACACCGATCCCCCGGTGGTTATGACGTTCGACCGTGTCGACGGCTCGGTGATCTGGTCGAACACACTGGACGGCACCGGCCACCCGGACCTCGAACTTCAAACCGGTTTTAGTAGCAGCCGCCTCATCTTTGATCGACTGTTCGTAAAGACCACGGGCACCCTGCACGCGCTCGACGCCCGCACCGGAGAGATCCTATGGATTCATCGCTTCGCCGCCGTGCCGCACGAGAGACACTCCCCGGCGCCGATCCTCTTCGACGGCGACATCCTCTACGTGCCCGACCCCAACGGGGAGCTGGTCGCATTGGAGGCTGACACCGGACAGCAGCGGTGGCGCCTCGACGTGGAACCCGGCTACGTCGCCCCCCTGTCGGTCGCCGATGGCCTCATGGTGTTCGTCGACGGCGCCGGCGTACACGCCGTCCACTCCGCCACCGGCGACCGAGTGTGGGACCATCCCATCGCCGACACCAGGACTCAGGCCGCCGTCGTCGGTGACGTCGTGGTAGCGCTGGGCGGGCGTCAGCTGACCGGCCTTGACATCGCCACCGGTAACCCTTTGTGGGGCGCTTCCGTCGACCTCGAAATTGGCTATGCCGTCCTGGCCGCCGGTGACGTGGCGGTGGCGGCCGCCGAGGACGGTGTGGTCGCGGTCGTGGCAGGCAGTGGCGCCATCTTGTGGGAGCTCGACCGCGGAGTCGCCGAGCCGCCCGTCATCGTCGACGACTCAATACTCCTTGCCCACCCAGACGATCTCCGCACGATCGCCCTCTACCCGGTCCGGTCGTCAACGACGACCTTCTCCTGGCCAATGGGGTGGTCGGAGGCACTTGGTCACTCGGTTGCCGGGAGAACGTTTCCTACGGTCCTCTGGACCGGGAGCGAGTACCTCGTCTGGGGCGGCGAGAAGCCGAGCGAGGGCGAGTGGCATAAGACAGGTGCAGCATTCAACCCGTCCCTGGGACGCTGGCATGACCTCGCACCCAGCCCGCTCTCCCCTCGGAGTGAGCACGCAGCCGTCTGGACCGGCACCGAGGTTCTCATCTGCTGCGGTCGTCAAATGGGCTCAGGCGCTTCTGCGGGGGCCTATCAACCCGCCACCGACACTTGGCGCGCGATCCCGCAGCCGCCGATCTCCCCGAACTTCGCCGAGGCAGTCTGGACCGGGACCGAGATGATCGTCTTCGGCGGCGTAACCCCCGGAGGGTTCGGCAACCTTCGGGGTGCCGCCGCTTACAACCCTGCCACCGACACCTGGCGGACGCTCGCCGACCTTCCGTATGGCATTGAGCGAGAAGCCGAGGCGGTGCTCGCCGGAGGCGTCATCTATGCCTGGCCCAGCGCCGGTCGCCCTGACGACGCCACCGCGCCACTCGCCTATCACATCGGCAACGACACGTGGCAGGTCCTCGCGGTGCCTTCCGAACTCACCCTTCCACTCTCGCCGAGTCTCGTGTGGACCGGAAGCGAACTCATTGCCTGGGGCCTCGCCGACGACTTCGGAAGGAGCTTCGGTGTCGGGGTGGCGTTCGAACCGACCACCGAGACGTGGCGATCCCTACCGCCCACCCCACTTCCAGCGACCAGTCCCTCCGACGGTAGTCAGGGAAGTCAGGGCGCGGTGTGGACCGGCACACAAATGATCGTCTGGACCGGTTGGATCGGAAGCGAGTGGGACGATCCAACGACCGCGATACTCGGATACGACCCCGTTGCTGACTCTTGGTCTCCCCTGGAACCTGCGCCAGTTCGTGGCGCCGGTCTGTGGCAGCACCCCCTCATCTGGACCGGCACCCAACTAATCGTCTATCTCCCAGGAGAGGACACGGTGCTCGTCTATACGGCTGAGGCGATGTCACCGCTCGGATGACATTCCCGCACGGTGGCCGAGGGGGCAAGTTGTAGCCGGGTAGGCCCGTTACTCCCCACGTCGGCATAATCAGTCCGGCAACCATCGTGCAGGAGGTCGAGGTGAAGATCGCCATCCGGCTGGCCGGCCTCTCGCTCCTGGTAGCGGTTGCCTCTTGCGCTGACGGCTCCGACACAGATTCCTCCGCGTTCGAGGGGCGTTGGGTCCTGGAGTCGTGGGAGGAGAACGGGGAGCGGATCATGGTCGAGGTTGGTGTCAACACGGTCGGCGAACCGTGGATCCAGTTCAGCGGCGATGGCACCGGAACGGCCGGGACGTTCGTCGGGTCGACAGGATGCAACGGGATCAGAGAGAGCGGTTATGAGTTCTCGGCCGGGTTCCTCGTTCTCGAGGAGGCGGTGGTGCAGGCGGTGGGGTGCGAGCCGAACAGGGCAGAGGAGATCCTTCTGGCCATGTTGTGGTACACCCCGGATGGTATCGAGGTCGCCCTTGAGACCGATCGGATGGAGTGGTTCGGCAGCAATCTCGCAGGCACCGTCTACCCGCTGGTGTTTCGCCGCCACGGATCACCACCCCTTGACGCTTCCGGTACCTCGTCGACTACTGCGCCCTCAGCGAACGACGCCCCGGCGATGCAGGTCTACGAAGTCGAAGGCATCGAAGTTGTCACTCTGACGCGCCTCGACGAGCTACCCGAACGGGCGACACAGGTCGAGTTCCTGGTAACGGTGATCGATTCGGGTGACGGTCCCGAGCTGTGCATCGGCGGTGTCGCCACCTCACTTCCTCCGCAATGTTCGGGTCCCGTCGCTGCTGGCCTCGACATGGAGGGCTGGTCCGAGGAGCTGAATGGTGTTCGGTGGGGCGACAGATCCGTGGTGGTGACCTGGCCTCCCATCGACGGGATTGCCACAGTGGTCGCCGACTCCCCACTCATACCCTGGGATGTCGAATTCCCGCCCGAAGCACTGCCGGCAGAGTGCCGCGACGTCGAGACCGCGGCCGGAACCGGAGCGATCAACGATTACGCCAACTCGCTCGGAGCCCGCAACGGTGGCCTCTACGTCGCCAGCGACGGGACGCTCGTGCTCCAGGTGGTCGGCGACCCTGCCCCACACCGTGCGGCGCTGGCGGAGTTCGGAGGAGCGTGCGTTGTAGAGGTCCCACGCAACGAAGCGGAACAGCGCAGCATCCAGGATGCCCTCGGCCCGCTTCTCGCAGACCTTCCCGAACTCGCCGGCGCCTACGCCATCAGCACCGGCGCAGGCGGACGCGTCGTAGTCCAGGTTCCCGTCGCCGACAGGGCAATTGCACGGGCGATCGGAAACCTGGTCGACGACCCCACAGCAATCAGGATCGTGGGACTCGGGATCCTCGATCGGTGAGAGCGTGGCGGAAGACACTTCTGGCTTGCAGGGATGGGGGCGTACGATGGGCGGTGAGCCAGGGGTGACGTGTGAAACGCGTGGCGGGTCTTCTCGCAGTGGTGCTTGGGGCGTCGGCGTGGCCGCGCCGGAACTCGTGGTGGTGTCCGTGAGGGTTGGCGTCTGATCGGCGGGCACGCTGAGCCAACCCTCGTCGGAGGCGGCGGCGGGCTGTCTCATATCGATGCCATCATGTCGGCAAGGGCGAGACGATCGCCGGTCGGGAGATCGAAGAGAAGGACGAACTGTCGACTGAATCCTCATCTAGGGGTCGGAGCCGGCCTCGCGCTCTCAAACGCGGGAGAGCCGGAGCGAGACCTCGACCCTGGTGGAATGCGTCGATGTCGCAGTGGCGGAGTCATCGCACGCTGCCATCAGGAGGCAGACGACCAGACCGAAGACCGGCAACCGATTTCTCATCGTCGGTAGTCTCTCACCATTCCCGCCGCTCAGCTCGGATGACACTTACCCACCCTCGCCGCGGGGGAGCGGTCCTACTCGACGCGCCGCCATACACTGACACAGACGCCCTGCCATCGGCCAATGATTAGTCCTGACGTCCTAGCCCGGAGGGGTCACCGTGCCCGCGATGGGGTCGCGACAACGAACTTGCCGAGCATTGGCAATGGCGCTTCTCAGTGTCGCGGCTGCCTGTGCCACCTCGACTGAAGGCTCCCCGAGACTCTCTCAAGATGGTCCATTCATCCAACACGATCCCGAAGGGCTGATCGTTGAGGCATCTTGGGTTGATCCGACCGGTAGGACGCCGGCCCTCCCTGCCCTGTTACCCCGTGATGGTCCGGGGGCGGTGCTGATCGATCCACCAAGCCCGAACACACTTCGCATTGCCCTTAATGGCAGCGGATGCGTTCCTGAGGTGTGGCTTGCGGTTGACCAGGGCTTGCCGAACCTGGTGCTCGCGATCACCGTTTCGGAGGCGATACCCGAACAGGGCATCCAGTGTCCGGCGCTCGCAACGACGCATGCCTTCGACGTCGAGTTCACTGACTTGACCGGGGTGGGCAGTGTCAATTTTGTCGTAACCGTTAAGCGGTCTTAGGCACCATTCGTCTCGGCTCCTGGGGTTCGGGATGGGAACCGTCAGCACAGCGTGGCAGGCCGCGGGTAAGGGCGAGCGACCCGAAAGCTGCTGGCCTCTGGTGTCCGAGGCTTCAGGCGGGTACGACGGTGCGCTTGCGACCTCTCGATCGAGACCTCTTCGGGGAGTCATCAACGACGCTGAACTCAATGCGATGTCCGAGCGCTGCGGCGTACCTTCCGAGTGTCGAGGCTCGAGCGTCGGAGTCGCCGGATTCGAGGCGCGCGATCGCAGACTGCGACGTACCCATCAGGGCGGCGAGCTGCGTCTGCGAGATCGAACGCTCAGCACGGATCGCGGCCAATTGTCGAATCAGCTCGCGCCGTTGAAATGCGGCCTCTACCAGTTCCGCGAAGTGTTCATTGGTTGAGCTCCGCTCGTGGATCAGCTCAGTGAGAAAGTCTTCCATTGCCTCGCCTCTGCTCTTCTTCGGCACAACATTGCCATATCGTTAGTGAGATCGCAACAACGATATAACAACGAATCATTCCCGTGCCCGACTTCGCCAGTCGGCGAGTCTGCGCCGGGCCACTTGGATTGTGCTCTGGGGGTCTTCTGGCTCTTCTTCGAGATCGCCTCCAGGGCAAGCAGGACCTGATCATGCTTGCCCTCGGTCGCATACAGAATCCGAAATGCTTGGCGGTCCGCGGCCGCCCGAACCTCGTAGATATCCCCACCGAGATGGTGCGCGATTTGATTGCCGTTGAGCTGAACATCCTTCATGCCCGCAATCACTGCAGCTGCATCGGTGTCAGACAGGCCGTCGATGAAGTCCTTGACCGGGCTTCGCCCGCTCGGAGTCCGATAGTCACGCCAACGCCGTTTGACAGCCACCCGGTCACCGTAATTGGAGCTACGTCAGCAGAGGCATACGCCCGGCGGTGGTGTTCGCCGAGCTGGCACCGGTACGCCGGGCGAGAGGGAGACTCAGAGTTCCGGCAACAGTGCGTCGAGCAACCGCGTGAACTTCTCGCGCGCCTGATTCGCCGTTTCCGTGACTTCCTCGTGGCTGAGGGGGGTGGGGGAGATGCCGGCGGCGAGGTTGGTGACCA
>JBBEAX010000090.1:0-12378 GCA_040882645.1 Acidimicrobiia bacterium
AGAACAACCCGGTGCTGATCGGTGAGCCCGGCGTGGGCAAGACCGCCATCGTCGAGGGTCTGGCCGGACGCATCGTCGACGGCGACGTCCCCGAGAGCCTCAAGGGCAAGCGCCTCATCGCCCTCGACCTCGCCGCGATGGTGGCGGGCGCCAAGTTCCGAGGTGAGTTCGAGGAGCGCCTCAAGGCGGTGCTCGACGAAATCCGTGCCGCAAGCGGCGAGATCATCACGTTCATCGACGAGATGCACACGATCGTCGGAGCCGGCGCCGCGGAAGGGGCGATGGACGCCTCGAACATGCTCAAGCCGATGCTCGCCCGCGGTGAGCTGCGCATGATCGGAGCCACCACCCTCGACGAATACCGCAAGCACATCGAGAAGGACGCCGCGCTGGAGCGCCGATTTCAGCCGGTACTGGTCGAGCCGCCTTCCGTGGAAGAGACCATCGGCATCCTTCGCGGCCTCAAAGAGCGGTACGAGGTGCACCACGGGGTCCGGATCACCGATGCCGCCCTGATCGGGGCGGCGGTCCTATCCGATCGCTACATCAGCGGCCGCCACCTGCCCGACAAGGCGATCGACCTCATCGACGAGGCGGCCTCACGCCTACGCATCGAGATCGACTCGATGCCCGATGAGATCGACGAGTTGGAGCGCCGGCGCCGCCAACTGGGGATCGAACGGGCCGCCCTGATGAAGGAACGGGATGCCGCGTCGAAGGAACGCCTTGCGGCGCTCGAGGCTGAGCTGGCCGACGTATCCGAGGAGGTCGATCGTCTCACCGTCCACTGGACGAGCGAGAAGGAGGCGATCGCGGCGATCCGCGAGACAAAGCAGAAGGTAGAGGAAGCGCGCGCCAGCTCGGAGCGCGCCGAACGCGACGGTGATCTCCAACGCGCCGCCGAAATCCGTTACGGCACCCTCCCCGAACTCGACAACCGGCTGACCAGCGAGCAGGAGCGGCTCGCTGAGCTTCAGTCGTCGATGACGATGCTCAAAGAGGAGGTCGACGAGGAGGATGTCGCCGAAGTGGTGAGCCGCTGGACCGGGATCCCGGTGAGCCGGCTGATGGAAGGCGAGATCGAGAAGCTCGTTCGGCTCGAAGAGCACCTCCACAAGCGAGTGATCGGCCAGCAGGAGGCGGTTGCCGCCGTCGCCAACGCCATCCGCCGCTCCCGCGCCGGGCTGGCCGAACGAGGCCGCCCCATCGGATCGTTCCTGTTCCTCGGCCCCACCGGTGTGGGTAAGACCGAGCTCGCCCGGGCGCTCGCCGAGTTCCTATTCGACGACGAGCGGGCGATGGTCCGCATCGACATGTCGGAGTACCAGGAGAAGCACACCGTCAGCCGCCTGATCGGAGCACCCCCCGGGTATGTCGGCTATGAGGAGGGGGGTCAGCTGACCGAGGCAGTGCGGCGCCGGCCCTATGCGGTGGTGCTGCTCGACGAGGTCGAGAAGGCCCATCCCGAAGTGTTCAACACGCTGCTCCAGTTGCTCGACGACGGGCGGCTCACCGACGGGCAAGGGCGCACGGTCGACTTCTCCAACGCCGTGCTGGTGATGACCTCGAATCTCGGATCGGAGCAGATCGACCCCGACCTTCCCGACGAGATGGTGCGAGATCGAGTGATGGGCGTGGTGCGGTTGCACTTCCGGCCCGAGTTCCTCAACCGGCTCGACGACGTGATCGTGTTCCACCGGCTCACCATGGAGCAGCTCGGCGAGATCGTGGAGATCCAATTGGCTGGCTTGCAACGGCGTCTCACGGATCGGCGAATCGACCTCGCGGTGACCCCGGCCGCCCGAACGTGGCTGGCCGAGCACGGCTATGACCCCACCTACGGTGCCCGCCCGCTGAAGCGGCTGATCCGCAAAGAGATCGAGGACCAGCTGGCCGTCGAGATCCTCGAAGGCCGCGTCGAGCCGGGGGCGACGATCACGGTGGATGTCGCCGGCGATGGCCTTGAAGTGAGTCAAGAATCAAGAGTCAAGAATCAAGAAACCAAGAGTCACTCTTAGCTCTTGTCTTGACTCTTGGCTCTTGTCTTGACTCTTGGCTCTTGACTCTTGGTTCTTGACCGGAGCTTCCAGTCGATCGTCGGGGGCCAACTAGCGTGGAGTCATGACCTCGAACAGCGATTCCCGTCTCGTCAACGTCCTTGCCGTGCTCGGCGGCATCGTGTTCGCCCTTTTCGTCGTGGTTCTGTTCATCGTGTTCAGCGGCGATGGGATCGACAGCGCGGCGACCACCACCACCGGTACCCCGACTTCGGTGGCCACCACTACCACCTCGGGCGGGGCTTCCACCACCACGGGCGCCGACACCACCACCACGACAGATGCCACCACCACGACGTCGGCATTCGAGGGTGACACGGAGACCAAGACCAACGACACCCTCGACGGCAATCCCGGGCCGAACCTCACCGATGTGCGGGTGGGCGACCATCCCGACGAGGGCTACGTCCGGGTGGTGTTCGACCTCACCGGGGAAGGCAGTCCCAACTATGTGATCGGCTACGAGGACGAGCCGTTCATGGAGACCTCCGGCGACACCGTCGAAGTGGAGGGCGAAGCCTTCCTCGCAGTCCACATCTCCCCCGCCCGCCTCCATGACATCGACAGCGGCGACCCGACCTACACCGGCGACCTGGAACTCGACCCCGGCGTCGACCCGATCGTGCAGGTCAAGTTCATCGACGACTTCGAGGCCTCGATGACCTGGGTGATCGGCCTCAACGCCGAACGACCGTTCACAGTGCGCGTCTTCCAGGACCCGCTGCGAGTGATAGTGGACATCGCCAAGTAGGTGCTTGCGGTCAGGCCGGGGACTGCGCTGCACGAGCCCGGAGCCCCTCGAACGAGCTCAGGACTTCACTGCGCTCGGGATCGCGCTCAGACCGGCCAGATCAGGGCCGAACGCCTTTGGTCATGGGGTCACCCTGCGTCAATGCTGGACGCGTAGAGGTATCTCGACTCCGAGATTCGAACGAGCGGGAGGAACAACCATGCGCAGAAAAGCACCGTTCGGGCTGGCGTTGATGTTGTTGGTCGCTGCGTGTGGGAATGACTCGAGCGTTCAGGACAGCAGCACTACGGCTCCACCCGCAACCGTCACGACGACGACGACCGAGGCGACTGCCGTGACTCGAGCCGGCGGAGCGTTGTTCACCGGTACGTTTGAGACGGGACCGGGGTTCGGACCAGGTGAGATCACGCTGCTTTTGGGCGACAGTGGTGACACCATCGTGACCATCACGATTGACCCGGCCTTGAACGGCTTCGCTTGCCCCAACGGGGTGACGGTCAGTGGTGGCGCCTATGCGACTGGCGGCGATCTTGCGATCGACAGTTCTGATTCATTCGACCTTTACAACGGTCTGAGCGGTGTCTTCGACTCTGCGACGCAGGTCCACGGTTCCTACGACCTGGAATACGACTTCAACCGCGCCTATGTCCTGGAGTGGACGGCGACAAGCCCGTAGGGGCGCCCATCCCAGCCTTGCTTCAAGTGAGAAACCATCCTGCCCACGCTTCCTAGCTGGCGACACTCAGACACTGACCCCTCGGGACCCGTGCCAGGAGTTAGACGGCGCAAGTGCGAGGTTCTATACCATCGGTTCGGTGAGGAGTGCGCCGGGCGCCATGACTCTCTCCGAGAGTGATCGTCGCCGTGTGGCGGACTGGGCGGCCGACTGCGCCGATCTCACCCTGTCGTGGTTCGAACTTGCCGCACCGCATGACCCACGGCCCAGAGCCGCTATCGAGGGGGCACGGGCGTTCGCTCGGGGCGAGCTGAGGGTCGGCATCGCGAGACGACTCGCCGCCGGGGCGCATGCTGCTGCGCGCGGTGTCGCGGATCCCGCGGCCACCGCTGCCGCCCGGGCGGCGGGTCATGCCGTTGCCACTGCACACATGGCATCACACGCGCTCGGCGCGCCCGCCTACGCAGCTCTGGCCGCCCACTCAGGGGGAGGAGGCGATCAATTGACCGCTGAAGCCGTGTGTGGATGGGCGCTTGACCACGCTTCCGCCGCCGTGAGGGGGGTGCTGTGCCGTCTTCCGATCCGGCCACAGAGCAGGGGCGCATTGGGTCAGCTGATCTACACGTTGGATCGGGCACTTAGAGCCGCTTCCCCAACCTGACCGACTCCCCAGTTCCGACGTGAGCTTTCAAACACCCGACGTAGCCCCTCGGGACCCCTGTCAGGACTTCACCGTGATTCCTTTCAGCCTCTTGATTAGATGAGGGCACGACCCTGTGCCACGGGCCCAAGCCGGGGCTATCGTCGCTGTGAGCCTTCCGGGGGGAGTGTCGCGAATGGTGGCCAGGCGGCGATACCGAGCGGTGATAGCTGGCGGATTCATCGCGGCGCTGGTGGCGACCGGTTGGGCTGCACTCGCGAATGGTTCCACGGATCCAGGGGTGTGGCTCGACACGCCCCTCGATGGAGCCGTGGTGTCCGGATCGGTCCCGCTCGAAGTCATTGGGCACGTCGGCGGCTCAGGATCCATCGTGGCTGCCCGGCTCGAAGTCGACGGTACCGAGCTGGCCGAGGTAGCGGTCGATGCCCCGGCCGGTCAGCTCACAACCGCCCGCTTCTCGTGGCAACCGGAAGCCGGGGGCACTTACACCCTGGCGCTGTGGGCCAGAATGGAGAGCGGCGAGTGGGCTGGGCCCGCGATTGCAGCCGTGGTCGTAGAGGGCGAGGCGGCACCGACTCCCACAACCTCAACCACGACGACCACAAACCCACCTTCCACCACCACCTGTGGGTTTGAGCCACCCGTTGAGCTCGACCCACCCCACGGTCATGTGACACCGCTCACCTTTACAACCCTGTCATGGGATTACGCCGGGTGCCGACCGGCCCTCGAGTTCGATGTCGAGGTCTCGACCTCCCCCGCGTTCTTTGAATCGGTCGCGTCGGCAACAGTCACGGAATCGAATTGGACGACGCCGAATCTGGGATGCGGCACATGGTGGTGGCGGGTCCGGGCCGCGACGTTTGACACTGTCGGTTCGTGGTCGAATCCCAGTTCGTTCACCGTGCTGAATCGAGGCTGCCCTTGATCGGGACCCGGCGATTGCTCGCGATAGGCGTTGCTTTCACTGTTGTCGCTGCAGCATGCAGTTCTTCCGACCCCCCGACGATGGCGTCCGACACGACAACGAGTGGGTCGCCGTTCGATGGCTCGGTTCCGGCCGTTGCGCCACCGGCGCCACCTCCGATCGTTCCTTTGCTGCGGTTGAACTCGGCGGCCGACGTCAGCTACGGCCAGAAGTTCCTGATGACATCACAGGTCCTGGCAGCCGAGCCGGTGTCGGCCCTCGAACTGTGGGTCGACGGCACGATGGTCGACGAACACAAGTTTGAGGGCCCGATCACCGACCCCACCTTTGCGTGGGAATGGACGGCCGACTCGGTAGGTCTCCACGCCGCGATCGTGCGCGCCATCGACGCCAACGGTCGCGCCGCCGGCTCATTCCCGACCTGGTTCCGCGTCGACTCCGGATGGAATATCGCAACCGGTGAACCGCTCGACGGTCTTCCACGGTCGCCTCTCGAGGAAGCCGCCGCAGGCGTCTCGACAGATACGACCGCCTGTGAGGCCACGATTGCGATCCATGCCGCTCCCGATGCAGACGGGCAAGCTGTGACCGGCAGCACGCTGGGAACGGGTGGATTCCGGGCCATTGCGGTTGTCGGCGCCGCGGGGGGTTCGCTGGCGATACCGATGCTGTCGACTCCCCTGATCGTCTCGGTCGAACCCTATGGCGATGGATCACCGCGATCACCAACCACCGTGATCATCCCGGGAGCACCCGATTGTGCGACCGGATCGTGGGCCGGGGACATCGCGTTCGAGGGGAGCGTGCTGGTCGGCGGCGAAGACCTCGAAGTCGCGTATCTGTATGCGAGGTCTGACACCGCGATCTGGCAGCGTGTTCCGGAGTCAGGTTTCATACCGCGAGGAGCCGGTGGCTTCGACTTCGATGGTCTCCTGCCCACCGTTGCCCCAGGAGAGAGCCTGGAGGTCGAAGTCTGGGGATGGCGGCACGGCCAGGCCGTTGGTCTCGGCAGGGGCCGGTATCAGGAAACGGCTACCCAACCGACCTCGGAGGTGTGGGCGGGTGCCCAACCGGTGAAGCCGTTCTCGAGTCTCAACATCGTTCGCTTCATCGCGATCCTCGATACCAGCGCCTTCACCGAGCAGCTCTTGACTGACGATGTCGTCTGCGCTGCCGGCGTCTTCAACCCGATTTGCGGCGTGCCCACACCCACCGTGCGTTGGAATACCGGCTACCTCGGAGCGGAGGCGGGCCTGGTACAGGTGTCGACATCGGCTCCACCCGCCGGGGCCGCACTCGACTATCCGGGTCTCCTCTGGTCGACGATGATCGCCATGGACGGTGAGCAGCAGCGCGACGTCGTCGTCCCGCTCCAAGAGATCAACTCGAGTGACTGGTTGGCGAGTGGATCGACTCGCGCCGGGCCCACCCGGTACCGGGATCTGGAGGCGATAGGAGCGGAACTGTCGGTGGTCACTGAACTCGCACCGCCGGGAGCCAGCCCGCGGACAAGCCGACCGATCCTCGGATCCCGTGTCCTGGGAGTCGACCTGGATCGGCTCTGGGTACGCGTCATCCCGTTCACGAACGGCCTCCCGATCGAAGGGGTCAGCAACTCGGTGTCGTTCCGGGTGGAAGGCGAATCCCTGGTCATCGAACCGTCACTGCAGCAGGCATTCGACGCAGCTTTCGACATCGAAGTGGAGTTCGCGCCACCGCAGCACCCCGACACCGCTTTCGCCCACTGTGTGCGTGTGGTCGAGAATCCGTTCGGCAATCAGAACCCCGTACCGGAGGGGTCGGTCTGGGACACCCCGGTGATCGACTGGCAGTTCGCCTTCAACGGTTTTCGTGACTCTGCAACCGTCTATTCGCACGGCGGTAACTCGAAGGTCGGACTCGTCCCTGGAGCAACGGTGTGCGCCTACAAGCCGGACCCACCCGACAAGGGGTTGTTCGACTACATCGGCGAGGGCATCTCGTTCATCGGCCAAGCCTGGGACACCTTCAAGGGCCTCGTCGATATGGTCAAGAGCGGAATCATCGAGGGCATCGTCGACATCACTGGCTGTTCGCCCAAGGACGTCTGCCTCGGTGCCCTGGCGGTACTCGGCGACATCGGTTTGGCGACCCTCGGCGTCCCCCCGTCGCTGCCGAGCTTCAGTGAGCTGGCCGAGGCTGCCAAGGGCGATATCGCCGCCGCGCTCGCCAAGGAACTCGTGGGCCAAGCGTGTGGAAGCATCCCGTGCGATGAATTCGCCGAGAAGTTCATCGAGGATGCCTTTGACGACATCGAAGCGCACTTCTCAGACCTGGCAGTCAGCCAGGCCACCTCAGGGGGGTGGGTACTGCAACTCCACCCGGACATACGGGTCGTCCCGGAGCCGGCAGGTCAGCTCTTCCCCGGTTCGGCCATGATCACCATCACTCGCAAGACGGACGGCTTCGCACTCGGATCCGTCCCTGTCACCGGTTGCGTCGTGTCCTTGGAGACCGATGGCGCGGGACCGCTGAGCTGGACCGCAAAGAACGGAATCCACCACGAGGGTGAATTCGTGTCCGGCAACGTCTTCCCCCTGGAGACCGTCTTTGTGGATCTCTCGCAACTCGAACCCGGGGAGTCGGTGACGGTGGGGATCGCCTCACTCGAATTCGAGTCCATCTCACATCTCAAAGGCACCAGTCCCTTCGATGGTGGATTCGTATCCCAGGAGCGGCTCATCTCGAAGGGTCTCTGGTCGGGGCCGCAAACGACGTTCACGATGAACCTGAGTGTCTGTGGCAAAGGGTTCTCTGAGTCGTCCACCAAAGACGCAACGCCTGCATCCCCCGCGGACATCCCAACACCGTAGGACCACCGCCTCCGCACAGTCGCTCTCACATTCGGTGGGGCGTCCACAGGGCAAGAGCCGGCAGGTCTTTCTCCTTGGCTCGATGCGGCGGCACCGTCTCATACGAACCCTTTTGGCATGAACGCTTCGCCGATCACTGATATTGGATCGAGTCGCGGGGCGGGGGACCCAGTCCCTCGGGACCCCTGTCAGGAGTTCGCCGCGGTTCGCTTCGTTGTCTCTGTCTCCGAGTGAGATGACACTTGGGGAGGCCGTGCCCTTAGTTGGCACTCGGAGGGCGGCCGCCATGTCCGCCTGGGACGCGGCCTTCAACTTCTTGATCCCGCTACCGGTCGAAGGCAGCGATGAATGTTGCGAGGTCTTGGCTGCGGAGTTCGGCGGTGGTGCAGCTGAGTTCGCCGGCGAATGTGGGTTCGAGCCTATCTGGCGGAGCGGGCACGTATTCGAATCGGTGGACGAGGAGTGTGCAGTCGCCGGGTTGTGCGCTGAAGGTCTGCCCGCTGGTGGTGAGGATCGCCGTGATCGATTGGGTTCGGGGCTCACCGATGGTGATTCCGCTGACCTTGAGTCGGAGCGCCGAACCGGATCCGCCCTGGTAACTGACGTCGATGTCGTAGGACGAGGCGTCGGGTCTATTCGTAACCGTTGACTGCCAGATGAGGTGGTCGAGGACGAGCTGAGCGTCGACGGCACCAGTGATCACCACCGCGGCGGCAGGAGTGGGGAGGGCGTCGATGACCCCCTGGGGGTCGAATGTTGGCGCCGTAGTGCTGACGTCATGGATGACGGAAGTGAATTCGGACATCGTCACTCGTCCCAAGACGAAGGTGGCGGAGGCGACGAGGGCGAGGGCCCCGGAACCGGCTAGAAGCTGGCGGAGAAGGCGAGCGTGACGGCTGCTGCCCATCAGGCTCTCCTGCGGGAGCGACGGGGGTCACCCGCGCCGCGGAGGCCGACACTGATCATGTAGAAGGAGGAGGCGAGGAGCGAAATCCCCAGGCTCCCCGTCAGGAGGGTGCTCCACGGAACCCCGGTCGCCAGGATGAACCGGTATGCGAGCCCGTTGTAGACGAGGTTGCCCAGGCCGTAGCGGTATCCACCGATGCCGAGGAACTCGACGAAACCCTGGGTGACGAGGGCGCCGACGACTCCGGCGAGGACCACCACGGCGAGGTGGGGGATGACGTGGGGCAGGACGTGATGGGTGATGATCCAGCGGGAGCCGCCCCCGGCGGAGCGGGCCGCGTCGATGAACGGCTTCTCCATGACCGTCAGGGCGCGTGACCGCACCACGATGGCGGCGGGACCGAGGCCAAACAGCAGCCCATAGAGCAAACCGAGCTCGAGGGGCCCCATGAGGCCCCTCTTGCTGGCAAGCAGGAACACCAGGGGAGGCGGAAGCAGCATGAAGGCATCCGAAAGGTGGGTCATCACCCGGTCGTAGCGGCCCCGGAAGAACGCCGCCGAGGTCCCTGCGACCAGCCCGGCGACGCCGGCTCCGAGGGCGCTGGCGATGGCGACGATGAAGCTCGGACGCAACCCGTAGGTCATCAGGCTGAGGACATCACGACCGAGGGGATCAGTTCCCAGGGGGTGGGCGATCGTTGGGCCGGAGGGATGTGAGATCGACCTGTCGTGACCGGTGACCGGCCGGTAGATGTCGGGGCGGTCCGACCACACGGTGGCGCTGAGTACCGGGTGGGCGAAGGCGAGGACGGCGAACGCGCCGAGGATGACCAGCCCGGCGATGATCATCTTGCTGTGGCGTGCCCGGCGGCGGGTGTCGGCCCATCCGGTGATCTCATGCTCATAGACAGGTTCGATCACGCTCTCACCTGCTCGCGGAGCCGGGGGTCGATTACCGCTTGAACGATGTCAAGCACGGTCCGCATGGCGATGCCGATCGCGCCGATGACGGCGAGGACCCCGAGGATGGTCGGGACGCTCCCGGACTCGATCGACCGGAACAAGAGGAATCCGAGGCCGGGAATGCCGACGGCATACTCGATGATGACCATGCCAGCGATGAGATAGGGCATGCTGGTCACCAGCCGTGAGATCGCAGGCAGCACCGCATTGGGAGCGACGTGACGGTCACGTATACGCGACTCGGGAATCCCCTTGGCGCGGGCGGTGAACACATAGTCCTCGGCCATCTCCTCCGACACCCCCGCACTCATCACCAGCATCATCTCGCCAAAGGCGATGAGAACCAGAGCCGCCGCAGCGACCAGGGCGCTCGGCCACAACAGCCAGTCGATTCCCTCACCCCATACCCCCAGCAGCCACACGCCGACCAGGAAACCAGCGAGAGACACGACAACGGATGTCATTTGGAGGGCGGAGTAATCCCGCTTGCGCGCCCAGGCCCTCACGAGCAACCCGCCGACGAGCGCCGCAAGGAGTCCGAACGCCAGCATGTGCAGCAATCCGGGTGGGTATTCCCCCGGTCTAAACCCGAGCCCCAAGGAGACTCGAAGATCCTCCAGCCGTGAACCCTCGAAGTAAAAGAGCAGGAACACGAGGAAGGGAGGGAAGGTCGCGAACAGGAGAACGCCTCCGACATTGGCCGTCGACGCCAAGAAACGGTGACGGCTCCACGCCACCAGCCGACCGAGCCACTCGCCAAACAGGAATGCAACGATCCCACCGACGCCGAAGATCCCCACCGTTATCGGCAGGTAACTCCAAACCTGGCTCGATACCCGTGCTCCCTCGTAGGTGTACCCCATGTCGCCCCTCACGAAGTGGCTCATGTAACTGAGCCACTGCACCACCAACGGGCGATCTAGACCGAGCTGCTGACGGATAGCCTCAATCGCCCGAGGTCGCTGCCCAAGCCCCACCGCATAGTCGTACGGCAAGAAGAGATTGACCGCGAAGAACGCCAGCGACACCACAATCAGCAGCGTTACCAACCCCCAGAACACCCGCGTCGCGACGAACTTCAGCATCTCTCCGCCACATTGTGGCAGTCGGGCGACATGGCTGAGGATCACCAGTCACGCATCATCGAGTACAGGCGGGAATCCCTCGGGACCCCTGTCAGGAGTTCGCCACTGCTCTGGGCTTCTCACTGACTGTTGACTTCACCTGAACTTGCGGGAACGCGGGCTCTCACGAGCGGGCGAAGGCAACCAGGCCAGCAATTTCACCCTGATCGGCACGCTTCAACGACTGGAGGTAGGCGGCGCGCAGTCCCGGCGTGTCTACAGCAAGTCCATCTCCCCAGCTGAATGGTCTGCGACCCAGCAATCTCACTAGGTAATCGGCGGCGATTCGGCTGTGGCGGCCATTGCCGTTCGAGAAAGGATGAATGGTGACGAGGCGGTGATGGAACCGGACGGCAAGCTCGTCAGCCTCATACGTTGAGTACTCGACCCATGACTTCGCGGACTCAACCAACTCACGGACCTCACTCGGTATGTCGTGGGGGCCAATTCCGATATTGGTTTCGCGGAGTCGGTAGCGGCCAGCCCACTCCCACACCTGGCAGAACATGGCTTTGTGGAGATCACGGAGGTACATGTCATCGAGGAGCCTGACGAGTGTCGGTGGACGGCGCAACAGCGCCTCTGTGATGTTCCGCTGCTCCGCCTCGAATAGCTCACCTCGGGTCGCGATATGGGTCGGGATGAGGCCGAGTCGGTCCTCCTCCGGCAGCTCGGTGTGACCGTCACCAAGCGGTACTAGGAGGTGGCTCACCTTAGGAGCCCTTCTCGGACCACAACCCTCTGTGATCGATGAATCGCGTGGCGAGCTCGTCCAATTGCGCGGTCGTGTCGTCGTCGGTCACCGCCTGATCCTCGAGTCGGCTCTGGTGTGCCACCGAGCTGAGATGTTGAGCCGCTTTGCGTTCGGCCTGTCGCCGTACCGCGGCGTCCAATCCTGTGCGAGGCACCAGGAAGTACACGAGCTCGCAGTCGAGCGCGTGGGCGACGCGCTGTAGTGTTTCCAGCTTGATCGTGTAGCTCAGCTCGCTGTTCTCAACATCTGGGACACCCGATTGGGACACTCCAAGGCGGTCCGCCAGTTCAGTGGTAGACATGCCGAGGGCGTTACGGATCGCGCGGATCCAACCCCTGTGAGGTCGCGGCAAGTTCACAAGGGGTCGGAGCGCTTCAAATCGTGCGTCTAGTTGACGCCTGGCGTGAGTGCGATCAGTGGCCATGGGTGAAATCTACCCCCTACAGCCTATAGTTGCAACCGCTTTCTATCTGCTATAGGAGATAGAACCCTTATCTATCTATCCGTTGTAGCCGATAGATCGTGAGGGTCAGGCCAGGATCGATCCTGCCGACACACTCCACTCCGGTCGGCAATCGCTTCCGGTGAGGTGGCTGCTCGACTGACGGACGGCCAATAGAGACGGGGAGCCGTCGTCGTTGCCGCCGTGGTCGTCGTCGTTGCCGCCGTGGTCGTCGTCGTTGCCGCCGTGGTCGTCGTCGTTGCC
>JBBEAX010000091.1:0-7540 GCA_040882645.1 Acidimicrobiia bacterium
GTGACTGGTGACTGGTGACTGGTGACTGGTGACTGGTGACTGGTGACTGGTGACTGGTGACCCTCTTACGGGCAGGTGGCGAAGGCCTCGGTGTCCATGATGAGCGGCGAGCTGCTCGGTCGATACTCGTAGGTGGTCTCGTCGGTGGAGTTGGTGTCCTCGATGGTCACGTCTGCATCGGTATCGCCATCGGTGCCGGCGGGCCCACCGATGAACACCCAGTAGTGGTTGTTGACCGAACAGCCGTTCAAGATCTTGACGACGAGGTCGTAATTGTCCTGATCGAAGAACCAAAAGAGGCCGGTATCTCCCCGACTCGACACCAGGGTCGCCGGGTTGGTGCCTCCGCTCTGAATGAACTTCGTCTCGACCCGGAATCGGTCCTCGTTCAGACACACAAGACCACCGGCGGGCTCACAGATGCCGGGCTGGGCCGGGGGGAAATCGGCGACGGCCCATGCCCCGTCTGCTCCGATCTCGAAATTCTCGCCGCCCAGCACGTTGACGATCAGGCCGGGGCCGAGGTCTCCTACTTCGTCGGGCTCGGCCGGGATCAGCAGGGGCCGCGAGTAGAAGCCCGATTGGAATCCGGCATCGAGCACCTGGAATGCGGGGATGAACGGCGCGTCGGGGAGTTCGCCCAGTTCGACGACGATGGTGCGTCCGGTGCGGATCACGATCTCGTCCTCGCCGAAGACGACTTCGGCGCCTTCACAACCGTCGGGCTTGATGTCAACATGGCCGTTGGCGTACTGCGTCAGAAAGTCGGGGCTCCAGATGGTGAACCCGAGGCAGTCTCCCGGGAACTCGTCGGTGGCGCTGAATATCGCCTTGAGCGGGCTGCCGGTGACGAGGGCCATCGTCACCCCAAGGTCGGGGGCGGGGTTGTTGGCGAAGTCCGCCATCTCCAGCGGATAGGGCGCCACCGCCGCGATTGCGACCGGTCCGGCGTCCATGGTGGTGGTGGTCGCGGCTGCGGTGGTCGTCGGGGCGCCCGTGGTCGTCGTCGCCCCGGTGGTCGTCCCGGGTCCACCGGTGGTGGTGCTCGCCCCGCTGCCGCCACAGGCCGCCAGGACCAGTGCCAATACTGCCGCTCTCGCTCGCATCTCCCCCCCGTCCGAGTGGGGGCGAAACCTAGTCCTACCGCCATGGGAGTGCGGTGATCAGCCCCGCCGGCACTAATGTCTCTATGGACGCCTGACCCCGCCCGGGGCGCCGAAGGGGCACACCATGATCGACCAGCAGCAGTCCGAACTGATCGCGTCCGTGGAACCCACGGTCGAGCGTCTCATGGCGGAACACAAGGAACGACGTGAGCACTGGTACGCGCACGAATATGTCCCGTGGGAGAAGGGCCGCAACTTCGTCGCCGAGCCGTGGCAGGAGTCCGACGCGTCCCTCTCGCCCGAGGTCCGCACCTCCCTGGTTCTCAATCTGCTGACCGAAGACAACCTGCCCTATTACCACTCGGAGATCGCCTCCCACATGCCGGAGGGATCCGCCATGCGTCGCTGGACCCACATGTGGACCTCCGAGGAGGCCCAGCATTCCATCGCCCTCCGCTCGTACCTTCTGACCTCGCGCAATTGCGACCCGAAACTGCTCGAGGACGACCGTCTGCTCACGATGGAGGCCGGGCACAACACGGGCTTCCCAGACCCGGCGGCGATCTTCGTCTACACCTCGGCCCAGGAGTTGGCCACCCGGGTGAGCCATCGCAATGCCGGTAAACTCGCCGACGACGAAGTGGCTTACGGGATCATGGCCCGGATCGCCACCGACGAGAACCACCACTTCTTGTTCTATCGGGGCGTGACCGAAGCGCTGTTGCAGGCGGACCCAGAGACGATGCTGGACGCCATGCATCGGGTGTTCACCAATTTTGCGATGCCGGGCACCGTGATCCCCGGCTTTGTGCGGCGGGCGGTCGAGATGGCCCGGGCCGGGGTCTACAACCTTCGGATCCACCATGATCGAGTGCTGCTGCCGCTGATCCGTGACTGGGGGATCGAGAACCTCACCGGGCTGTCAGCCCGGGCTCGTGAGCTCCAGGAGAAGGTCATCGAATTCCCGGCGACCGTGCTTCGCAAGGCGGAGATCTTCGAGCGCCGGATGGGGATAGCTTCGGCCTAGACCCCGTAGTCCGAGACCCAGCGGGCGATGGCGATGAAGTGCACCACGGCCGCCGCCACCACCAGCACATGGAACGCCTCGTGGTACGAGAAGACCCTGGGCCATAGCCGGGGTCGTCCCGTCACCAGGAACACCATCCCCACTGTGTAGAGCACCCCGCCCAGGCCGATCATCAGCAGCGCGGTCCACGGGAGCCGGCTCGCCAACGGTCCGAGAAGGAAGATCGCCAGCCACCCTTGCGTGGTCGACAGTGCCACCGACACCCAATGCCGCGGTGGCTTGGCGATGAACATGTAGAGCGCCCCAATGGCCACGAGGCCCCATTGGATCCCCAGAATCGTCCATCGGGCCCAGCCCTCGAGGACGATCACCGCGATCGGTGTGAAGGTTCCCGCAACCAGCACATAGATCATCGTGTGGTCGAGTTTCTGCATGCGCTTCTTCCACACGTGGTCCCAGGGGATCGAGTGGTACAGCGAACTCGTGACGAACAGCGCGACCAGGCTGATCCCGAACGCCAGCAGCGACACCTTCCGGGCTACGCCGTCAGGCGCATTGCTGGTGAGGGCCAGGGCTCCGATCAGCGCGGCGAGCGCCGCGGTCCCGTGAAGGAGGCCTCGAACCGGATGAGTCATCTTGCCGATTCGGGCGCGTTCCGCTGGATCCACAACATGACGGTAATCGGGCTGGGGGCGAGCCTGGCGATTCTCGAATCTTGGTTCTTGACTCTTGACGCTTTCCTACCCGCCGATGTAGGACATCTCGACCTTCTGCCAGCCGCTGGTCGATTCGGACCTGATCTCCGAATAGCGGTCCTTGCGGGCCGTCCAAACCCCGGCGATCGCGCCGCGTAGATCCTCGTCGGAAGCCCCTCCCCGCATCAGCGCCCTCAGGTCGTGGCCGCCGGTGGCGAACAGGCAGGTGAACAGGGACCCTTCCGCAGAGAGCCGGGCCCTGGTGCAGGATCCGCAGAACGGTTGGGTGACCGAGGCGATCACCCCGAATTCGCCCGAGCCGTCGAGGTAGCGGAAGCGGTTGGCGACCTCTCCCGGGTAGTTGGAGTCGATCGGCTCAAAGGGGGCGTCTGCCGCGATCGCCTGTTGGATCTCGGCGCTGGGGACCACGTCGTCCATCCGCCAGCCGTTCGTGTGGCCGACATCCATGTATTCGATGAACCGGACGATCCGGCCCGTTCCCCGGAAATGCCGGGCGATGTCGACGACCTCGTGGTCGTTGACGCCTCGCTTGATCACCACGTTCACCTTCACCGGACCCAAGCCATGCGCTTCGGCGGCGTCCATGCCGGCGAGGACCCGGGCCACGGGAAAGCCGACGTCGTTCATCGCCATGAAGGTCGCGTCCTCGAGCGAGTCCAGGCTCACGGTCACCCGGTCGAGTCCCGCGGCCGCCAGCGCCTCCGCCTTGCGCTCCAGCAACGAGCCGTTGGTGGTGAGGGTGAGGTCATCGACGCCAGGCACATCGGCGAGCATGCCCACCAGCGATTCGATGTCGCGGCGCAGCAGCGGTTCGCCGCCGGTGAGCCGCACTTTGCGGACCCCCAGCCCGGTGAACACCCGGGTGACCCGAACGATCTCCTCAAAGGAGAGCAGCAGGTCGCGGGCGAGGAACTCGTAGTCGCGACCGAACACTTCCTTCGGCATGCAGTAGGTGCACCGGAAGTTGCACCGATCCGTCACCGAGATCCGCAGATCGCGCAGCGGCCGCCCCAGAGTGTCGATGGGTTGCATTGGATAGGGGACGGTAGTGGGAGTAGCAAGAGTCAAGAATCAAGTAGCAAGAAGGGTCACACCTCTTATCTTGCTACTTGATTCTTGCTACCCCGCGTACCGCCACCGGTCGACCACGTTCCCGTACGTGTCCAACAGAAGAACCATGTCGCCGTCGTTGTTCCATACCGGGCCATTGGCGCACCAGTAGAGATCGCTGTCCCCGTCCTGGCCGCAGCCCGAACGGATGATCACCAGGCCGCCCGCAACGAGCACGAACCCGTCGGGGAACCGGAACCGGTGGGTGGACGACTCGTCGCGGATCCACCAGCCCCCGAGGTCGGCATCAGGCCCTTCATTGGAGACCACGACGAATTCGCCGTTCGGGTACTCGTCGTCGGGTCCGGGCGCGTCGAACGACACATGTTCGATGAAAACCTCGAGTGGGGTTTCAGGTCCGCATGCGGTCGGCGACCACAATCCCACCCGATCCTCGAAGGCGGCTTGCTCGGCTGAGGCGAAGGCGGGTTGCGCCGTGGCCAGAGCGATCGCCGCTCCCTCTTCCACCAATGCCAGGTTGATATGGCGTCCCCCCGAGTAGAGGTGGGCGAGGGTCCGGCCGAATTGGTCCGCACCGTCCTCGACGAGGGTGATCTCTTCCTCGAGCAGGTTCTGGAGCGCGCTGCGGGCCTCGTTCGCCCAACACTCATCGATCTCCGGCGCGTTGATGCCCAGCAGTCGGACCTCCGTCGTCACGCCGTCGACGGCTACCCGCACCGAGTCGCCGTCGAGCACCGCGACCACGGCTCCCGAGCGTTCCTCCGGCGCGGTCGGGTCGGCGTCGGCGGGTGGCGCGCTGCCGCACGCCGCAGCGAGGAACACCAGCGCAGTCAGCGTCTTGAGCATCATTCGACGCTAACGAACCTGTCCGACTGTTAAAGAAATCGCCCGGCGTTTGCCGATAGCGCACGCGGTCCGCAACAATGCCGAGGTCCTCGAAGGAGCCACCCATCGGTCGTCAGCCAACCCACCGCATCCGCAATGTCCACTTCCTGGGGATCGCGTTCATCCTCGTGCTGGCTGCCTGCGGGGGTTCGAGCGGCGACGATTCCGAAGTACAGGTGGCGACGTTGCGCGTCTTTGCCGGCAGCGTCGAGGTGGGAACCGATGACCAGTTCGCCGCCGGCTCCGACGGACAGACGATCTCTGAGGGCGACACGGTGCGCACGGGTGCGGATGGGCGCGCCGCGATCGAGTACTTCGACGGGTCGGTGACCCGGCTCGACCACGACACCAGTTTCACCATCGTGACCCAGCAGATCCTGGGCAACGATCTGGGATCGACGGTGATCGAAGGCGACCAGGGATCCGGCAACACCTACAACCGGGTCACGGACCTCACCGATTCCGAAAGCCGCTTCGCGGTCGAAACCCCGACTGCGGTCGCTTCGGTACAGGGAACCATCTACGCCGTCATCTTCAACGCGGACGGTTCGATCACCATCGCGGTGCTCGATGGATCGGTTCTGGTCACTTCTGGTGACGACGAGATCGAAGTGCCGGCGGGCTTCATGGTGACGGTCGCCGCCGATGGCACCATCGGCGAGTTGGTGCCGATTCCCGACGAACTCTTGGACAGTGATTGGATCCTGTTCAACCAATGCGACCTCGACGGAGCGCCGGGTTGTGAGGAACCGCCCGCCACGACCACCACGACCGTTCCTGCGACGACCACCACCGCGGCAACGACCACCACCACGGTGGCGCCGACCACGACTACGACGACGAGCCCGCCGCCCCCACCCACCACGACGACCACCACGGTTGCCCCGACTACGACGACGGCGGCGACCACTACTACCACTACTACCACTACTACCACCACGCCGCCTCCGCCGCCGCCGCCGCCGATCTCCTACATCGAGATCGAGCCGGAGCAAGGAACGATCGATGCGGGCGAGTTCATGGAGTACACGGCGGCGGCCTTCGATGCCGACAACAACTTCCTGGGATTCGTGGAAGCCGACTTTGTCGCGTATCCATTCTTCGGGGAGGGCGAGGTCTTCGGGGCGAGTGGCGTCCCGGTGGCGGCGGCCTTTGGCGGGAACCAAGGACAGCCGTGCACCGGCGACCTGTGCGGCCCGACGGGTGCCGGGTCCTACGAGATCGTCGGCACATATGGGAACTTCACGGACTCGGCGTTCCTCGAAGTCCTGCCCGGCCCTGCCACCGAGATCGAGCTGTATCCGGAAACCGTCGCCGATCTTCCGTATTGCCAAAGCAACTGGTTCTACGGGTGGATCGTCGATGACTACGGCAACGTGGTCGATGCCAACCAGACCGTGACCTTCGCCGACGTCGAACCACCCGATAACAACCTCGACTACGGAGACGGGCCCTCCGTCGAGGCCGCCGGCGGCTACTTCGAGTTGCTGATCTCCGGGGATTTTGAGGGCGGGTTGCCCGGAGGCGTGCAGTTGCAGGTGACCAGCGGCGATCTGTCCTCGAACATCGTCGAGTTCGATGTCATCTATGACGAGGGCTGCGAGCAGATCATCGGCGGCGCGGCCCCGTTGCGGCTGCCCGAAAGTGGTCCGGGCGGACCGGGACTGGGAATCGTCGTCCTCGCCATCGCCGGCGTGGCAGCACTGGGCTGGGCTTCGCTCCGCCGCCGCCGCTTCGCCACCTGATTCTCCGATTTCGCGTACGAGCCGCCGGGCGGCTGCCATAATGGCGCCCTCACGGAGGGGCGGCGTTGCGCGGGGACAGCATTCGGCTGATTCGGCTCGTTCACTTCGGGGGAACGGCGCTGCTCGCCGTCCTCCTTCTTTCCGCGTGCTTTGGTGGCGGGGGAGGGGGTTCGGCACCCACCGCCACCTTGAGGGTCTTCGCGGGCAGCGTCGAAGTGAGTGTCGATGACGCCACCTTCTCTGCCGGGTCTGAGGGGCAGATACTGACCGAGGGATCGACCGTGAGGACGGCTGCCGACGGGCGCGCTGCCATCGAGTGGTTCGACGGTTCGGTGACCCGTCTCGATCACGACACCACCTTCAAGATCGTGACGATGGCGATCCTCGACAATGACGACCAGTCGAAGGTGATCGAGGCCGAGCAGACCGAGGGCAATACCTACAGCCGGGTCACCGAACTGACCGACGCGGCCAGCCGCTTCGACATCGAGACTCCCACGGCGACGGCATCCGTGCAAGGGACCATCTACGCGGTCTTCCTCAATCCTGACGGCTCGATGACGGTCGCGGTGATCGAAGGATCGGTCGGGGTCGGCGACACCGAGGTCCCCGAAGGTTTCATGGTCGTGATCGACCCGGCCGGCATCTCGGGTGATCCGGTGCCGATCCCGGATGGTCTGATCGACGACGACTGGATCCTCTACAACTGCGAACTCGACCAGGGCGAGAACTGCCCCGACGAGGGCTCGACCACAACGACCACGGTGCTGGGTCCCGATGAGCCGCCCACCACCACGACCGTCGCCGCGACCACGACGACGACCGAGGCGGCGACCACAACCAGCTCGGGTGGCGGACCGACCACCACGGCGGCTGCCACCACGACGACGACGATTTCGGGCCCGGACGAGCCGCCCACGACCACCACCTCGGCGACGACCACCACCTCGGCGACGACCACCACCTCGGCGACGACCACCACCTCGGCGA
>JBBEAX010000091.1:7640-12353 GCA_040882645.1 Acidimicrobiia bacterium
CGACCACCACAACCATCGAGTTCAACTCGATCCTTCTGACGGGCTCAAGCGAGCAGCTCCTACCGGATTGCACCCGCACCTACACGGCGACTCTCCTGGACGTCGGCGGCGACCCGATCGATGACGACTCGACTGTCGTGGTGTTCGCCGACGCAGAAGGCAAGCTGGGCTTCGTGGGCGGACCCAGCGCCACTGCATTGGACGGTGTCGCCACCAAGGAAGTCATCGGCTCGAACAACGGTGCTGTCTTGTTGACTGCATCTGCCGGCGGGATCGAATCCAATGCGATCGGATTCCAGGTCGTCCCTCCGGGGGGCTGCGGTGACGATGAGTTGGTCCTGGGCTTTCCGACGGATCGAGGGGTCGATCCGCTCGCTGTCCTGGCCACGCTTCTTCTGGGGCTACTCGGAGTAGCGGCACTGAGCGCTAGGCGCTCGGTACAGCGGCTCGCGTGACCACCGAGCAAGGAAATCGGTTGCGGAAGGTCCTGGCCCGTACCACAATGGTCCGTCGGGCCTTGAGTTCACTTGTAGAAGCGGGGGCGCTGCTGTCATGAAGTCTCGTTTGTTCGTCGGACTCGCACTAGTGGCGATGTTCGCGCTCGGCGCCTGTGGGGATGACTCCGGGTCGGATGTCCCCAGCGCCACTCTCCGTGTTCACGCCGGGACGGTCGAGGTAAGCCTCGACGATGCCACCTTCGCTGCCGCCACGGATGGCCAGGTGCTCACCGAGGGCGCCACGGTGCGCACCGGCGCCGACGGCCGCGCCGCCATCGAGTACTTCGACGGGTCTGTCACCCGCCTCGACCACAGCACCACCTTCAAGATCGTCACCCTCCAGATCCTCGACAACGACGCCCAGTCGAAGGTGATCGAAGGCGAGCAGACCTCGGGTAGCACCTACAACCGGGTCACCGAACTCACCGATGCCGCCAGCCGGTTCGACATCGAGACCCCCACCGCCACCGCTTCGGTACAGGGCACGGTGTACGCGGTGCTGCTCAACGCCGACGGGTCGACCACAGTCGCCGTGATCGAAGGTTCGGTCGACGCCGGCGACGGCCCGGTGCCCGCAGGCTTCATGGTGACCGTCGACGAAGACGGCAACGTCAGCGACCCGATCCCGATCCCCGACGACCTGATCGACGACGAGTGGATCGTCTACAACTGCGAACTCGATGAGGGTCCCGACTGTCCCGACGAGGACGGCACTACCACCACCACCGTGGCCGGCCCCGACGAGCCGACCACCACGACAGTGGCTCCCACCACCACGACGACGGTGCCGCCTACCACCACGACCACCCTTGCCCCGCCGCCGCCGCCCGCCACGACGACAACGACCACCGTGCCGGCGACGACCACGACGACCACGGTGCCGGCGACGACCACTACGACCGTGCCCCCGACCACGACCACTACCACGACGGTTCCGCCCGACGAGACTCCGCCGGTGATCGCGGCGCACGGTGACGAGACCGCTGAGGCCACAGGCCCGGGCGGGGCGATCGTCAACTACACGAGTCCGGCGACCGCGGATGCGGTGGATGGGCCGGGGACGGCGACGTGCGCCCCGGTGTCGGGGTCGACGTTCCCGGTGGGTAACAGCCTGGTGACCTGCAATGCCACGGATGCGGCAGGAAACGCGGCGACGCCCGTCACCTTCGGAGTTGATGTCGTGGATACGACACCGCCACTAATCGATCCCCATGGTGACGAGACCGCTGAGGCCACAGGCCCGGATGAGGCGATCGTCAACTACACGAGTCCGGCGACCTCGGATGCGGTGGATGGGCCGGGGACGGCGACGTGCGCCCCGGTTTCGGGGTCGACGTTCCCTCTCGGAGCGACCGTGGTGACCTGTAATGCCACGGATGCGGCGGCAAACGCCGCGACGACGACCTTCGTAGTGACCGTCGTACCCGGCCCGCTCGACTCGATCGAGATCTCGCCCGGTGGGGTGATCGTGGAGCCCGGTGTCCAGGTCGAATACACCGCCGTGGGCTGGGACGAGTTCGGGAACTCCCGCGGCGCGGTCGTCGCTGTTTATGGCATCGCAGACGGCACCTGCAGCGGCAACCTGTGCTCGGCCACCACCACGGGTAACCACACGGTCACAGGGTCGGTTGGATTGGTGAGCGATGACGCGGTGCTCACGGTGGAGCAGGCCGGTCTCGGAGCTGGCGACGTCGAGGTGTTCCTCCGCTGGTTCGGTGACGCCGACCTGGACCTTCACGTGTGGGACCCGATCGGTGGCTTCGGCGACAGGGTCTTCTACGGCAGGACTACGAATGGCACTGGTGGCCAGCTCGACGCCGACATCGTTCCCGGATGCAATCCGGCGACATCCCCCGCGGGGCACGCCGAGCACGTCTTCTGGCCCCAGGGCCAGGCACCGGTGGGTCAGTACACCGCCCGGGCCGACGTATTCAATCTATGCGGGGTTACGACCGACTTCTCGATGACGATCGTCGTCAACGGGGTAGTGACCTATCTCGTCGACGGCACTTTCACGACGGACACCGCCGTCGACCAGAACTTCACGGTGCCCGACACCACCCCTCCGGTGGTGATGGTGCCAGTCGCCATCGAGGTGACGGCGACGGATGATGATGGTGCGGTGGTGGACTTTGGGGATGATGTGTCGGCGTCGGATGATGTTGGGGTGGTGTCGGGTCCCGTTTGTGACCCGGCGTCGGGGTCGTTGTTCCCGGTGGGTGTGACCATCGTGACTTGCACCGCGTTGGATGCTGCGGGCAACGAGGGTGAGGCGTCGTTCACGGTGACGGTGGTCGAAGCGGGCTAGTAGCCCTCCTTCCCGCGACGCTTGGCGGCACGGTGCCCCTCCGACCACAATGGGCGCGTGTCCACCCGACGACTCCTGCTACCGCTGATCACCACCGCCGTCTTGCTGGCGACGGCATCCCTCGCCTGCGGTGACGACGCCTCCGGTGAAGACCTCTTCGCCACGCTTCGCATCCACGGCGGTACGGTCGAGGTGGATGCCGACGGCGCGGGCACTTTTGCTGCCGGTACCGAAGGGCAAATCCTCGCCGAAGGCGCCACCGTGCGGACCGGGTCCGACGGGCGGGCCAGCATCGACTGGCCCGACGGCAGCGTCACCCGGCTCGACTTCGACACCTCCTTACGCATCTCGGCTCTGGAACGCGGCAGCGGAGTAATCGCTTCGACCGTCATCGAGGGCGAGCAGAAGACGGGCAACACCTACAGCCGCGTTGTCGATATCACCGAGACCGGCAATCGCTTCGCGATCGACACCCCTACCGCCTCGGCGGCGGTACAGGGCACCACCTGGGCGGTGCTGGTCAACCCGGACGGTTCCACCTCCATCGTGGTGACCGAAGGGGCAGTGCTGGTGACCACCTCTTCCGGCGAGGAGGTGCTGGTGGAAGCCGGCTCGACGGTGACGATCTCGGAGGACGGTTCGGTGACTGGCCCGATGCCGACGCCTGACGACCTGCTCAACAGCGACTGGATCGTGTTCAACGACGATTGCGACACCACTGGGGAGTGCACCACGGAGTTCAACGCGGGTGGGATCGAGGCGATCGAACTGTTGCCCTCCGAAGCGGCGATCAACCTCGGCGAGTCCCAAACGTACTCGGCTCAGGGACTTGACGAGGCGGGCAACCCGACCGGCGAAGTAGCGGCCACCTTCGACCTCGACGGAGTGCCCTGCGACGGAGCTGTGTGTACTCCAACCGCCGCCGGCGACTACACCGTGACCGCCACGTTCGGAGATCACCAGGCGACCGGGACACTGGCCGTGCTCACCCCCGGCGACGTCCAGGTGACGCTCGACTGGGGTGCCGTCGTCGACCTCGACCTGTGGGTCACCGACCCGGCGGGGGAGACCGTCAACTGGCAGAACACCGAGTCGGCGTCTGGTGGGGTGCTCGATCGTGACGCCTTCGCCGATTGCGAGGCGAGCGACATCCCGCCGGAAAACACCGTGTGGACCGCCGGAGCCCCTTCCGGCGAGTACACGGTCACGGTGCACGTCTTCGACATCTGCGGGTTGGATTCCACCGACTTCGTATTGACGGTGCGGGTGGGCGGCCAGGTGGTGCTGGTGGTGGACAACGTGGTGCTGGCCGGGACCGACGACAGCTACGAGGCGACCTTCACCGTTCCGTAGCGCCGGGCGGCATCACCGGACCTGCTCCCTCGGTACGATCTGAACCCCCGCCCAGAAGGACCCCATGGCCAGCAAACATCGCAGCACCTGGTTCAAGCCCGCGATCGCCGTCGGGATCGCGGTGGCGATCGTCGTGGGTTCGTGGTTCGCGATGTCTTCGAACCTGTTCTTTCGCACTCAGTTGCGGTTCTCCGACGGCCTTTTCCCCGGGACGGGCATCGACTCCCGCATCACCGTGGTGGGAATCGACGACGAGAGCATCGCCCTGGTGGGCCGCTGGCCGTGGGACCGGTCGATCCACGCCCAGATGATCGAGAACATGGCCGCGGACGGGGCGCTGCTGATCGGGTATGACGTCACGTTCGCCAGCGTCAACACCGCAAACCCGGAGGGTGATCGGGATCTTGCCGACGCGATCGCCGCCGCCGGGAACGTAGTCCTCGGCGAGGCCGCCACTCTCGAGCCGGTGGGGGATCCTCCGGTGGCCGACCGGGTGTTCTATCCGCTGCAGATCCTGGCGGACGGCGCCGCCGGCGTCGGGCACACCAACACCTA
>JBBEAX010000092.1:0-1960 GCA_040882645.1 Acidimicrobiia bacterium
TTCGCCCATCGCAGGCCGGCCGAAGGCCAGCCCTTCGCCCATCGCAGGCCGAGCGCAGCGAGGCCTCGTAAACCCTTGACCCACCCCCCGCATTTCGATACATTGCCCGGGTAGACATAAGAGGAGACCCTGAGGTTCTCTCCGAACGCCGGCCTGGCCGAGCCGGGATAGCCGCGTGCTATCCTGGTTCTTCGTCGTCCCTGGGATATCCGCGGGCTACGCCCCGAAGAGAAAAAAACACGCCCTGACCGCTGCCTGATTATCGAGGAGGAAGCCCTTTGGCTCGTGCGCGAAGCGAGCGAATTTCGTTCGCCAAGATTCCGGAAGTTCTGCCACTCCCCGACCTCCTCTCCGTACAACACGATTCGTTCGACTGGTTTCTAGAGCGCGGCCTGAAGGAGATCTTCGAAGAGATCTCGCCGATCGAGGACTTCACGGGCACCCTCGCCCTCGAATTGACCGACCACCGCTTCGAAGAGCCCACGCTCACCATCGAAGAGGCCAAGGAGCGCGACTCCAACTATTCACGCCCGCTGTTCGTGACCGCCCGCTTCATGAACCGCCAGACCGGCGAGATCAAGGAGCAGCAGGTCTTCCTCGGGGACTTCCCGATGATGACGCCCAACGGCACCTTCATCATCAACGGCACTGAGCGAGTGGTCGTCAGCCAGCTGGTTCGTTCTCCCGGTGTGTACTTCGATCAGACACCCGACAAGACCTCGGACCGTGACCTGTTCAGCGCCAAGGTGATTCCCGGCCGGGGGGCATGGCTCGAGTTCGACATCGACAAGAAGGGCACCCTCGGGGTCCGCGTCGACCGCAAGCGTCGTCAGCTGGTCAGCACGTTCCTGCGCGCCCTCGACTTCGCCCAGTCCGACGAGGACCTGCTCGCGTTGTTCGACGGATCCGAAGTGATCGCCAACACGCTCGAGAAGGACCCCACCGAGGACCGGGAAGAGGCATTGCTCGACCTGTATCGGAAGCTTCGCCCCGGCGAGCTGACGACCATCGAGTCGGCTCGCAACCTGATCAACACCCTGTTCTACAACCCGAAGCGGTACGACCTCACCCGGGTCGGTCGCTACAAGGTTGATCAGAAGTTCGCCCGCGCATCCAAGAATCTCGACGATGCCGAGGCCTACCGGAAGGACAGCCTGGGCCTGCTCTCGCAGGACGACATGCTCGACAGCATTCGCTACCTGATCGCGCTGTTCAACGGCGAGGCGGGTTACGCCCCCGACGACATCGACCACTTCGGCAACCGCCGGGTGCGGACGGTCGGCGAACTCATCCAGAACCAAATTCGCGTCGGCCTCACCCGGCTCGAGCGAGTGGTCCGGGAGCGCATGACCACCCAGGACCCGGAGGCGATCACGCCCCAGAGCCTGATCAACATCCGGCCGGTCGTCGCCTCCATCAAGGAGTTCTTCGGCACCAGCCAGCTGAGCCAGTTCATGGACCAGCCGAACCCCCTTGCCGGCCTCACCCACCGCCGCCGGCTCTCGGCCCTCGGGCCGGGCGGCCTGTCGCGGGAGCGTGCTGGCTTCGAGGTGCGCGACGTCCACTCGTCCCACTACGGCCGGATGTGCCCGATCGAGACGCCCGAAGGTCCGAACATCGGCCTGATCGGATCCCTGGCCTCCTATGCCAAGGTCAATCGGTTCGGGTTCATCGAAACCCCCTACCGGCGGGTCGAGAACGGGACGGTCACCAAGAAGATCGACTACCTGACGGCCTCCGAAGAGGAGAAGTTCGTCATCGCCCAGGCGAACGCCATCCTCAAGGACGACGGCCACTTCGCCGCCGACCGGGTGCTGGTGCGGCGCAGCGGCGGCGACGTCGACTATGTCCGTCCCAAGGAAGTCGACTACATGGACGTCTCGCCGAAGCAGGTCGTCTCGGTGGCCACTTCGCTGATCCCGTTCCTCGAGCACGACGACGCCAACCGCGCCCTGATGGG
>JBBEAX010000093.1:0-11404 GCA_040882645.1 Acidimicrobiia bacterium
TAAGAGCGCAGCACTTCCAAGAACGCTTCCCCGTATGACTCGAGCTTGGTCGGGCCTACTCCGCTGACTTCGAGCAACTCGGACCTCGATTGTGGTTTCTGGGCGACCATGTCTCTGAGGGTGGCGTCGCTGAAGATCACATAGGCGGGGACGCCTCGTTTGTCGGCGAGTTGTTTGCGGAGCTCGCGCAGCCGGTTGAAGAGCGGGTCGTCCTGCACCTCGACGTTGCGGGCCTCTCGCTTGCTCCGCTTGGTGGTCACGTCGAGGGGCGTTCCCCGGCACGAGTCGCACGAGTCGTCGCACAGGTCGATCGACTCGCCGAAGTAGCCCACCAGGGTGCGCCAGCGACAGCGGGGATTCTCGGCCCAGTTGTACATCCGCCGGATCTGCTCGCTGCGCATGTCGGCGCCCGCCTCACCGGCCCAGAGACGTTCCCGGCCGATCACGTCCGACCACGAGTAGAAGAGCACGCAGTCGCTGGGCAGACCGTCTCGCCCCGCCCGTCCGATCTCCTGGTAGTACGACTCGATCGACGCCGGCATGTCGCGGTGGATCACGAAGCGGATGTTCGACTTGTCGATCCCCATCCCGAAGGCCACGGTGGCGCACACCACCTTCACCTCGTCGCGGATGAAGGCGTCCTGTACCCGGGTGCGGTCCTCCGACGCCATCCCGGCGTGGTAGGCGAGGGCGGGGATGCCCTGCTTGCGGAGGTACTCGGCCGTCGACTCGGCAGCCTTGCGGGACAGGGTGTACACGATGCCGCTCTCGCCCTTCCGCGCCTTGCAGATCTGCCCGATCGCCGTGCGGGTGTTCACCTTCTTGCCGTCGGGCTGTTCACCCTTCTTGACGACGTGAAGGTTCAGGTTGGGCCGAAAGAACGAGCCCCGCAGCGTCAGCGGATCCTCCAACCCGAGTTGGTCGACGATGTCGCGGGTGACTTCGGCGGTGGCGGTGGCGGTGAGGGCCAGCACTGGGACGCCGAACCGGCCCTTCAACCCGCGCAGATTGCGATAGGAGGGGCGGAAGTCGTGGCCCCACTGGCTGATGCAGTGGGCCTCGTCGACGGCGATGAGTCGCAGGTCGACCCCTTCGAGGGCGGCGCCCACCGAGGCGTCGATCCCTTCCGGGGCGGCGTACACCAACTCGTACTCGCCTCGACGCACGCGAGCGACCCGCTGCCGCCGCTCCTCCGCTTGGAGGCTCGAGTTGAGGAAGGTCGCCCGCATCCCCACCTCGTCCAACCCATCGACCTGGTCCTTCATCAGCGCGATCAGGGGAGAGATCACCAGGGTGGTCCCGCCCAGCAGCCGGGCGGTCAGCTGAAAGGTGAGTGACTTGCCGGCGCCGGTGGGCATGATCCCGATGCAGTCGCGGCCGGTGAGCAGGGCAGAGATGATCTCCCGCTGGCCAGGTCGGAACTCCGAGAATCCAAAGGTGTCGCGGAGAGCGGCGTCGAGGTCTCCGGAATCGGTGGCGAGCGAGGCGGCGACCTCGCGGAGGGCCACGATCGCTGGCTGGTCGAACCGACCTGGCTCATCGAGCCACAGCTTGCGTAGCTCGGTCAATTCTTCCTGGGCGGCGGTCCTGTCGGTCTGCGCGAGCAGCCGCAGGTCTGCCGCCCGCTGAGAGATGTCCGTCGAGGGTGTCACCGACGGTGACGGTAACCGGCCGCTCTGACGAAAGCGGATGCGGTTTTCGCTCTCTTGGTACGGCGGAAATTCGGTAGCGAGGCGCTCCTTGATCTCCTTTCGGGCGTCCGCCGTGAACGGCCCGGGCTTGCTGAGGCGCCGGATGAGCCCTCGAGGGGAAGCGACCAACACCCCGTCGACTTCGAACTCGTCCCACGGGGTTGACCAGTCTCCGTAAACGAAGCAAAGGGCGGGCGAGACCGGCGTTTCGGTGTCGAGGGCTTTGCGGACCTTCGCTGCTTCACGCTCCACCCCGGCGATAGCGTCGTCGCCGCTGATCCGACCGACCCGGAGTGCCACTGCCGATCCGGGGTCGTCCAAGGCGATCTTGCCCTCCCACCACTTGGTGTTCACGACCATCACGCCGGTCGGGGCGATCACCAGATGGTCGAGGTTCCTTTTCGTCCGTCGAATCTGACGGTCGTTGAGGACCTCGATCGAACTGTGGAGTGCCCTCTCCACCTCCAGCATTCCGCCGATGGCCGCCTCTCCTACTTTGCCCTTGGCGAGGTCCTTCTCCCATCGTCGCTGGGCAACGGATGCGGCGGAGTCATATTTGCCGTGGATCGGTGGGTCAACGCGGGGTCGAGGGCAGACGATGCATCGAGCCCGGTCGAGTACCGCGTCCCAATAGGCCTTGACGCCAGGGGAGAGTTCAGATGCGCAATCGACGCATGCAACCGACCTCTCGATGGTGACGACGTCGAACCGTCGGTCTCCGAGCATGGAGGCGTCATCGGCATCTCCCTCCCAGAATCTTGAACGGATTCAGGAGGATTGTGGAAGGTCGCTCGTGAGCGCATCAACGCGGTGTCGGTCCGGTGAGCCGGTTGTTGCCCGGGTAGCCTCCGATCCGTGGCCCACCGCCTTACCTTGTCGATCCTCCCCGGGCGGGTGTGTCGCCCCATGGCCCGATGAGATTGGAGCGTCCGGGCACCTCCGCACGCCGGGCCGCCTTCAACCGGGTGGCCGGCCACGGCGAGCTGCGCCGGGTGTTGCTCGCCTACCTCGCCTTCTGCAGCGTCGAGTTCGCCTCATGGGTGGCCGTCCTCGTCTACGCCATGTCGGAGGGTGATGCCACGACGGTGGCGATCGTGGCCGTCGTGCAGCTCGTTCCGGCTGCGCTGCTCGCCCCCATGCTCGCCTCGCGGCTCGATCGCCTGCGTCGCGGCGCCGTGCTCCCCGTCGCGTACGGCGCGGTCACGGTGCTGTTGAGCGCCACCGCCGTGGCGATGTTGGTCGGCCTCGCCCTCCCGGTCGTCGTGGGCATGTCGATGCTGGCAACCGTCGTGATCGCTCTGGGGCGCCCGGCTCACTTCAGCATCGTTCCCCGTCTCGTCGACGAACCCGAGGATCTGGTGGCGGCCAACGTCGTCTCCACCTCCGCAGATGCGATGGGCACCCTCCTCGGGCCGGGCATGGCCGGTCTGGTCATGGCGCTGGCGTCCCCCGGCTTTGCCGTGTTGGCGAGTGCCGTCTTGATGGCGTTTGGCGTGGCGATGATCGTGTCGTTGCGGATACCCGAGGACGAGTCTCCCGCCGGGACATCCGGTGACAGGCTTTCGGAACTGGTCGACGACGAGCCGACGACTCGTGTGGCCACCCCCATCCTCATCGGAGCGATGTTGGGGGTCATCGCCGGGGCCAGCGATGTCCTCATCGTGGTACTTGCTCTCGACATACTGGCGCTCGGCGATGCCGGCGCCGGCTACCTCAACGCGGCGTTGGGTCTTGGGGGCGTGCTCGGCAGCGTCGTGGCGGCGTCGCTGGTCGGCGCGAGGCGGTTAGGCCCTGCTCTGGTCCTCGGAGCGGCTGTTGCCGCCACGGCGATGGCCCTGATCTCCGTGGTTCCGGTTGCCCCATTGCTGATCGGAGTGCTGGGTCTCGGGTACTCGGTGGCCGAGGTCGCCAATCGCACGCTGCTCCAGCGGACCGCCCCGATGAGAGGGCTGGGAGCCGCCTTTGGGCGACTCGAAGGTGCCATGCTCCTCGGCGTTGCGGTGGGGTCGATGACCTCCCCCTTTGTGATCGACCGCGTCGGTGGTGAGGGGGCGTTCGGCGTCTTCGGGATCCTGTTCTTCGTGGTCGTCGTCAGGCGTTGGGGGAGCCTCCGCCGCGCCGACGCATCGTTCGAGGTGCCAATGCGGGTGCTCGAGATCCTGCGGGGGGCGACCATGTTCGCTCCGCTTGCTCCGCCGATGATCGAGCGTCTCGCCCGAGGCGGGCGCCTGGTAACGGTTGCCGCCGGCGTCCCGATCCTGACCCAGGGTGAGCAGAGCACGGAGATGTATGTGATCGGTGACGGCTCGGTGTCGGTGCTGCGAGACGGTGTGGCATTACGGTCCCTCGAACCCGGCGACGTGTTCGGGGAGATCGCCTTGCTCACCGACGCCCCCCGGAATGCCACGGTGGTAGCAACCGTCCCGACCACCGTGGTTCGCCTTGAGCGCGAAGTCGTGATGGAGGCATTGGCCGCCAGCCGCGGCAGCCGACGCGCGCTGGGCCGTCTGGCGGCATCGCGGATGGCTCGCTAACTGAGCGACCCGGCGTCAGGGTCCGAGCCCTGTTGGCCGCCCGTTACCCTGCCGTCATGGATCGCCACGCCTGGGACGAGCGTTACCGCGACAAGGAACTGCTGTGGACCGCCGAGCCCAATCGGTTCCTGGTGGAGATCGCTTCGGGTCTGGAGCCGGGGGTCGCTCTCGACCTCGCCGGTGGCGAGGGGCGTAACGCCGTCTGGCTTGCCGAGAAGGGGTGGCGGGTGACGGTGCTCGACTGGTCGAAGGTGGCGCTCGAGAAGGGCCGCACCCTGGCCGAGGCGCGCGGGGTGACCTCGGAAGTCACCTTCATGGAGGCCGACCTGCTCGCCTGGGAACCGGCCAAGGCGACCGCCAACCTGGTGCTCATCGTCTACCTGCAGATCCCGGCGGAGCATCGATCGAGCGTTTGGCGCAACGCCGCCGCCGCGGTGTGCGACAGCGGCCGCCTGGTGGTGATTGGGCACGATTCGAGCAACCTCGTCGACGGCTACGGCGGCCCCCAGGACCCGGCGGTGCTGTTCACCGCCGACGAGGTCGCCGCGGTGGTGGGGGAGACGCTTTCGGTGGAGCGGTCCGAACGGGTGGAGCGGCCGGTCGACACCGAGGACGGCATGCGGGTTGCCCTCGACAACGTGACGGTGGCGGTCAGGTCCTGATCTTCTCGTAGGTCTCGGCGACGATCTCCCGCACCCGGTCGCGCAGCGCTTCGATGTCGCCGGGGCCCATGCCGACGGTGGGGATCGGATCGTGGATCACCAGCCGGGCCTTGCCGCCGTACATGAGTTTCGAACCCGGCCGCCACACCCTCTCCGCCCCCGAGATGACCACCGGCACCACCGGCAGCCCGCTATCGATGGCGATGCGGAATGCCCCCTTCTTGAACGGCTTCAACTCGGCGTCGGGTGAGCGGGTCCCTTCGGGGTAGATGACCAGCGACAGGCGCGCGTCGACCACCCGATCCACCTGCTCGTTGATGGCGCGGTGTGCAGTGGCCCCTGCGTTACGGTCGGTCTTCACCATGTGGATCGCCGTCAGTGCCCCACCGAGCAGCGGCACTTTGAACAGCTCGGCCTTGGCGAGGAACCGCACTGAGACGGGGAGCAGAGCGATCATCATCGGGATCTCGATGGCCGAGATGTGGTTCCCGGTGAACACGTAGGAGGCCTTGGGATCGAGCTTATCGATTCCTTCGACCACCGACCGGGTGCCGGTGACGAAGAGGAAGATCCGAGCCCACATGCGCATGATCGGGGTGACCTGCCGGCTTCGTGGCTTGATCTTCATCAGGACAATCAAATAGGCACAGACCAGCATCGTCACCACCAGCATCGCGGTGACGGCCACGATCGTCCGGATCGGCGCCAGGAGGCGGCGGAGCATGGCGGTAGGCTACCGGCCCGTGCCTGACGTCCTCTATTCGGTGGCCGACCACGTCGCCACGATCACCATCAACCGTCCCGAGCGGAAGAACGCCTTCACGGTCGACATGTTCGACCTGCTCGGCGATCTGCTCAATCAGGCGGCATCCGATCGCGAGGTGCGCTGCATCATCCTCACCGGATCGGGCGACGCCTTCTCCGCAGGATTGGACTTCGCCGAGGCAGCGAATCAGGTCGACCGGCTCGACGAAGTGGCGTTCACCTTCGAACCGCAGCGGTCCCCGGCGGTGATTCTTCAGCAACTCGAGGTGCCGGTGATCGCCGCGGTCAACGGAGCCGCCGCCGGATACGCGGTGGGCCTGGCGATCAACGCCGACATTCGGGTGATGGCCCGAACCGCTCGCTTCGTGCCCGCCACCAAGCGCAACCTGCTGCCCGAGAGCGGCGACACCTGGCTGCTGCCCCGCCTCGCCGGCTGGGAGCAGGCGGCCCGCTTCTACTTCCTCGGGGAGGACATGTCCGGCGAGCAGGCGTTCGCCGCCGGGATCGTTTCAGAGTTGGTCGACGACTCGGATGCGGCCAAGGCGCGGGCTGCCGAGTTGGCGACGCAGATCGTGGCGATGCCCCCGCAGGCGATCCGGGCCGCCAAGCGCCTGATGCGAGCCGGGCGCACCGACGAGTACCCGGAGCACGTGCAGCGGGCGCTGCTCCAGTTGCTGCCGATGTTCCGCACCAAGGACTTCGCCGAGGCGGTGGCCGCCTTCTTCGAGAAGCGCCCGCCCCGGTTCACCGGGGAGTGAGGCGTCTCACCGTCGCCCAGGCGAGGCGGGCGGCGCTGGTCGCCCAGGGCCTGGCCGCGCCCCGGCCCAAGTCGCCGAACATGGGCCATCTGGTCCGGGCGATCCGGTCGATCGGGGTGCTCCAGATCGACAGTGTCAACGTGGTGGAGCGCGCTCACCACCTGACTCTCTTCACCCGGTTGGGCCCGCACGACACCGGCCTGCTGTGGCGGGCGCTCGATGAGCGGCGCATCTTCGAGTACTGGGGGCGGATGGCGTCGTTCGTCCCCGTCGAGGACTACCCGCTGTACCGGTGGAAGATGGACCGCTATGGCGAGGGCAACTGGGACCGGGTGCGGATGCTGCGGGAAAAGGCACCCGGATACATCGAAGACGTGTACCGCCAGGTGGCGGCACGGGGGCCTTTGACGGCGTCTGGCCTGGACGAACCCGGAGAGAGGGGCGGTCCGTGGTGGGGCTGGGCCGACGGCAAGGTGGCCCTCGAGTACCTGTTCGCCGCGGGGCGGGTGACCGTCTCCCATCGGGACAACTTCACCCGTCATTACGACATCGTGGAGCGGGTTATCCCCGAGGAGCACCGCACCGCTACACCGCTGGAGAGGGAGGACGCCCAGAGGCGGATGCTGCTCGAAGCGGCCAGGTCACTCGCGGTGGGCACCGCCCGCGACCTGATCGACTACTACTACATCAAACCGGTCCAGGGTCGCCCGGTCCTCGCCGGACTGGTGGCCGACGGATCCCTCGTGGAGGTGGAGGTCACGGGCTGGAACGAGCCCGCCTACGCGCTGCCGGAGGTGAAGATCCCCCGTTCGGTGGATGCCCGAACGCTGATCAACCCCTTCGACACCCACGCCTTCAACCGGGACCGCCTGGTGCGCCTCCACGACTTCCACTACCGGATCGAGATCTATGTCCCCCAGCCCAAGCGGATGTACGGGTACTACGTGTTCCCGTTCCTCCTCGGGGACGACCTGGTTGCCCGGGTCGACATCAAGGCCGACCGCAAGTCGGGGGTGCTCCGGGTCCCCGGGGCGTTCCTCGAGGACGGCCAGGACCCCAAGCGGGTGGCGCGAGAACTGGCGATCGAACTAGCCGAAATGGCCCGGTGGTTGGGTCTCGGTGAGATCGAGGTGGGGAAGAAGGGCGACCTGGCGGGGGAGTTGCGCCGCGCGGTGTAGGCGACCGCCGGAGCTCTTTCAGCCGGTCAGGGCTGCAGTTCGAGGAAGCCGGCCGCTGCGAAGTCTTGATCGAACGCGAGTGCTTCACGGAGCCGGCGTTCGCGCATCACCTGGAAACTGGTCGCATCCACGAATGAATATGGCCGCTCGTCGTGCTTCCTGAGCCACTCCCAGGCCTTCTCCTCTTGGTCGGCGGTCACCCGATGAACACCGAGCTTGGCCTCCTCCTCGAGAACCCTCACGCGTTCGAGAAAGCCGATGGCGCCGCGATGTCCGTCCTTGCGGCGGAGATACGTCCAGGTCTCTCCCACGACCAGGTTGGTGGTGAGCACCTGTTCGGCAAGTCCGACATGGTCGAGGACGGCCAGGGCATCGTGGTGGTGGCGATCTCCGGGAAGCGACCAGGCCACCCACCAACTGGTGTCAGCGAACTTCACGAGTCGTAGACGACACGATCGATATCGCCGGGCGCGGTGGAGACGTCGTTGCTCCCGAACCCGGCGAGGCTGCGCCAGGGGTCCTGGTCGGGTTCATCGGCACCGGCGGGGAGGACCGACGCCAGCCCCCGGCGAATGAGTTCGGACTTGGAGATTCCAAGGCGCTTCGCCTCGGCCGCTGCCTCGGCATCGAGGTCGTCGGGGATGGTGATGGTGATCGCCTTCATGGCGCAATCATACATAGCGCGCGTAACAAGGTCTACATAGTCATTCCGGTGGCACGCAGCACGGGACCACCTCATTGAGTGCCAGCCAGGGACTCCATCAGCCGGTCGTATTCGGGCGTCAGCCTGTCCCAGGAGAAGCGGGCCATGGTGGCGGCTAGTCCTGGCGGTGCGATCGGTTCGGCCAGGGCCGCCCTCAGCCTGCCGACCAGGCCACCCTCCGGGTAGAGCACCGCCTCGTGGTATTCGGGCGGGATGATCCATGGATAGGAGAGCCGGTCGGGGAGTACTGGCCGGCAGCCGGCGGCGATCGCTTCGACCACGGCCACCCCGAAGAACTCCTGGCGGGCGGTGGACACCACCACATCTGAACTCGCCACCAGGCTGCGGTACCGGTCGATGGGTGCCTCTCCGTCGTAGACGAGCCGGTCGCCGGCGACCTCGCGCAGCCGGGTCAGGGCGGGCGGAGGGTTGGGCGGGCGGGCGCCGAGGAGGACCAACTCGAAGTCGGCCCCGTCGTCGACGAGCGCCTTTACCGCGGTCGCAAACGCGTCGGGGTCCTTGTCCTGGTCCCAGCGGTGATTCCACAGGATTTGGGGCGGTCCTTCCCGAGCCTCTCGTTCCCCGAGCCAGGACAGGTCGACCCCCACCGGCAGCACCTCGCTGCCGGCGGCGACCTCGCCGATGAGGTGGTCGTGTGTCAGGTCGGGGAAGTTGCGGAGCAGCCGGGGAAGTTGCTCAAAGAACACGTCGTAGTGGTACTCCGAGTTGAACAGCACCCGGTCGGCGGCGACCGCCGACAGCCAGTTGGTGACGGCGTAGGAGAGGTCGGGTTCGCTCTCGGCGGGTGGCGGGTAGGTGAGTTGGGACTCGTGCAAGTAGAGGACTGTCGGTGGATCACCGATGTGGGGCCGGGCGAAGAAGCGGAATTGGGGCAGGTCGACCATGTCGGATACGAGCACCACATCGGGCCGCCAGCCGTCGAGCCCCGCCAGGGACTCGGCCAGGGTGAGTGCCGATCCCCTGATCCGCCACTTCCACCACCGCCCGGGATGGGTGACCAGCCGCACCTCGTGATCCGAGTGGGCGGCGTAGCCCTCCGCCCATGCGCGGTGCGATCCGACAAAGTACGGCTCAATTAGAAGGACATTCATCGGCTCGCCCCCAGCTCAGACAGATGCAGCCGCAGTTCCGGAAGGACCTGTGGCCCTGCTCGGTCTCGGCGCACTCTGACACGCTACGCCCATCGCCCACCGGGCAGGCTCGACGGAAGGAATGCGACATGAACGTGAAACGGCTGGCGATCGTGATAGTTGGAGGGCTGCTTCTTGCGGTGCTTGTGCCGGCGTTGTTTTCGCTTGCGGAGCCCGACAGCTCGTACATGAGGGATGTCTCCACCGGTGAGACCCAGGTGATCTACGACAGCGAGGCGGATCGGGAAACAGCTGAGCAGCTGGCGACATGGGCGACGCTCACGCAGGCACTCGTGCTATTGGTCGTTGCCGGTCTTGTCGTCTACGGGACTCGTCCCGGAAAGTGGCTGAGGGCACCGTCGACCCAGGCGCAAGTCAGTTCGCCGGGAGGGGCACGATGAAGGCCATGGCGGATCTGCAAGCGACCGACTTCCCCGGAGTCGACTCGGTTCGTTTCGACGCGTGGAAGCAGGCGTCGTTGGAAGCGCAGCGCAAGACCTGGTGGGTGCTTCCTCTGATGCTGGCAGCGATTGTCGCCGTGTTCTTCCTCGTCCAAGGCTTCGTTGGTGCGGCGTTGATCATCGGCGTCGCCGGCGTAGGAGGGATGCTCATCAGCGGGCCAGCTAACCGGGCAGCGAAAGAGGCGGGTATCACCCGGAACATGGTCCGCCAGGCGCGTCGCTGATGACCGGGTTGTAACGGGTGGGGCCTCTCAGGGCCCCCTGTCAGAACTTCGCGTGCATGCCCCCTGTGCGCAGTGCAACCCTGAACCGGGGTTCGAGCGAGTCGTCGCTCGCTCCACTGGGGAGTCAGTGAGAGTGACGAGTTGGCGCAGCACCGCCGCCGCTGCCTCGTCGCGATTGGTCGCGCTTCACGGAGTGGGCGCGGCGAGGATCGTCATGAGTTCCGCAACCTTGGGTACCCGTCCGGCGAACACCACCTTCCCGTCGACGACGAGCGCGGGCGTGCTCATGACGCCGTACCGGGCGATCTGGATGTAGTCGGTGACCATCTCGATCTCTCCGGACACGCCGAGTTGAGCGAGTGCTTCGCTCGTGCGATCTTCGAGGGTGTGGCAGCTGGCGCATCCGGCGCCGAGCACCTTGATATCCATGTGTCTCTCCTGTCTCACAGCACCAAGTTGAACAGCAGCCCCACGGCGAGGATGCCCACCGCGACCACTCCGACAAAGATCGCCAAGAGCCGCGGCTTGAGGACCCTCCGCAACAGCACCATCTCGGGAAGCGAGAGGGCGACCACCGACATCATGAAGGCGAGCGACGTGCCCAGGGCCACGCCCTTGGCATTCAGCGCTTCGACAAGGGGGATCGTGCCGGCGGCGTTCGAGTAGAGGGGGATCCCGATCAACACCGCCACCGGGAGGGCGAGGGGATTGTCGGGTCCGGCGTATCGAGCGAAGAAGTCTTCCGGTGCCCACCCGTGGATCAACGCGCCGATGCCGATTCCGGCGAGCAGGTACGGCCAGACGCGACGGAAGATCGCCGCCATCTCGCTCCGCCCGATGGCGAACCGCTCCTGCCAGGAGGGATGTTGACCGGCCGCCGTCGCGCCGACACGAGCCTCGTACACGAATCCCTCGACCCACCGTTCCAGGCCGAGTCGACCGATCGTGGCGCCGGCGGCGAGGGCAATGGTGAGGCCTGCGGCGATGTAGAGAGCGGCCACGTGCCATCCGAAGGTGCCCCCGATCAGCACCACCGCAACCTCGTTCACGAGTGGGCTGGCGATCAAGAAGGTCATGGTGATTCCCAGGGGAACCCCCGCCGCCACGAACCCGATGAAGACCGGCACCGCCGAGCAGGAGCAGAAGGGGGTGGCAACGCCGAGGAGAGCAGCCAGGGCGTATCCGACGATCTGGTGACGGCCGCCGAGAAGCTGCCGGGTGCGCTCGACGGAGATGAAGGTGCGGAGGACGGCGACGGCGAAGATGATCCCGCCGAG
>JBBEAX010000094.1:0-1110 GCA_040882645.1 Acidimicrobiia bacterium
CCGCAGGGGGAGGTGGCGCCGCCCGCAGGGCGGTGACGGAGGGGCCGTGCGGCGGCCCGACGCGTTTCCTCCCCCGCAGGGGGCGCTGGCGCCGCCCGCAGGGCGGTGACGGAGGGGCCGTGCGGCGGCCCGACAAACCGACATACGATTCCCCCCATGACCGGTTTGATTCGCACTGCTACTCCTGAGGACATTCCGCCGATCTCGGAGTGGACGCGCGACACGTTCCCCTGGGGGGACTACATCCCGTACGTCTTGGAGCGGTGGATCGCCGACGAGACGGGGCGGGTATTCGTCGGGGAGGTCGATGGCGCGGTGGTGGCCATGGGCCGGGTGGGGATGCTGGCGCCAAATGAGGCCTGGGCGCAGGGGATGCGGGTCCATCCCGACCACCGGCGCCAGGGCCACGGTCTACGGATCACCAATGCAATGTCTGCCTGGGCGACGGAGCAGGGCGCCAAGGTGATCCGGCTGTCGGTGGAGACCTTCAACACGAGCGCCCAGGGTCAAGTGGCGGCCGCGGGATTCCACCGGGTGAGCGACTGGGTGCACACCGAGCGTGCCATTGGGGAAAGCTCGCCGGTACCGGAGGGCAACGGCGGCAAGCGGGTGTCACCTGCCGAGCGGCTACGGACTGCCCACTCTGCCGAGGCGGAGGCGGCGTACATGTCATGGACCGGAGGCGAGCTGGCCCGCGTCGGGCACAACATGTACCAGATCAACTGGCGGTGGCAGCAGATGACCCTCGACCACCTGATTCAGGCGGCGCGCGATCAGTGGCTCCTGGAGGGCCGGCCCGGATGGGCAATCGCCGAGCACGACGACGACGAGTACCTGGTCCATTGGCTGGAGACGACGCCCGCCGACGCCCGGGCGATGGTCCTCGCCCTGGTCGACCGGGCCGCCGAATCAGCCGCCGAAACCCTCGAGGTGATGATCCCCGCCGTCCCCTGGCTCGAGCGAGAACTCAAGCGCCTCGGCTTCGAGAGCCACCCCCTATCGGTGTGGGCGAGGGCGCTGTAGGTCGGTGATCGCGTCTCCTCCCCCGCAGGGGGAGGTGGCACCGCCCGAAGGGCGGTGACGGAGGGGCCGTGGGGGGGGGGGGGGGGG
>JBBEAX010000094.1:1120-36911 GCA_040882645.1 Acidimicrobiia bacterium
CCCCCCCACAGCCCCCTCCCCTCAGTCGCTCCGCTCCCTCGGTACTCCCCCCTGCGGGGGGAGAGACAAAACCACGCCGATCTGACGAGCCCTTCCCTCTTACCAATCGCGTATCGCGTATCGCTAATCGCGGGGAGGACGCCCAAAGGGCGGCCGACCTATCCCACGTCATATGACGCCAGGGTCTCCATGTAGTTGGCGCGTTCGAGGGCGCCGGGGTTGGGGGCGGCGCCGGCGCTCATCGAGCCCTTCATCTGCTCCACCGATTCGTACTCGCGCTCCTGGAGCCAGTCGACCAGACCATCGCGAATCTCGCTCATCCGGCCGGGGCCGTGGCGGAGGAGCGCCGAGGCAAGCATGGTCACGTCGGCGCCGGCGAGGAGCAGCTTGGCGACGTCGAGGTGGCTGTGGACCCCTGTGGTGGCCGCCAATGAGGCGTCGATCCGGTCCCGCAGCAAGGCGATCCACCTGAGCGGCAGCCGCAGCTCCGCCGAGGTGCTCAACTGCACGTCGGGAACGATTTGCAGGTTCTCGAGGTCGATGTCGGGCTGGTAGAAGCGGTTGAAGATGACCAGCCCGTCGGCACCCGCATCGACTAGTCGGCGCGCCATGTGCCCCAGCGACGAGAAGAACGGGCCGATTTTCACCGCCACCGGCACCGCGACGACCCGCCGCACCGATTCGACGACCGACAGATAGCGACGCTCGACCTCCTCGCCGCTTTCGTCGACGTCGGCGGCGATGAAGTACACGTTGAGTTCCACGGCATCGGCTCCGGAGGCTTCGATGCGGCGGGCGTAGTTCGTCCACCCGCCCGGCGAGGCGCCGTTCAAGGACGCGATCACCGGAACGGACAGCTCTCGCCGGGCGCGGCGGACGAGGTCCAGGTAGTGGTCGGGGCCGGTGTTGTAGGCGGCAATCTCCGGAAGGTAAGAGCTCGCCTCGGCATGGGAGTCGGTACCGCTCATCAGTGCCGCATGAAGCGCGAGCGATACGCGCTCGATCTGCTCCTCGAACAGTGAGGGGAGCACCACCGCGGCGGCGCCCGCCTCCTGGAGCCGCAAGAGGCGATCGACATCGCGGCCGATCGGCGACGCCGACACGACCAGCGGAGTGGCGAGAGTCATCCCCAAGTAGGTGGTGTCGAGCCGGATCACTCTGATGTCTCCTCTCCTGGCAGCCCTCGCTCGAGTCCGGCGAGCTGTTCGTAGAAGCGGCGCCGCTCGGTGATGTCCTCCTGTGCGGCTCGCATGAGTGCCTCTGCCCCCTCCGGATTGGCCGCGGCGAGCATGGCGAAGCGCGCCTCGGTGCGAGCAAAGTCCGCGAAGGGGATGGATGGCGGCCGTGAGTCGAGCTTGAACGGGTGCTCGTCAGAGGCGGCGAGCCGGGGATCGAAGCGATACATCTCCCAATACCCGCTGGCCGCCGCTTCCTTTTGATGGCCGATCTGCTCGCTGAGATCGAACCCGTGAGCGATGCAGGGGCTATAGGCGATGATCAGTGAGGGTCCGTCGTACGACTCGGCCTCGGCGAACGCCTTGACCGTCTGGGTCATGTTCGCCCCCATGGCGATCTGGGCCACATACACGTTCCCGTACGCCATGGCGATCATCCCGAGATCCTTCTTGCCGGTGGGCTTGCCCCCGGCCGCGAACTTGGCGACCGCGGCACGAGCCGTCGCCTTCGACGCCTGCCCGCCCGTGTTGGAGTACACCTCGGTATCGAGCACGAGCACATTGACGTTGCGGCCGCTGGCCAGCACATGGTCCAGGCCCCCGAACCCGATGTCATAGGCCCAGCCGTCGCCACCAACGATCCATACGCTCTTGCGGATCAGGGCGTCGAGTTGTGAGAGGCCCGCGGCGGCCTCTGCCCCGCTCGCCGCCTCCAGCCGTTCGCGGGCCGCGGCGACCCGCATCCGTTGGTCGAAGAGCCCCGCCTCGTCGTCTTGCTTTGCAGCGATGAGTGCTTCGGCGAGCTCCGCCCCGACCGTCCCGGAGAGACCCCGAATGATCTGGGCGGCAGAGTCGCGACGGGCGTCGGCGGCGAGACGAAGTCCGAGACCGAATTCGGCGTTGTCCTCGAACAACGAGTTCGCCCATGCCGGGCCGCGGCCGGCAGCGTCCACCGCCCACGGGGTCGTGGGAAGGTTGCCGCCGTAGATCGAGGAGCAGCCAGTGGCGTTGGCCACGATCATCCGGTCCCCGAACATCTGCGAGATCAGCTTCAGGTAGGGCGTCTCGCCACAGCCAGAGCACGCTCCCGAGAACTCGAACAGCGGACGGAGTGCCTGGGAGCCCTTGACCGAGGCCACCGACACCTCCTGGCGGTCGATGTCGGGGAGTCCGAGGAAGTAGTCGAACCGCTGCCGCTCAAGCTCGAGGTGATCGTCCTTCGGCTCCATGTTGATGGCCTTGTGCCGGACGACTTCCTTGCTGTTGGCCGGACAGACATCGACACACACCGAACAGCCGGTGCAGTCGTCGGGTGCCACCTGGATGACCAATCGGCGGTCGGGAAAATCCTTGCCGACCGTGTCGCGGTGGGGATAGCCGGGGGGCGCGCCATCGAGATCGCCGGGTTCGACGTACTTGATGCGGATGGCAGCGTGCGGGCAGACCAGGGCGCACCGACCACAGTCGATGCAGATCGCCGGATCCCAGATGGGGATCTCGTGAGCGATCGACCGCTTCTCGAACCGAGTGGTCGCGGTGGGGAAGGTGCCGTCGATCGGCATGGCGCTGACGGGCAGCCGATCGCCCCGGCCCCGAATGATCTCGGCGGTCACCCACCGCACGAATTCAGGTGCGTCGTCAGGCACCGGCGAGAGCATTAGGCCGCCGCCCGAGACCGTGGCGGGCACCTCGACTTCGGCCAGGCCCGCGATCGCCGCGTCGACGGCGGCGTGGTTCCGCTGCACCACCGCCTCACCGCGCTTGCCGTAGGTGGCCTCGATCGATTCCTTTATGTAGCGGACTGCGGCGTCGGTCGGCAGCAGATCGGTCAGTGCGAAAAAGCAAGTCTGCAGCACCGTGTTGACCCGCTGCCCCAGCCCGGCCTCCCCGGCCACTTCGAAGGCGTCGATCACGAACAGCCGAAGGTCCTTGTCGATCATCTGCTGCTGCACCTCGGTCGGCAGGTGCTGCCAGACCTCGTCGGCCGGGTACTGGGTGTTGAGCAGGACGGTCGCCCCGCGGGCGGCCCGCCGGAGCACATCGACGCGCTCGAGCAACCCGAACTGGTGGCAGCCGATGAAGCGCGCTTCGTCGACCAAATAGGAGGACTGGATCGGCTGCGGAGAGAACCGCAGGTGGGACACGGTTCGGGACCCCGACTTCTTCGAGTCGAATACGAAGTAGCCCTGGACCTGCAGGTCGGTGTGCTCCCCGACGATCTTGACGGTGTTCTTGTTGGCCCCGACCGTCCCGTCACTGCCGAGCCCAAAGAACAATGCCCCATACACCCCATCCGAGCCGGTGCGGAAGGACTCATCGACACCGAGCGAGAGCCCGGTCACGTCGTCGTCGATACCAACGGTGAAACGCTTCTTGGGTTCGTCGGCTGCGGCCTCGTCGAACACGGCCTTTGCCATCGCCGGGGTGAATTCCTTGGAGGCGAGCCCATAGCGCCCGCCGATCACCCGGGGCATGGGCCTTCCATCGACCGCCCCTTCGGCAAGAGCGACCACCACATCCTGAAAGAGTGGCTCCCCGGTGGCGCCGGGCTCCTTGGTGCGGTCGAGCACTGCCACGGTGGTCGCCGAGGCGGGTAGCGCTTCGAGGAACGATGGCATGTCGAACGGCCGGTAGAGGCGCACCGTGACCAGGCCGACTCGCTCTCCGTCGGCGACCATCCGTTCGACCGCCTCGGCCGCCGCTCCGGCTCCGGATCCCATCAGCACGATCACCCGATCGGGCTCAGGATGACCCACGTAGTCGAACAGGCGATAGCGGCGTCCCACCAGGTCATTCAGCCGGTCCATGGCCGCCATCACCTTCCCGGCGACGGCGTCGTAGTAGGAGTTGGCCGCCTCCCGTGCCTGGAAGAAGACATCGGGATCCTGGGCGCTGCCTCGCAGCACCGGCCGTTCCGGTTCGAGGGAACGGAGCCGATGGGCGACGATCGCGGCCGGATCGAGCATCGCGGTGAGGTCGTCGTCGCTCAGCCGTTCGATCTTGGCGATCTCGTGCGAGGTGCGGAACCCGTCGAAGAAGTGAAGGAAGGGGATGCGGGTGTCGAGCGCCGCAACGTGGGCGATGGCCGCGAAGTCCTGGGCCTCCTGCACCGACGACGAAGCCAGCATGGCGAAGCCGGTGGTGCGGGCCGCCATGACGTCGCTGTGATCACCGAAGATCGACAGGGCATGGGTTGCCACCGCTCGGGCCGCCACATGGATCACCCCCGGGGACAACTCCCCTGAGATCTTGAACATGTTGGGGAGCATCAACAAAAGCCCCTGGGAAGCGGTGAAAGTGCTCGTGAGGGCGCCGCCCTGCAGCGCTCCGTGGATGGTGCCAGCGGCGCCTGCCTCACTCTGGAGTTCGACGACGATCGGCACCGTCCCCCACAGGTTGGGCTCCCCGGCGTTCGACCATGCGTCTGCCAGCTCCCCCATCGCGGTGGCGGGGGTGATCGGGTAGATGGCGATCACCTCACTCAGCCGATGGGCGACATAAGCCGCCGCCTCGTTTCCGTCGACGGTGACGATGGCCCTCGCCACCATTACCCCTCCCAGTGATCGCGTATCACCAGCATCCACCGGGCGAGCCGCCATGGATAGGGCCGCGAGAGGACCCCCAGGGGGCCGGAAGGCCCTAGGGAGTCAAGAATCAAGATTCAAGAGTCAAGACGTCGTCCGCTGAGACGGCGAAGCCTCCGGCGGGGTCTCGCCTTTCGCCCTTCGCCTTCTCTTGGCTCTTGGCCGCTGGCCGTCGGCCGTCGGCAGTTGGCTGTTGGCTCTTGGCTCTTGGCTCTTGGCTCTTGGCTCTTGGCTCTTGGCTCTTGGCTCTCTCCTACAGGTCGGGAACGGGTTCGGGCGGGCGTTCTCGGGCGAGGACCAGCAGGCCCGTCGACACCAGGGCGATGCCGACGATCGTGGTGGCCCTGGTCGGCTCGTCGAGCACGGTCATTCCGAGGATCGCCGCGGTCACGGGCTCGGCGAGGGTCAGGGTCGCCGCGACCGCCACGGGCGTTCCCCGCAGGCCATGGGCGAAGAGAATGTACGAGAAGGCGGTGGCAGCCACGGTGAGCCAGAGGGCCACCAACAATCCTCGGGTGGTCGTCAGCCAGGCTGTCTCGACGAACAGCAGAGCCGGTGCGAGCAGCACCGCGGCGCCGGTGAACACCACTCCGGCGACAAAGACCGGCGGATAGCGGTCCAGTAGCGACTTGACCGCCACCAGATAGACGGCCCAGACGAGACCGGCCGCGAGATTGAGGCCCACTCCGAGAGGGTCCACTCCAGCCGCCCCACCGCCCGACACCAGCAGGACGGCTCCGATCACGGACACCGTCGTCGCCACCGCCCAACGGACGCCAAGTTTCTCCCCCCGAAGCGCCCACGCCATGAGTCCCGCCAGGATCGGCCCGCTGCCGATCGTCACGATCGTGCCGACGGCCACCCCGGTGCGTTCCACGCCGGAGAAGAACAGGGGCTGCGAGACGGCCATCGTCAGCACCGCGGCGATCAGCGACCACCCCCACATCTGCCGAAGGGGGGCGGTCCGGCGGGTCGCCAAGGCGTAGAGGACCAGTGTTGCGCCGCCCGCCATACGAACGACCCCGACCGCAATCGGCGAGATGCCCTCCGGCCCGAGGGCTTGTGCAGTACCCGTGGTTCCCCAGAGCGTGGCTGCGGCCAGCACCAGAAAGGGACCAGTAGCAACGAAGCGAGCCATGAACGGAGGAGAGTAGGTCGGGCCTTGGTCAGCCGACAGCCAACAGCTAACAGCCAACAGCCAGGAATGAGACGCTCAGACCCGTAGTCGCGTACCAAGCAAGCGCAGGTGCCGCGCGTATCTGAACTGTGGGCTGTCGGCCGTCGGCCGTCGGCGTCCTTTCCAACTACCGTCCGGACCGCATGCGTCGCGCTATCCGATTCCTCATCAAGTTCGTGATCCTCTGGGTCGCCATGCTGCTCATCGGGAGAGTGGCGTCGCGGCAGTTCGAGGGGGAGACCACCCCGGACGACAACGAGTTCCGCATCCTCGGATTCATCGGCGGCCGGTCGGTCCACAGCAAAGCCACGGCGTTGCGTTCTGCCACCGTGCAGGTGATTGTCGGTGGCATCGACCTCGACCTACGCGGCGCGGCCCTCGACCCCACCGGCGCCCATCTCGCGCTCAAGGTGACGGTCGGAGGGATGAAGGTGGTGGTTCCACCGACCTGGCGGGTCTACGTCGCCGAGGACGTTCGCGGTGGTGCGGTCGAAATCAACACTGAGCCACCGGAGACACTCGGTGACGACGCCCCCGTTCTCACCATCGAAGCGGTCGTGCGCTCCGGCGGAATCGTCATCGACGCCGCCGACTGATCCGGCCTTCTCGCTAATCGCGCCTTGCTATTTGCGACTCGATCGCATCTGCGTACAACTCGACCGGGTGCGCCACCCGCACCCGGTCGCCGAGGTGCGCACGCAGTTGGATTTCGCAGCCGGGGTTCGCCGAAGCCACGATCGGGGCGCCGGTGGCGATGACTTCGGCAGCCTTGTTGGCGCCCAAACGCGCTGCGGTCTCCGGACGGAGGATCGAGTAGATCCCGGCCGCACCGCAGCACATCCCCGACGGATCGACCTCACGCACCTCGTATCCGGCGGCGCGGAGGACCGTTCGCGGCTCCTCGGTCATCCGGAGGGCGTGGCGGTGGTGGCACGGGTCCTGGACCGCAACCGCGCCCCCATTGGGAGCGAGCCGCGGCAGCCGCCCCTCCCCGATCGCGCGAGCCACCAGGGCAACTGCATCGATCGCCCGCTGCTCCACCGACCCGGCCGTCTCGTCCCAGTCGCCGTACGTGGCGAGGTGGGCGCTGCACCCCGCCACGTTCGACACCACCAGATCAACCCCAGCGAATGCGGCGGCAGTCGCCCTCGCCAGGCGCGCCGCCTCGTCGGCGGCGCCGTCGTGGGCGGCGAGCGCGCCACAGCAGGTCTGGGCCCGCGGAACCACCACCCGATAGCCGGCGGCGGTCAGCAGCCTGATGGTGGCGTGATGCACCGCCGGGAACCACGGGTCCATCACGCACCCGGCGAGAAGGCCCACGGTGCCGATCGGCGGGGACTTCGGCTCGAAGGTGGCACCGACGATCGACCGGCGCCTGAAGCCGAGACGGCGCATGCCGGCCAAACCCGTACGGAAGCGCCGGGGCGCCCAGCGGTCGGCTCCCAGCCGCTGGGCCACCGCTGCCCAGAAGGTGGCGAACACGACCCTGCGCCGGCTTCCCAACCACCTGCCGAGGACTCGCCTTCGCAGCCGGCGGCCCCGGGGCCGCGCCGCGCCCAACTCGGCCCGGGCACCCTCCATCATCCGTCCGAATGGCACCAACGACGGGCACGCCGCCTCGCACGCCCGGCATTGGAGGCAGAAGCTCATCACCTCATCGAATGCCGCGTCGATGGGCAGCTCACCCGACGCCACCGCCCGCATCGCGTTGATTCGGCCGCGGGGCGACGCCGTCTCATCGCCGGTGAGCCGAAAGGTGGGGCAATGGGGGAGGCACAGGCCGCACTCGACGCACGCGTTCAGTTCGGCCGGGGTCGGCGCCCACGGGGTCGACCAACCCATCACATCCCCCCGGGCAGGCGTCCGGGTGCCATGACGCCGGCGGGGTCGAACCCGGCCTTGATTCGCCGCTGGAGATCCAGGGTCTGCGGTGGCGTCCCCCATGGATCGAGGGCGAAGCCGTCGGGGGCAGTGAGCAGGACCATTGCCCCACCTGTCGACTCGGCCCAATCTCGCAGCCCTTCCAACTCTGATGGGTTGACCGAGTCGAACGAAGCGGTCACCTCCCCCACGCCGTGACCGGCGACGAACGCGTCGGGCGCCGGCAACCGGCGAACGGCTTCGGTCGTCGATGCCGGCGGAACGCGTACCGACACGACCACCTCACCGGTGGGATGCTCGGGCCACAGCAGGCCCTCCTGAACGTTGCCGCCGAGGGCGGTGCCTTGCGCTGCGACCTCCTGCCCCGTCCCGGCGAGGTAGGCAAAGCAGCCCGTCACGGTCTCGAGCACCGCCAGGGGTCGGTAGGCGGTGTCGAGGGCCCGATGCGGATCGTCGACGCGCACCGTCGCGGTGGTCTCGCCCTTGGGCCACAGCTTCAGACACACGCGGCCGATGAGGCCCAGTGATCCAAGCGATCCGGTCACGAGGCGGGGGATGTCGTACCCGGTGACGTTCTTCACCACCTGGGCACCTCCCCTGACCACGCGGCCGTCACCGGTGGCGACGACCACCTCGAGCACGCGGTCCCGGGTGGGTCCGTAGCGATACCTCCGCCAGCCGGAGACACCGGCAGCGACCACTCCCCCGACGGTCGCCGCCCCTGGACGCTCGGGGAGCACCGCGGTCTGCGATCGCTCGTCGAGATGGGCTTCGAGCGTGGCCACCGGCACTCCGGGCTCGCAGACCACCGTCAGATCGTCGGGCTGCCAGTCGACGATGCGATCCATCCGGGTGGTGACCAGCAACAGGTCGGGCTCGATCCGATACCCGAGGCCCTGGTGGGTGCCTCCTCCCCATACGACTACGGCGAGCCCGTGCTCGGAGGCGAAGTCGAGGATGCGGGCGGCTTCGTCGACCGTGGCCGGGGCGAGCACGAAGTCGGCCGGTGGCGCTCCTTCGACTGGGTCGGCCATCTCGCCAAACAGCCTCGCCACGGTGGAACGCAGTGCGGTCACACCCACACCCCTGCTGGCGGCTGCCTGCCGAAATCGAAGCACCGCGACCCGGCAGGCAGCACGGTGCCTGGATTGAATCGGCGGTCCAGGTCGAAGGCGTCTCGAAGTCGGGCCTGGGCGTCGAGGTCGACCGCGGAGAAGACGAGGCGCATCAAGTCGCGCTTCTCCAACCCGATGCCGTGCTCGCCGGAAAGCACTCCACCAAGACGGATCGACAGCGCGACCACCTCCTCGGCGGCCTGCTTCACCCTCTCACGCACGCCGGGGATCGACCCGTCGAAGGCGAACTTCGGATGGAGGTTGCCGTCTCCCGCGTGGATCGTGTTCAGCACCGGCAGGTCGTGGCGCTTGGCAATCGCATATATCTCGGTGACCGCCTCGACCAGCCGGGTGCGGGGCACCACCGTGTCGTGCAGGTAGTAATCGGGGGCGATCTGGGCGATGGCGCCGAATGCCGACTTACGCGCCTTCCACAGCACCTCCCGCTCGGCTTCATCCTGGGCGATGCGGATTTCTGTGGCGCCGTGACGCTGCGCCATGGCGACGACCAGTTCCGCCTCCGCCTCAACCCCCTCGAGGTGCCCGGCGACCTCGGCGAGCAACACCGCGGCGGCATCGATGGGGAGGCCGGCGTGGAGGAAGTTCTCCACCGCGCGTATCAATGGGCGGTCCATCATCTCCAGGGCGGCGGGGACCACCCCGGCAGCGATCACTCCGGAGACGGTCGCAGCCGCATCGGCGATGTCATCGAACGCCATCAGCATCGTCCGCACCGCCGGCGGGTTGGGGGTCAGCTTGACCAGCGCTCGGGTCACCACCCCCAGCGTGCCCTCGGAGCCCACCATGACCCCGCGCACGTCGAGGCCAACCGGGTCAGGGCCGGGTCCACCGGCAATGAAGACGTTCCCCTCGGCGTCGACGAACTCGACCGCCAGCACGTGGCTGACAGTGGTGCCCTCGGCCAAGCAGTGGGGACCGCCGCTGTTGTTGGCGACGTTCCCCCCGATGGTGCACGCCGCCTGCGACGAAGGGTCGGGGGCGAAGTGCAGGCCGAACGGCTCGGTGAGCCGCGAAAGATCGAGGTTGATCACCCCCGGTTCCACCCAGGCCGTCCGGTTGGCCGCATCGACCTCAACCCCGGTCATCCGGGTGGTGACGATCAGGACGGCGGGTTCCGAAGGGACCGCTCCGCCGGAGAGGCCGGTGCCGGCGCCGCGCACGACCACAGGGATCTCGTGGGTGCCGGCGATCCGGACCACCGCCGCCACCTCCTCGGCTGACCGGGGGAACGTGATGGCGACCACCTCGCCCCGGGTGACCCCGGCATCCTTGGAGAAGAGCCGGCGGTCGAGCGGCTCGAAACGGACCGCCTCCGAACCCAACTCGCTGATGAGATCGACGACAAGATCGGACGGGGCGGCCATGCGGCGAGGTTACCGACGTACCGATGCCTCGCCGGAAGGAGTGGTGGGCCAGAGCACACGCCGCGGATGTAAGACTGTGGCCGCAGTCGAGCGCACAGGCCTTTCGGCGAGGAGGCCAGACGGAGATGTCAATCGCGAAACGAGTGCCGATCTCTTCGGATCGCTTCGACGCGGTCATCTTCGACCTCGACGGGGTGATCACCGATACCGCCCGGGTCCACGCGGCGGCATGGACCCGGCTGTTCGACGATTACCTGGCAGCTCATGCCCCGGACGGGGTAGACGCGGCGCCATTCAGCCACGAGGACTACCTGCGCCATGTCGACGGCCGGTCCAGAATCGACGGGGTCGAGATGTTCCTGGCCGCGCGGGGGATCTCTCTGCCTCGGGGGACACCGGATGATCCCCCGGACTTTGCGACTGCGTGGAGCCTGGCGAACCGGAAGAATCTCCTCTTCCGGGAGAGTCTCGCCGCCGACGGGGTGGATGCCTTCACGGATGCGGTCCAGGCGGTCGAGGCGATTCGCGCTGGGGGACTCCACACCGCGGTCGTCACCGCCAGCCGGAATCGCGCCGAGGTGCTCGCCGCCGCCGGGCTTTCGGACCTGTTCGACGTCTCAGTCGACGGTCTCGATTGTGCCGCCCTCGAGCTTCCCGGCAAGCCCGACCCCGCTCCGTTTCTTGAGGCAGCGCGGCGTCTCGGCGTCGATCCAGCACGCGCCGTATTGGTCGAGGACGCCCTCCCCGGTGTCGAGGCCGGCCGCCGGGGGCGTTTCGGCCTCGTGATCGGGGTGGACCGCCACGGCGATGGCACCCAGTTGCTCGATCACGGCGCTGATGTCGCGGTGGCCGACCTCTCGGTGATCGCGGTGGAGCCGAGACCCCCGGATCGGCGATCGTGACCACCGATCCGTGGACTCTCGAGTACACCGGCCTGGAGCCTGAGGTGGAGGGCCGCCGGGAGGCGTTGTTCACCCTTGGCAACGGCGTTTTCGCCACGAGAGGGGCGGCCCCCGAGGCCACCATGGACGATATCCACTACCCGGGGACCTACGCCGCCGGCGTTTACAACCGTCTGGTGTCCGAGGTCGAAGGTCGCTGGCTCGAGCACGAGAGCCTGGTGAATCTCCCCAATTGGCTCCCCCTCGCCTTCAGTGTCGACGGCGGCCCCTGGACTGGTTCGCCGGAAATGGAGGTCATCACCCACCATCAAGTGCTCGACATCCGCCACGGCGTGCTCAAGCGGCATTTGCGGGTACGTGACCCGGAGGGCCGCGAGACCGCGATCGCCGAAAGGCGCATCGTCCACATGGGCGAGCCACATCTCGCCGCCCTCGAGTGGGTCATCACCCCCGACAACTGGTCGGGCCGGTTGCTGGTGCGGTCCTGGCTCGACGGCGGGGTAGAGAACCGCAACGTCCGCACTCATGAAGAACTGGCTGGGAGGCACCTGGGGATGGTCGGCGCCGGGGAGTCCGACCCTGAGACCTGCTGGCTCGAGGTGGAGACGAACCAGTCAGGGGTGCGCTGTGTCGAGGCGGCCCGGACGAGGGTGTCGGTCGGGGGACGGGCGGTGCATGCCCAGCGGACCCTGTACCAGGAGAAGGAGCGCATCGGCCATCACCTGCTGATGACCGCCGAGGCCGGCGAGTCGATCGTGGTCGAGAAAGTGGTGGCGTTGTACACGTCCCTCGACCGAGCCATCTCCGAGCCGAGATCGGCCGCTCTCGAAGCGCTGGGTCGTGCAGGCGGGCTCGCCGAGCTGCTTCCCTCACACGACCTGGCTTGGGACCATCTCTGGCGTCAGGGCCCAGTGAGCGTCGACGCCCGGGACCCGGAAGCGGCACGCAACATGAACCTTCACCTGTTCCACGTGTTCCAAACTCTCTCACCGCACGTGGTCGATCGCGACGCCGCGGCGGGGGCTCGGGGGCTGCACGGAGAGGGGTACCGGGGCCATATCTTCTGGGACGAGATGTTCATCCTTCCGGTGACGACCCTGCGGCTCCCCGAGGTGACCCGCGCCCAGCTGATGTATCGATTCCGACGCCTTCCGGCGGCGCGACGGCTTGCCGCGGAAGCGGGACATCTCGGCGCAATGTATCCGTGGCAGAGCGGCAGCGATGGCCGCGAAGAGACGCCCACCCAGCTGTTCAACCCACATTCCAAGCGGTGGATGCCTGACAACTCCCGACGGCAACGCCACGTGGGGTTGGCGATCGCCCACAACGTGTGGCAGTACTTCGCGCTCACCGGCGACCTGGCATTCATGGCGTCTTACGGCGCCGAGATGCTGGTCGAGATCGCGAGGTTCTTCGCCGACCTCGCCGAGCACGACGACGAAGACGGCCGCTTTCACATCAGAGGGGTGATGGGCCCCGACGAATTCCACGACGGGTATCCCGATCGGCCGGGGGAAGGCGTCGACGACAACGCATACACAAACATCCTGGTCTCCTGGCTGCTGCGTCGGGCGCTCGACCTCCACCGCATGTTGTCCGGCCAGGAAGCCGGATTTCTCTGGGAGCGTCTCGGGGTCTCCAGCGCCGAGATCGAAGGGTGGGACCGCATCAGTCGCCACCTGGCGGTGCCCTTCCTCGAAGGGGGGATCATCGCCCAGTTCGCCGGATACGGCGATCTCGCCGAGCTCGACTGGGATGACTACCGGCGGCGCTACCCGAACATCGGGCGGCTCGACCTCATCCTCGAATCGGAGTCCGACTCCACCAATCGCTATCAACTGTCGAAGCAGGCAGACGTGCTGATGCTGCTGAGCCTCTTCTCCTCGGATGAGATCGGCGAGCTTCTCGGTCATCTCGGCTACGAGCTGGATTCTCGGATGCTGGCCGAGACGGTCGACTATTACGTCGCGCGTACCTCACACGGATCGACCCTGAGCCGCGTGGCGCACGCTTGGGTGCTCTCCCGGTTCGACCTGGACCGCTCGTGGGCGAACTTCCGAGAGGCCCTCGCCAGCGATGTCGACGACATTCAGGGAGGCACCACCCAGGCGGGGATCCACCTGGGTGCCATGGCAGGAACCGTCGACCTGGTGCAGCGGTGCTACCTGGGGGTGAATGTCCGCGACGACGTGATCTGGTTCGATCCTCGACTGCCCCAGCAGCTCGAGAGCGTGGAAGTGGGGTTGCTCTTTCGGGGAACCTGGATCGATGTCTCGGCAGCCGGAGGGACCCTCACGCTGAGCACCCGCCCGTCTGCCTCCGGTCCGGTGCGGGTGGGCTTGCTGGATCGGATCATCGAACTGAGGCCGGGTGAGGCCGCCAGCGCGGACATCAGCGTCCCGGGTTGATCGGCCCTTGCCGAGTTTCTACGACCGGTAGGCGCACGTTCTCCGCACGTATCAGCCGGTGACTTCGCGCTAGCGCGCCACTAATGATCAACTTACGTGATCACGCAGGTCATCGGCGCGACACGGTGGGGCGTCGATTGATAGGGTGCGGGCGTCATCGAGAATCGGAGAGAGCATGGCGGGGATACGCCTCGAGGGGGTCGGCAAGGTCTACCCGGGAGGCAGCCGAGCGGTCGCAAACATCGACCTCGACATCGAGGACGGCGAGTTCCTCGTACTGGTAGGCCCCTCGGGGTGCGGCAAATCCACCGTGTTGCGGATGATCGCCGGACTCGAGGAGATCACTGAGGGCAAGCTGATGATCGGCGACCAGGTGGTCAACGATGTCGCATCCAAGGATCGCGACATCGCCATGGTCTTTCAGAACTACGCGCTCTATCCACACATGACGGTGTTCGACAACATGGCGTTCGGCCTCAAGCTGCGCCGGATGCCCGATGGCGAGATCAAGCGTCGTGTGAACGCAGCCGCGGAGCTCCTCGAGATCCAGGACTACCTCGGCCGCAAGCCGAAAGCCTTGTCCGGCGGTCAACGGCAGAGAGTGGCCATGGGCAGGGCGATCGTCCGCGAGCCGAAGGCGTTCTTGATGGACGAGCCGCTCTCCAACCTCGACGCCAAGCTCCGTGTCGTGATGCGGACCGAGCTCGCCCTGCTTCATGAGCGGCTCGGCACGACCACGGTCTACGTGACTCACGATCAGGTAGAGGCGATGACCCTCGGCGAGAGGGTGGCAGTGCTCAAGCCTTTGACCGCGACGAGGCGGGAGACTCTCCAGCAGGTGGCGCCGCCTTCCGTGCTCTTCAACCAACCCGACAACCTCTTCGTTGCCGGCTTCATCGGCAGCCCAGCCATGAACCTGGTGACCGCCCGAATCGAGGGGTCAGGAACCGCCGTCGAGGCGGTATTCGCCGATATTCGCCTCAGGATCGACCCGAGGGCCCTGGAAGGCTCACCCCACCTCGCCGACTACGCCGGCAAGCAGGTCATCGCCGGGATTCGGCCCAGTGACTTCGAGCACAGCGCCGTCGCCCAGGACATGGGGGTGAATTCGACTCTCGATGCCAACGTCGACGTGGTCGAGGTCCTCGGCCCCGAGTCATACGTTCACTTTTCCCTTCCTGTTCCGCCGGTCATCACGCCGGACATCGAGGACCTGCTCGCCGACACTGGTGAGGACACGGAGGCGCTGCTCGACGAGGACAGCCGCTTCACCGCCCGGATCAGTCCCGACGTGCACGTGGACCCCCCCGAGCGGGTGACCCTGACCATCAACACAGCAAAGATGCATTTCTTCGACCCTGAGACGGGAGATCGCATCCGCTGAGCGTCGCTCGCGGTGCATTCGCCGCCCCGGGGCGTCTTCCCGCCACCAGGGAAAGCAACGGGCAGCAAGCGCCGCTGCGTGGGATCTTCGGCGGGTGACGGGCTCAGGGGGTGAGCGAATAGGCTCGCCCCGGGATCAGGTTTCCGCTTGCCACAAGCCGAAACCTGATGAAGCCAGCGACCTATTCGCTCACCCCCTCAGGGATCCATGGCGTCGGAGACGAGCTCGCTTCCCAGCATCACCAGGATTCTCTCGCCGGTCACCGCACCGAGGATGAGCCCCTCGACGTACGCCTGAGAGTGGAAGTGGACGACGAGGCCATGACCCTCGGAGCTCCGCGACGGGGTAGCAGTCGGCACCACCAGGCCGGCGTAGTTGTCCACGACCGAGCAGTGGCTCATATCGCCGCAAAAATAGGCGCTGCCCTCCGCCTCGAGAACGGCGTTGCCTTCCATCACGCCGCGGGACATCTCAGTGATCACGATGCCGCGCTCGAACGATCCGGTCACCGTGTTGTCGACGAAGGTCACTCTGGAGACATGGGCGACTAGCCCCTCGAACACCGGGCCCTCTATCCGGCAGCCCGAGACCAGGGAGGGAGGCTTCGAGTCGGAGTTGATGATCTCGATGCCCTGGGGGAGCGGAGCCGTGAGACCCCCGACGAAGCAGTCGGTCACCCGGACTTCGCCGTTGTGTACGAAGATGCCGTGCCATTGCGTCCCGGTGATGTCGAGCCGCTCCATCACCACTCCGGTCGACGACCGGATGAACACCCCCGATTCCCCCCCGATGATCCTCAGGTCGCGCAGGGTGACGTCCTCGGTGTACATGATCGACACCGCCGGCAGATCCGACACCGACTCGATCACCACCCCCGGACCACCGACGATTGTGAGCGGCTTGCTGATGGTGATCGGGCCTGCATATACGCCGGCAGCCAGCTGCAATGTCGCACCGGGCTCGGCGGCGGCAACGGCCTGGGCCAGGTTCTGGTCGATGCGCTGCACCGGCTCCGGGGCGCACGCCGCCATCGTCATCGCGAGGATCGCCGCCAGGGTGGCCCTCACTTGACCGAGCCTCCCAGCAAACCGGCTTCGAAATAGCGCTGGAAGGCGAAGAAGATGACCAACGGGACGACCGCCGAGATGAAGACTCCCGGGGCGATGATGCCGATCCCCGAGCCGAACTGCCCGAGCTGGTCGCGAATGAATAGGGTCAGCGGGCGCCGCTCCCCGGCGAACACCAGCGCCACCAGCAGATCGTTCCACGTCCAGGTGAACTGGAAGATCGTCAGTGACGCGATCGCCGGGAACCCGAGAGGGAGAACGATCCGGGTGAAGATCCGCCACTCGCTGGCGCCGTCCATCCGCGCCGACTCCATGAGGCTCGCCGGAAGGCCGGCGAAGTAGTTCCGCATCAGGAACACCGCAAATGGCAGTCCGAAAGCAGTATGGAACAGGATGACTGCCGGGATCCCGCTGACCCCGATCGCGTTGAAGACTCTGAATGCCGGGATGAGCCCCATCTGGATGGGAACCACGATCATCGCGACCACCAGCAGGAAGGTCACATCGCGGCCCTTGAACGGGATCCAGGCGAGGGCGTATCCCGCCATCGAGGCGATCAGCACGGGGAGCACGGTGCTCGGAACTGCGATGAGGACGGTGTTCCAGATCGCGTCAATGACCCGGGCGTCCCCGAGGAGGTCGACGTAGTTGTCCAAGGTCAACTCGGATGGCGTGGAGAGGACGTTCCACCATCCGCTCTCGGCATAGGTCGACACCGGCCGCAGGCTGGTCACGAGTAGGCCGATCCCGGGCACCAGCCAGAACAGGGCGACGACGACGAGGGTGATCTGCACAGCACCGCGCCCGAGGAAGGCCTTTACCTTCCCCATCGTCGTGGTCGGGCGCGCTTCTACTTCGACGGCCATCAGTTGTTCGCCTCCAGCCGGAATCGCCGCACGTTGAGCACGAGGACAGGCACGATCATCAGAAACAGCAACACGGCGATCGCCGAGCCCAGTCCCCTCTGGCCCAAGCCGGTGAACGCGGTGCGCCACATCTCGAGGGCCACGACGTTGGCATCGTCCTGCACCGATCCGGGGGCGATGCCGACGATCAGGTCGAACATCTTGAGGGCGTTGATCGTCAGGGCGACGAAGACGACGCCGAGCACAGGCCCCAGCAGCGGCACGGTCACTCGCCGGAAGACCTGCCACTCGCTGGCGCCGTCGACGCGAGCCGCCTCCAGCGTCTCCCGGGGGAGGGAGGCCAAGCCGGAGCTGATCACCAGCAGCGCGAAGCCGCCCCACACCCAGATTCCGGCGATGATGGCGGCAAGCGTGACCAGATCGGCGCCGAGCCAGGTGATCCCGCCCCATGCCTGGCGAAACGTGGACGCCGGAATCGTCGCCGCGTAGGTCCCCGGATCGAGTCCGGTGACCTCGAAGGTGCCATCGACTCCAGTGCGGACCTTCTCGACCGTCTCTCCGGTTGGTGAAATCACGAGCACGGCAATGCCGGGCACCCCGCGCTCTCCGAGGTCGATGACACCGCGCTCGTTGTCTCCGGGAACCGTGTCACGCCACACCACCCCGGCCAGGGTCCCCGGGGCCGCCGCGGGCAGCCTCGCCTGCACCGCTTCCTCCGATAGCGCGGCGTCGGTGAACCGAACGAGGCCGATGGCGGCCACGCCGCCGTCCCCGTCGATCGAGACCGAAAAGGAGATCGATCCGTCCGGATTCTCGATGACCGGTTCGTACGAGGGCCCTGCTCCGGCAAGGTCTCCCTCGGGGGTGAAGATCGAGGCGGGGATGTTCATGACGGCGTTGACCACACCGCGCGACGGGTCTGCCTCGTACATGATCCGCCAGATGATTCCCGACGACATCACCGCGATCGCCGCCGGAATGAAGAGAATGAGCCGGAACGCAGTGCGCCAATTGATCTTCTCGGCGAGGACCGCCAGTACCAACCCGATGGTCGTCACCGCAATCGGGAAGACCGCCACCCAGATCAGCGAGTTGACGATCGCCTTGCGCATCCGATCCAGTTCGAAGATGCGCCGGTAGTTGTCGATGCCGATGAACTCCGTGCCGGCCTGATCGAAGAAACTGCGCCACACGGTGGCGATGACGGGATAGACGACAAGGGCCCCCAGCACGACCAACGCAGGGGCGAGGAACACGAAACCCCACCACTTTGCGCGACTCGTCAAGAGGCCTCCCTCCTCGCAGGCTCCGAGGACACTACCGACCTGGACCAGACGTTGTCGGGGAGGGCCCAGTGGCCCCCCCCGACGATCGTTGGTGTCAATGGGTCGCTTCGATCAGCCTTGAGCGGCGGACGCCTCCGACTCGAGCTGATCCAGGATGGCGTCGACGTTGCCCGGGTTCGCCAGCCATTCCTGAAGTGCTCCCCAGATGCCGGCGCCGACAGTGCTGCCGAGCGGCGCGGGGACCAGGTCGGACAGGTCGAACCGGAAGGACTCCGCGTTCGCCAACGCCGCAGCGGCGCGACGCGTGATGTCATCGGGATAGACCGACGTGTCGACCCCGCGGTTCATCGACGAGAAGCCGCCCTGGGCCGCCCAGATCTCGGCTGCTTCCGGCGATGCCAGGAAGTTGAGGAACGCGAACGCCGCCGGACTGTCCTTCAACGCGACGGCGACATCGCCGCCACCGACCACGGCGGGCGCTGACCCGTCGATGCTCGGGAAGTCGAAGAAATCGAATCCCGTGCCGGCCTCCACCCCGGTCTCACCGATGATCACGCCGGCCACGAAGTCACCTTCGTAGACGACGGCGGCGTCCCCGGCCGTAAAGACCTTCGTCACCGAATCGACGAATCCGGTCTGCAGGGCCCCCGCCGACCCTCCGGCCATGAAGTCCTCGGTCAGGACCTGGCCGAGAACGGTCAGGGCTTCCTTGACCTCTGGGCCGTTCCAGGGGATCTCGTGGTTCTGCAGCTGGTCGTAGGCCTCGGCCCCGGCCGTACGGAGGAAGACGTTCTCGAACCAGTCCGAGAGTGTCCATCCATCTGCGCCACCCACCGAGACCGCGCCGATGCCGGCATCCACGAGGTCCTGCGACACCTGGACCCATTCGTCCCAGGTCGCCGGCGCCGTAACGCCCGCGGTGGCAAAGGCCGCGACGTCGTACCAGACCGTCGACTTGTTGGCTCCCTTGAACCAGACGCCGTAGAGCGTCCCGTTCGCCGAACCCAGCTCACGCCAGACGTCGGCGTAGTTGGCGTCGACCAGGCCGCCGACCTCATCCTCGATTTCGACGAGAACGCCACGATCGGCGAGCTCGACCAACAGACCCGGTGTGGGAAGGAACGCGACGTCGGGCGGATTATCCGCCTCGACCCGAGTCCCGAGCACAGTGGTCAGGTCGGTCGACGCACCCTGGTAGTTGATCACGACCCCGGTCTCCGCAGCGAACGCATCCGTGACCAGTTTGAAGTTTTGGCCTTCCGTCGAGTCAGCCGCCCACGACGCCAGGATCTCCAGGGTCTGACCCGAGAGACTCGGCGTGGTGGTGGTGGTCGTGGCGTCGTCGTCGCCGCACGCGGCGGCGATCAGCGAGACCACGACGGCTACTAGAAGGAAGCGCCATCGATGTGCGAGTTTCAACTTTCAACCTCCCTGGTGGGGAAAACCGCGTGTATACGGCCCATGGACCCACCTGATTGCGGGACAACCCTATACCGTTGGACCGGATCGAGACGATTCGCCCGCTGACGCACTGGCGCTGTGCCGCCGCACCTAGGCCAGATCGACTTCGACGCGGGCCACCTCGCCACGGCGGACCGCCTCGGCGTGACGGCCCGAGACGGCCTGCTCCGCCACCGTCACCACCGTGCCTGCCCGGTCGTAAAGCCGGTACTCGACCGGGCGGACCCCGCCCGGCCCGAAGGTGTCACCGCGACGCGGGTTGATCAGTACGAGCGTGACGGTGCCGAGAGCGCGGCACCCATACGCGCCGGCCGGCACGGTGAGGGCCGACTCGCTGCCATCGGGCATCCGATGCACCACAGACCTCGGCTCGTCGGTGAACATCCAACCGGGCAGGCGCGGTTCGACCGCGAACTGCAGCAAGCCATCGGCGTCGAGGCGGAAGGGACGCGGCCCCACCGCGGCCAGCATCCACTGATGCAGGAACTCTGTGGTCATTCCGCTCAGCCGGGGTTGGTAGCCGCGGCCGTGCTCACGGGGGTCCGGATAGGCCCGTGACACGATGAACGAGACCCCTTCGAGCGGGCTGCGCCCGTACACGGCGGGATCCAGGAACGGGACGAGGGCACGCGGCACATCGGCCCAGTACTCGGCGGCCAGGCCGCTTTCGAGCAGCGCGAGCAAGTACTTGTACTCCATGTGGGTGTAGACGGATTCGTTCTCCAGCCAGCCGCGCGGATACGCCCCGATCGCCCGCCCGTATTCAAAATGCTCCGCGGCCACGGGCTCGCTGGACACGTACATCCCCTGCTCCGGGTCGTACAGGCGGGAGGCCCTCACCGCGGCGTGAACGGCTGGCGCGTCCTCTGGGAACTCGCGAATCCAATGGACCGGACCTTCGAGAAAGATCTCCACGGGGCGTGCCTCAACGACCGTGGGGATCACCGTGTCACTCTCGACCCGCCAGTCGGTGACCTCGTGCGTGAAATATGTCAGCGGCACGCCGTCACGATGAACTTCGCCCCATCGTCCCGACAGGGCCTGGTCCACTCGCAGCCGGGCGAGTCCGACGAATCGGCGCAGAGCCGACACCGGCCGCGCCACCGTCCGCCCGGTGACTCCCAAGCGGACCGCGCCGCGGTATCGCTCCTTCAGGGTGTTGGCCGAGTCCCAGAACTCCAAGGGCTGCGGATCGCTCTCGAGCAGCGCCTCCAGCGAGTCGATGAACTCGACCAGTTCCTCAAACAGCCCGGTCTCTGCCGGTGGGTCGTCGAGGTCCTCGAGCCACCCGACAACCAGACGCAGTAGCCGCCGCAGCTCGATCGTCTCAGACAACCCGGACCCCATCAGCGCCGGCAGGCCGTTGAGCGAGTCGTTCCATCCCGGCTTGCCCGCCTCCATTTCGATGCCGCGCCCACTCGGGTCGAGGGTGGCGACGCGGGTGGCGGCGATTACGAGCAGCTTGACCAGGAGAGAGGATCGGAAAACCTTGCCCTCCTGGTCGCGCACCCGATTCGGCATGTCGGTGCGCGCTTCGATCGCTGCGGCCTTTTCGACGTCGCGGGCCACAGCCCCGAACTGACGAATCCGGCCGTTGTCGAGCACCAACCGGCGCGACCTGGGCACCACCACGTCGGGGTTATCGAAGTACGTGTGCACGGGGTCGAGCAGCAGTCCCGCCAATCGGTCGGGATACACCGCGAGGTACCCCTCGATCAGGTCGAGGTTGTAATGCCAGTGGTCGATCCAGAAGCCGGCCTCGAGCCCCCCCACCTCGTCCACCTGCGCGTCCACGAGAAGGGCGTCGAGCAGCCCCTGCCAGTCGCCGTCGACTGCGAAGCCCGCCGTCTCCGCGGCGAGGACCAACTCCCCCGGAGCCACTGCCCCCTCGTGCATGCGATCGAGAAACCTGGCGCGACCCACCTCATCGGGGAGATGCCTGCTCGCCCAGGCTTCAGCCGACGCTGGCGACACGAGATACCTGACGCTGCCCACCTCGAGCGGGTTGTAGCCGTCGAGTTGCAGCAGGCCGACGAAGGTGCGGATGTGCTCGTCCTCCACCTGCGGGAAGAACCAGGGATCGTTGCGGCGATTCTGGAGCACGCTCCGGTAGTGGCCCATCCCCTGCGAGAGATATGAGGCTTCGAGCTCGAACAGGTGGTAGTCGCGCTCGAGATCGGCGTTCTGCCTCCAGTAGATCGAGAAGCCGCGAGTCCGACCTTCGGCGACCTGTACCGGGAGCCCCCCGCGCAGCACGTTGTCGAGGAACGTCTGCCCGGCGTACGCATCAAACTCGGGCGAAGCCGACACGGTGAACGCGCGATCGGCGATCGCCTCCACGACTCGCCGACTCTCTTCCGCGGCTGCGAGGGCGAAGCCCGGGTCGCGCATGTCGTCGAGCAGTTGGTCCAGATCGGTCAGGTCTCTGACGGTTCCGATGACCACCGTCGTCGCCATCGATGCTCCAGGATCCAGGCGGCCCGAGCGCAAACCGAAGGCACACGGAGTGCGGCCCTCCCCCATCTGGATGGAGAGTTCCACATCGGCGATCCCCCCGCCGGCGAAAACCGAAGGCACCGTGAAGTCGAATTGGTCACCGAACACTGCGGTCGGATCGACCACGATGGGGATGGTCGGGGCAAAGGTGACGAAGTTCCATCCGGGTACGGCGTCGACGCGTGACTCGTCGGCGGAGGTCTGTTTCATGCGAAAGATCGCGGTGCCGCGGTGGTTGGCGGACCCGAACATCGCCTCGATGTGGCGGGGAGTCACCTTGATGCCGTGCTGATCGATGCCGCGGGGGAGGATCCGGGGTACTCCGTCAAGCAACTCGACCTCCCGCCCCCGGCCCGAGAGATCCTCCAGGGTCACTCGTCTTACGAGGCCAGCGGCCCGGCGGCCCGGCAGGATGAAGTATTCGACGGTGGTCGCCAGATTCAATGGTTCGCTCGTCTCGCCGATCCGAAGACTCCACGGGGTGGTCTCGAGCCACTGGGTGACCCACGGCCCGTGATGACGACTGAACGGCTCATACACCGGGCCTCCGTCGATCCGCACAAACGTTCGGAATCCTTCGATCCCGACCCGTGAGCAGGCCTTATTGAAGGAGTAGAGCTCGAGGATCTGGCCGTCACGGTCGCCGACCCCGACTCCGGTCACGGCCTGTCCACGGTTGACCCAGTAGACCCACGCCGGCACCCCGAGAGGTCCGGCGATCCCGGGCAGGAAGTTGCTAAAAGGTGGAGCCCAGTTGTATCCGTCGATGCGAAACGTCCTGGACGCTGCATCGAGTGAATAGCTCGGGATGTCGAGGTGAGGGCTCATCGCTGGATCGGGCACCGGCCGATTCTCCCACGGTCCACGCCGAGGCGGCCGCACACGGTCCACGGACACGCGATCGCTCCGACCGCCATCGCCGGGTCCTGCCGCCGCGGTTCTCGCGTGGGCGTGCGATGTTGATCCGCAGCATCCCGATCCGCATGGTGAGGCCCACCACCCGGATCGGGCGAGACCTGGGACTACCGTTTATGCCCAATGGCATCTTTGGAGATCCGCCTCCTTGGCGGATTCGAACTGGGCAGGCAGGGCCGGGTTCTCGACCCCCTGGCCCTCAGGGCTGCCCGCTCGCTATTTGCCTTCCTGGTGCTCAATCGGGAACGCCCCCACACGCGGGACCTGATCGCCGGGACCTTCTGGCCCGACTTCGACGATTCCCGCGCCCGCCGCCGCCTCAGCCAGGCGCTGTGGCAGATCGGCACCAACATCGGGGACGAGTCGGGCGAGCGCTACCTGATCGGCACTCCGGACACCGTTCGCTTCAACCCCGATGCCGACTTCATCCTCGATGTCGCGGAGTTCGAGCGCCTGCTCGAGGCGGCCACTCGCAGCGAATCGCGCCAGGACGAGGCCGAGGCACTCCAGGCCGCGGTCGACCTCTACCGGGGGGATTTCCTTGCCGGCTTCTACGACGATTGGCTGCTCCCCGAGCAGGACCGCCTCCACAGCCGCTTCCTTGCCGCGCTGGAACGCTTGGCCGAACTCGCCCAGGCGCGCGGTGATTTCGAAGTGGCCCTTGTCATGGCGCGGCGGGTGGCCCAGGAGGACGAGTTCGACGAGGAATCCCACCGACGGGTCATGCGGCTGGCGGTTCTCCTCGGCCGCCACAATGAGGCGATTCGGCAGTTCGAAGAGTGCCGGCGCATCCTCGCGGAGGAACTCGGAAGTTCGCCGTCTCCCGAAACCCTCGAACTGTATGAAGCGACACTGGCGGATCGGGAGACCGGCGGACGCCCCCTGCCCGCCCATGACGAATCACCGCTCTTCGACGAGACCGACCACACACCCTTTGTCGGGCGCGATTCCGAGCGTTCGCGGCTCGCCCAGCGACTCGACGAGGTACTGGACGGCAAGGGCGGGCTGGTGTTGGTGGAGGGGGAGTCGGGTGTCGGCAAGACCCGTCTTCTCGCCGAAGTGGTCACCGACGCCGGATGGCGAGGGATGGACGTCCTCTGGGGACGCTCGGCTCCCAGCGGTGGGCGACCGTTCGCCCCGCTCTCGGAGGCATTGAACGGGGTGACCGGGCTCCGGCTGCGACAGCTGGCAAGCCGACTGCCAGCGATCTGGGCGGAGACTCTGGCCCCTCTGGTGCCGGCTATTGGGACCACCTCGCCTCCCTCCGTCGAGTCCGAGGGGGCAGTTCGACGGGCCGACGAGCAAAGCCGGATGCGCGAGGCGATCACCGAGGCCTTCCGTGCTCTGGCGTCGCTCAGCCCAACGCTGGTCGTGCTGGAGGATGTCCACTGGGCCGACGACGACACGATCCAGGCCCTCACTCACATCGCCGGCCGCATCGCCTCGGACCGCATCCTCTTCGCCGTCTCCTACCGGCACGGCGAAGCCCGTGAGCGAACGGATGTCTGGGATCTCCTCCGATCCCTCGACCGGATGCCTCACTGCGAGCGGGTGTCGTTGGCCCCGCTTTCTCCCGCCCAGACCGAGGAGCTCATTCGCTACAGCCTGGGCCGGGCAGAGGTGAGCGGCGACTTTTCGGAGAGCCTCCATCGCGATACCGGGGGCATCCCCCTGTTCATCGTCGAGACCCTGCGCGCCCTCTACGAGCGCGATGCTCTCGATGAAGCCGAAGCTCCAACCGAGGCCCAGCCCCCCACCAGGGACCGGATCCCGGTCACTCCGCGGGTCCACACCCTCATCCGCCACCGTCTCGACAGTCTCGACCCGCTTTCGCGACGCACGCTCGAGCTAGTCGCCGCGCACGACGGGGTGCTGCTGCTCGAGGAGATCGTCGACGCCTCCGACCTCGAGGACGACGCCACCCTCGCGTCGGTCGACGATCTCGTCCGGAGGCGATTCCTTTCAGGCCGAGGGCGCGACTACTCCCTCGGCCACGAACTCATGCGCCGCGTCGTGTACGACGACTTGCCGTTGTCGCGCCGTCTAGACGTGCACCGGCGGGTGGCGACCGGCATCGAGGCCCACCGGCCCGACGAGGTGGAGGTACTCGCTCACCACTTCACGACTGCGCGGATGCCCGACCGGGCGGCTGAATACCTGGACCGGGCTGCCCGGCGAGCGATGGCCGTTCATGCCTACGACACCGCCGCCCTTCACCTCGACCGGGCTTCGCTCGCCCTCGACGAGATCGGTGCCCCCAACGAACGCCGCTTTGCCGTGGCCGCCCTCTACGAGGAAGTCCTCGACGTGATGGGACGCCGAACCGAGCAGGAAGAAGCCCTGCGGCGGCTCGACCGGTTTGCGTCGCCCGAGCAACGCGGCCTGGTCCACCGGCGGCGCGCCTGGTGGCTATCGCATCAGGATCGCTTCCCCGAGGCGGAGCAGGAGGCTCGTTTCGCCCTGGCCGCAGCGAAGGATGCGAACGACGGCGGGCAGATCGTGTCGGCCCTCACCACGCTCGGAATGATCGCCTGTTTCGGCGGTCGCGCCGCCGAGGGCGTTCAGTTTCTCGAGGAGGCCGCAGGCTTCCGCGGGACCGATCGCCGCCAGGAAGCCGATGCACGCAATGCGCTCGGCCAGAACCTCATCGACCTCCAGAGGTTCGGGGAGGCCGAATCGCAACTCCTCGCCGCGCTTGCCCTCTACGGGGAGTTGGGTGACCGACGGGGTCAGGCCGAGGTCCTGGGAATGCTCGGGACGCTTCGCATGGAGCGCGGGGAGCCCGAGGCAGCCGAGAACGATTTCGTCAAGGCCATCGAGATTTCGAAGACGATCGGTTACCGCCATGGTGAAGCCGTCTACGAGATGAACCTCGGCATCCTCTACGTGATCACCAATCGGCTCGGCTCCGCCCTCGACTCGTTCGAGTCGGCGGCCAACACCTACGAGTCGATGGGCAACCGGCGCGGACGAGCACTCGTGCAATCGAACGCGGCGTGGATGCGTCACAGTCGACTAGGCGAGGACGATCGGGCCCGCGACAGCATCGACCAGGCACTTGAGGTCTACCGAGAAATCGGGGACCTTAGAGGTGAGGCTCAATGCCTCGGCATGATGGGCAGCATCGAAGCGAGAGCCGGGGCGACCGAAGCTGCCTGGAAACTCTTCGAATCAGCGGTCGAACAGGCCGAGGAAGTCCAGGATCAGTGGCTTACGGCCCAGATCCTGCGCGAATACGCAAGCTCAGAACTGGCCGCCGGCCATCCTGAATCGGCGCTGGACCATGCGAGTCGTGCGGAGAGAATCTGCCGCGAGATCGGTATGGACGACCTATTGATTGGAGTGCTTGGCCTTCAGGGCCGCATCCTCTTGGACTTGGGCCGTATTGAAGAGGCGTACAAGGTGACCGAAGCTGCCACGTCGGCCATGAGGCCCGGAATCGAACTAGCTCATCTCATCCACCACGCTCACGGCCTCGCGCTCCATTCGGTCGGTGAGCACGCTCGAAGCCAACATGAGTTCGAGCGGGCTTACGAAGTGTTGATGGAGATCGTTTCCGACCTCACACCGGAGAATCGGCAACTCGCGCTTGAGACGGTCCCCGAACACGGGATGATCGTGGAGTGGTGGCTATCGAAACGCCCCATCGTCGAACAGTTTGCAATCGCGTCGGCAAAAGCACCCACGGGGCGACCTCTCCGCGCCGACGAATTCGTTGATGTTGACTGGACGGTCAGTGAGCCGGGCGACCTGGACATTCCGGACAAAGTCGAGCGGCGCCACCACCGCATTCATCGGTTGTTGGCGCAGGCGGGCGACCGGGGCGCCGCGCCGACGGTCGGGGACCTGGCGAAAGCACTTTCCACGAGCGAGGCCACGATCCGACGGGACCTGGTTGCGATCCGGAGTTCAGGCACCACCATCGCCACCCGCGGTAGTCGAAACAATGCTTTGAGCACTTGAGCGCTCGGTGGTTGGTCAACTAGCCGATCGGCTTTAGATACGGCCGAGAGATGCCGAATTCATCCTCCTGACTACGCACCCGTTGCAGGAGGACTCACCGATGCGCAAGCGTCTCGCAGTACTGGCATTGACCGTTGGCACGTTCATGGCACTTTGGGCTCAGCCCGCTCTGGCGATTCTTCGCCCTGGCCACGGATAAATCGAAGGATTCCGTCGCCCCTAGGGGCAGGCGGCTAGCCGCGACGGAGGGTGAATCCAGAGCACCCAAGTCGTGACAACCTAGGCCGGGACGTACGCCCAACGGGGACTCCGGCCACCCCAAATGGATGATCCCCGGCGTGCCGGGGATCATCCACGTCCGGGTGTGCCCCAGCCTCCACCGCCGGGCGTCAAGACCCGCACCCGATCGCCGGACTCGACGTCAAGAGTCACCTTGCCCGGAAGGCGGTCCATGCCACCGCCTCGAGGCAGCAGCCAGTCCTCACCGGAGGCCCCCGGCTCGCCACCAGCAAGGCCCCACGGCCGGTTGCGTCGCCGCTCGCCGATGAGCGACAAGGTGGCCGGCTCGCGGAACTCGATCTCGCGCACGATGCCCTCGCCCCCCCGATGACGACCGTCTCCACCCGAGCCGCAGCGGAGGCCGGTCGCGGTGACCCGGAACGGATAGTGCGTCTCGAGCGCCTCGATGGGGGTGTTCTTGGTGTTCGTCATCCCGGTGTGGATTCCCGACTGCCCCGCCCGAAACGGAGCGGCCCCCTCGCCACCGGCCACCGTCTCGTAATACACCGTGCCGCCACTGCCGATGAGAATGTTGTTCATCGTGCCCTGCGATGCGGCCGGTACCCGGTGAGGCGCCGCCTGCGCCAGCGCACCCAGCAGCACGTCGGCGATGCGCTGGCTGGTCTCCACGTTGCCCGCCGCGACGGCAACGGGTGGCAACGCCCCGACCAGGCTCCCGGGCTCGACGATCAAGTCGAGCGGCCGGTAGCACCCTCCGTTCGCCGGAATCGTCGGGTCGGTGGCCACCCGGACCGCGTAGTAGAGGCACGACCGGGTTACCGCCTCGACGGCGTTGATGTTCCCCTCGATCTGGGCATCGGTCCCGCTGAAGTCGGCGACCAGGCGATCGCCATCGATGCCGACGGTCACCCGGATCACGATGTCGTCGTCACCCCATTCCATGAGGTCCTCGAACGAGTACGAACCGTCGCGCAGATCTCGGAGGGCGGCGCGCATCCGCCCCTCGCCATACCCCAGGAGATCGGCCGTCACCCTGTCGAAGGTCGGTCCGTAATGACCCGCGGCCTCCAGCAGCCGGATCGCCCCGGCCTCGTTGGCGCCGAGTTGTGCTGACAGGTCTCCCAGCCGCTCGTCGGGAGTCCGCGTGGCACCCAGAAAGCCGCTGAGGAACCCGTCGTCCCAAGCACCGTCGACACAGGCCACGGTCGGCGGCACGACGTGGCCCTCCTGCTCGAGCCGGGTGGCGGTGGCCGGCATCGAGCCGGGGGCGTCGCCACCGACGTCGGCGTGGTGGGCACGGTTGGCCACCCAACCAATCAGCCGACCACCTCGATGGACCGACCGTACGAGGGTCAAGTCGTTGAGGTGGGTGCCGCCGTGGAAGGGGTCGTTCACCGCGAACTGCACACCGGGGTCGGGATCCAAACCAAACGCCTCGATCACCGCGGCCACGGATGCCGGCATCGAACCCAGGTGCACGGGGATGTGTTCCGCCTGGGCAAGCATTTCCCCGTCAGCCACGAATGTCGCCGCGGAGCAATCGGCCCTCTCCTTGATGTTCGGCGAGTAGGCGGTGCGCCGCAGCACGGCGCCCATCTCGTCGGCGACGGATGCGAAGCGGTTCCTCGCCACCTCGAGTGTCACCGGGTCGGTCGTCACCATGACACCTCCAGGGCGCCCGACTCATGGACGACCACCCGCTCTCCAACGCCAACGAAAGTGGTCGCTTCGGACTCCTCGATTACGGCCGGTCCCATGACCTCTGACCCCGGGGCCAACGACGCCCGCCACCACACCGAGGCGGCCACTTCGCCCGCACCGGTGAGAACCTGCCGTGTTCCCCGCGACGGATCCCCGGACTCCACCCGATGAGGGACCTCAGCCCAGGTGAGAGCGGGGTTTCCGGTCGCCTCGGCCCGGATCGTCACCAACTCGATGGGATCGTCGGGGCGAGCAAAGCCGTTGCGCTGCCGGTGGGCATCATGGAATCGCTGCGATAGGACGTCCCACCCCTTGCCGGGACGGTACGGCACGGACGTCTCGTGCGACTGACCCCGGTAGCGCACGTCCATCACGAGATCGACCGTCCTCGCATCCGGCATTGCCCGGAGAGCCTCGTTAGTGACGGCGCGCGTCGGCTCTTCGAGGTCTGCCCCGTCTTGCAGAAGCACGCTCCGCGCCGCATCGGCGCGGGGTGGGGCGAGCAGCATGCCGAACGCCGAGAACACGCCGGCGTGAGCAGGGATGATCACGCTCGCCATCCCCAGCCGCCGGGCCAGCGCCGAGGCATGAAGCCCGCCGGCGCCACCAAATGCCACCAGCACCGATCCGCGGGGATCGACCCCCTGTTCTACGGAGACCGAGCGGATGGCTCTCTCCATGTGCGATTCGACCACGGCCACCACCCCCAACGCGGTATCCGCCACCCCGAGGCCGACAGAGTCTCCGAGTCGCCGCAACGCCGTCTCGGCGGCACGGGAGTCGATGCGAAGGCTGCCGCCGAGCTGAACATCCGCCCCGATCATGCCGAGCACCAGGTCGGCGTCCGTGACCGCAGCTTCAAGGCCCCCACGGCCATAAGACGCGGGACCCGGCTCCGCGCCGGCGCTCCTAGGCCCGACCCGGAGTGCGCCACCCGGATCGGCCCATCCAACGCTCCCCCCGCCCGCGCCCACGGTGTGGATCGCAACCGAAGGCATCCGGCACGGCATCCCATCGATCGACCGCTCGTAACCGACCTCAGGACGTCCGTCCTCGATCCGGCACACATCAGTGGAGGTGCCGCCCATGTCGAACGAGACGACGGTCTGCCTGCCGAGCGCTGTCCCCAGCGCGCCCGCGGCAACTGCTCCGCCCGCCGGGCCTGACAGGATGATCGAGGCGGGCAGTGCCGCCGCGGCTTCGAGGGACATCAGCCCGCCCGAGCTCCTCATCACCGATGGCGACCCGATGACACCGGCCGCGCCGACCACCTCCCCAAGCCGTCTGAGGTAGTCGGCCACGACGGGAGTCAGGTAGGCATTGAGGAGGGTCGTCGACGCCCGCTCGAACTCACGAAACTCGGCAACCACTTCGCTCGACAGAGACACGGGCACGTTGGGCAGCCTGGCGTCGAGAGCCCGGGCAACTGCCGCCTCCCGGTCGCGGTGAGCGAAGGAATACAGCAGCGAGACCGCAACCGCCTCGGGCGCTCCTGCGGCAACCGCGTCGCAGAGACGGGCCAGATCATCGGCATCTACCGATCCCGAGTCGTCGGGCCACCCCCGGCCGCCGAACCCAAAGCGGAGCGCAGGCGGTGCGATCGGATCGGGACGCACCTGAGTGATGTCGTATAGGGACGGTCGGTCCTGGCGTCCGATCTCGATGAGATCTTCGAAGCCGGCATCCGTGACGAGAGCGGTCCTCGCCCCCCGCCGTTGGAGTACCGCGTTGGTCGCCGCGGTGGTTCCGTGGACGAGTCGGGTTCCGTCCGGGGCGAAGCGGTCCAGTGCCTCCACCACCCCCACGCTCTGATCCGGCGTCGTCAACACCTTGCCGGTGGTGAGGTCGGTGCCGTCCCACACGACGATGTCGGTGAAGGTTCCGCCCACATCGACGGCTGCATGCATCATGCCGCCCTGGAGTTCGCGCCCGGCACCCCAACTATCGTGGCCGTGCGCACGACCTCGGAGTTGCCATGCCTGTAAGTGTCAGCCAGACCCCCAATCCCAATGCGTTGAAGTTCACTGTGGGTGCCGACTTTCCGTCCCCCAAGAGCTTCGCGGCCGGGCAGGCGACCGATGACCCGGTGGCCGCGCCGATCATCGCCATCCCGGGAGTGACCAGCGTGTTCATGTCGGCCGACTTCGTGACGGTGAGCAAGTCTCCCGACGGGTACTGGGACGAGATCGCTCCGGCGGTGAGCGAGATCCTCGAAGCGCACTACGGCTGAGCCGGACACCAGAGCGAGGGTAGGGGGTCGGCCGCCTGCCGGCGGCCTCCGGCGATTGACGATTGGCGATTAGCGATTCGCGGGAGTGCCGCCCTCCGGCGGGTGCTATCAAGCCTCGATGGACACTGCCATCGGCCAGCGGTTGCCTACTGCGTCGGCGACGGTGATTACCACCCGCCATCCGTCGACGGTTTCGTGGGATGACACCACTCTCGGTTCTGATCCCCACAGTGATGCTGCCTCGACGGCTTCGTCGACTACCGCTCGGGGTGCCTCGTCGCCCCCCTCCGGCCACGGGTCCGGCTCCGGGCCGGCGGGCAGCCGGGCGGGAGCGGGAAGATCGAGGACGGTCGTGCCCCCCTCCTCCGACACGGCCACTAGCACTTCGACAGCCCTCACCGGCTGCCGGGAGAACCCCCGATCCGGTGGAGCGCCGAGCATCCGGAACGCCACCGCCACCCTGTAGGCCCCGTCGCCGGCCTCCTCCACATTGAAGGCTCGAGCCCACTCGACATAGGAGATCCCCTCGCCATCGTCCTGCGGGAACGGGGGCAACGGCCCCGCAGGCAACGCCGCCCGCACATCGGCCGACCCGTTCGGCTCAAAATCAGAGGTGAAGTAGTCGGTGACAAACCACTCCGCTCGAGCAATCGCCGCCCGAGCATCAGGGTCGGGAGGGTCGGCCATGAGATCGGCCTCCGAATACAGCGGAAGCTCGGCTATCTCGGGAAGCGAGGTGACGGCGGCCTCGCCGGCCACCACAGTGGTGCCGGGCGCGACGGTTACAGGAATGCTTGCCGGCGCCCACCACGATCGAGCGACCAGGATCCCGAGGACCATCGATCCGAGAGCTCCCGCCACCAGGTAGAGGCTTCGGCGCCTCCGATCCTCGGGTTCAGCCTCGGCCATGAGGTCGGCCCACGGCACATGCTCCAACTCTTCTCTCTCGGACATCAGGGCACCTCATATGGAATCGGACCGGCACCGGGCAACACCGGTATCGGCAGGGTCGATGCGCTCCGGCTCCACATCTCACGCTCGAACAGCAGTGCAAGACGCACCGGAGGTGGTGACAGCGCCGCCCGCGCCGGTCCCGCGTGCAGCAGCAGGATCAGCAGACCGGCAAGGGCGATACGAGCCGTGGGGAAGCCGGCACGCCGCAGAAGAACGGCGATAGGCACCCGCGGAAGGTATGGGAGCCGCAGGCGCGATACAAGGGGGGTGAGAGGTCGGCCGCCTCCGGCGGCCTCCTGCGAAAGGGCGAAAAGCGAAAGGCGAAACCGCGTCAACGCCGCCGGAGCAGGTTTCGCCTTTCGCAGGGCCGGCCTTGGCGGGCCCATCGCAGGCCTCGCGAAGCGAGGCCGATCGCAGCCCGCCGCTCAGCGGCGGGCTATTCGCGAATTAGCTCCAAGAACTCTGCGCGCGAACTTGGGTTCTGGCGGAAGCCTCCGCGCATGGCGGAGGTGACCATCGACGAGCCTTGCTTCTGGACGCCCCGCATCAGCATGCAGAAGTGGCTGCCCTCCATCACCACCGCCACGCCGTGGGGATGCAGCACCTGCTCGATGGCGTCGGCGATCTGGTTGGTGAGGCGCTCCTGAACCTGCAGGCGGCGTCCGAACAGATCGATGATCCGGGCGATCTTGCTCAGCCCGATGATCTTTTTGTTCGGCATATAGGCGACGTGTGCCTTGCCGAAGAAGGGCAACAGGTGGTGTTCGCAGAGCGAGTAGAACTCGACGTCCTTCACCAGCACCATCTCGTCGGCGTCGCTCTCGAAGATGGCGTTGTTCACCACTTCGTCGAGAGTGGTCGAGTAGCCACTCGTGAGGAAGTCGAGAGCCTTTGCCACCCGCAGAGGAGTCCGCTGCAGGCCCTCCCGATCGGAATCCTCACCGAGCCTCTCGAGGATCGCCGTCACATGCCCTTCGAGTTCGGCGTCGTACACCTCGTCGCGGGAGGCCTCCATCTCGAGCTCCGTCGCATATCGGTCGTGGACCAACGGGTTCTTCGTCATGATCGACTCGATTCGTCCTCGCATCGGGTGGGCGATCGCCGCCAGGGTGTCGCCATCGGCCCCATACTCCCAGGAAGGGGCGACATCGGCTGCAGGGACCGCCAGATGAGCGTGCTCGGCGATAGTGGGATCGGGAATCAGCGTCCCGTCGATCTCGCCTGAGAAGCCCTCGAACAGCACCACGTCAAGGTCGATGACCCTGGGCGCGAACGGTTCCCCGGTGCGACGCCGGCCCATCTCGGCCTCGATCGAGCGCATGATCTCCCTCAGTCCGCCAGGGTCGAGCTCGGTCTCCACCAGGGCGGCCGCGTTGAGAAAGTCGGGCTGACCCGCCGGGCCGATGGCGGCGGTCCGATAAATCGGGCTGACGGCCACCACCTCGAATCCGGATTGCCGCTTGAGCCGGTCGAACGCCGCCGGGAGGTTCTGGGCGGCGTCGATGTTGCTGCCAAGCGACACGACCGCTCGGCTCACGCCCCGCCCTCACGATCACGGGTGATCACCACGCCCACCGACTCGGCGAACCGCAGCGCCCCCGGCTTGTGGACTTCGACCTCAACCTGCTCGATCCGGGAATCGACGTCGAGGCATAGCAAGGCGATCTCGGCGGCAAGTCGCTCGACCAGCATCGGCTTGCCGGTTTCGACATGCTCGATGATCGCCTTCGTCACCGTCCGGTAATTGATCGCATCGGCGATGTCATCGCTAGCCGCCGCAGGCCGCGTGTCCACGGAGAGCGTCACGTCGATGACGATGTCCTGGAGATTCTGCCGCTCCTCCGGGTTGATCCCCACGATCCCCCGAACCAGCAACCCCTCGATAACGATGCGGTCCATGGGAGGATTCAAGCAATAAGCGATACGCAATACGCAATTCGAAGGAACGCGACCCCCACTCCGGACGCGTTCTGTCGAATTGCGAATTGCGAGTTGCAGGCCGAGCGCAGCGAGGCCTATCTCAGATGCGCTCCTCCATCCACTCTCAGTATCTCGCCGGTGATGAAGTCGTTGCGGAGGACGAACAGGACCGCGTCGACCACTGGATCGGTTCCACCGACGCGTTCGACCGGGATCTCCTTGGCCAACTCCTTCAGATACGCCGAGCCTTTGCCGGATGGGGGAAGAATCGCCCCCAGGGCCACCGCGTTGACCCGGATGCGGGGGGCCAGCGCCTCGGCCGCAGCAACCGTGAAGGTGTCGATGCCGCCCTTCGCCACGGTGTAGGAGAAGTGATCGCCGTAGGGGCGCTGAGTGCGCCAGTCCGTCAGGTTGACCACCGCCCCTTCCCGATCGTCCGGCAATGCTCGGGCGAATGCCGCGGTCAGGAGAATCGGGGCTCGTAGGTTGACTGCGATCGTGCGATCGAAGGTGTCCGGCCCGATATCGAAAATCGTGTCCGAGGGAAACCCCGCAGCACTGTTGACCAGAATCTCGACTGGTGCCAGCTCGGCCGCCCCGGCCACCACCCGGGCGGCATCGGCGCCGAGATCGGCCTTGACCAGCACCACTTGGGCGCCCATTGCTCGGGCCTCCGAAGCGGTGGCCTCGGCTTCGTCGGCAGAGGTGTTGTAGTGGAGCACTAGGTCGCAGCCCGCTTGAGCGAGGCCGAGGACGATCGCCTTGCCAACCCGCTTCGCCCCACCGGTGACAAGGGCCGTCTTTCCCTGAAGATCCATGGCCGGGGAGGGTAATAGCGGGCAGGTCGCCTCCCGCCTCCAGCCTCCGCCAAGAAGGACAGGAGGGCTTCCGCCCTCCGCCTTTCCGCCCTCCGCAAGAAGGGCCCAGATCCCGACGCCCGCGTGGTTGCGGTTTCGCCCCTCGCCGGCCGGCCCAAGGCGGCCGGAGGCCGCCCGCCGGCCTTCGCCCATCGCAGGCCGAGCGAAGCGAGGCCCAACTCCAAGACCCGACTACCGTTTCAGGCGTGACGAGTGCCGATCCCAGGCATGGCCGTTGGATCCTGCCGCTGATGATTGCGGCGATGGTCGTGCTCACCTACACGTTCGTGAACAACATCGAGCCGGCAGCGAGCCCATCGGGCACGACGGTGGCCGGTGGTTCGACGGTGACCAGCGATCCCGATACGTCGACGACGACCCTGCCGCAAGAACTGGCGGCCTTCATGGTGACGGTCGACATTCTCGAGGACCAGGCCATCGAATACGGCGAAGAGGTCGACCGAATCAACGCCGATTGGGACAATCGGACCGCCCAGTTTGCGGAGACCCGCACGGCCTTGGTCGATCTCGCCGCCGAGATCGAGGGCTGGGAAACCGATGTCGCCCAGGTGTCCAACATCCCCCCGGTCCTCGCGGCGTCACACGTCGCCCTTCTGGCCGAGGTGTCCGACCTGGCTCCAACGATGACTCGCATCATCGCTGGACTCGACGCTTCGGACGACGGGACACTCCGCCGGGCGGCGACCGCCGAATTCCAAGCCGAGATCCAACAGGTTCTCGACGCCATCGAGACGATTCGGGAAACCGCACGCGCCAGCGTGACACCGACCACCGACGCCGAAGCCTGAGGGGCCGCCCTTCGG
>JBBEAX010000094.1:36921-58364 GCA_040882645.1 Acidimicrobiia bacterium
CCCCCCCGCGATTCGCAATGTGGGGCCACCCTTCGGGTGGCCCGCAATTTGCAATTCGCGATACGCAATTCGACAGAAACCGCCAGACCCGCGAACGCGCTCACCGTCTTGGCTAATTGCCAATTGCGGGAGGCGGGCGCAGCCCGCCGACCATCGCGGGGCGAGCGAAGCGAGACCCTCCGTCGTATTGCGAATCGCGTATTGCGAATCGCAAGAGATCGTTTTGGCGACCGTCTTCGGCCGCCAACCCGATCGACCCCTCAACAGTCGTAATACAGGCGGAACTCCCAGGGGTGGGGGCGGAGGCGGATGGCGTCGACTTCGCGTAGCCGCTTGTAGTTGATCCAATCCTCGATCAAGTCCTCGGTGAACACGTCGCCGGCGAGCAGAAACTCATGGTCGGCTTCCAGCGCGGCCAGCGCTTCCTCCAAGGAGCCCGGCACGGACGGCACCTTGGCCAGCTCCTCCGGGGGCAGGTCGTACAGGTCCTTGTCGACCGGGGCGCCGGGGTCCAGCTTTCGGGCGATCCCGTCGAGGCCAGCCATCAGCATCGCCGAGAAGGCGAGGTGAGCGTTCGCCGACGGGTCGGGGCACCGAAACTCGAGCCGCTTGAGGGCGGGCTTCCGGCTGTAGACCGGGATCCGCACCGCCGCCGACCGGTTCCGCTGGCTGTAGACCAGGTTCACGGGTGCCTCATACCCCGGAACCAGCCGTCGGTATGAGTTGGTGGTCGGGGCGGCGAACGCCAACAGCGCCGCGGCGTGGGTCAGCAGGCCACCGATGTAGTGCCGAGCCATGTCGGACAAGCCGGCGTAGCCCTTCTCGTCGTAGAACAGGGGCTTGCCGTCGAGCCACAGGCTCTGGTGGACATGCATCCCCGATCCGTTGTCCTGGAAGATCGGCTTCGGCATGAACGTGACCGTTTTGCCGTAGAGCGTCGCGGTGTTCTTGACGATGTACTTGAACATCGTCACCTTGTCGGCTGTTGCCAGCAGCGAGCCGTAACGGATGTCGATCTCGGCCTGACCCGCGGTACCCACCTCGTGATGCTGCACCTCGACGTCGATGCCGGCGTCGATCAGGCGTGCCGCCATTTCGGACCGCAGATCCTGAAAGTGATCGGTGGGAGGCACCGGGAAGTAGCCCTCCTTGTATCCCGGCTTGTAACCGAGGTTCCCCCCGGGCTCGTCGGCACCGGTGTTCCAGGCCCCTTCGATCGAGTCGACCTCGTAGAAGCCGGAGAACTGGTTCTGATCGAACCTCACCGAGTCGAGGATGTAGAACTCGGCCTCCGGTCCCCAGTAGGACACATCGGCCAGACCGGTGGACTTGAGGTAGGCCTCCGCCTTCTGGGCGATGAAGCGCGGGTCCTTCTCATACGGCTGACCGGTGACCGGGTCACGGACCCAGCAGTAGAGGATCAGGGTACGTCGATCGCGGAACGCGTCTTCGACCGCGGTGTCCGGGTCGGGGACGAGCAGCATGTCCGACTCCTGGATCTCCTGGAACCCGCGGATCGAGGAGCCGTCGAATCCGAACCCCTCGGTGAACGCCTCCTCGTCGACCTGGCTCACCGGAACCGTGAAGTGCTGCACCTGGCCGGGCAGGTCGATGAACCTGAGATCGACGAACTCGTATGCGCCTTCCGCCAGCATCTTCACCACGTCTTTGGGTGACGCCATTGACCGACTCCTTCCGTTCCCCGGTACGACGAGCCTTTGTAGTTCCCGCTCGTTTCCCGACGGTTGCCGATGTGTGAACACTTTGTTTCGTGTCCGCCTCCACCTTCTCAATCGGAGGCTCCGCCCGTACGATGACCTGCCGGGAGGTCATATGGGCAAGCAAGAGGAATACGTTCTCCGCACCGTCGAGGAGCGAGGCATCCGCTTCATCCGGCTGTGGTTCACCGATGTCCTCGGGTTCCTCAAGTCCTTTGCCATCACCCCCGCCGAGCTGGAGACCGCGTTCGACGAGGGAATGCAGTTCGACGGTTCGGCGATCAATGGCTTCTCACGGGTGCAGGAGGCAGACATGCTGGCGCACCCGGACCCGACCACCTTTCAGATCCTCCCCTGGCGTTCGGACCAGGCGGGGGTGGCCCGGATGTTCTGCAACATCACCACTCCTGACAACGAGCAATTCGAGGGAGATCCCCGGTCGGTGCTGCAGCGCAACCTGCAGAGGGCGGCCGACCTGGGCTACTCGTTCATGGTGGGGCCCGAGGTGGAGTACTTCTACTTTGCGGACGCGGGACCGGTGCCGCAGACCCTCGACCGCGGCGGGTACTTCGACCTGACCCCCCTCGACGTGGCCCAGGAGTACCGGCGCCGTACGATCATGGCGCTCGAGAATCTCGGTATCCCGGTGGAAGCCTCACATCACGAGGTCGCTCCCAGCCAGCACGAACTCGACCTGCGGTACACGGATGCCCTCACCATGGCCGACAGCTTCATGACCACCCGACTGGCGGTGAAGGAGGTGGCCATGGAGCATGGGATCCATGCCACCTTCATGCCCAAACCGATCGAAGCAGTCGACGGCAGCGGGCTCCATCTTCACCTGTCGCTGTTCGAAGGCGACCGCAACGCGTTCCACGAGGCCGGGGCGGAGTATGGGCTGTCGAAAGTGGCCAGAGGCTTTATCGCCGGGCTGCTCCACCACGGACGGGAGATCACCGCGGTCACCAATCAGTGGGTGAACTCCTACAAGCGATTGGTGTCGGGGTTCGACGCCCCGGTGTGGATCACCTGGGCTCGTAACAACCAGTCGGCGCTGGTGCGGGTGCCGACGCCGAAGAAGGGCAAGCCGGCGAGCACACGAATCGAATACCGCTCCCCCGATCCGGCGTGCAACCCGTACCTGGCGTTCTCGGTGATCCTCGCCGCCGGCCTCGCCGGGATCGAGGGCAACTACGACCTTCCGCCGGAAGTGGCATCGAACGTCAAGGGCATCACCCCGGAAGAACTGGCTGCAAACGGGGTCAATCGAATCCCCGACAACCTGGCGTCGGCCCTCGACGCCATGGAAGGCTCGGAACTGGTTGCCGAGGCATTGGGCGAGCACCTGTTCGAGTGGTTCCTGCGGAACAAGCGCTCCGAATGGGACAGATACCAGCGTCACGTGAGCCGGTACGAACTCGAGGAGTTCCTGCCGATACTCTGACAGCCAGCAACCAGCCACAGCTCCGGCTCCAGCCAGAGGCGCGTATGCATGTAGCAGTACATCCAGGGTCTCCTTCCCCAGATCTGATCGACGCGCTGCGCGCTGCCGGGATGACGCCGGTACCAGCGGCCGACGCCGCGGCGATCGCGGAGAGCGAGCCGGCCGAGGGGTGGGCTCTGGTCGTTGTCGAGTTGGGAAGCGACACCGAGGTAGGGCTCTCAGTGGCGCGCCGGGTTCGCTCCGAGGCCTCGGCTCCCGTACTGGTGGTCACGTCGACTTCGGCAGCGTCAGCGCTCGCCGATGGGGACTTCGACGACTTCATCCTCTCGCCGGTCGATCCGGCAGAACTCGCTCTTCGGGTGCGCCGCCTGGCGATCAGGGATGCCGCCCCGACCGACGAGGTCATCACCTTCAAGGACCTGGCCTTGAACCTCGCCACCTACCAGGCGACCGTCGGCACCGACCCGGTCGACCTGACCTACATGGAGTACGAATTGCTGCGGTTCTTCGCCACCCACCCGGGCCGGGTGTGGTCGCGTGAGCAATTGCTCAGCCGGGTCTGGGGCTACGACTACTTCGGTGGCGCCCGCACCGTCGATGTACATGTGAGGCGACTGCGGGCGAAGCTCGGCGAGGAACGCTCGTCGTGGATCACCACCGTCAGGAGCGTTGGCTACCGGTTTGGCTGATCGGTGACGCCTAACCCGGCACGCTCCAGGGGACACCCTCGTCGATGCCCTCGCGCATCCCATCACCCGATCCTCGCCACTTGAAGCCGGGGATCATCGAGTGGAACTGATACCAGTCGGCTGAGCGGACCCGGAACTTCCACTGCCGGCCATCGCCAAGCGAGACCCACACGCTGCTGGTCACCGTCGACCCGATGACCGATGCGAGCAGCCCCACGACGATGGCTCCAACCAGGATGAGGTCAGGGGAGAACAACACGAACTCGGAGATCACGAGCGCACCGAGCACCGAGAACGTGAGCAGCCATCGCAGCCAGTCCCACCCGCCGTTGTCGACCCGGATCGTATTGACCTCGTCGGAAGGCACCGCGACGACGACATGCAGGGCACGGCCATCAATCCCGGGCCGACGGAACACCAGAAAGTGTGAGTCGGTGACGCCGAATGCTTTACGGCCGCCCCGGGAGTACGGGGCGGATCGGCGAATCAAGGCCCGCTCCAACGCGTCGCCGACGATCAGGGCGATCAGCGCTCCGCCAACGGCGAGCAGCCTGCTCGACCAGATGTCGAAGATCGTGTGCACCGCCAACCCCGCCAGCAGGCCACCCACGAGCCATGCCCAGCTGTTGTGGATCCGGTCGGGCGCCGCCGTCTTGATCGGCACGGCCGCGCGCAGGACGCCGAGACCACCGGCCACCTCGCGCTGTACTCGGCCGATCACGGGAAAACCTCTACCCGCGACTCGGCCAGACGGCGGCTCCGGCGGCGATGCAGGCGCACCCCGTAGCCGAACGCCAGCACCATGCCCAGGAAATAGGTGGCTGCCACCCCAGGGCGGATCGAATCGAACGGATTGAAGTCCGGCACGGACGCGAGCTGTGCTTCGAAGATCTCCCCGACGAACTCGTGGGATACACCCTCGAACCCGATCCCGAATACGTACGCTCGATTGGCGCCGTAAACCCACTTCTTCACGCCGGAGTCGGTTGCCACCTCGAGGGTCACCGACGCGTCCGCCACGTCCTCGAACTCCCGGGTCCAGACCATTCTCCACTCTTCAATGGTTCTCCGCAGCCGGCGGGCACCGGCGAGCGGATTCGCCACATAATCGCCGGTGTAGAAGAGGCCGACCGCCACCCGGGCCGAGTCCTTCTCCCAAATGTGCACCCAGCCCTGCACCGACGAGAGCACTGAGAAGTGCGTTCGGAACCGGTCGGCATTCCCGCCTACCAGGTCGGCATTCGCTCCGACCAGGGCGTCGTCCAGGGTCCCCTCGAACACCAGCACCCATCCCGGCTCCCCGAGGTCCTCGATGATCTCCCGGCTTGGTTGACGTGTTTCGGCACATCCCGAGAGCAGGGCAGCCATGGCAACGAGGCCCGCCAGAAGGCGCGCCGTGTAACCGCGGGTGGTGGTCGCCAGTCCCATCTCAGCAAAGGGTACCGAGGGTTTCGGCCTCCGCAGAGGGTGGGCTGGTTCCGGGGGTAGATGGGTACTGTGGCGGGATCGCGGTACGGTGGACCCGTGGATATCCAACGGTTCTTGACGAGGGCAGCCCCCCGGCCCGACGCCGTCACGATGGCTCGAGACCACTTGGCCAACGAGAGAACCTTCCTCTCCTGGGTGCGGACCGCACTCGGATTCGTGGGGTTCGGGTTGCTGGTCGCAGAACTCGTCGACACCGAGGGAGTGCAGGCGGAGGTCCTGGGCCTCTGCCTCATCCTGCTCGGCGCGGTGATCGCCGTGTCATCGACCGCACGATTCCTGCGGGTGGCAGAGCGCCTGGACAAGAACGAGTACCAGGCGTCGACGATCAGCCCGGTGGTGGTCGGAGTATCGACAGTGATCGTGGCCATCGTCGGGCTGATCTTCGCCATCACCTGACCGTCCGGACGGTCAGGTGCCCGTCGTGCGCAGCATCCAGGCGGTCTTCTCGTGGATCTCGACGCGCGTAGAAGTCTTTCGCCCCATGCGCCGGTAAGGTCGGTTCATGAGCGAAAACGCCGATCGCGAGCCCCTCAGCAGTGAGGACATGATCGAACGCGCCCGGGGTCGACAGACCGCATCGAGCGAGAGCCTCATCGAGCAGGCGAAGAACGCAGTCTCCGAGACGCCCGACATCGGTCTAGGAGAGATCGAGGTTTCGATCCCGGTCGCCGACAACTTCCCGAAACCGCTGCCCACCATCCAGACCGGTCGGCCGCGCCGGGTCGTGCGTCCACCCGCCCGGCTGCCCCAGGGCCCGATCTCGACGGACAAGGCACCCCGTGCCGTGGTGATCGCGGTGGCCGTGTTCATCCTGCTGATCGCGGTCGGAGTCGCCGTCGCCGCACTGACCGCGGTGCCGTAAGGGCTAGTGCAGGCCGTCCGACGGGGCGGTGTACTCGATCTCGATCTCGTCCCAGACGTGGATCGTCATCCCCACCTTCACCCGCGCCGCCTCGAGGTCGTACCCGCCCTCTTCCGCCCATGGCCGCAAGAAGTCCATGTCCCAGATGGGTACTCGTATGCAGCCGTGCGACGCCGGGTAGTTGGGAACGCTGGGATACCCGTGGATTCCGTAGTTCCACTCACCGTGCTGGCCCCGATACCAGATGAACTTGTAGATCGACCATTCGTCGGGTCGGGGCGACCAGCCCCGGGCATACCGATGCTCCCCGATGAAGGCGCTTCCCGCTTCGAGCCTGGCAGTGCGCGGAGTCACGCTGGCGTTGCAGCCGTCCTCGGCCCGGCAGCCCACCGTGCCGCGGCCGGCTCCGGTGCTCACCGGCATGATCGCTTCGACCTTCTCTTGCTCGACCAGGTAGAGCACCTGATGGCCGATGTCGACCTCCACCCGATCCGGCTGATCCTCACGCAAGGTCGGGGGGCGGGGAACGAATGCGCGCAGCAGGTCCCAGTCCTCCGCGACCCAGTCCACCGGCGGGGGGTTGGCGATCCAATCGGCTCGGGCCGTGGCCGGATTGGTGTGCGCCGGGCCGGTCAGTTTGTGAAAGGTGACGACGGCGTACTGGGTCTTGGCGTCGTACACCCCGCTCATCGGCCCGCGATAGAGCTTCCGTTCGGTCAACAGCCATTGGAGAGTGAACACCGACCACGTGGCGTCGCCGGGGCACAGGTCGCCGTCGCGACGGAACTCGCGGGGAGCCTCACACGGGGTTCGTCGCTCGGCCCAATCGATCGGGAGGGTTCTGCCGGCGAGGGTGGAACCGGGCTGAAGCCCGTTCGAGTAGGCAGCAACCGCCCCGACGTCGCCCAAAGCGGGAGCAGGCACCAGGGTGATCGCCAGCATGGCCACGGCGACGACGATCCCGCCGCGGGACGTTGCCGTCTCTAGACGCCTCGCCGACAATCGAACCTCCTTGAAATGGGAGGGTAATCGATCGGCTCTCGCCTCAACCCGGAAGGGTCAGAGCGCAAAGACGTTGGCGGCGACGATCCCTCGTCGACGATAAGCACCCCGCGTATCGAACACGATGTCGACGGCGCCGGCGATCGCCTGCAAGTCGAACAGGTCGTGATCGGCCAGAATCACGGCAAGTGAGCATCCCTCGGGGAGGGCATCGACCCGGGCGATTCCGAGTCCCTCGATCTCGGCGTCCTCCACCAACGGATCCCACGCGACCACCTGTGCCCCCCGGCGGGTCAACTCGCCGATCACGTCGAGGGCCGGCGACTCACGAGCATCGCCCACCCCGGCCTTGTAGGCCAGGCCCACCGCGAGCACCTTCGTCGAAAACACGGGCAGACCACGCTCGTTGAGGAGCTCCGAAATCCGGTTGGCGACGTACTCGGGCATGCGGGCATTGATCTCCTCGGTGAGGTCGATGAACCGCGTGGCGAATCCGGCCTCCTTGGCCCGCCAGGCGAGATACTGCGGGTCGAGCGGGATGCAATGACCGCCCACCCCGGGCCCGGGATAGAAGGGTTGGAAGCCAAACGGCTTGGTGGCCGCCGCATCGACCACTTCCCAGATGTCCACATCGATCTCATGGGCCAAAGCAGCCATCTCGTTGACGAGGCCGATGTTCACGGCCCGATAGGTGTTCTCGAGCAGCTTCGCCATCTCGGCGACTCTGGCCGATGAAACCGGGTGGACCGCATCGACCATCCGCCGGTACGCCGCGGCGGCGACCCTGCCCGACTCGGCACTGACGCCGCCCACCAGCTTCGGGATCGATCCGATTCCATGACCTGATCCCGGGCTGACGCGCTCGGGTGAAAACGCAACAAAGACGTCGGAGTCGAGAACCAGGCCGCCGTCGGTGGCCGCCGGTACCAGCAGGTCCTCGGTGGTGCCCGGGTAGGTGGTGGACTCCAGCGCGACGAGGGTTCCGGCATGAATCACCCTGCTCACGGTCCCGGCGGCAGCCTCGATGAAGGAGAGATCGGGCTGGCGATGCCGGTTGAGCGGGCTGGGGACGCAAATGAAGAGCGCATCGGCTTCCCGAAGACGAGACTCGTCGTCGGTGACTACGAGCCCGCTGGCAAGGGCGGCCGCAAGCGATTCGGCGGATACATCCTCCACCGGCGAGTCGCCGGCTCGAATACGCTCGACCACCTTCGCCGAGACGTCGAATCCGATAACGCGCAGGCCTCGTTCGACGGCGTTCACCGCCAAAGGGAGCCCCACGTACCCCAGGCCGATCACACCGGCGGTCCACGCCTGTTGCTCGAAGAATTCGACTCGGTCGGAAATGGCCCGCTCCTCCTCGCCTGTGACTCTACGGGACATCTCGGGCCGCCAATCTCTATGCAGTCGCTAGATGATCGGGGGGCGGCCGAGGCGGAGCATCCGCCATGCCGTCCGCCACCTCATCGGGGCGCGCTCTCCCGCCGGGTCGGTGAACCCCGCGCGATATCCGCGGCGCAGTGCGCCTAGATCGCTCCACGATCGGACGGTGCCGAGCGACAGAAGCCCTCGCACCATCAGATACACGACAGCCAACGGCACCGGCAGTCGGCGTCGTGCCAGCAGCACCCGATTGCGAGCAGTGCTGTAGATCGCACCGCTTCGCTGGCTCAAGGCGACGGCAGGGTGGACCACCTCGAGGTTCCCGGTGTACCGGATGTCATGACCGGAATCGAGCAGACGCCAGGCGAGGTCGGTCTCTTCGAGGGCGTAGAAGAACTCCTCCGGAAACCCACCGACTTCGTCGATCACCGACCGGCGGATCGCGCAGGCCCCTCCCAGGAACGTGGTCACGCGCGCCGTCCGGCGCGACCGCGCCTTCCACAGCATGGGGATGTGCTTCGAGATCGCCCGCCCTGAATCGTCGACGATGCGGAAGGAGATGACGGCAAGTCGAGGGTCGTCTTCGAGAGCGGCCGCCGCCTCGCTGATGACATTCGTCGCCCCATAGCGGGCGTCGTCGTCAAGAAAGAACACGACATCTCCGGTGGCTGCACCCCAACCCAGATTCCGCCCGGAAGCAACGCCGACATTCTCCGGCGACACGACCACTGTGGCATTGCCGCGGTCGGGGGTCGGAATACAGCCATTTCCCACGACGATGAGCTCGATCGGGGGACCAGTCTGCTCTCGAATCGACTCGATCGCCGATCGCAATGCGTCAGGGCGATCGCACATCGTGAGCACGACCACGGAGGCGCTGGTCATCGGAGGCGGTCTGAGGCAAGCACCGACACCAGGTGGCCCACCGCGACGAGCGCCGCCACTGTCACCATCGCCGTGACCAGCCGCTGGCTCGCCGCCAGATCCGACCTAACCGCGTCGAACACCGCGGCCACCAAGATGAGCGTGCTCGCTTCGAGGGCTGCGGTGATCCGGTGCACGGGAATGAAGTCAGCGAGACGCCGCACAACCCTGAGGGCTGGCGCCCTGATGCGGGAACCCTCATCGCCGATCGCCGGCATCCCCGATTTCGCCCGAGCCGCGTCGATCAGGTCTGTTTCGATCCGGGCGAGTACCGCGGCGAGGGCGGCTCCCAGACCGACAGCCAACCAGACGGCGTCGTCACCCCCACCCGCCCGCCAACCGAGGCCAACGAGCAGCGTCGCCTCGACCAGGTAGTGGGAGATTCGGTCGAGGTACACCCCACGAGGGCTCTCGGTCGAGTTCCAGCGGGCTACCTCGCCGTCGACACAGTCGAGGAGCAAGTACACCTGGACGCCTACGAACGCCGCGATCGCCGGCCACACGCCGCCGACAAACAGAAGGGAGGCACCCGCCAGCCCTACGGCCAGCATCAGGAAGGTGACTCCATCGGCGCTCAGACCAAGAGAGAGCGCCGCCCGGGTCACATAGATCGACAGCCCCCGCATGTACAACCGGCCCGCCCAGTGCTCATCGCTCCGTCGGCCGACAATGCTCGCCGGCTGGCAGACGCGTCGCAGCTCAGCGATCGAAGGCTTCGATGAACCCATCGACTAGCTGCCTCGTCTCGAGCGCCGCCACCGTGGAAGCGAGTCCGTCGCGTCCAGCGTCGTCGCCACCGACGGCCCGTCCGACCAATGCCGGATTGACTTGCTCATCTAGCCGAACTCGATGCCCTGGGCGAGCGGAAGGTCGCTGCTCCAGTTGACCGTGTTGGTCTGGCGGCGCATATACGCCTTCCAGGAGTCCGACCCTGCTTCCCGGCCCCCACCGGTCTCCTTCTCACCGCCGAAGGCGCCACCGATCTCGGCGCCGGAGGTGCCGATGTTGACGTTGGCGATTCCACAATCCGACCCCTCGGCCGACAGGAACAGCTCTGATGCCCGCAGGCTGTTGGTGAAGATCGCGGACGACAACCCCTGCCGAACCCCGTTGTGGACGGCAATCGCATCGTGAACGTCAGCCGCCTCGATCACATAGAGGATGGGGGCGAAGGTCTCCTCCTGGACGATCGGCGCATCCCGGTCGATCTCGATGATCGTCGGCTCCACGAAATGGCCGTTCAACCCAGGCACCTCCGCCCGGCCCCCACCGTGGAGGACCTTGCCGCCCTGGTCCTTGGCGATCTCGACGGCAGCCAGCATCTCGTCCACCGCGCCCTTGTTGACCAGCGGACCCATCACCGTCGACGGGTCGAGGGGGTTGCCGATGCGCACCTGGGCGTAGGCGTCGACGAGGCGTTTGACGACATCGCCCTTGATTCCCGACTCCACGATCATCCGCCGGATCGAGGTGCACCGCTGGCCGGCGGTACCGACAGCCCCGAACAACACCGCCCTGGTCACCAGCCCCGGATCGGCGTCGTCGAGCACGACCACCGCATTGTTGCCGCCGAGTTCCAGCAGCGAACGGCCCAAACGCTTGGCGACCGCGATTCCGACCTTCTCGCCCATGTTGCACGATCCGGTGGCCGAGATCAGCGGGATCCGCCGGTCATTGATGAGCAGATCGCCGACCTCGCTCCCCTTGCCGACGGCGAGGTTGAAGACCCCCTCGTAGCCCGACCCGGCCATGACCTCGTCACAGATTCGGGTCACGGCAATTGCCGTCAACGGAGTGTGCGACGAAGGCTTCCAGATCATCGTGTCGCCACACACCGCGGCGACAAAGGCATTCCATGACCACACCGCCACCGGGAAGTTGAAGGCCGAGATGATCCCGATCGGGCCGAGCGGGTGCCACTGCTCGAACATCCGATGGCGTGGCCGCTCCGACGCCATGGTCAACCCGTAGAGCTGCCGGGAAAGGCCGACGGCGAGGTCGGCCATGTCGATCATCTCCTGCACTTCGCCCTCACCCTCGGCGCGAATCTTTCCCATCTCCAGGGAAACCAGCGAGGCCAGGTGCTCCTTCTTCTCGCGGAGAGCATTGCCGATCAGGCGCACGTACTCACCGCGCTTGGGAGCAGGCAGCATCCGCCAGCGCAGGAACGTCTCCTGAGCCGACACAACGATCTGGTCGTAGTCGGCGGCCGAGGTCTGCACCACGGTGGCGATCTCAGTGGCCGTCGTCGGGTTGTCGACCGAAAGGTCGCTTCCGGACGGAGCGATCCACCCGCCGGCGTACCCACCCGGATTGCGGTCGCCCAGGCCGAGGGCGGCGAAGATCTCGTCTCTCGTCACAGGAACTCCAATCAACGCGCAGCGATTACTTCGATCTCGACCTGGAAGCCGGCAGGCAGGGCGCCCACCTGGAAAGTCGAGCGAGCAGGGGGTTCTTCGCCGACGAATCGGACATACACCTCGTTCACCGCGGCGAAGTCGGCAATATCGGCCAGGAATATCGTCGTCTTCACGATGTCGGCGTATCCAAGCCCGACGTCACCGAGGATCGCACCGATGTTCTGCAGTACCTGCTCGGCTTCCGCGACCACGCCACCCTCGACCCGGTCGGTCGTGCCGTGCATGAAAGCGACCTGACCCGAGACGAACACGAACCCGTTCGCCTCGGTGGCGATCGAGTACGCCCCGATTGCCTTGGGACCGCTGGTGATGTCGAGGATCTTCTTGGGCATGGTGCGCTCTCCGGGATCGTGTCGGGAACTGAAGCGTAGACCGCGGCCAAAAGATCGACCGCGGGGCCGATTTGTGTCACACCCGCCCGATACGTTTGACCCATGTTGGAAGTCCGTGAGTCACCAGCGATCGGTCTGCCGTCCCTGTCGGACGACGACCTACTCAGCGCCTACGAGCAAGGTCGCCTGGAACACCGCCGCCTGGAGGCCCGCAACGCCGCGCTGCTGGTGGAGATCGATCGGCGGCGCAGCTACCAGCCATACGGCTACCTGTCGACCACGGCCTACGTTGCCCACAGCACCGGCGAGTCGGAGCAGGCGGCCGCCGGCGAAGTCCGACTCGCCCGCGCACTCGCCGAGATGCCCGAAACTGCGGCCGCGTACGCGGACGGCAGCATCGACGGGACTCGGGTCCGTCGCCTGGCCCGAGCCCGCGAGACGGCTCCACAGCCATTCGCCCGCGCCGAGTCGATGCTGGTCGAGAAGGCACGCAGCCTCGACGCACAGCGCTTCACGATGGCCGTCGAAATGTGGCGGCGCGGGACCGAGCCCGAGATAGCCGCCGAAGAGGAGCGCGAGCGCTCCGCGCGGCGCCGCCTGTCGCTCCGCGAGCGTTTCGACGGGATGGTCGAGCTCGAGGCACTTCTTGACGCCGTGTCAGGCGAGACGATCCGCGCCGCCATCGAATCTCTGGCGAGTCCCGCCAACCGGAGCGGTTACGACGACCGGACCCCCACCCAGAACCGCGCCGACGCCCTCACCGAGATCTGCCGCAATCACCTCGACTCGGGCACCGCACCCACCTCCGGAGGCCGCAAGCCCCACCTCAACGTCCTGGTCGACCTCGACACCCTCCATGGGCCGACGCGTCGCTCCGAGATCGGCCACGGTCGGCTGATCGGACCCGCCGGCATCGAGTTCCTCGCCTGCGACTCCACGGTGTGCCGGGTCGTCGGAGACGGCCCGGGCCACATCCTCGACATGGGAAGAAGCGTCCGGACGGCAACGCCGGCTCAACTGACGGCGCTCGCCATCCGCGACGGAGGATGCGTCATCCCGGGATGCGGTCGCCCACCTGCATGGTGCGATGCCCACCATCTCACCGCATGGGTCGAAGGCGGCCTCACCAACGTGGACGAAATGTGTCTGCTCTGCCGGCCGCACCACTTCGCACTGCATCTCGGCGCGATTCAGCTACCGCAGTTGGAGTGAGCGCCGCCGGACCGTGACTCGGTAGCGCAAAGTAGAATCCCACCCCCGACGAGTCTCAGCGCGCGTCCATGTGGCCACGAGGGGCGTCCCCCGCCAATCCGCGTCCTCAGCCTGCGCAACCCACGGGACTCCCTCTCAAGGGCCAAGCAAGTCCCACCGATTCCCGCAGATGTCGAGGAAGACGACGACCTGCCCGTAGGCCTCCGGCCGGGGCGCCGCCACGAATTGCACGCCAGCCGCGACCATCCGATCGTATGTCGCCCCGAAGTCATCGACTCGAAGGAAGAAGCCGACCCTCCCCGCGGCCTGGTTCCCCACCACACTCGCCTGGGCGGCGCCGTCGGCACGAGCAAGGAGTATTCCTGTCTGTCCCCCGGGAGGTCGTACGACGACCCAGCGCTTGGGCCGGCCGTCGTTGGTGACGGACGGCGAATCGTCGGCGAGTTCGAATCCCAAGACCTCGACAAAGAACTCGATCGCCGGGTCGTAGTCATCGACGACGAGGGTCACCAACTCCAGGAACGTCATCTAGTCAGTCTTTCATGGAGGGACTCCGGGGAACAAGTGCATGTCACGCGCTCCCCTCGGGGACGGCGACTCACTCGACGGCTGGCGAATCCCCGGACGAGGCCTTTACAGATCCCGTCAGCTGCCCAGCGGCAGGTCTTCGATGAGCGCAGCCAGGGCACCGGCGGCGTCTTCTGAGATCTTTCGCAGGGCGTAGCCGCTGTGGAATACCATCCACTCGCCGGGTTCCACGTCTTCGAGCATGGCGCAACTGACATCTCGCTCGACACCCGCGACTGAGACGATCGCCCGCTGGTCGAGGCCCGTACCCACGACCCGCTTAACTCTGCCGGCGACCGCCTGACACATGACTCAGTCGCCTCCGAGTTCGACGGACTGCAGGATCACGTCTGTGGCGTGCTCATCGGTTATGGCGGCCGAGCCTCCGGGCCCCATCACCACGTCGATCCGGGCGTTCTCCACGGGTGTGCCGATGGCGCGCTGCCTGATCTGGGCGGCGATCGAGCCGGCAGCCACATGCGACAGCGCGCCCACCCGCACCGTCATGACGGTGAGATGATCGGCATGGTGCTCCGCGGCCACTTCGGTCGCCTTCTGGATCAGATCGGCCACCAGGCGTTTCTCATGCATCTGCGAGTACCTCCATCGCTGCGTCTGCGGCCAACCCGACGGCCGTGGCCACTGCCGGACTGAGAGAGGAGCCGAGCGCAACCGAGCCCGCTTCGACTCCGATCACGAACAGCCGCTTCGGAAGCCGGCCAAGGGCTCGAGCGAGTTCGACCGAGGTGGCGGCGCCCAGGGCATGGCTCGACGACAAGCGGGCGTCCGACGGGAGGGCGGTCGATGAGGCGTCGAAGCTGACGACGGTCCCCGGCGCGGCGCCGGTCACCATCGCGTCGACCACCACCGCGCACGGTCGGCCCTCCCACGCGTCCAGCATCCACCCCGGGTCGCCATCCCCCGCCATCAGGTCGACACCCGGGAGGCCGCGCGCCGCGAGCTCGTCGAGCACCAGCAACCCGACCGCGTCGTCACCGCGATCACGATTCCCGATACCGAGGACCACCGGATCAGCCACGGTCGATCTCGAGTCGGAGGAAGTGGGTGGCACAGGAGATGCACGGGTCGTAGTTGCGGATGGTCTGTTCCAGCCGCCACTGCAGCGGTTCGTCCGCCATCTCGATGTTTCGCTCGAGCACCTCGCGGAGGTCCTGCTCGATGGTCAGCTGGTTCTGGGCGGTCGGCGGAACGATCTGGGCATCGAGAATGCGGCCGTCGCCACCGATCTCGTACCGGTGATAGAGCAAGCCCCGGGGGGCCTCCGTTGCGCCATGGCCCACGCCCGCAATGGGTGTCACCGGCACTGCCGGCGCCGCAGGCTGCTCGTACCGGTCGATGATGTCCAGCGCTTCCGCAACGGCGTGGACCGTCTCGACCGAACGGACGATGATGCTCCTGAAGGGATTGGTCACCACGGCCGGCAATCCCACCTCATTGGCTGCGGCGACAGCCTCCGGATGGAGCAGGTCGCGGTTGAGGGCAAACCGGGCCAGGGGCCCCACGTGATACGAACCCCGCGACCGGATACGGGAGTGGAGCGCATTGGATCGCGCCACATGCTCCTCGAGGAACCAGTCGTTCCATTCCGTGTTGGCGATGTCGAGGCCCGCTGAGGAGACGATCCGGCCCTCGTTGAACGGGTACTCATCGGGGTGCCGGAGGGAGACGAATTCGAACGGCTGCTCGATCTCTGGAAACGACAGCCCCGCAGTGATCCGCACCATGTCCCGCGAGGCGTCGAGGGCCCACTGCAGGTCCTCCACCAGAGAGTCGAGGTCGGCCCGGGTGGGCGCCTTGTAGAAGCCACCCACCTTCACATTGATGGGATGGATCTCCCGCCCGCCGAGCAGGGTCATCACCTGATTGCCGATCTTCTTGAGCCGCAGGGCCTGCTCCACGATTTCCCGGTGATCCTGCGCCATGTGGATCGCGCTCTCGTAGCCGAGGAAGTCGGGAGCATGAAGCAGGTACACGTGGAGGACGTGGCTTTCGATCCACTCGCCGCAGTACAGGAGGCGCCGCAGCGCCCGCAGTTGGCCGCCGACCTCCACCCCGAATGCCTGCTCCATCGCATGCACCGAAGACATCTGATACGCCACCGGGCAGATACCGCAGATGCGGGCCGTGATGTCCGGAGCCTCCGAGTACATCCGCCCCCGCAAGAAAGCCTCGAAGTAGCGGGGCGGCTCGAAGATGCGGAACTCGACGTCCTCTACCACCCCGTCACGCACGACCACCTTCATCGCGCCCTCGCCCTCAACCCGGGCCAGGTACTCGACGGCGATGGTACGGGTAGTCGGATCGGACATCTCTAGGACCTCCTCGAATCTCGCCCCGTGGTCGGTCCTGCAACCGATTGGAGGAGAACCTCACTCGCTTCCCTGAAGGCGGGGGCGTTGGCGTTGAAGGTTCGCAGGGCGTCCACCAGGTCGCGCCGCCCCACCCCCAGCTGACCCCACCACTCGGCGAGCGCACCCACGTTGGGCGACTCCATCGGTCCGAAGCACCCGTAGCACCCCCGGTCGTACGCGGGGCAGATCGCCCCGCACCCGGCCTGGGTGATCGGGCCCATACAGGGGATCCCGTCGGCGACCATGATGCAGGTGGTGCCGCGGCGCTTGCACTCGACGCAGACGCTGAACGTGGGGACGGCTGGCGTTCGGCGGTCGAGGAATGCGCCTACAACCTCGATCAGCTGGTGCTTGTTGATCGGGCAGCCCCGCAGTTCGAAGTCGACCGGCACGTGATCGGCGATCGCCGTCGAGGTCGCCAGGGTCGAGATGTATTCGGGGTGGGCGTACACGATCGACGTGTACTCCTCGACATTCGCAAAGTTACGCAGCGCCTGGATTCCTCCCGAGGTCGCACAAGCGCCGATCGTCACGAGGAACTTCGACTGCTCCCTCACGTCATGGATCCGCTCGGCGTCGTGTGCGGTCGTAATCGAACCCTCGACCAGGCTCAGGTCGTAAGGTCCCTCGACCACCTCCCGGCTTGCCTCGACGAAGTTGGCGATGTGGATCTCCCCGGCGATCGCCAGCAACTCGTCTTCGGCGTCGAGGAGCGACAACTGGCAGCCATCGCATGAGGCGAACTTGAAGACCCCCAGGGTTGGCCGGGCCATTACACCTCCTTCACGGTCAGCAGGCGCTCGACGCGGTCGTAGCGAAACACCGGTCCGTCGCGACAGACGAAGTAGGGGCCGAACTGGCAATGGCCGCAGAACCCGATCCCGCACTTCATGTTCCGCTCCACCGACACATGGATCCGGTCGGTGGTGACTCCGCGCTTGACCAGCTCGGCGGCGGTGAAGCGCATCATGATCTCGGGACCGCAGATCATGGCGAGCGCCTCTGAGGGCTCGAAGTCGGCGCCGGGGATCAAGGAAGTGACGACCCCCACCGGGCCCCGCCAAGCGTGATCGGCGGCATCGACGGTCACTCCCACTTCCAGGTCGAACTGCCCCCGCCACTCCTGCACCTGCTCGACGAAGACGATGTCGGCAGGCGTCCTCGCCCCTATCAGCACCACCACCCGCCGGTAGTCATCGCGGTGGGACACCGCCCAGGCGATCGCCGGACGCAGCGGTGCCAGCCCGATCCCGCCGGCAACGAAGACCAGATCGCCCCCCCGAGCCTCGTCGAGGGGCCACGGATTGCCGAACGGGCCCCTGACCCCCACCACGTCGCCCGGTCGAAGCCGATCGAGCGCCGCGGTCACGTTCCCCACTCGCCTGATGGTGTGTACCAGCCGGCGTGGGGCCGCCGGGTCGCCACTGATCGAAATCGCCGACTCCCCGATGCCGAAGGGGTAGAGCATGTTGAACTGGCCGGGACGAAATTGGAATGGCTCGGGAGGTTCGAGCGACAGGGTGAAGGTGTCGTGGGTCTCCTCGCGGCGCTGGAGCACCATGAATGGCACCGGCGCCATCGGATCGACTAGCGAGAGATCAGCCGCGGTTTCCATACAGATCCAGTAGTTGCAGGCGGGTGGCGTTCAGGCGATCGGCGACGAGCGCGCCGACCCGCCGGACGATTTCGAGGCCGAAGGCAGGGTCGTCATCGATGGCGAATCGCAGCTTGGCACCGTCGAGCACGAGGGCCCTCGTCTCGGTGAGGGCGGTCGCGTCGAATGCCCAGCGGTGCGGCGGAAACAGCCAGGACCAGCCGACTACGTCGCCGGCGTGGATGGTTTGGATCGAGCGACGGCCGCGCCCCGGCGAGTCGGCCGAGATGACCGCAGCTCCCTCGACCAGTAAGTAGCAGTGATCTGCTTCCCCGTCGGCGGACACCAGGAACGCATCGGTGACCCAGGTGGTCTCACCGTCGATGCAGGACTCCAGCGTTCTGACCTGTTCGGGAACCAGGCCGCGGGCGAATGGATGGGCGGCGAGTTGCTCTTCGAGGCTAGGCACGGTCTCCCCCTCTCGCGCGGAACGCGGCAGCTTCTGCGGTGATGTCGATCCCCACCGGGCACCAGGTGATGCACCGGCCGCAACCGACGCAACCCGACGTGTCGAACTGGTCGTACCAGGAGGCGAGCTTGTGGGTCATCCATTGCCGGTACCGGCTCGCCGGGCTCACCCGGTGGGGTCCGCCATGCACGAGTGAGAACTCGAAGTTGAAGCAGGAGTCCCACTTCCGAACACGCTCGGCGCTGCCGTTGGCCAGCTCCCCCCGATCCTCGACCGTGCTGCAGAAGCAAGTGGGGCAGACCATCGTGCAATTGGCGCAGGTGAGGCAGCGGGCGGCGATCTCCTCCCAGTACGGATCTTCGGCTGCTGCGTAGAGCAGCTCCTTGATGCCGACCGTGTCGAGCGACCGCCCCATCTTCCCCGCGGCCTCGCCCACCAGCCGCTCCGCCGTCTCGATTTCGTCGGCGGCGGCCAGCCGGGCCCCGAGTTCCGTCAGCACTTCGGCGCCGATGTCGGAGCCTGCCTCCACCACGAAGTGATGAATCCCGTCGCCGATCACCTCGGTCATCGCCAGGTCGTATCCCGTGCGGGCCCGCGGACCAGTGTCCATCGAGGCACAGAAGCAAGTGGCACCAGGCTCCACGCAGTTCACCGCGACCATGAACGAGCCGGAGCGGTTGCTGGCGTAAATTCGATCCACCGCTCCCGAGCCGAGGAACACCCGATCCTGGATCGCAATGGCGGCGAGCTCACATGCCCGAACTCCGATGAAGGCGAAACGGGGCGGCTCCGGTGCAGGATCCGCCCGGGTGAGGTCGGACGACCCCTTCCACAACACCGTCTCGGCGGGGTGGAAGTTCATCTTGGGAGAGCTCGGCCCGACCACGTAACCGAAGAGGGCGTCGTCCCCGCGCTCGAAGAGGCGGTACGTTCCCGGCCCCTGCTCGTCGCGAAGACCTATCGGAAGGTCACCGGTCGACCGCAGCGGGCCATGGACGATGGCGCCGTCGCGCACCGTCGGCCCCATGACGGTGAATCCCCGGTCCTCGAGGATGCTGATGAGCCGATCCACGCCGTCGCGGCCCATCACGACTCTCTCGGCGGATGTGATGCTGGTCAACGAGATCAGCCTAAAACAGAGGGCACCACGACGCCCGGGTAATAGGACACCGTTCGTCCGTCCAACGGCCCTGACCGACGACAGCGGCAGATGACACAATGGTCGCCATGGATCACAACAAGCATCGACTCAGTGGACGGGCGGTCGCCGGCATCACCGCGGTGGTCAGCGGGTTCTCCATCTTTCTCAACGGCTACGGGGTCGCCGCGTGGCGCGACTCCGGCGTGAGTGCGGCCGGGTACACGACCGCAAAGAACCTGCTCGCAGCAGTCGTCCTCGGCGCGCTCGCCCTCGCCGTGGTTCGGCGCACCCGGAGGTCGGTCCCGACGACGACCTCGCAACGGATCCGGCTCGTCATCGTCGGCGTCATCGGCGGCGCGGTGCCCTTCGTGCTGTTCTTCGAAGGCCTCGCCCGGGCCTCCTCGGTGCAGGCGGCCTTCATCCACAAGACCCTGGTGATCTGGGTGGTACTGCTGGCAGTGCCCCTACTGCGCGAGAAGCTCAACGCGTTCCACCTGGCCGCGATTGGCCTGTTGGTTGCCGGAGAAGCCGCAATGACCGGGGTGAACGCCATCTCGATCGGGGCGGGGGAGTTGATGATCCTTGCCGCGACGCTCTTGTGGGCAATCGAGGTGATCATCGCCAAGACCCTGCTCCGCGACCTTGCTGCGTCGACGGTGGCGGCGGCGAGGATGGGCATCGGCTCGGTTGCGCTGGTCTCCTGGACCCTGGTGTCCGGCGGGGCAGCCGGGGTCACCGCGCTGCCTCCGACAGCCTGGCTATGGGTGGCAATCACCGGCCTCGCCCTCAGTGCCTATGTGGGCACCTGGTGTCTCGCCCTCAGCCGCGCCCAGGCGGTCGATGTCTCGGCGGTGCTGGTCATCGGTGCGCTGATCACCGCGGCCCTTCGCACTGGATTCGCCGGCGTGGCCGCCCCCGATCCGCTCGGGCTGGCCCTCATCGCTCTCGGCGGTGTCGCCGCGGTCCTGGCAATGGTGCGAACCACCGTCCGATGACCTCCGGCCCTTCCCTGTTCGCCCGGTTCGCCTTCCCCCCGAACGCGCTCGGATATTGCGGCCCGGCGGATTCGGTCGAGTTGTTCGAAGCCTCAGCGGCGGGAGCCGACAGGGAGATCAGTGCCCTCGCCGCCGCCTTTGACGGCGCCTTCCCCTACCTTCAACTCATCGCCGGCACCAACGGCATCGATGACCCGCTCGACCCTCGAGTAGTGGAGGCGTACTGGGTCGGCAATCGTCTCCTCGAACGCGGCGCACCGTGGATGGGGGCGTCGCTGGATGAGCGTTTCCGGCGTCGGGCCGGCCGCCAATGGAGCAGCATCGAGGCGGCGATCCCGGCTGGGGCGGTGCCCCATCACTCCCACCATGTATTCGGGGTCTATCCATGGGTGGGACTGCTGCGCGAAGGGCGCGTCCAGGAGCCGATGCAGGTGCTCGATCGTTGTCGCATCCGGTGGGGATCGGTCGTGGCGGTGGACGGCGACCGCGTGCTGATGTCGGCCCAGCCGCTCGGCTGGGACGGGCATCGTATCTTCCTCGACCAACCGCGCGAGGAGTGGGTGGCCTGGGCCGAGAACGGCCGCTCTCCAATCGCCAGGCCTCAACCCGGCGATACCGTCGCCGCCCATTGGGCCTGGGTGTGCGATGTGCTCACCCCCACCAGACTGCGCAACCTCCAGGCATGGAGCGCCCACACCCTCGCCCTGGTGAACGCGCAGTCCCCCGTCGGAGTGGTGGTCGAGGGTTAAAGGCCGAGCCAAGAGTCAAGAGTCAAGAGCCGACAGCCGACAGCCGACAGCCGACAGCCGACAGCCGACAGCCGACAGCCGA
>JBBEAX010000095.1:0-11254 GCA_040882645.1 Acidimicrobiia bacterium
TGCCCCCTACGTATTACCGCGGCTGCTGGCACGTAGTTGGCCGGGGCTTCTTCTGAAGGTACCGTCACTTTCGCTTCGTCCCTCCTGAAAGCGGTTTACAACCCGAAGGCATTCATCCCGCACGCGGCGTCGCTGCATCAAGCTTTCGCTCATTGTGCAAAATTCCCTGCTGCTGCCTCCCGTAGGAGTCTGGGCCGTGTCTCAGTCCCAGTGTGGCTGATCGTCCTCTCAGACCAGCTACCCGTCGGAGCCTTGGTGAGCCGTTACCTCACCAACAAGCTGATAGGCCGCGAGACCATCCCGGAGCAGCGGACCATTTCCTCGATCGACCATGCGATCATTCGAGGATATCCGGCATTAATCCAAGTTTCCCTGGGCTATTCCGGTCTCCGGGGCAGGTTTCTCACGTGTTACTCACCCGTTCGCCACTAGGTGTCCCGACTCGGTTACCCGAGAAGGGACCCTCGTTCGACTTGCATGCATTAAGCACGCCGCCAACGTTCGTCCTGAGCCAGGATCAAACTCTCCGACGAAAGATCCGGGTCCGAAGACCCAGAATCCTCAGTTGTTCGAGTTTGGTTGTGGGTGTCTGGCCAAACCGTTCACCCACGTCTGACATCAGATCGTTGTCTCTGACATCCGGTGCCGGATCGCTCCAGCACCTTCTACTCGAGTACGGCCTCCCCAGACGCGACGGGACGAACCCGCCTTGTCGGGAGAGGCAAAACTGGCTTTTGGCACACTGTTTAGTTGTCAAGGAGCCAGACACTCCGAAGTCCCAGGGCACGCGCGCTCGGCGCTGAGTCCCGGGAGGGACCAGAACTGTAGCACCGGGCCGTGGCTCGTCAAAGACGATGCGGTCCAAGACCACATCGGACTGCAACTCCCCCACTTGAGCCGGCATTCCCGAGGTCCTCGCGATTACTCTCCGGACCGCCCGAGACCAGAGGAGGACCCTGCCGTGACCACTTCAGCCCCCGTTGGACCCGCGTGGAGAAGGGTCGCCGCCATCGTCACGGTGGCGATTGCGGCATGGGTGATCCTCATCACCCTCGCCTCCGGGGAGATCATCCCGCCGGTCGTCATCATCGCTGTCGCGTTCATCGTGGCCTGGGGATTCACCCGGTGGCGGCCGAACAGGATCACCTTCGGAGTCTTCGGAGGCATCGGACTGGCAACGGTCCTGACGAACATCCCGTTCGTACTCGAGGATCTGAGCCACCCGGAGTCGGCGTTCGGGTTCAGCACCACGCTGTTGATCTTGCTTGCGTCGATCCTGGCAGTGCTCGTGGGGATTGCGGCTTGGCGGTCGTTCTCAGAGCGCACGGCCTCGCGTGCCGCGATGGCCGCAGGTGCCATCCTGGTGGTTGGCATCGCCGTCAGCACCATCCTCGCCTTGGGCCTCGAGGACGATCCGGCAGTAGCCGGTGACATCCAGCTCTCTGCCGACGCCGCCGAGTGGGTACCTGAGTCGCTCAGTGCCACCGCCGGCGCGGTTGCCGTCTATGTCGACAACCTCGATCCCATCCGGCACACCTTCGCGATCGACGCGCTGGATCTCGAGGTCGAGCTGCCGGCCTCCACCGGACGAAGGATCGAGTTCACCGCATCTGCGGGGTCATACGAGTTCGTCTGCACCGTGCCAGGCCACGAGAACATGGTCGGCACCATCGTGGTCGGAGGCTGACCCTCAGGGCGCCCACCGCCGTCGCTACCCTGCGGCGTCGATGGCCCACCCTCTAGACACCCTCGCCGAGCGCGGCTTCGTCCAGGACGTCACCGACGTCGAGGGCCTGCGCGACCTCCTGGCCAACGAGAAGGTGAGCTTCTACTACGGAGCCGACCCCTCCGGATCGTCCCTCCACATCGGGAACCTGCTCGGTCTGATGGCCATGGCCTGGCTGCAACGGGCGGGACATCGCCCGATTGCCCTTGTGGGAGGTGGCACCGGCCGGATCGGTGACCCCTCCGGGCGCGAAGGGGAAAGAGAACTACTGGCCGACGACCAGATCGCCGCCAACGTCGAGCGGCTCCGCGATCAGATGAGCCGAATCGTCGATCTCTCCGATCCCGAGTCGGGCGTGCTCATCGACAACGACCAATGGTTGCGAGGGCTGCAGCTCGTCGATTTTCTCAGGGATGTCGGCAAGCATTTCTCGGTCAACCAGATGATCGCCCGCGAGTCGGTGCGACGACGCCTCGAGGAGCGCGAGCACGGGATCTCGTTCACCGAGTTCTCGTACCAGCTGCTGCAGTCCTACGACTTTGCCCACCTGTATGAAACCGAACGGTGTCGCCTGCAGATCGGCGGGTCCGACCAATGGGGCAACATCACCGCCGGAGTGGAGCTGACCCGGCGCCTTCACGGTGCGAAGGTGTTCGGCCTCGTCTGGCCGCTGGTCGAACGATCCGACGGCAAGAAGTTCTCGAAGTCGTCGGGCGAAGCGGTGTGGCTTGCCGCCGACGAAACCAGCCCGTATGCCTACTACCAATGGTTCCTCAACGTCCCCGACGCCGACGTCGGCAGGTTCCTCCGGCTGTACACGTTCCTGCCGCTCGACGAGATCGCCGAACTCGAAGCGGCGACCTCGGCGGATGCTGCGGCTCGACCCGCCCAGCGGGCACTGGCCGCCGAGGCGACCCGGATCATGCACGGCGACACGGGCCTGGCCGAGGCGCAACGCACTTCCGAGGCGCTGTTTGGCGACCGCCCCTTCGCCGATCTCGACGAACGAACCCTCTCCGACGCCTTCGGGTCGGCGCCGTCGACGGAGTTGGCCGCGTCGGATCTCAAGGAGGGCGTGGGAGTTCTCGAAGCCCTGGTCGCCGCCGGCGCGGCGGCGTCGAACGGGGAGGCGAAACGCCTTGTCACTCAGGGCGGCGTCCGGATGAACAACGCGGTCGTCGACGACCCGGCGCGTGCGATCGGCCCGAAGGATCTCCTTGGTGATGGGACGGTCGTGCTGCGCGTCGGCAAGAAGAGGTACTTCCTGCTGAGGTTCCGCTGACCTAGCCGGCGGGCTGCACCCAGATGGTCGCCCTCCCGGTGACCGGTTCTCCCGGCCCCGGCATCTGTGCCCACACTCGATAGGGCTCCACCGAAGCGTTCGGGTCGGCCACGACGATCACGGTCACTTCCTGCCCGACTGCGGTAAAGCGCTCGGTCGCGTCCGACCGGTGGCGGCCGAGCACGTCCGGGGCGATGGTGCCGGGCTCCGGCCCCGCCACGACCAGCTCCACCTTCGATCCAATGGGAAGCTCCGACCCCGCTGCAGGAAACTGCCCGATCACGGTGCCGGGGACTTGTGGAACGTCCACCCAGAGCAGCGCGATCGTGTAACCGGCGGCCTCGAGCACCGATACCGCATCCACGATCGTGTAGGTGCCGACGGCAGGCACGGTGCCATCGGCGAGCACGGCCAGACCCTCCGGATTGTGGATCGGGCACACGATCCGGGGCACCGACGAAGCCCGCAATTGGATGTCGGCCACGTTGGACCGCGGGCACAGGGGGCCGGCGAGGAACCCGGTGGTCACGTCGATCTTGACCGTCACCAGATCGTCGACCCCCGCCTCGGGCGCGTCGGCATACCCCACACCACCAAGGGCAGCAATGCCGAAGCGTGACCAGATCTGTGCCGGCCACGTTCCGCCGGTGACGGTGAATGGGGTGTAGGGGGCAACCATCGGCTTGTTGCCCTCGGGGAAGCCCACCCAGACCGCTGCCACCAACTCGGGGGTATATCCGACGAACCAGGCATCGTGGGTCGCTTCGGTGGTGCCCGACTTGCCGGCGATCGGCCGACCGATCTTTGCCTGTTGGCCGGTGCCCCGGCGCACGGTCTCCGTGAGCGCCGCCGTCACCTGCTGTGCCACCGACTCGTCCAGAACCCGCTGGAAGGTGGGGAGGTGCTCGTAAATGATTCGGCCCTCGCGATCCTCGATTCGGCTCACCAACACCGGGTCCACCCTGATGCCGTCGTTGGCGAAGGTCCCGTAGGCGGCAGCCATGTCGAACACGGTCACCTCTTCGGTGCCGAGGACAATGGACGGCACTGCGGCCAGGTCGGCGTCGATGCCCATCTCCTTGGCCAGGGCGACCACACGGTCGGCCCCGATCAGGTTGATCAGGTGGGCGTAGGGCACGTTGACCGAGAACACGGTCGCCTCGAGCAGTGAAAGACCTGGGAAGTAGGCATCCTTGTAGTTGCGCACGGTCCACACCTCGTCGGCAGTGCGGATGTACGCGGCCCGTCCTCCCGGCCAGGTGCTGTCGAGCTCGATCCCGTACTCGAGGGCGGCGGCCAGGGTGAACGGCTTGAAGGCGGAGCCGGGCTGCCGCCTCCCCTGGGTTGCCAGGTTGAACTGACCGATGGGGTCGGTAGCGTCGTAGAAGCCGTCCCCGCCGACGATGGCGAGGACATGGCCGTTACGAGGATCGATGGCAACCAGTGCGGCCGCCGGGCCGTCTTCTGGAAGCACCGAGGCGATCGCCGCTTCGGCCGCCATCTGAATGGCAGGGTCGATCGTCGTGTAGATCGTCAGCCCGCCGGTGGTGAGCGTTTCGTACCGGTCGTCGGCGGTGGCCCCCAGCGCCGGGTTCTCGAGCAGCCTTCGGCGCACCTCGTCGGTGAAGTACGGAAACCTCATCAGATCAGACACGCCCCGAACGGCCAGGTCGAGAGGCTCGGCGGATGCCGCGGTGGCAGCCGCCTGGTCGATCCACCCGAGGCCGACCATCTCGGCGAGCACCAGATCTCGCCGCGCCAGCGCCTCCACTGGATACTCGTAAGGGTTCAGATCCGATGGGGCGAGGATCAGGCCGGCGAGCAACGACGACTGGCCGAGGCTCAATGATCCCACCGGAAGTCCGAAGTACCGCTTGGCAGCGGCGCTCACGCCGTAGGCCCCTTCACCGAGATAGATGGTGTTGAGGTAGCGCTCGAGGATCTCTTCTTTGGTGAGGCTGGTCTCGAGCTGGAGGGCGAGGCCGATCTCCTCGGCTTTGCGCTCGAGGGTGAGATCATCCGAGAGGAGCACGTTCTTGACGTACTGCTGGGTGATCGTCGATCCGCCTTCGACGACGGCCCCCGCCTCGACGTTCTCCCGGGTGGCCCGCGCGACCGCCCTCACATCGACCCCATTGTGGATCCAGAAGCGCCGGTCTTCGATGGCGACGACCGCATCGACCAGGTGTTTTGGCAGATCGGAGTACGCAACGAGCTGACGGTCTTCCTCTGCGTGCCACTCGGCCAATACCGAGCCATCGGCCGCAAGGACCGTCGTGGTGAGGCCGCCCGCTCCAATCCCCGGATCCTCGATTGGTGTCACCGAGCAGGCAGTGGCGATCAGCGCGATCCCCAGCGCACCCACCCCGAGGCGAGGCATCGGTCGTGTTTCTCCGTGGGCCACGATAGTGACCACACCCTCTGAAACCGCGTCAATCGGGCGTCAGGGGGTGAGCACGAAACGCCACAGGCGCTCGGTTGCCCGGGAGATCCCGATCCGGGGCGTGGCGGAGACGCGACCCGTCTGCAGCCCGGGTTCCAAGCGCAGCACGCCCCCGGACAGCGACGACCCGTCGTGCTCCCCGGTGACCCCGAGCGCCTGGGTGAGGTTTCCCGGCCCCACTGTCAGGGGGCGGCGGCCTCCCCGCCGCTGCTCGATCGTCTCGTGACCTTCGATCGGGATTCCGCCTCGCAGGAGGACGGCGGCCGCGATTCCCGGCGGCCCACAAACCACATTCATGCACCAATGGACCCCATACGAGCGGTAGACGTAGAGCGTGCCCGGGGGGCCGAACATGCTGCTGTTGCGCGGCGTCTCGCCCCGGAAGGCGTGGCTGGCGGGATCGTTGGCGCCGTCATAGGCCTCGACCTCGGTGAGCGCCACCACAACCCGATCCCCGCCCGCCTCGCTGACCAGATGCCGGCCGAGGAGCCACCTGGCCGCGTCGAGCACCGGGCCCCCGAGTTCGGTCACCCGGCGATGTGGAGCAGCAGCGCCTTGAACGCGTGCATCCTGTTCTCGGCCTGATCGAACACCCGGCTCCGGGCGTGATCCATCACCCCGTCGGTCACTTCCTCCCCGCGGTGCGCGGGAAGGCAGTGAAGAAAGATCGCGTGCTCGCCGGCGCGGGCAAACAGGGCCTCATCGATACGGTACGGATCGAATGCCTTCAGTCGTTGCTGCGACTCGAGCTCCTGGCCCATCGATGTCCACACATCGGCGTAGACCGCGTCGGCACCAGCCACCGCCGCCTCAGGGTCCTCGGTTATCACGATCTCGGCGCCGTCCGCGGCGCCCGCCCGAGCCGCCGCCACCATGTCCTCCGCTGGGGCATACCCGGCCGGCGAAGCAACCCGCACGGTGACGCCGACCCCGGCACCGGCGATCATCAGCGAGTTGCACACGTTGTTGCCGTCGCCCACATAGGCGATCGTCGCGCCTTTCAGGGGTCGGTTCTCGGCCAGTGTCTGCAAGTCCGCCAGCGCCTGGCACGGGTGCTCCAGATCGGACAGCAGGTTGATCACCGGCGCTTCGGCGAACTCGGCGATAGTCACCAGGTCGCCATGACGGAAGACACGAAACGCGAGGATGTCCAGGTAGCGGTCGAGCACCCGGGCGACGTCCTCCACCGCCTCGCGGCTTCCCAATCCCACCTCGTCCTGCTTCAGCACGATGGGCACCGCCCCCAGGTCGGTGACGGCGACTTCGCACGAGACCCGGGTTCGGGTCGAGGGCTTCTCGAAGAACAGCCCGACCCGCTTCCCGGCGAGCGCTCCCCTCGTCTTGGCCGGGTCCTGCTTCACCGCCGCGGCCAGGTCGAGCACCGCGCGCAGACCTTCGGCTCCGAGGTCGGCTACCCGATTGAAGTCCATCTCACCCTCCTCGTAGGCGCCCGGCCAATTGTTCGGCGACCTGCCCGACAATCGCCTCGCGGGCTGGAATCAGTTCTTCGTCGGTCAGGGTTCGATCCGGAGCTCGAAAGGTGAGCCGCACTGCGACACTCGTTCTCCCGGGCTCCAGCGGGGGGCCACGGAATACGTCGAAGATGCGGGCGCGCTCCAGCATTTCTCCTGCGGCCTCTTGGACCACCTGCACGAGGGACGCGGCAGGGACCGACTCGGCGAGGTCGAACGCGAGGTCGAACACCACGGGCGGGAACAGGCTCGGCGCCCGGAACGCCATCCGGCGCGGGATGAGGGCGTCTAGATCCAACTCGCCGGCGGCAACCCGTCCGGTGATTCCGAAACGCTCCGACACTGCGGGGTGAATCTCCCCCACGAAGCCGATCGCCTCCTCCCCGAGCATCACCCGAGCGCATCGTCCGGGGTGGTAGCCCGGCTCGCGCACCTGGTCGAGTCGGCCGTCGATATGGAGCGCGGCAAGCAGCGCCTCGACGACGCCGGTGGCATCGCGGGCATCCCGCTCGGGACGCGCCTCCCACGCCGCTCCTGGAGCCCGCCCGGACGCCACGAAGGCGAGTCGCTTCGGCTGATCGGGCAGTTCGGCGGCGGAGGGGAAGAAGACCGTCCCCATCTCGAAGAGGCTCACATCACCGAGGTTTCGAGCCTGATTGAGGGCGACTCCCTCGAGGAGGCCGGGCAACAGCGTGGTCCGCAAGTGCCGCTGTTCGTCGCTCAGCGGGTTGCGGACCTCCACCGGGGAGCTCCGCCGGTCGCCGACCGGAATATCCATAATCTCGAGTGCCTCCACGCCCATGAAGTCGAAGTTCCAGACTTCGAAGTAGCCCGCCCCGACCATCACCTGGCGGATCAACCGCTCTCGCCGCGACCAGGCCGGAAGCACGCCGCCCTTGCCGAAGGGCAGGGTCGCCGGGATCTTGTCGTACCCGTGGATCCGGGCCACCTCTTCGACCAGATCGGCCGGTCGGCTCACATCCGGCCGAAAGGACGGCACGGTGACCACGAGATCGGACTCGCCCGACACCTCGAAACCGAGCCTCCGCAGGTACGCCGCCGACGTCTCCGGATCGATCGGAATCCCCAGCAACCGCTGCACCTCGCCCGCCGGCAGCGTCACCACCGGAGCGATCCACGGCGTCGGGTAATGGTCGATGAAGCCGTCGGCGACCTCGGCGCCGGCGAGGTCGACCATGAGACCGGCGGCGCGCGCCGACGCCAGCGGCGGGAGGTGGGGGTCGACGCCCCTTTCGAACCGCGACACGGCCTCGGACCGTATGCCATGACGCTTTCCTGCCAGGAGCACCCCCTCGGGCGTGAAGTGGGCCACCTCGAGCAGTATCCGGGTGGTCGCCCCGGACACCTCCGACTCCTCACCGCCCATGATTCCCGCCAGGCCAAGCGGGCTCTCGGGACCGGCGATCACGAGATCGGCCTCGGTGAGCTCCCGATCGGCTCCATCCAGGGTTCGCAGGGTCTCCCCCGGGCGTGCTCGCCGCACCACGATGGTCTCCTCGGGGATTCGATCGAGGTCGAAAGCGTGCAACGGCTGGCCGTACTCGACCATCACATAGTTGGTGATGTCGACGATGTTGTTGATCGGCCTGATCCCCACACGGCGCAGGCGGTCCCTCATCCACAAGGGGGAGGACTGCACGGTCACCCGCCGCAGCTCGCGCGCGGTGAACCGGGGACAGAGCCCCGGTTCTTCCACCCGCACCACCGCGTCGGTGGGACCGCCGGTCGGTGAGACCGACGGATTGGGGAAGCGCACCGGGACGTCGAAGTACGCGGCCAGGTCGCGGGCGATTCCATAGATCGACATCGCATCCGGGCGATTGGGCGTGATCGACAAGTCGAACACCGCGTCCGGGTACGGCAGCATCTCGGCGAAGTCGGACCCCGGGACGAGACCGCCGTCGAGGATGAGGATGCCATCGGATTCGTCGCCGATCCCCAATTCGGTCTCAGAGGCGATCATCCCCGGAGAGACGACGCCGCGGATCTCGCGCTCCCCCACTTCTAGCCCCCCCGCCAGCACCGACCCCACCCGGGCGTAGGCGACCGTGGTGCCCGTGTCGAAGTTCCATGCGCCGCAGACGACCTCGAGGGGAGGACCACCAAAGTCGAGAGTAACCACGCGGAGCCGATCGGCGTCCGGATGCGGCCTGATCGATTCCACCCGCGCCACCACCACCCCCGAGAAGGGAACGTCGAGCCGTTCGACGGTCTCGACCTCGATCCCCAGGACGGTCATGACTCGGGCGATCTCGTCAGGATCGGCCATCGGCAGATCCACGAACTCCTGGATCCAGCGAAGCGAGGCCTTCATCGGAACTGCTCCAGGACCCGCAGATCGGAGCTGAAGAAGTAACGCAACTCGGGCACCTGGTACCGGATCATGGCCAGCCGATCCAACCCCATCCCGAAGGCGAAACCCGACACCCGGGTGGGGTCATATCCCACGTTCTCGAGGACGTTGGGGTCGACCATGCCGCAGCCGAGCAATTCGATCCACCCCGTCTGACTGCATACCCGGCACCCCGCTCCATCGCAGCCGAAACACGACACGTGCATCTCGGCCGACGGCTCGGTGAAGGGGAAGAAGTTCGGCACGAACTGCACCCGGCGGCCGGGGCCGAAGAACTCGTCGGCCATGTGCTGCAGCGTCCCCCGCAGGTCGGCAAAGGTGATCGAGTCGTCGACCACGAGCCCCTCCAGCTGGTGGAACACCGGCGTGTGCGTGGCGTCGGTGGTCTCCCGCCGATACACCCGGCCGGGGGCCACGATGTACACCGGGGGTTCGTGCTCCTCCATCCACCGCACCTGCACCGTGGATGTCTGAGTGCGCAGCAGCACCCCTTCGGGATCGTCGCCGTGACGGATGTAGAGGGTGTCCGTCTCGAGCCGGGCGGGATGGGCGTCGGGGTAGTTCAGCGCGCGGAAGTTGTGATAGTCCGTGTCGATCTCAGGACCGGACGCCACCGTGTACCCGAGACCCACGAATATATCGACCACCTCATCCCACACCTGCCTCACCAAATGGACGGCACCTCTCGCCGGCACCCGACCCGGGAGGGTCATGTCGAGACCTTCCCCCGCCAGACGGGCGTCGCGCTCGGCCGACTGGAGCTCGAGCCGCCGCTCCTCGATTCGGGTGTTCAATCGGGTGGCAGCATCGTTGACGACCCGGCCGAGGTCGCGTTTGGTGGCCGCATCGGCTTCTCGCAGCGATCGCCGGCCTACGGTCACCGGGGAAGTGGGATCGACCAGGTCGGCCTCAACCTGGTCCACCGCGGCCACGGACGACGCGGCTTCGAGCCGCTCGAGGGCGGCGTCGACGAATGACCGGATCTCGTCGGGTGAGGTCACTGCGAGAGCAGGTTAGATCGTGCCGCCCGGCGACGGTCCCGAGCCGCCCAGGAACGCGACGATGGCACCGGCAACCGCCGCATTGAGGCTCTCGGCCCCGCTTGCCATCGGAATGGTCACCCGGATATCCGCGGCGTTCACGATGTCGGCGGGGAGGCCGTGGGGCTCACTTCCCACCAGGATGGCCGCATCGACCGGGAGAGGCCCGGGAGCAACGCCCCCCTGGACCACGGTGGCGACCACCACTCGACCTCTGGAGCGGACCTCGTCGAGATGGTCGGCTTGAGCCAAGGTGGTGCGAAATTGGCCGCCGGCGCCTGCTCGCAGCACCTTTGGCGACCATGGATCCGCCGCGCCCGGTCCGGCGACAAAGCCGTAGGAGAAAGCCGCCGCAGTGCGGATCAGGCTTCCGCAATTGCCCGGGTCGCCCACCCCCCAGGCGACGATCAAGCGTCCCGCGGGGATGGCGGATGGAGCCGGGATCGCGATCACCGCCACCGGGCTTTGCGCCTCCTCGGTGGTCGACAGTTTCGCCAGCACTTCGGGGCTCACCGCGGTGTATTCGATGCTGGCGGCACCGCCCAGAGAGGCGCCTACCTCGTCATCCTCCAGCCCATAGATCGCTGCGATCGGAAAGCCGTTGGCCACTGCCTCGCCGATCAGCACCGGCCCCTCCAGCAGCGTTTGCCCCGCATCGGCGCGCCCCCGCCGCCGATGGAGCCGTACGACGGCCACCACCTCGGGATTGCGAAGAGAAGTGATCAACCGGTCACCTCAGAAGCACACATGCCGACCGCCCCCACTCACCGAACTGCCAATTGCCAGCGGCGGGACGAGGCTCTCGCCTTAGTCCGCCGCGCCGGCCACCTTCACCAAGGCACCAAAGGCCTCTGGATCCGACACCGCCATCTCGGCGAGCATCTTCCGGTCGATCTCGATCTCGGCCGCTTTGAGGC
>JBBEAX010000096.1:0-4514 GCA_040882645.1 Acidimicrobiia bacterium
CCCCCCCCCCCCCCCCCCCCCCCCCCCCCCCCCCCCCCCCCCCCCCCCCCGACTCGCGTTCGGGGTCAGCGGACGGGGGTGATTCGGTAGAGATCCCCTGAGAGCGTGGCCACGTAGAGCTCACCGTCGGCATCCATCCCGAACGACGTCACGAGGTGGCCCGTGCTCGCGATCCAGGTGGTCAACTCTTCGGCATCGCCGCCGGCGTGGCGGAACGACTTGATGAACCCTCGGCAGAAGTCACTGAAGAGGTAGTGGCCGTCGAGTTCGGGCATCCTGTCTCCGCGATACACATACCCGCCGATCACCGAGCACACTCCCGCCGAGTGGTCTTCCTCATGAACCGGCAGCACGGTGCCGGCAGAGCTGCATCCACTGGATGGGCTGTGGCAATCGGTTCCTTCGAGGATGGGCCACCCGTAGTTGAGGCCTCCTGACGAGACCGACGAGACGTTCACTTCCTCGCGGGTGGACTGGCCGACGTCTCCGACATAGATGAGCCCCTGGTCCATCGAGAACCGCCACGGGTTCCTGAGCCCATAGGCCCAGATCTCATCGGCCCCCGGGCCACCTACGAACGGATTGGTCGCAGGTGGGGCATAGGGCGCGGCCGCATCGACGTCGAGGCGAATGATCGTCCCGAGGAGGCTCGAGGTGTCTTGGGCCTCATGGCCTCCGGTACCGCCGTCGCCGATCGACGCGTAGAGATAGCCGTCCGCACCGAATGCGAGCATGCCCCCGTTGTGGTTGGTGGCGTCGCCGTGTTCGATCTCGATGATGTCCGAGCCGGAATCGGGGTCGATCGGCCAACTGCCATCGTCCTCGAACTCCCGGATCGCGATGTCGCCGTTTGGCTGAGTGAAGAACACGAAGAACCGGCCGTTTTCGACGAATGCGGGGTGGAACGCCAGCCCCAGCACCCCTTGCTCGCTCCCGGTCGCGACACGCCCGGTGAGATCCAGCAGCGGCGTGGAGTGGTGCCCGCCCGGTCCGATCTCCCATATCGGACCCGATTGCCCCACCAGGAACAGCCGGGGATCACCGGGAGGCGAGACCGCTACGCCCGCTTGGTGGCCGGCCGGCAGGCTGGCAACGAGGGTCAGGGTAAGTCCCCGCAGGCACGAGGAGCGGACCTCCGCCGTGAAGCACTTGTCGCGGCCCCGCTCGCCGTGGGCAGCGTCGAATCCGCCGCCACCGCGGATCCTGTCGTTGCCACGCCCCCCGAAGATCTCATCCGCGCCCGAACCGCCTCGAATCTGATCGGCTCCCTTGCCGCCACGGATCTGATCGGCACCGCTGCTACCGAAGATGTGATCGTTGCCCGTCTTCCCGCTGATGATGTCGTTGCCCGACTCCCCGAAGATGATGTCGTGGCCGGAGCCACCGTTGATGGAGTCGTCACCGCCGCGGCCACATATCACGTCGTTCCCGCCGCCGCCGCGGATGATGTCGTCGTCGGCGGTGCCGACGATCACGTCATCCCCCGCGGTTCCGGTGGTGGGTGTGCCTGAAGTAGCGACGATCGTTGCGTCAAGGCCGTTGCACTCGGGCACCCCGGCTGCGGCTGCGGCACCCGCGATGGTGCTGGCCGCCATTGCGATGACCATCACGATGCGTCGCACCACCCCAGTATCCCCTTTTCCCGGGTGAAGAATGCCTTCCGAGATGCCGATGAGGACGGATGAAAACCCGGGATGGGTGGAGGCGTCTCGGCAGGCCGCTGGTGTCGGCCGCCGTCGGCGGTTTGGTCGCGTGGTTCGCGTTCGTGGCCGATCGGCCGGTACCGGTGCTCGACTGGTTCGACCTGGGGGTTCACGAGGCGGGGCACTTGCTCGCGGCGTGGCTGCCGAGACTGGCAATGTTCCTCGCCGGATCGGTCGTCCAGGTGGCCTTCCCGCTGTTCATAGCCGGCTATTTCTGGGCGCGGGCTCGCGATGCGGCAGCTTCGGGATTCTGCCTGGCCTGGGCGGGGGCATCGGCCTGGGACGTATCGGTGTATGCCGGTGATGCAGTCTCCCAATCGTTGCCTCTCGTCGGCGGCGGGGAGCACGACTGGGCCTATATCCTCGGCCCTCACGGGTTCGATGCCCTCCATCTGACGGGGTCGGTGGCAGGGTTCATCGAGTTCTCGGGAGCCGTCATGGCAGTGCTCGGAATCGGGATTGCGCTGAAGTCCGCCGCGGCCGGAATCTCCCGGGCGCCGTCGACGATTTCGCGAGTGCCGCCACCGGCACGAACATCTTTGGCGGTCACACCGCACGATGGCGACCCGTGGCTTGCGGCCGCGGCGCTGCCGTTCCGGCACGCGGCAGACTGACGGCTAGCGGTCCTCGCTCGGATCGGGCGCGGTGTCACTGTCACCATCGGATCGGGAGGAGTCGCGGTCGCCGAGGATGACCACTGCACCGACGACGATCAGCACTACCGGCCAGAAGCGGCCAAGCCGTACCTCCCACACCTCGAACGCCTCGAGGATGTAGGCGATGCCGATGGCCATGAAGATGAGGCCGGCAGCGAAGGTTGCGGGATGTCGCCTCATGGTCGTCCAACCTCCACTTGACCGACCCCTACCTCGGCAGTGATGACAAAGGTGGCTCCGGCAGGCACCTCGTCGATCTCCGACCCCAGCCCGGAGTCGCTGCGCCCGAACACCGTCACTTCACCGAGGCCCACCTTCGCGTGCACCTCGACGACTGCGTCGGTCGGGACGAGCACGGTGAGTTGACCCATGCCGACAGTCACCACGATCGGTTCCCCCGGCGACTGTGCCGCGGTGAGATCGACGGTCATCTGGCCGAGAGCGAGGCGGTACTCGGTTTCGGCCACTCCGGTGGGCGCGTGGTTGCGTTCACCGACACCGCCCTCGAATCGGCCGTCGAGTATCACCTCGAACGCTGCCGAGAGGACCACGAGCAGGCTGAGGATCACTCCGAGGGTGATCAGGCCGCCGTGAGTCCCGGTCGAGGCCCCGTAGACGAGGGCTGCCCCGACCAGAACCAAGGCGATGGGAAGGACCACCTCCCATGGCACGTCGACATCGCTCGCTGCCTCGACCAGCCAGAGGGACCCGACGGCGACGAGCAGTCCACCGAGGACGAGGTGGCCCAGGTGACGAGAGCGGTTCATCGTCGGGTCCCGTAGGCGAACACCGACAGTCCGATCACGATCAACGCGATGGGCCAGACGGCCCGCCGGATCGGCAGGAACATGTCGAGCAACAGGAGCACTCCGAGGCCAACCATCACCGTGCCGACGATGATGCGCCCGGAGTATTCGTCGGTGCGCCCGGCTGGCGACGGTGCCTCCCCGTCGGCAGGCGCTTCGGGGATGATCACCCACCCGATGATGTACATCGCGATGCCGACGACGGCGAAGGCGAGTGCCACGAATGAGATCCGGATCAACACCGGATCGACGCCGAGGTATGAGGCGATCCCGCCGGCGACGCCCCCGATGACCCGGTCATCCCGGCTGCGATAGATGCGGCGAACGGTGCTCTCGACCATCGATTCGGAAAACTACCCCGGCGCTGCACAGGGAGCCAGGGCCTTTAGTCGGTTCGCCATCCTGCCGAATGCGCCATACCTTCATCCGGGATGAGGATCAGAAGTGGCATCACCCGACGGATCGATCTCTCCTACCGATCGAACCGGTTCGCCGTCGTGGCGACGCTGGGGTCGGGGATCGTCGCCGGCGGCATCGGTCTACTGAGTGGCGGTGGCTGGTGGCCGGCGGTTGCCGACGGCGTTCTCGCCGGTGGTGCGTCGTTCTTGGCGTGGGCGACTGCTCGCGAGCTCGATCCCGACCACCCGGCGAGCGCCGAGATCGCGGCCGTACTGGCCCCGGTTCTATTGGTCGCCGGCCCCGCCAACCTGCTCGTCATGGCGGTGTTGCTGGTATCGGTTCGGGTGGTCGCCGGCACCACCGGGCGGGCAGCGAGGCCGATCGACCTGCTCCTCCTCGGCCTGGCGGCGGCGCTGATCTGCCTCCGGGCCGGCGGGGGAGCGGTCGCCATCGTCGCCGCACTCGCCCCTGCTCTTTCGGCGTGGTGGCATCCACCTGCGCGTCGCCTCCTCTTCGCCGGATCCGGGGCGATGCTGCTGGCAGTGGCTGCGCTCTCTGTCTTCGTCGGTGACCCGGGGCCATGGCTCCAGCCGGAGGGCTTCGAGCGAGGGTTGCTGGTCAGTGGTCTGGCCGCCGGCATGGTGGCGACATGGGTGGTGGCGCCTTTGCGATCGGCGACCGACAGCCGCCAAGGAGGCCGGACTCTCGAGTCTCGCATCCGGCTCGCCCGCGTGATGACCGTCGTTGCGTGCGTGGGCGCGGCAGTGTGGTCAGGAGCTGCGGGGGTCCTAGCCGTCGGCCCCGCCTGGGCCGCCCTGGGCACCACCGCAGTGTCGTCGATCGCCGCGCTGGGGGAGTGAGGGGAAGGCACCTTTTTGGGCGCCCTCCCGCAATTCGCAATTCGACAGAACGCACCGCGCACCTCGGTCGCGTTTCCTCCCCCGTAGGGG
>JBBEAX010000096.1:4614-11179 GCA_040882645.1 Acidimicrobiia bacterium
GAGGTGGCGCCGCCCGAAGGGCGGTGACGGAGGGGCCGTGCGGTGGTCTGACGCGTTTCCTCCCCCGTAGGGGGAGGTGGCGCCGCCCGAAGGGCGGTGACGGAGGGGCCGTGCGGTGGTCTGACGCGATCGCCGATCGCTAATCGCCAATCGCCAGTTTCTCGTACTCCCGGAAGGCGTACCGGTCCGTCATGCCTGATACGTAGTCGATGGCAGCGGTGATTTTGTCTGCGCCGTGATGGCGGTATGAGTCGGGGACTTCGTCGGGGTGGGCGATGTAGTGGTCGGCGAGCGTGCGGATCACGGTGATCGCTTCGTCGCGCTGGCCGTCGGCCTCGGGGCGCAGGTACACCCGGTGGAACATGAAGTCGCGCAGTTCGTTCATGGCGTCGAGGGCGGCCTGCTCCATCGTCACTTCGCCCCGCCGGATCGACTCGTCGACCACCGCGTCGATCATCGAACTTATCCACTCGCCGCCGGGTTCGCCGAACACTTGACGCGGCGTTTCCGGCAGGTCGGCGTAGGCGATCACCCCAGCTCGCACCGCGTCGTCCACGTCGTGGGTGAGATAGGCGATCCGGTCGGCGAATCGGCAGACCATGCCTTCGGGCGTGGCCGGCGGTGGATCGATCTTCCACGAGTGCGCCCGGATCCCGTCGCGTACCTCCCAGGTGAGGTTGAGCGGCTCGAGCACCTCGAACACCCGCACGCTTTGAGCGGCGTGATGCCACTCGCCGGGAACGTAGAGAGTGAGGGCGTCTTCCCCGATGTGGCCAAACGGTGAGTGTCCGACGTCATGGCCCAGGCAGATCGCTTCGGTAAGCGGCTCGTTCAGGTGCAGATAGGTGGCGAGAGCTCGTCCGATCTGGGTGACCTGGAGAGTGTGGGTCAGGCGGGTGACGAAGTGGTCGCCGTCGGGATTGATGAACACCTGGGTCTTGTGCTTCAGCCGACGGAAGGTCTTCGAGTGAAGGATGCGGTCCCGGTCTCTTTCGAACACCGTGCGTCCGAGATCAGGCTGCTCAGGGAGTGACCTCCCCCGCGACTCGGTGGAGCGGGTGGCGGCGGGAGAGAGCGTGTCGCGCTCACGCCCCTCCACTTCCTCTCGGGTGCGGCGCGGGTGGAACGGTGAGGCGATTCCATCCGGAGGGCGTGGCGGCGGGCGAGAGGATGCTGGTGGATGCCCGGTCCCGGCGGGATCACCCAAGGTCGACCAACTCCACGTCGACCTGCAGTTGCACCAAGACGAACACCAGGAAGCCGACGACCACTGCGGCGGACACCAGCATCAGCCCGCGCTTCCACATGGGGCTGGCGCGGAACACCGCCACCGGCCCGGGCTCGCGGTGGCCGCTGATGATCCGGCGGCGCACCCGTGCAGAGATGGCGTCGACCGCCAGCACCGCCACGATGGTCAGCACCAACACGGTGCTGGCACGCGAATAGTCGCGGAAGCGGAGCTGGGCGATCAGCTCCCCGCCGATTCCGCCTGCGCCCACGACCCCCAGCACGGCCGAGGCGCGAATGTTGATCTCGAAGCGGTACAGCCAGTAGGCGAGGATGTTCGGCATCACCTGGGGGACGACCCCGAAGCGCATCCGGGCGATCGGACCGCCACCCACCGCCGCCACCGCCTCGACCGGGCCATCGTCGATGCCCTCGATCACCTCGGAGGAGAGCTTCCCGAGGGTGCCGATCGAGTGGATCCCCAGGGCCAATGTGCCGGTCCACGCCCCCAGCCCGGTCACCGGGATCATCACCATTGCCACGAGCAGCTCCGGAACCGCCCGGATTCCGTTGAGGACCTGTCGTGCAGTGTTGGCCACAACGCTCGGGCTGATGTTCTTGGCGGCGAGGAACGCGAGAGGGAAGGAGAAGAAGGCCCCGATCATCGTCCCGATCCACGCTATGAAGAAGGACTCCATGATCTTGGGGAGTGCCCGCTGGACGGCCTCTGCTCCCAAATCGGGTTGGGCGAGGTTGACGAGAATTCGCCAAATGTCCCCCGGCGCGCTGAGCAGCCGGTCGAGGGACACGTTGAGGCCGAGTGCCCCCCAGATCGCCGGCACGATGACGGCAATAGCGATGGACCACCGGAAGATTCGGGGCCCCCGCGGCGCCTTCGGGCGCTCGATCGGCTGCAGGACCTCGGTCGTCATACGAGACGCCTCCGGAGAGCGATGCTGATCTGCTCGATGACGAACACGAGCACGAAGATCATGATCACCACCGCCAGCACCCGGTCGAACCGGAAGAACGACCGCTGGGCCTCGAGCACTTGACCGATGCCGCCCGCACCCACGACACCGAGGACGACGGAGGCTCTGATGTTGATCTCGAACACGTAGAGGGCGTACGCCACATAGTTGGGCAACACCTGGGGCAGCACCGCCGCCCGTACGGCCGGGAAGTGGCGAGAGCCGGTGGCCTTGGCGGCCTCGAGCGGACCGGGGTCGGCGGAGTCGACCGTTTCGGACAAGAGCTTCGACATGATCGCCAGAGAGAAGAACACCAGGGCGAGCGCACCGGCGAACGCTCCTGCTCCCACCGAGGTCACGAAGATCATTGCCCAGAACAGGTCGGGGACGGTCCTGATGAGGCTGATGAATCCCTTGTCGATCAGATACGACGGCCGATTGGGAGCGGTGAGCGTGGAGGCGAGAAAGGACAGGGGCAGGGCGAGCCCCACCCCGAGGGTGGAGGCGATCAACGAGATGCGGAGCGTCTCGACCATGGGGTTGGCGCGGTTGGGGTTGCCGAACTCCCACGAGGGGAACCACCACCAGTCGCCGTTGCCCACCGCCCACCCGAAGTCGGGCGGCCAAAAGTTGGGGACGTTGACGATGTTGCTCACGTTCCGGATCAGCCCGGGGATGGTGAACCCGACCTGCGATCCGGCGTAGACCGTGAAGAACAAGAGCACGCTGATCACGGTCAGCAGCGAAAGCCGGGCTGCAACACCGAGCAAAGCAGCGACCCCGATCAGGGCGATGGAGAGGGCGGCGGTGGCATAGTCCCCCCCGCCAAACACTGCTTCCTGGCTGCGGCGTAGGGTCTCGAGCGGCTTCGTCACTTCGAACGACACCGAGGCCGGTAGGGCGAGGGCCGCTCCGGCGAGCCACCCGATCGCCACGTTGAAGGCCGCGGAAGCGCCGCGGCCCATGTTTCGGACGAACCACCCTGCGGCCAAACCGGCGGGCAGCCAGGCGAGGGTGAATCGTACGCAGAGCGCTACATCGACGGATTGGGGCGTGTCCGGCATGACGAATGTCGACAGCACGGTCGACGCAATGACCCCGACAGCCAGGACCCCCCCGGTGATCGGCGTGGAGGCGATCTTGCCGATCCGGAGGGCCAACAGCAAAGCGCCGGAGGCGACGACCCCCCAGAGGACACCCGAGAGGTATATGCCGAGGAATCCGCCGCCGACGAACCCGACCGTAGCGACCAGCAGCGGCAGGAACATCGTGCGGACGCGCAGCGGAGGATCGGGCCGAACCTGAGGCGGCGCCTCGACGGTCACAGCTCGGCGCCCTCCAACAGATCGTCCGGGGTGACCGATCTCCCGTAGATCTCGCGGAAGGTCGCCTCCTGCACGTCGGCGATGTCGCCGTCGTACACGAGTTCCCCGGCGCGCAGCCCGATGAGGCGCTTGCCATAGGCGCGGGCCAGGTCGAGGAAGTGGAGGTTGATGATTGTGGTGATGTTGAGATCGCGGTTGATGCGCCGGAGGTCGCGCATCACATGATGGGAGGTGACCGGGTCGAGCGAGGCAACCGGCTCGTCGGCCAGGATGATCGACGGTTCCTGGGCGAGTGCTCGGGCGATGCCGACCCGCTGCTGCTGCCCTCCGGACAGATCACTGGCCCTGACGTAGGCCTTTTCGACGATCTCGACGCGTTCCATCGCCTGGAAGGCGATCTCGCGGTCGGCTGCGGGCCAGGCGCCGAGCATCGCGCGTAGCCATCCCACCTTGGCCAGACGTCCCATCAGCACGTTGTTGATGACCGAGGTTCGGGTGACGAGGTTGAAGGTCTGGAAGATCATCCCGATCTCCGACCGGAGTTCGCGGAGGGTGCTCGCCGAGGCTCCGCGGACTTCGACGCCGTTCACCTTCACCGATCCGCCGGTGATCGGAACGAGGCCGTTCACCGCGCGCAGCAAGGTCGACTTGCCGGCACCGGACAGGCCCACGATCACCACGAGCTCGCCCTGGGGGATGGTGAGGCTGACACCCTTCAGGGCTTTGAGGCCCCCGCGGTAGGTGACTTCCACGTTGTCGAACTCGATCAAAGCCGGCCTCCTCTCGATCGAGGCGAGGCTAGCGGTTTGGCCGCTGGGGCTCTTCGGCATAGCGAGAGGGGCCGCCCTTGCGGGCGGCCCCTCTGCATTATCGGTCAGTTGGCGATCAGGTCCCGAAGCCGAGACGATCGATTGCCGCGCCGATCGGAACCAGCGACGCTTCGGTCGTGGCATCCGCCCGGGTCAAATCGGTCCAGCTATAGAGCTGATCCATGACCTCGGCGCCTTCCTCGGTGGCGATGAACGCCGCCAGGGCGTCGAAGATCGCATCCTTTAGGTCGTCCGGAAGGTCGCCGCGGATGGCGATCACGTCGTTGGCGATCCGGTCGGAGATGTTGAACACGATGATCTTCTCACCGACGTCCGTGAAGTCCTCACGGACCGAACGGCGGGCATCGTCGAACGACAGGCCGATCTCGGCGTCGCCGTTGTAGACCGCGGTGACAGCCAGGTCATGGCTGCCGCCGAAGAACGTCGACGTGTACTGATCGTCGGTGATCCCGGCATCCTGCAACTGGATCGTCGGGAAGATGAAGCCGGAGGTCGACGTCTCGCCCGGGAAGGCGATCGTCTTGCCCACGACCACATCGAGCGACACCGGTTCCGGGCAGCGCAGGCCTGCCGAGACCGAGTCGTCACGGGTTCCATCACCGTTCCAACCCACCTGCAGAGCAGGAGTGTCGGTCGGTCCGACGGCTACGACGTTGCCACTGGCGTCGTAGTAGAACGCTCCCTCGACCGGGTCGCCTCCGCAGATCGACGGATCGTTGGTGTACCACTGGGCGTGGTACGTCGCATCGCCGAAGCGGACCGACTGGGCCAAGAGCTCCAAGTTGTCGTAGGTGCGGCTGGCGAGAACGTATCCCGCCGGGCCGAAGGCACCCAGGTCGGCCTGGCCGGTGCCCATGGCGACGCCGAGGCCGGTGTAGTCCGTGGCCACGAATCCTTCGACCTCGATGTCGAGAGCATCGGCAAGGATCTGTGCCAGCGTGTCTACCTCGTCCTGCAGCTCACCGACTTCTTGGGAGGGCACGAAGCCGAAAACGAGCTTCTCGGGCCAAGCACCCTCGTCGCCACCATCGTCATCCCCACAGGCGGCCGCTACGAGTCCCAGTACCAGGACGAGCGCCGCCCACTTACGTGCGCGCATGTGATTTGCTCCTTGTATCTTGCTGACCAGCTGAAACGCCGAGTGCCGAGCCCGCAACGGGTCGAAGTCTCCCACTCCCCATCGACTCCCTCAGCAGTTCCGGTGGCACTGATATGAGGCTATCACGGTCGGGGGAGAGGAATCTGGGCGGCCCCGCCTCCCGCCTCCCGCCCCCCGCCCCCCGCCTCCCGCCCCCCGCCTCCCGCCTCCCGCAAGAGTGTTGGCGGACTGCGCCTGGGGACTGGGGACTGGCTCTGGACCACGCGAAAAGGGGAGAGGGGCCTAAGCCCCTCCCCCCTTTCTGATTTGTCTCTTTCAGCCTTCGTACAGGACGCTGCCGGCGGGGGCCTCGAACCAGGTGTCGTAGATCGCCTGGTAGGTGCCGTCGTCGAACATCTCCTGGAGAACCCGGTTCATCTCCGCGACCAGGGTCTCCCGGGCAGGATCCACCCCGAACCCGTAGTCCTCGTCGGTGTCGATCACGTCGACCACCGCCAGATCCGCGCGATTCGCCGATTCCTCGACCGCCGAGGGCTCATCGAAGATCACGCCGTCCACCTGTTCGCCCTCGAGGGCGTTGTAGGTGTCGGGCGCAGTCGGGTACTCGACGACCTCGACCCCGAGCGGGGCGAGGTTCTCGGTGGCCCAGGCTGCTCCGGTGGTGCCGCTCTGCACCGCGATACGGTCGCCATCACCGAGGTCGTCGACACTGGTGATGTCGGGACGGGCGGCGGTGTTGACCGTAAGCGCCTGCTGAGCCTTGTAGTAGGGCACCGTGAAGTTCACCAACTCCGACCGCTGATCCGTGATCGTCGTCGCCGACGCGACGACGTCGAACTGGCCGGTGGCCAACTGGGTGAAGATCGTGTCGAACGGTGTCGCCACCCACTCGGCCGTGAGGTCGAGGCGCGAGGCGATCTCGTTGATCAGGTCGGCGTCGAAGCCGATCACGGTGTCGCCGTCGTAGTCTTCGAAGGGCGGGAACGGAATGTCCGACCCGACGAGAAGCACGCCCGGGGTCTGTGTCAGAGCCGCGGCGGCTGTGGTTGTCGTGGTGTCTCCCGCCGTGGTCGTCGTCGCATCGTCGTCACCGCATGCCGCGGCAACCAGGAC
>JBBEAX010000097.1:0-10960 GCA_040882645.1 Acidimicrobiia bacterium
CCCCCCCCCCCCCCCGGGGAGGGGGCCGTGCGGCGGCCCGGCACGGGTCAGACCTCCGCACGGCCCCCTCCGTCTCGCTTCGCTCGCCACCTCCCCCTTACCCGCCGCGCGCGCTCTCCCTTCCCAGACCGCCGCACGGCCCCTCCGACTCGCTTCGCTCGCCACCTCCCCCTTCGGGGGAGGAAACGGCCGCTCCCTTACTCGCTTATCATCGGAGACCGCGAAAACGGAGCCCCATGCGTCCGATCTGGAAAGGCGCCATCTCGTTCGGCCTGGTCACGATCCCGGTCGGGCTCTTCACCGCCACCGAGGACAAGCGCCCCAAGTTCCGTCAGCTGCGATCGGGCGACCACGCCCGCATCAAGTACAAGCGGGTGGCGGAGTCCGACGGGGAGGAAGTGCCCTACGAGGACATCGTCAAGGGCTTCGAGTTCGAGAAGGATCGCTATGTCGTGTTCACCGACGACGAATTGGAGGCCGCCCTCAAGTCGAAGGGGTCGGGCATGGTGGATGTCGTCCAGTTCGTGAAGTCCGAGGAGATCGACCCCATCTACTACCGGGCCTCCTACTACCTCGCTCCCGAGAAAACCGGCGTCAAGGCGTATCGCATCCTCCTTTCTGCCCTGGAGGACAAGGACATGGTCGGGTTGGCAAAGGTCGCCATCCGTGACAGGGAGTATCCGGCCACGCTCCGCGCCGACGAGGGCGTGCTGGTGATGGAGACCATGTTCTGGCCCGACGAGATCCGTGAGCCCGCGTTCGAGGCACTCGAAGAGGAGATCACGGTCCGGCCAGAGGAAGTCAAGATGGCGCAGATGATCATCGACAACCTCACCGCTCCATTCGATCCGAACGACTGGATCGATGTCTCCCGCGAAGCCGTCGAGGAACTGGCGCAGCGGAAGCTCGACGGCCAGGAGATCGTGAGTTCGGCCGAGGCGAGCCAGCCTGCGGGGGTCGTCGACCTCATGGAAGCCCTCAAGGCGAGCGTCGAAGCCACCAAGGCCAAACGCAAGGCGGGGTAGGGCTCGCTGCGCTCGCCGCAATTCGCAATTCGCAATTGGCAATTCGAAGGAGCGCGTCGACCCGGCGTTTGGTACCTCACGTCTCCGCGGGTTGGGGTTCGAGGGTTCCACGACGTCTGGGTCTCCACAGCACCCCGACCCAGACCCCGGCGATGACGATGGCAGCGCCGACGACGCCGGCAGGAGTGATCTCCTCCCCGGCTATCACCGCCCCGGCTACCAGCGCCACCACCGGGAACAGCGGGGTGATGTAGGCCACCGCCGATGCCGTCCACCGACCCAGCGTGAAGAGGAAGAGGGCGAACAAGCCGACCGAGCCGAACACCACCAGGTAGCCCAGCGCCACCCGAGTCTGCGCCGACTGGGGGACCGCCCAAACCTCGCCGGAGAGCGCCGACAGGCCCAACAGTAACGCCGACCCGATGCCCATTGCCGTGGCGTTCGTCGCGACCTGGTGCGTCGGAGGCACCAGTTTGACGATCACGGACGACTCGGCCGCTGCCGCGGAGGCAAGCAGTACGGCTCCAAGACGGAGCACGGGCACCGAGTCACCACCGGGATTGGCGAGGACCCCGATCCCCACGATGGCGACCAGGGAGCCGAGGAGGCCGCGCCGGGTGACCCGCTCCAGGCCGTGCAAAGCCGCCAGCATGATGGTGATCAATGGCGTCGCCCCGAACACCACCGCAGCGACGCCGGCCGACAATTCCTGCAGGGCCCAGTAGGCGGCGGCGTAGGTGACCGTGAAGGCAAGCACGCCGTAGAGAGCGGCGACCATCAGCTCCCTGCCGCGCGGGAACCCGATTCTCCGCAAGGCCATGAACCCCAGGAAGAGCGCTGCCGCCGCGGAGAAGCGGAGACCCGCCCCGAATAGCGGCTCCAACTCGCGGTTCGAGTACCGGACAGCCACGAAGTTGATCCCGCCGATCATCACGCATGCGGAAAAAGCGGCAAGCGTGAGACGGTCGGGCGTATTAGTCGACACGTTTCCCCCTCGGTAATACCCCGGCGCAATCGTACGCCGTCGGACCCTCTGGGAATTGCGAACTGCGAACTCGCGCTACCGGGGGCCCTCGGTTTCCCAGGTGATGGTGCCGGGGTCGTCGTCGGTGAACCCCTTGAACACCGGGTGACGCAGCCGGCCGGCGGCGGTCCAGTTCCGGTATCCGACGGCGGCCACGAGGCCGGGCTCGACCCAGGTGGCCGCGGGTATCTCGGGGTCCGGATGGAACGGCGATCGCTCGACGGCCATCTCATCGAGGGCCGCCCGGATCGCCGTCAGGGCATCGTCCGAGAAGCCGGTACCCACCGCCCCCACCCAGCGAAGTGCCCCGTCCCGGGGCAGGCCGACCAATAGCGCTCCAAACGTCGCCCATCGTCCGCCTTCGCCGGGGGTGAAGCCGCCGACCAGCGCCTTGGCCGTGTGGGTGTTGTGGATCTTGCGCCACTCGGGTGATCGGGTGCCGGGGCGATAGGGGCTCCCCAGCCTCTTCGCCACCATCCCTTCGATGTCTCGTTCCTGCACGATCTCCCACAGGCCGAGCCCGTCGCCGGGCGTCGGCGGCACCCATTCGTAGGGCGAGGGAAGGTGGAGGGCGCCGAGCCGTTCGATACGCCGCTCCACAGGCTGGGCGGTGAGATCCTCCCCTTCCAGGTGCAGCAGGTCGAAGGCGAGAAGGGCGACGGGATGAGCCGCCCCGCGACCGCCGATCCGGTGAATCCGCTGCTGAAGACGCTCGAACGAGGGAGCACCCGAATCGTCGAATGCGACGATCTCGCCGTCGAGGACGCAGGCAGGCAGCCCGTCGAGTCGTTTCAGTTCCGGATATCGGTCCGATACGTCGGTACCGCGCCTGGTGTGGATTCGTACGGCGCTGCCGTCCCAGTTGACGATCCCGCGAACCCCGTCCCATTTCGGTTCGAACAGCCACCCATCGTCGGTGAATGGATGCGGCCACGGGGTGGCCAGCATCGGCTCGTAGGCAGGAGGCCTCACCCCTGCTCCAGGGCCTCCCGAACGAGCCGGCTCACCAGCGAGCCATCCATCCCGAGCGGGCCGTTCTTCATGATATGGCCGATCACCTGGCCTGCTTGCTTGGCGTCGCTGGCCCGGAGCTCTTTGATGGCGATGTCGACGACCTTGCGCGTCTCTGCCTCGTCGAGGGTCGTCGGGAGCCATCGGGCGAGGTACTCGATCTCGAACGAGAGCTTCTCGACGGTGCTCTGACCTCGCTCGCCGATGGCGCGAAACTCGTCGCGGGCCTTGTCCATCTTCTTGATATACGCCGCGATCACCGATCGATAGAGCGCATCGTCGACCTCGCCCTTGAATCCGGGCTCACTGCGTGCCTTGGAGACCTCCGTCTCGATCTGCCTGATCACATCCAGGCGATTGCGGTCGCGGGCACGCATCGCCTCCCTGAGTTCGACCGTAAGTTCTTCGTGGATCGGCATGGCCGCCGCAGGGTAATGCCGGAAGCAGCCAACTTTGGCCGAAATCGCCCCAAGTCCGGGGTTTAGGCCCCACCCGCGCGGGCAACAACTCCCGCCAAAACCCCTTGACCCACTGGCAGATCGCGCCTAGTTTTGACGCTGCCTTGTGAATGATTTCACATTCGCCGGGCGTGTGGAGGAGGAACAGAGAAAATCCCATGCTGACCATTACCGATTGGAGAGAGCTCGCCGCGTGTCGGGATTCCGACCCGAGCCTCTTCTTCCCGATCGGCACCACCGGACCCGCCATCGACCAGATCGAAGCCGCTAAGGCCATCTGCGCCCAGTGTCCCGTCCAGGAAGAGTGCCTGAACTACGCCCTGGAGACCAACCAGGAAGCTGGCGTCTGGGGTGGCTATGCCGAAGACGAGCGGCGACGGCTGCGCAAGCGCTGGCTCGCCGAACGCCGGAAGCGGGCCTCCTAAGGGGCCTCGCTTCGCTCGGCCCGCGATTCGCGATTCGCAATTCGCAATTCGAAGGACGGGTAGAAGCGTGCCTGGAGGGGTCGAAGCCCGATTTCGCGGAAGGCGGAGCCGAGCGTCGGTCGACTGCTGTCGCCTGCCTGCGGCGGCAGACCATTGCACCAGGCGGAGCCATCTGGTCCGCCGAACCCCTTCAACCTCGCCTTGTGAGGCTGTGAGCCTTAGCTGCCGAACCCCACGAGGCGTTCGCGTTCGGCCTCGACATCGACGTAGGCGACCTTGTCGACCACGATTCCGTGGCGGTGGCCCTCCTGATCGTCGATCCACCACACCCTGTCCGGGCCGTTGATCACCCGTTCGAATTCGGCCATGAACGCATCCCCGTCGGCAACGTCGATATCGATCTCGCGAGGTGCGTAGGTAATCCCGATCTTGACGCGCGTCTTATTCGATCCGTTCGACATGGGGGGATGCTAACCCCTGAAGCCCCCGCTCCGGCTCCGGCTACAGCCAGAGACGCCCAGAGACGCGATCGAAGAGTCAAAGGGGTCTGGCTGGAGCTGGGGCCGGAGCAGGGGCATTCGGTAGGGCAGATCGCAGATCTGCCCTACCGAATGATCAACTCAGGGTGCGTTCGTACCCGAGGACGCAATTCGACGATTCTGGAGGCAATCGCGTCGAAGGCTTGAGCGGCTTCCGATTCGGGGGCGGCGAGGGCTACCGGCTCGCCGCGGTCGGCGCCGGCGCGCATCTCCGGGAGAAGGGGGATCTTGCCCAGCAGCGGAACCCCGAGCTCCGCGGCCAGCGATTCGGCGCCCCCGGAACCGAATATCTCGTATCGGGTCCCGTCGTCACCGGTGAACCACGACATGTTCTCGATGACTCCCAGGACCTCCTGGTTCACCTTCTCCGCCATCCCCGCCGCCCGTTTGGCGACCCGCTGGGCGGTGATCTGCGGGGTCGTGACCACCACCGTCTGCGAACGCGGGAGGAACTGCGAGATCGAGATGGCCACATCCCCGGTTCCCGGCGGCATGTCGATCAACAGAAACTCGGGCTCATCCCAATACACGTCGTTGAGGAACTGCTCGAGCGCTTTGTGGAGCATCGGCCCCCGCCAGACCACGGCCTGATCGGCGGGGACGAAGAAGTCCATCGATATCGCCCGAACGCCGTTGGCACCAGAGGGGATGATCAGATCGGCAACGGCTTGGGGTGGGGTCTCGATGCCCAGCATCCGCGGGATCGAGTAGCCCCAGACATCGGCGTCGATCACCGCCACGTCGTGCCCCGACCGGGCAAGGGCGACGGCGGTGTTGGTGGTGACGGATGACTTGCCCACCCCGCCCTTACCGGACGCCACCGCGATCACCCGGGTTCGAGAGCCCGCACCACCCAGGGTGCGCTCCACCTTGAGCGTCGCGGCCAACGCCTCCTGCTCCGCGGCAGCGAGGAAGGCAACGTCGACCTGAACTTCCTCGACGCCTTCCTGCTGCTTCGCCACCTCGGCAATCAGGCGCCCCAGGGGCTCGGCGTTCCAATTGGGGTTCGGGACGGCGATACCCACGGCGACGACGCCAGATGGGCCGACGGTGACCTCCCGGATCAGACCGAGGTCGCCGATCGGCCGCCGCAGGTCAGGATCGACGACGCCGGAGAGCGCGTCGAACAGCTCTGAGTCGCTTGGCATGGTCTGATCGTAGGCGGCTCGAGAATTCGCGATTCGCAATACGCGATTCGCGATACGACAGAGCGGGCAGATCTCCTCTTCCTCTTGCCGAAGGCGGAAGGCGGAAGGCGGAAGGCCAAGCCCTTTCTGCCTGGAGACTGGAGACTGGAGACTGGAGACTGGAGACTGAACTACCACGCCCCGCCGCCGCCACCCCCGCCGCCGCCGCCGCCACCGCCCGAGAACCCGCCGCCTCCCCCACCAGACGAAGACGGCGGGGCGAACGCACCGTTGAGGGCAGAGGCGATCCCGGTGATCGCGTTCGACGAATGACCGCCGTACCCATGACTGCCGTACCAGTAGAGGTTGCTGTCGTTCAGTTCCGGCGGTGCTTGCAGTCGAGCCGCTTCCAGAACGTCGTCGGCGACCCCGAGGGCGATGGCATAGACGAGGTACTCCTCCCAGAGGGCCAGCGACATCGGCGGCGCCTCGTCCAGTCGGCTGAAGTCTTCGAGGTAATCCCGGAACGCCCGCCAGCGGGCATGCATCAGGGCACCAGCCTTCGACCGCCGGACCCAGAGGGTGTGCCTAAAGGCCAACGCGACGGATAGCAGGATGGCGAAGACGGTCACCACGACGATTCCAACCCGCATGATCTCCTCGTCGATGAGGTCGAAGAAGGCGGCGAGCATCGGGCCGAGCACGAAATAGCCGAACACGCCGATGACGGCGAAGGTTGCGGCCAGGATGAGCGGACCCGTGTACCGCGCCTTGTCGTTGATGAGGCCGGCGGAGACGAGGGCCTGGCTCACCTTCGCCCGAAACGACCGATAGGTGGTGGCGTTGGCGGCGGCATCCTCGCGGATGCGCTTGCGAAATGCGGTCAACGGCTGGGGCCCATCCTCGAGAACCCGCTGCACGACGGTCACCACCGATCGCTCGTATGCCCTCAACTCCCGGTCGGCGTCGCCCATCGCAATCTCGAGATCGGAGATCTCCTCGGTTCTGAGGCCCGCCCAGGTCTTGCGATCCACCGACACGGGCCGGGCGACGAAGACTCCCTGGCGGATGAGATCGAACAGAGTCGCGGTGAACTCGGCCTCGTCAGAAGTCCCCTGGGCGACGAGCGCCCCCACCTCGGCCGGCGGGTCGTCGGACGGCGGAGCCTGCTCGTACTCCCGGTCGTAGGCGACCTTGGGCTCGGAGCCATATCGCCGGAACGCCCAGATGACCCCGACCGGGATCGGGATCAAGAAAAACGCCAGCGCCCCGAGCGTGACCTTGAGCCTTTGGTGCTGCTGGAGGCGGCGTTCGGCGTTGAGCTCCAGGTCACGGGCGAAGTGCCCCTCTTCGGCGAGGATGCCCTCGAGAGCGTCCCCGGCCTCGACCCGGGCCCCCCCGGTAGACGACAGCAGCTCCCGCGGAAACACCACCCGAATCTCCACCCATTCGTGATCTGGCACGTTGGTCGCCTCCAGGGTCGGAGACAAGCCATCAGGGCCGAGCGAGGTCGACCCACCGGCCGAAGCAGCGTGCCCCCACACCAGCACCTCGCCCGGCTGTGCGCCCGCCGGGATCACCGCCTCGGCTGTGAGGCTGTCGAGGTCGAAGTCCCACTCTTGGCCCCAGACCTTGAAGTTGACGTCGACGACGTCGGCGTAGGCGACCGCCAGGCCGTCCATTCGATAGGTCACCGAGAATGTCCGGCGCTCGTCGCTGGCCCGGTAATGCCAGACCACCCGGACGATGGACCCGAGATCCTCCACTCCATAGCTGCCGGGATCGCCCGACGAGCCGAGCGCCGTCGGGGCCCCGGGGTCGTACTCCACGCCGTCTTCCGAGACCACGACATCGGTGATCGATTCACCCGCCCGCAGCGGAATGTCTCGATATGCGCCCTGGAACGATCCGTCGAACGAGAAGGTGAGATCCTCGCGAACCGTCAGCGAACCGTCGGGGTGCACGGTGATCGCGACATGCGCCTCGACGATGCGATACGACCGGGCCTGCGCCGCCGGCATGGCCAACCCGAGGAACGCCAGCGACAGCAGCCCGATGACGCCGAGACGGCGGACAGGCGACGAATCAATCATCGGTCTCGCCGCTCATCGGGTGTCGGTCGCCTGGGATTCGCCGCAAGGTCGAAGTGCTCAGAAGCTCACCTCGGGAGCGCTGCGGGCATCGTCCTCGATCTCGAAATAGGCCCTCTTCGCAAAGTTGAACATGCTGGCGATGAGGTTCGAGGGCACGGTCTGCACCGCATTGTTGTAGGTGAGCGTTGAGTCGTTGTAGATCTGGCGCGACACCGAGATGCGGTTTTCGGTCTCGGCGAGCTCCTCTTGCAGGCGGCGGAAGTTCTCGCTCGCCCGCAGCTCGGGGTAGGCCTCGGCGAGCGCGAACAGCTTGCGAAGCGCTCCGGTCAGCATGTTCTCGGCCACCGCCTGCTCCTCGACGGTCGAAGCACCCTGCGCGGCCGTGCGGGCCCGGACCACTTCCTCGAAAGTCTCCCGCTCGTGGGCGGCGTATCCCTTGACCGTCTCCACGATGTTGGGGATGAGGTCGTAGCGGCGCTTCAGTTGCACATCCACCTGAGACCAGGCGTTGTCGGTGCGGTTGCGGAGACGAACCAGCCGGTTGTAGATGGCGATGACGGCCAGCACCAGCAGGCCGATTACAACGAGTCCGATGATTAGTGGCATGTCCGAAGAGTACCGGGGCGGCGGGCGGTTGGCGGAACAGGCGGCGAGCCGGTGGCCCAAGGGTGGCGGCTCTTTAAGGGGTGAGCGAATAGGTCGCTGGCTTCATCAGGTTCCGGCTTGTGGCAAGCCGGAACCTGATCCCGGGGCGAGCCTATTCGCTCGCCCCTTAGACTCGGAGCATGGACCCATTCGGCGCGCGCGCGACCATCGACACCCCGCTCGGCGCCCGAGAGGTCTACCGGCTGGATGCGCTGCAGTCCCTCGCCGATCTCGAGTCGATGCCGTATTCGGTCAAGGTGCTGCTCGAGGCGGTGCTCCGCACCCACGACGGCCTGGTGGTCCGCGACTCGGACATCGAGGCGGTGGCCCGCTACCGGGCGGCCGAGGTGGTGGAGGCGGAGGTGGCCTTCCGACCTGCCCGGGTCGTGCTGCAGGACTTCACCGGCGTACCGGCCGTCGTCGACCTCGCCGCGATGCGGTCGGCGATAGTGCGGATGACCGGTGACCCCTCCGCCGCCGCAATGGTGAACCCACTGGTGCCGGCCGACCTCGTCATCGATCACTCGGTGCAGGTGGATGCCTTCAACAGCGCCCTGGCGCTGGGCATCAACAGCGCCAAGGAGTTCGCCCGCAACCGCGAGCGCTACGAGTTCCTCAAGTGGGGGCAGACGGCCTTCGACAACTTCCGCGTGGTTCCGCCGGCGACGGGGATCGTCCACCAGGTGAACCTCGAATACCTCGCCAAGGTGCTGTGGGATGACGGCGCTGCCGTGTACCCGGACACCCTCGTCGGCACCGACTCCCACACGACGATGATCAACGGCCTCGGCGTCCTCGGGTGGGGTGTTGGCGGGATCGAAGCGGAAGCGGCGATGGTCGGCCAGCCGATCTACATGCTCCTCCCCGAGGTGGTGGGCTTCGAGTTGACCGGGAGCCTCCCGGATGGATCGACAGCCACCGATCTGGTGCTCAGGGTCACACAGATGCTCCGCGAGCACGGGGTTGTCGGCAAGTTCGTCGAGTTCCACGGTCGGGGTCTCGACGCGATGCCCGTCGCCAATCGCGCCACGATCGCCAACATGGCGCCCGAATACGGCGCGACGGTGGGGTTCTTCCCTGTCGATGCTCAGACCACCGCCTACCTCCGCCTCACCGGGCGGGACGAAGCACTGATCGAGGCGGTGGAGCAGTACTACCGGATCCAGGGGCTGTGGCGCGACGACACTCGGAGGGCCGTCTACTCGTCTGAACTCACCCTCGACATGGCAACGGTGACCCCCGCATTGGCGGGACCCCGACGCCCTCAGGACCGCGTCGACCTGAGCGCGATGAAGGCTCAATGGCACCAGGACCTCGTCAATGTGTTCGGCAAGTCCGCCCCCGCGGCCACGGGCACCGTGTTGGAGTGGGAGGACGAGGGTGGCCCGGTCGCCGACCCGTCGGTCGATGAGCCCGATGGGGCCTCGGTTCTCTACGACGGCCAGCGCTTCGAGTTGAACCACGGCGACGTCGTGATCGCCGCGATCACGTCCTGTACCAACACCTCGAACCCCGACGTGATGATCGGCGCAGGCCTGGTGGCCCGCAAGGCACGGGCACTGGGGCTCGAGCGCAAGCCGTGGGTGAAGACGTCGTTCGCGCCCGGGTCCAAGGTTGTCACCGAATACCTGACCGAAGCCGGCCTGATGGACGACCTCGAAGCTCTCGGCTTCTTCCTCGTCGGCTACGGATGCACCACCTGCATCGGCAACTCCGGGCCCCTTCCCGAACCGATCAGCCAGGCGACCCACCAGCAAGACCTGGTGGTGGCCTCCGTGCTCTCGGGAAACCGCAACTTCGAGGGTCGGATCTCCCCAGACGTCCGGGCCAACTTCCTCGCGTCTCCTCCGCTGGTGGTGGCCTACGCGATCGCCGGAACCGTCGATATCGACATGATCAACGACCCGATCGGCCAGGACCCCGAGGGCAAGCCGGTGTTCCTGGCGGACATCTGGCCGAGCCAGGACGAGATCGCAGAGGTGGTCGCCTCCAAGGTCTCGCAGTCGCAGTTCAACCGCGAGTACGCCGAGGTCTTCACCGGATCCGAAGAATGGCGTGCGATCCAGGTCCCCAGCGGCGATCTGTATGCCTGGAGCGATGCCAGCACCTACATCCAGGAGCCGCCGTTCTTCGTCGATATGGCGCCTGAACCCACGCCATTGCGCCCGATCGAAGGGGCCCGCGCCCTGATGTACCTCGGCGACTCGATCACGACCGACCACATCAGCCCGGCCGGCGCCATCGACCCAGCCTCACCGGCGGCCGACTATCTGCGGTCGCGGGGCGTCGAACCGGTTGACTTCAACTCGTACGGATCGCGCCGCGGGAACGACCGCGTGATGACGCGGGGGACGTTCGCCAATATCCGGATTCGGAACCTGCTTGCTCCGGGCACCGAGGGTGGGCTCACGACCGACTTCACCGACGGCACGGTCAAGTCGGTGTTCGCAGCCAGCGTTTCCTACCGGGCCGCCGGCATCCCGCTGATCGTTCTGGGTGGAGCGGACTACGGCATGGGCTCCTCGCGTGACTGGGCGTCCAAGGGCTCGTTCCTGTTGGGGGTCAAGGCGGTCCTCGCCGTGTCGTATGAGCGAATCCACCGGTCGAACCTGG
>JBBEAX010000098.1:0-1756 GCA_040882645.1 Acidimicrobiia bacterium
TGGACGCCCGACGGGAACTACACCGACATCCGGTACGAGACGCTCGGTGGGATCGCCAAGATCACCATTAACCGGCCCGAGGTCCGCAACGCCTTCCGGCCGACGACCTTGTTCGAACTGAGCGATGCCTTCGAGAAGGCCCGGGACGATCAGGCCATCGGGGTGATCATCCTCACCGGCGAGGGGACCGAGGCGTTCTGTTCGGGGGGAGACCAAAAGATCCGGGGAGATGCCGGGTACCTCGATCCGCAGGGGACCCCGCGCCTCAACGTCCTCGATCTGCAGATCCAGATGCGGCGGCTCCCCAAGCCGATCATCGCCATGGTCGCCGGCTACGCCATCGGCGGCGGCCACATCCTCCACCTGGTCTGCGACCTGACCATCGCCGGCGACAACGCGGTGTTCGGGCAGACCGGGCCCAAGGTGGGCTCGTTCGACGGTGGGTACGGTGCCGGGCTGCTCGCCCGGATGGTGGGCGACAAGCGGGCACGGGAGATCTGGTACCTGTGCCGCCAGTACTCCGCCGCCGAGGCCTACGAGATGGGGATGGTCAACAAGGTGGTGCCGGTCGCCGACCTCGAGGCCGAGACCGTTTCCTGGGCCAACGAGATCCTGGAGAAGTCCCCCATGGCGGTGCGGCTGATGAAGGCGGCGATAAACGCGGCGAGCGACGGTCTGGCCGGGCAGCAGCAACTCGCTGGTGACGCCACGCTCCTCTTCTATATGAGCGAGGAGGCCCAGGAGGGCCGCAACGCCTTCAACGAAAAGCGCAAGCCTGACTTCGGGAAGTTCCCTCGCCTCCCGTGAAGGCGTGGCTGGTCGCCGCCCGGCCGCCCACCCTGCTGGCGTCGGTCGCCCCGGTGCTGGTCGGCTCGGGACTCGCCCAGGGGCAGGGGGTCTTCCGCTGGGATGCCTTCGCGGTCCTTCTATTCAGCGCGGTGTTGCTCAACGTCGCGGTGAACTTCGCGAATGACGCCTCGGATCATGCCCGCGGCGCCGATACCGCCGAGCGCCTCGGTCCCCCCCGGGCCGTCGCCAGCGGGCTGCTGACGGCGCGTCAGGTGTGGATCGGCACTGCGGTGGTGCTGGCGGCGGCATGCGCCGGCGGCCTCTATCTCACCGCCATCTCGGGTCCGTTGATCCTGGTGATCGGGGTGGCCGCTATCGTCGCCGCCCTTGCCTACACCGGGGGGCCCTGGCCGTACGGGTACCACGGGTTGGGCGAGGTGTTCGTGTTCGTCTTCTTCGGCCTCGCCGCGGTCGCCGGCAGCCGTTACGCCCACGACGCCACCGTTCCCTCGCAGGCCTGGCTGGTGGCAATCCCGGTGGGATTCCTCGTCACCGCGATCCTGGTGGCCAACAACATCCGGGATCTTGCCACCGACCGCGCCGCCCACAAGCGCACCCTGGCGGTGATCATCGGCCGCCGGGCAACGACCGTCCTCTACGGAGGCCTGGTGTTCGGATCGTTCGCGGCGGTCGCCGCCTTCGCCGGCTTCGGGTGGATCCCGAGGTGGTCGCTACTCGCCCTAGCCGCCCTCCCCCTCGCAATCTTCCCGGTCCGCACCGTCGCCACGACCACCGACGCTCTCACCCTGATCAAGGCCCTGAAGGCAACCGCAGTACTCCACTTACTGGTGGGCGCGCTCCTGGGGGTGGGGTTGGCGGTGTAGCCGCAGCGGTCTCTCCCCCCGAAGGGGGGAGTACCGAGGGAGCGCAGCGACCGAGGGGAGGGGGCCGTGGGGGGGGGGGGGCC
>JBBEAX010000099.1:0-1663 GCA_040882645.1 Acidimicrobiia bacterium
TCTCGGACGCGAGCCGCGGACTTGCGTATTGCAGTAGGCAGCCCCGGGGGGGGCCCTACTCGACCACCTCTCCGCCCAGTAGGTCGACGACCAGGTCGGTGGGGTCGATGGCTCCGGCCGTGGCTTCGTCCATGTCGGCCTCGTCAGGGGCGCGGACCGGGTCGGCGCTGACCTCGGGTTCTACTTGCACCGCCCCGGAGCGGTAGGCGACCCGCGCCGAGCCGCCGAGGACGTCGGCGAGAACGGAGATGACGATGGCGTTCAAACGGTCGTCTTCGGACAAAGCATCGAGGTGGAATTTGAACTGCTCAGGGATCTCGAGCACGAGGGTCGATCCGTCGACCGCAGCCGGCCGAGCCTCCCGGAAGAATGCGAAGCGCCGGGGACCGGCCTCGTCCCGGATCCGCGCCACTATCGCCGGCCACTTCTCGTCGACGACTGCCAGGTCGAATACGGCCGAAGGGGCCGACGGGGTCGGCGACGCAGCCGCCGCGGGCTCTTGAACCGGCGGCGTGGCCGCGAACGGGGCATCGGAGGCGGAGGCTTCGGCGGCGGTTTCAGGAGACGACGCCACCGGTGGCGGGTTCGGCGAGGCGACGGCTCCAGAGAGCGCGGGTGCCGGCACCGTGAGCTTCGGTTCCGCCGGCGCCGAGGCGGGAGCGGGCGTCCCCGCCCGACGGAGCCGTTCCTCTACTCGATCGAGCCGGCCGGCGAGCGATACCGGGTCGGTGGCGGTCTCGGGGCGAGCCATCTGGAGCAGGGCGAGTTCCACCACCAACCGCTCCTCCCGTCCCTCCCGTAACTGCACGAGGGCATCGCCGAGCCGGTCGATGCACCGGAGGACGTCAGATGGCTCCAGTTTGTCGGCGAGACTCTTCCACTCCTCGATCACTTCGGTCGGCTCGTCGACGATCTCTGCGAGATTCGGGGCGTACTGCGCCAGGAACAGGCCGCGGAACAGCTCGAGGGCGTCGGACACGAATCGGCGGAGATCCGCGCCCTCGGCGGAGATCTGGGCAGCCAGGGTGAGAACGCCGGCGGCATCCTCCTTGGCGATCAGCCCGACCAGCCGGGCGAAGGCGTCCGGTGCTGCCAGGCCGAGCGCCCTGGTCACGCCCTTCGAATCGACGGTTCCGAGGCCCAGCGCCGCAACCTGCTCGAGCAGCCCGAGCGCATCGCGGGCGCTCCCGGAGGCGTGCCGGGCAATCAATGCCAGGGCATCGTGGGTCGCCTCGATGTCCTCGGCGCCGGCCACCCGTGACAGGTGGGCGATCAGTGCCTCCGATCCGATCGGATGGAAATCAAAGCGCTGGGTTCGGCTCCGAATGGTGTCGGGGAGCTTGTACGGCTCGGTCGTTGCGAGCACGAAGAGGGCGTGCTCCGGCGGCTCCTCGAGGGTCTTGAGCAACGCGTTCGCCGCCGCCCGCGACAGCATGTGAGCCTCGTCGAGGATGTACACCCGCATGGCGCCGCCGACGCTGGCGACCGTACCAACATTCGCCCGGATCTCCCGAACGTCCTCGACCTTGTTGTGCGAGGCGGCATCCAGTTCGATGACATCCATCGACGATCCCTCGGTGATGGCGAGACATGAAAGGCAAACGTTGCACGGCTCGCCGTCCTCGCGCCGGTCGGGGCAGTTGATGGCCTTGGCGAGGATGCG
>JBBEAX010000100.1:0-9967 GCA_040882645.1 Acidimicrobiia bacterium
TCTCCGATTCGACGCGCGAGACCGAGTCGAATGTGGGGAAGTTGGCGGCGGTGACAGGAACCGACGCCGGACCGTCATCGGCTAGCCTTCGCTCTCGATCCGGGCCCGCTTTCGCCCGGGGAAGGGAGGCCGACATGAGCACGCTCCTGGAGCTCGCCATCGCTCGTTCGCCGCTTCCCGACACTTTCGTCTGACTTTCGATCTCCTCGGGATGCGGCTCCGCCCATTCAAAGGAGACCTCTCTTGTCCGAGGACCCGTCTGCGTATTTCATCGATGAGCTGTACATCAGTTCGGTGATCCGACCCATCAAGAGCGGCAAGGAAGCCAACGTGTTGTTGTGCCGCGCCAACACCGATCTCGCCGGCGCCGACCTCGCTGCCCTCAAGGTCTATGTGCCGTCGGACAATCGGGACTTCCGCCACGACGCGATGTACCGGGCCGGGGAGTGGATTCCTGACGCCCGCGCTCGCCGCGCCATGGACAAGAAGACCCGTTTTGGCAGACAGGTTCAGGCCGGTACCTGGGTGGACCGCGAGTGGCAGGCCATGAGTCGCCTCCACGCCGCCGGCGTCTCCGTACCGAGACCGATCGCCAGGAGCGGCGACGCCATCCTCATGGCCTATGTGGGCGACGAGGACGGACCCGCCCCGCTCCTGCGTTCGTATCGGCCAGCGGACCCGGGCGAGGCCGAGTCCCTCCTCGATCAAGTGCTCGCCGCCGCTCGCGCGATGCTGCGGCTCGGCATAGTCCACGCCGACCTGTCTCCCTACAACGTCCTCGTGCGGGAGGGCCGCGCCGTCGTGATCGACCTTCCCCAGGCGGTGGACCCATCACAGAACCCGGAGGCCGAGGAGTTCTTCCGCCGGGATGTTGCCCGCATCTGCACGTGGGCGGCTCGGCACGGCGTGGCTCGTGATGCCCGTGAGGTTGCCGCCGAGATGTGGGAGTCGTGGCGATACGCGGAGAGCATCCCGGAAGACCTGCGTTGGCCGTGAGCCGTTTCACGTGCTCCCAGGCGCATGAGCCCATTCTCTCCGGCATCCGACGACTCAGACACCAAGGAGTAGCGTCCTTCTATGCATGCACAAAAGACCTTCACCGCACTCCTTTTGGTCGCCTCTGTGGTCTTCGGTGCGACCACCGAAGCTGGCGCGGGTGCAGCGCTCACCAACTGAAAGACGTTCGGCTCGGCCGTGGCGACGGGGCGAGAGTGGGCTTCCACACCCACGGTCTCCGTCGACAGCACGACGCTTCGCGACCCTCAGACAATCCGATTCTTCTTGAGCGGGACGGCTCCAGACGTCAGTGTCAATTGGAACCTGTACTGCTTCAACGCCACAGGATTCGACACTCGCTATGTCAGCGGGTCACGTGACGATGTGAATCTCCCATTCAAGAAGTCGGTAGGCGGCACCTGGATCCGTGACTACGACTACTGCAACCTCGACGTCTGGGCCTTCAGCATCGATGAAGGCGAGATCAAGTTGAGGGAGCGGGCCAGGTACGGCTCATAGCCATGTAACGGGATCGACCGGACCCTCACCCCCCTCAGGGAGGCAGCCCACTCTTCGTGTATCGGTGGCCCAGGGGGCTGATCCAGAGGTGGTCGCCGCCGGGGAGGAGGCGGTGTTTCCAGCCGAGGGCGTGGCGGACCGTGAGGTGGTCGTGTTTGCAGCCGGCGTCGAGTCCGTCGGACGAAGTTTCGTGCCGTTCGGCCCATGGGGTGCGGTGGTCGAGGTCGCACTGCCTTGCGGGCATGCGGCATCCCGGGAAGTAGCAGACCCGGTCCCGGGCTTCGACGCGGCGGCGCTGGGTGGCGCCGGGACGGCGGCGGGTGGTCCCGTCGTGGATGGGGAGCCCGGTCCCCGGGTCGAAGATGGTGTAACGCCACTGCCCGTTGGCCTGCGCTTCGGCGACCTGGCGGGCGATGTCGGCGATCACCGGGCCGTAGCCGCCGAGGTCGCCGGGGGCTTCGGAGAGGCGGGCGAGGGTTTCGAGGTCGACGTGAAGGTCGACGATGCCTCCGCGGCTCGGCTGGGCCGTGCCGGCGAGGATGTCGAGATACACGTCGGCGCGGAGCTGATCGATGGTTCGGGGGTCGCCGGCCCGGCGGAGCGACAGCGCCATCTCATTGATGCGTGAGGCGATGGCGGTGACCTGGTCGGGTGGCAGGTCGAGGCCCAGCAGATTGGCGGTGCCTTCGGGGGAGGGCTCGATCACCACCCGGCGACGGTCGGCGGCTTCGTCGTAGCGCTCCCGGGCGGTTTCCGGGTCGGCCTCGACGCACAGGCGCCGAAGGCGCGCCGCCAGTTCCCCGGTGGTCAGCCGGGGGGCGTCGGCGATGATCTCTTCGACGACCAGCCTGGCGGCGGCATCCTCGAGATGGGAGGTTCCGTGGGACAGGACCCGGGCCCGGCGCGAGTCGATGTCGCCGGCGGCGAGCGACCGCAGCACGCGGGGGAGGCGTCGGGCCAGGTCGATAGCCAGGTCGAGGTCCGACTCGGCGGCGCGGCGGGTGAGGCGCAGCGCGGCGCGGATCTCGGTCGCCGCCGCCTCCCACGCCAGGTCGAGGTCGTCGGGGAACTCGGATTGCTCGAGGTGGTCGGAGATCGACGCCATTGCCGCGAATGCCTGGGCCTCGAAGTAGGAGGCCATCCGCCGGTGAGCACGCAGCACCACGATCCGGTCGTACCCGGAGATCGTGCTCAGATCGATCGACGAGAGGAATGCCCCCAGCGCCGGGCCGGGTGTCATCTCGTCGAGACCAGGTGGAATCATCTCGAGCTCTCTATCGAACATGTGTTCGATAGTAAGACCCGGGTGTGACAAGATTGCGTTCCTGGCGAGGCGGGTCGAGCCACCGTCGTCGCCGGCCCCGAACCCGATTTCGCCATCGCGCGGGTGCCGCGGAATCTGCTCAAAGTCTGACGCGGGCGGTCGCAGGTTTGGGCGCGTCGACAATGTCACCCTCGACGACCAAGAACAAGTAGCGGTCTTCGCCAGAGGTCACACCAGGATCGACGTGTGGCTTCTGCCGGGTCCTTCGCCTCTGGCCCAGCCCGCGAGACCCTCCGAATGATGATCCGTAACTAGCCGAGGAGCTGCGGAATGCGGCGACTTTCTGTTCTGCCCCTTCTCGCACTCGCGATCGCCTCCTGCGGCGGGTCCGGTGCGACCGACGACACCGATCTCTCCACGACTGCGGCCACCACGACGACTTTGCTCGCGACCACCACGGCCGCCACAACGACCACGACGATCCGGACGACCACGACGGCTGCCCCAACGACGACCACAGAGCCAGCCGACGATCCCTGGGTGGATGGCGCAACGGTGCTCCGTGCCGGCGACTGCTTGATCGAGACCCCGGGGTCCGGTGGGGGCGCCCCCGAATTCGAAGCTGCGCCGTGTGACTCCCCGCACCAGGGGGAAGTGGTCGGCACGGGTGCTTCGTGTCCCGCTGGGATCAGTCAGGCCGACTTCACGGCGCTCGCGTCCGCATACGTCGGGGTCGGCGAGGACGAGTTCTTCGATTGGATGAACCGCGAGGGACTCACTGCGGTATCGAAGGCACGATTCGGCGGCGGGGGCCAAGCCGAGGCCTCGATGTGCCTGTTGAGCAGCGGGAGCGACCTGTTCGAGTCATATCGAGCAACCACCGAATAGGCCGGTAAAGGACTGCCCGCAGCACCTCCCCTCGGGCAGTGGAGAGTCGTCGGGTTCCGGCTCGTCCGACTGACGATCGAGGCTGCCGCGCGAGCGAGGCGTAGGCTCGCCCCATGCCTATTCGCCTCGATCACACCATCCTCGAGGTCGACGATCTGGACGAGTCGCTCGTCTTCTATCGGGATGTCGTTGGGTTGGCCCATGGGGGAGCGAACGGCCCCTTCGAGGTCATGCTCGTCACTCCTGACCTGGCGATCGATCTGTACGAGGCGCCGGTCGAGTCGTCTCGCCATCTGGCGTTCGGCATGGACCGCGACACCTTCGATGCCACCTTCGAGCGGATCCGTGCTGCCGGTATCACATTCGGCAATGGGCCGAGCAAGGCGCGCAACATGAAGGGACCGGGCCGATCCTCCGGGGTACACGGGGCGACCGCGTCCGTGTACTTCGAGGACCCCAGCGGGCACATGCTCGAAATCCTCACCTACGACCTGGGGTCCTGAACCCGACAAGCCCGGGCTCTAGTTACCCCGACCGGCATCACCCGGCGCGTGTAGCCTCGGCTGCCAGCAGACCTCAGCAGAAAGGGGATCGGGATGACCTCCGACGCACCACCACCCGCACCACCCCCGGCGAGTTCGGGCGGAGGCTCGGGCGGCATGGATTTCTCGAGCCTGAGTCAGGGTGAGAAACTCGTCGGTCTCGCCGCGCTGGCGGTGATCGCGGTGTACGTGATCTTCGAGTTGATCACCGAGGACTACTTCGTGAACTACATCGCGATCCTGCTCGCCGCATTCATCCTCGCCGTCTTGTGGATGAAGCTGCAGCGCCCGGGCACAAGGTTGGCGGTGCCGTCGTCATCGTTGCTGCGTGCGTGTGGCTATCTGCTCCTCGTATTCGGTGTGGTCCTGTTCATCGACCAGCTCAAGGACGACATCTTTGACGCGCCGGGAGCCACGATCGCGGCCGCGCTGATCCTGTATGGAGCATGCGCTCTCGCCGGCTACGGGGCCAAGCAGCTCGACTAGAGGTCTGGCGCGCCGAGTCGTCTTCCCCTGATGCTGAGACGCCCGCGCAGATAGCGTTGGCGGAAGCAGGCATCAAAGCGAAAGGCAACGGGACGATGACCGTGTTCGCTCCTCGTCGGCTGGCCATCCTGCCGGTGCTCGGCATCGTCGCACTGACATCCTGCGGCGCGGAGGTAGCGGAGGTGCCGGCCGTCCAGGAAACGACGAGCACCGTCGCGGCTACGACCACGACGGCGGTGACGACGACCACCGAGCCACCGCGGTACGAGTGGCCGGCCGATGTCTCCGACTCGATGCTGTTCTGGGGTCCTCCGGTCGGGCCCGTATTCGAGATCTTCCGATTCGACACAATCGAAGAGCTCGCCGAGTCGGCCAGCGTCGTGCTCATCGGCGTACCGGTCGACTACGGCCCCACCCTCCGGATGGGAGGCGACCCGGACAACAACGAGACCACCTCGAATCCGAGCGTGATCGTCGAAGTGGTCGAGGTGGTGCGGTCCCGGGCAGGGATCCTCGGATTGACCAACCCGTTGCCCGGTGAACGGATCACCGTGATCGTCGAGCATCGCCCCGACGCCATCTTGCCGAACGCACCGGCACTGCTCTTCCTGCAGATGCCGGGGGACGAGCGGCATCACTTCATACTTCTGCCCGAGGATGCGCCCGAGGCGGGCCGGGAGGCCTACACCGAGCAGTTCTTGGCGTGGGAAGCATTTCGTGCCGGAAAGTACCTCTTCTTCAACACCCAGTCGATCCTCGTCGGGGATACCACCTCGACCAGGCTTCCGCGGCGCGCCGATTACGAATACGACCCACTGGACGACGTGATCGACGGTGTGCCGATCGCCGACATCGTGGAGCTCATCCGTTCGATGCCCCCTCCGGCCGCCTAGGCCGACCAGAACCACGCCGGACCGAACCGAGCCAACGGGCGGGTACGATCTCCGTTCGATCAAGGAGCTGCGTCTGTCCACCTCTCATCTCTGCAACGGCACATGGCGGCCCGGACCGGTCAAGGACTGCCCGAAGCACACGCGCCTCAGCAAGAAGCAGAAGTCGGTGTACCGCAGCGGTGAAAAGAAGCCAGGCGGATCGTCGGGCTCGGGCGGCGGCGGGTCGTCGAGTTCCGGTTCGAAGGACTGATGATCAGGACGGCGGCACTTTGATGGGCCGCGGCCCGGGTCGGGTTGTCGCCTCCCATCTGATCGCTCGCAGGGCATTCGTGTCGGCCCTGGGATTCGCGCTGATCTCAGTCGGGTGGAGCGCTCGCGTCCTGGTTGCAGGTGGTTCGTGGTGGGGGCCGCTCCACTCCTTCCTGGCAGGAACCGTGCTCCTGGCCATTTCCGGGGCGAGCCAGATGTTCACCATCACCTGGTCGGCCACGGTGCCGCCCTCCCGCACCGGCGTCCTCTCCCAGAGATGGCTGATCATCGCCGGGGTGGCTTCGGCGCTGGTCGGGGTGACCTATCGGGTCCCGCTGCTCGTGTGGATCGGCGGCGGCGCCACCGTCGCCGGGGTGGCCCTGCTCGGTGCCCTCATCTATGGCGCGATTCGGAGGAGCCTGCTTCGCCGGTTCGATCTTTCGTCGCGCTTCTATCTGACCGCGTTCGCGGCCGGCGCCGTGGGGATCACGCTGGGAACCATGATGGGCGCCGGCGTCGTCGCCGGCTCGTGGCCGACAGTTCGGCTGGTCCACGTCCACCTCAACGTGGTCGGCCTCGTCGGCCTCACCATCCTTGGCACCATCCCGACGCTTCTGCCCACGACTGCATACAACCGCGCGGTCTCCGGCAGAGAGGCGCGGGTCGCGTGGTGGGTGGCACTGCTCGGCACCGCGGCGATCGGTTTCGGCCTATGGATACCCGAACTGGTGGGGGCGGGCACCATCGCGATCTCCGTGGCCGGCCTCCTGATCCTCGGCGGCATCCTCTTCCGACTCGGAAAGCGTGGCCTGCACAAGCTCGCGTTCCTGCAGATCACCGTGGGGACGCTCTGGCTCATCGGGTGGGGTCTCGTCAATGGAATCCGGGTCGCGGACAGCGGGACGATGACCATGTTCAGCGGCTGGACCGGAGCGGTCGTGGTCGCCGGCATCGGCCAGGTGCTGGTGGGTTCCCTCGCCTATCTGGTGCCCGTACTGCGGGGCTCTCCATTCGTGGCCAACCGGGAAATCATGGAGCGAAGGGCCTGGCTGCCTCTGGTCACGCTCAATGCAGCCGGGTTCCTCGTAGGGGCAGGTGCCCTGGCGTGGGCCGCGGTGCCGTTCTTGGCGTGGCTCGCTGACTTCGCGGTCCGGCTCGTCCGGGTGATCGCGGGACGGGCACCGACCGAGGCGTGACGCTGGGAGCCGGCGGAGTTACCTCCCTGTAGACGAAAGAGTCTACAATGTGGTAGACTCCCTGGGTGAGCACGACCATTCGAATAAGTGAGGAGACTCGAGACCGGCTAGCGACGTTGGCCGACGCCACGGGCCGTCCGATGACCCGGGTCCTCGATGAGGCGGTCGACGCGCTCGAACGGAAGATCTTCTTCGACGCCTTGAACCGGCGGTACGAAGAGCTGCGCGACGACGCCGGAGCTTGGGCTGAGATCGAGGAGGAGCGCCGCGCCGAGGAGGGCTCGGTCGGGGACAGCTCCGGGTGATCCCGCGTCGGGGCGAGATCTGGTTGGTCGATTTCGGCGAGCCTGTCGGTCGTGAGCAGGCAGGGACCCGTCCCGCCGTGGTCGTGTCGACCGACGCGCTGAACGAGGGGCCTTCTGGTGTGGTCGTGGTCGTCCACATCACGTCGACGCGCCGCGGGCTTCCGTCCCACGTCGAGATCGAGCTGGGACCTTCAGGCCTCGACCACCCGAGCTATGCCAAGTGCGAGGACGTGAAGTCCATCTCGGATCGGCGGCTCGTCGATCGCCTGGGCGTCGCCGGCCCCGAGTCGATGTTCGCCATAGCTCGGGTGCTGCGATATCTGCTGGAGGCTTGAGTAGGACCGACCGCCGCGTAGGTTGCGTCATGCGTTCCGGCTCGTCCGGCTGACCCTCAGACCTCGATGACCACGTTGCCGACCTTCTGGCCGGTCTCGACGAAGCGGTAGGCCTCGACGATCTGGTCGAGCGGGTAGGTCCGGTCGAGCACCGGCTTGAACGCCCCGGAGAGGATCTGCTCCCGCAGCCACTTCAGGCCCTCCGTGTCCGTGTTGGGTCCCCCGAAGATCTGTCGACGGCCGCGGAACAGCTTGGTGATGCCCGCGAGCAGGAACCACCAGGCGAACACCGGGACGAACATGAACGGCTTGTGCAGCAGCGGGCGATCAGTCGCCACATAGATGCCCTTCGGCTTCAACAGGTGGCGGCATTTGAGGAACGAGTTTTTCCCCACCGCGTCGTACACCACGTCGTATCGCTCGGAGTCCTTGGTGAAGTCCTCGGTCTGGTAGTCGATCACCCGATCGGCCCCCAGGCCCTTGACCAGATCCAGGTTCGCCGTGCCGCACACCGCGGTGACCTTCACTCCCTTCGCCTTGGCCAGTTGCACCGCCGCCGAGCCGATCGCCCCGGTGGCGCCGTAGATCAGGACCGAGTCACCCGCGTCGAGGCCGGTGCTGGTGATCATGGCCATTGCGTAGTGGGAACCCTCGGTGCTGGGCGCCGCCTCCACGTAGCTCCGCCCCTCGGGGATCGGCATGGTCAGAGGGCGGTCGGCACGCACCGTCATGTATTCGGCATGGGCGCCGAAGGTGCCTTCGCACCATCCCAACACCCGGTCGCCTGCCTGAAAGCCGGTGACGTCCTTGCCCATCCCCACCACCTCGCCGGCGAACTCGGTGCCGAAGATCGGCACCTTGGGCCGGCGCAGCCCGCTGAAGAACCTGATGACGAACGGCTTGCCGCCCCGGTAGCCGCAGTCGGTGCGATTGACTGTGGTGGCGCGTACCCGCACCAGCAGCTGGTCGTCTTGCGGGGTGGGCACCTCGGCCTGTTCGATTTTCACTCGCTCGGGCGGACCGTACCGGGTGCAGACCGCTGCCTTCATCGTTGCCATTGGTTTCTGGTTCCTCTCGGTTTCTGGTTGGCCGCGGGGATCCCGCGGCTAGTGCAACTCTCGGAAGAAGCGGATGAGGTACGGCTTGCCGCCGCGGTCTCCGCTCTCGGGGAACTCGACCTCGGATCGGAGGCCAACCAGCGACCGGTGGGCTCTGAGCCGTGCGACCTTCTTGAACTCGATCACATCAGGCGGTCCGGACATCCTGACCACCGTTGCCATGACTTGGGCTCTGGCTGTCATCTCCCTGGTTCCTCTCTTCGTTTGGTAGATCTGGCGTGAATCGGTCCGCCCTGGCGCCACGCCCGGCCCGCCCGATATAGCTCGGCGGGTCGGCCTCCAGTGACGCCGGGCTGAGAACGCCGCCCGGTGGGGATCACCCAGCCGTCGGCGGCCACGATGCTGCGGCGGAAGTTGGCGGCGTCCAACTGCACGCCCCAGATCGCCTCGTACACGGCGCGCAGTTCGGCGAGCGTGAAGGTGGTCCCCACAAAGGCGGTGGCGATGCCGGACACCTCGAGTTCGACCCGGGCCCGGTCGACCGCCTCGCGGACGATCTGGAGGTGATCGAAGGCCACGTCGATCTTCTCGTTGAGCACGTCGGAGACTGGGACCAGCGAGGCGTCGGCGGCGTCGGAGCCGGCCACCACTGCGCCGACATCGCGCAGCACCGCCAGGTAGCCGACGGTGACGACGTTCATCCGGGGATCGCGGTCCGGATCGCCATACGCACCGAATTGGGTGAGCAGGCGGGCGGCGTCGACGCCGGTCTCCTCGACCAGTTCCCGCTGCGCGGCCTCGTCCAGGGTTTCGGTGGGGCGCTTGAACCCGCCAGGAATCGCCCACATCCCCTTGAACGGATCCTCGCCACGGCGGATCAGCAGAACCTGCAGTTCCCCGTCGATCATCGTCAGGATCACGATGTCGACCGTGACGGCGAAAGCGGGGAACTGGGATGGATCGTATCCGGCGGGGGGTCCGGTTCTTGTCGTCATGACTGGAACTGTAGCACATGGTTAGGGTCAGTGCGACTGGAACTTGGGCCTTGTCTTGCTGGGCTGCAATTGGCAATACGCGATACGCGATACGACAGAGCGTTCAGCCGCGTTCGGTGCGAGTTCGGTCGACCCTTACGGGAGGCGGAAGAGGGCCAGGCTCCTAGCAACGCGTCTGGTCTGAGCGCCCCCTCTCTATGAAGGGGGTGGTCTTGTCAAGTGGGGTTGGGGGGTGGGTCTC
>JBBEAX010000101.1:0-51745 GCA_040882645.1 Acidimicrobiia bacterium
TATTCGTCGCCGAGTTCATCGCCAGGCTCGTCGTCGCCCCGAAGACCGTAGAGTTTCTCAAGCGGAACTGGTGGCAGGTCGCCTTCCTGGTCCTCCCGTTTCTCAGGATTTTTCGTCTGATCCGGACCATTCGCATCCTTCGTACCGGTCGCGTCCTGTCCTCCGCCGTGCGATCGTCGCGTTCGGCACGCCGAGTTCTCGGAAGTCGGGTCGGATGGTTGGCTGTGGTCTCGGCGATCACCGCACTCGGCAGCAGCCAGCTCCTGTACGAGTTCGAGGTGTTCGATCGGTATGGAGATGCCCTTCATGCTGCGGCCCTGGCCACCATCACCGGTGAACCTATGGGCCAATCGGATGGGTTCGCCAAAGTTCTCGACGTAGCTCTCGCCGCGTACTCGGTCGTAGTATTCGCTGCCCTCGCCGCCACCCTCGGGGCCTACTTCCTCGAGCGCCAAAGGCTTACGGCGCCAGACCCGACTCTCCTCAAAACGGCAGCGCCCCACTAGAAACCCAGCGGTAGCGGGGGCGGGACTGAACCCGCGACGAGTCGCGTGTTCGCAGGGACCTGGCAGGGACCCTGCATCGCAACCAACGGGGCTTTCGGCCCTAACGGCCCGCTAGGCCCCTCCATACCTTCCCCCGGTAACAACAGATGGAGGGGGCCGTGTCTCGAGAGTCAACCGCGTCCGACCGGAACTTGTTTCTCGCCGGGATCGGCGTGCTGGCAGTCGTCGCGCTGATCATGTCGATCCTGGCGCTGGGGAAAGCCCTGGCGGGCCCCGGAACGGCGTCGTCACCCGCAACGTCTTCCCCGACGGCATCGCCAACCACCACCGCGGCCGCGCCGGCCGAGGTGACCGTCACCCTCTCGGAATTCTCCATCACTCCCGGGGAGATCGCCATCCCCGTAGGCGGGGCTCTGGTCGTGGAGAACGGGGGGTCGGTGGAGCACGACCTGCGGATCGAGGGAACCGATCTGATCACTCCCCTGATCGCCGTGGGTGGCTCGGAACGCCTCGACCTGGCCAGCCTCGAGCCGGGGACCTACCGGGTTCTGTGCACGGTGGTCGGCCATGAGCCGGCGGGGATGAGCGCCACCCTCGTGGTGGGTGGCGCCACCGGCGAACCGGGCGAACACGAGGGCCCTGGCTCGTCGGACATCACCTGGGAGCAGATGGAGGAGAACATGCGAGCCTCGGTGGCCGCCTTCCCGGCGGAGACCGAGGGCGTGGGCGCCCTCCCCATGGAGCCGACGATCCTCGCCGATGGGACTAAGGAGTTCGTCCTCGTCGCCGACGAGGTGCAGTGGGAGGTCGAGCCCGGCCGCATTGTGGACGCCATCGCCTACAACGGCCAGATCCCCGGACCGACCATCAGGGTCGATGTCGGCGACCGGGTGCGCATCGTCATCGAAAACCGCCTCGACGAGATCACCTCGTGGCATCCCCACGGGGTTCGGCGTCACCCCAACGCCGCCGACGGAGTCGGGTTCATCACCCAGGACCCGATCCGACCGGGCGAGAGCTGGACCGTGGAGTTCGTCGCCGAGGAGCTTTCGGTGGGGATGTACCACGGGCACGACATGGGCATCCACCAGGTCCCCAATGGACTCGCCGGAGCGTTCCTGGTCGGCGAAGTGCCACTGCCCGAGGGCTGGGAAATCGTGTCGGAGGAAGTGATGTTCCTCAACGACGCCGGCAACATCGGCTTCAGCCTCAACGGCAAGTCGTTCCCGGCGACTACGCCGTATGTGCTCAAGCAGGGCCAGGCGATGATGGTCCACTACATGAACGAGGGGCTCATGTCCCACCCGATGCACCTCCACAACAATCGGCAGCTGGTGATCGCCAAGGACGGATTCCCGCTCGAGTCGCCGTATTACGCCGACACGCTGAACGTCGCCCCCGGGGAGCGCTACACCGTGCTCGTCCTCGCCGAACTGCCCGGCGTGTGGGTGTGGCACTGCCACATCTTCACCCATGTGGAGCGCAGCGACGGCACAATGTTCGGGATGCTGACGGCGCTGATCGTGGAAGAGTGAGGGTTCGTCGCGCTGGGTCGAAGGAGATGGCGCACACCTGATCGTGTGTTTCCGGAGCCGCAATACTGCGACGCGAACCCGCGACTCGCGGGGGTCGGCGAACGAGAGGAAGGGAAGATGCCGCTCTATCTGACCAGGTTCAGCTACACGCCCGAGACTTGGGCCAAGCTGATCGGCAACCCCGAGGACCGCCGAAAGGCCGCCCAGCAGTACATCGAGTCGGTGGGAGGAAAGCTCCACGGGTTCTGGTACGCCTTCGGCGCCCACGACGGCTACAACCTGTGGGAAGCCCCCGACAACGTGTCCATGGCCGCGGTTGCGATGGCTATTGCTGGAGGCGGTGCTCTCAGCTCGTTCGAGACGACAGTCCTCCTGACCGTCGATGAGACGATGGATGCCCTGCGCAAGGCCGAGCAAGTCCGGTATCGAGCACCCGGCGCATAGCGGCTCAAACCTCGGTCCCGTGTCAAGACCCACCTGGGCGGCCCTGGCGTTTCTCCACTTCCCGGTCCTGATCGTCGCGCGCATTCACCACCGAGGACGCCGCCTTCCGCTTTCCCCTGCCGGGCCTGACCCTGGAGTGGTTCGGAGTGGCGTGGAACAACGGCGCGGTTGACGCCCTGTACCTGTCCCTCCGGGTGGCCACAACCGCCACCGCGATCGCCCTGGTGTTGGGAACGATGGCGGCGGCTGCTGACCAGAAACACCGAGGGGACCCAAAGGTGCCGCGAATGCCGGCCGAGTCCATCAGTGCTTTGATGAAGCCGAGCGATCGGGAGATCGATGACTCGCTACGACACCAACCTGGCGGCGGAGTACCACGTACTGTCCTGCCTCCATCGCATCGGCCTCACTGCGAATCTCACCCTCGGTAACAAGAAGGGGGTTGACATCGTTGTCCTACGCGACGACGGAAACGCGGTCACAGTAGAAGTAAAGGGGATAGCCAAGAAGTACGACTGGCCCGCAGGCAACCTGGTGATGAAGCATCCGGATCGTCACTTCGTCGCCCTGGTCAGTTTTGAGGGACGGATCGATGAGGCCGATATGCCACCGCCCCGTGTGTGGGCTATTCCTTTCCCGAAGCTCGAGCGATTCAAGCGTGTCTACCCGGGCGGCCGCACGAATGTCTCTCGGGCTGCGATCCGAGCCGACGGGGACGAGTTCGAGAACGCCTGGCATCTCATTGCGGGAGCTCGCAGCCCATGAGGAGTGAGCCCGACGCACAAGACCCGGCCAACCGGCCGGGTCTTGTCGATTTCGTAGCGGGGGCGGGATTTGAACCCGCGACCTTCGGGTTATGAGTTATGAGTCATCGCCCGTGCCCTCCACCGCGACGAAGCGTCTGACCCCTCAAGAGCCGGCGGTCCCAGGGCTGTGGCGACTGGGTTCTCTGTCGTGGCTAGAGCGATGTTCGATTCAGGTGCACGATGGGTCCGCTCTCGAAGATCCAGGGTGAGGGTTCGACTCCGACTCGTCTGAAAACCCCCACCGGGATGCCGATGTCGGCCAGCCAGACGTCACCGGTGTCGGCTCCCTCCAGACCCGGTTTGGGCAGGGCGAGTGTGAGTGTCTCGGTGGGAGCAACCGCTACACCTGGTGCCTGACCAGTGTCTGCGTCGCGACCGGAAGGCACATCCAACGAGATGATGGGCACGCCCGCTTCGTTGATGGCGGAGATCATCTCGGCGACCAACCCCTGCGGCGCCTGGTTCAGTCCATATCCGATCAGGGCGTCGAGGATCAGCCCCGGCCGATTCTCTGGCGTCGCGCCAAGGCGACCCGGCGTCTCCGAGTAGACCCCGAGCTGTTGGTCGAGGATCGTCCCTGGCGTGGGCTCACGGGCGAGGATCAATGTGACGTCGCCACCACGGTTGGCCAGATGCCGGGCCGCAGCCGTTCCCCCTCCACCGTTGCCACCCGGACCGCCGAAGACTGTGATGGGTATCCCCGTCCAGCCCTCCCCGATCACAGCGGCCGCCGCCGTGGCCAACGCCCGACCGGCATTCTCCATCATCTGATAGAGATTCGGGGTCCGGCGCTCGGCGGCGATTCGGTCGACCTCCCTCATCTGCTCGACGGTCACGGTCGGCACAACCACACCCCGATCCGTTGTGAAAGACCAACTCATCGGCGGGGTTGTCCCAGCCTGGAGTCTCGCCCGGGCCCCGCATCCGTCGGTGACTGGGTCGATGGCTCACGACCCGGAGTCCAACCGACCACGAGGGCGCCGACCCCGACCGACATCAGATCGGCAGCCGCGCGGCGTTCAGCCGACATGACCGGCCGCGACCTCGTTGAGCTTTTCGGGGTCGACGACGCTGATCATCCGATACCCAGTGTTGATCGCACCCATGTCGCGCAGCGTTCTCACGGCCTCGTTGACGGTTTGCCTGCTCGAGCCGAGCAAGGTCGCAATCGCGGCCTGGGAAAGCTCTAAGTCGGGGCCGCTCTTGGCCGCTTCTTCGACGAGGAGATCTGCGACCTGGGCGAGCACCGTCTTGTGCATGAGGTGAACGATTCGCCGTTGGGTGTTCTGCAGCTGGCGCAGCGCCGACACCAGCCAACGAAGGCAGAGCGCCGGGTGTTTCGCCAGCTCCGGGATCAGCACGTCTCTGTCGAATCGAAAGGCCTTGACCTGATTGACGGCCTGGGCCGAAGACATATAGGTGCCCTCACCGAACATGGCGATATCTCCGATCACCGAACCAGGCCCGACGCGAGCTACCACGCGACGTCGTCCGCTGTGCATTCGAAATAGGTCCACCTCACCCGACCTGATCACGTATGCGGCGATTGCCGGTTCACCCTCCTTGAACAGGTGCGAGCCGGTGAACCGGGAGATCGGCTCGGCCACGTTCTGGAGGGTCTCGATGTCGGCGGGGGTAAGAGGCAGATAGTCGGGTCGCCCGAACGAGCGTGCCAGCCACGCCAGGTGCTGGTCCTGGGCGGTTTTCATGCTGGCGGGACCACCTGATCCAAGAGGCAAGATCGCGTAAAGCCTATACCGGGGGGGATGCTCTCTCAGACTCAGCCGGCGGAAATGGTCATCTCGTCAGTTGGACCTCAATGGCGACCGGATCGTCCACGCCGAGATCCCGGCACGGACCTGCGCCACAGGCCCCCAGTCAGAGCGAAGAAGTGTCGCTCCTCCGACACTCCCCCGAACACGGGTACCGCGGGCAGAGTTGACCTGGTCATGCAAATGCGCATCCTCGGCCTCTTGACTGGGACCGCACTTCTCATCGTCGCCTGCGGGAACGGTGACAAGACGGGAACCAGGGAGGGGGACCCGACCACCCCCGAACCAGAGCCGACGACCACCGCTCCCCCGGCGACCAATGGACCAGGCGGTGAACTTCCTTCGGCGCTGGACAATATGGAGAACGCCTCCTTCCCCGAGCCCTTGATCGATCCTTCCGAGATCATCAGCGGCGGTCCCCCACCCGACGGCATTCCCCCAATCGACAATCCTCAGTTCGTCTCCATCGAGGAGGCGGACGAGTGGATCGGCGCGAACGAGCCGGTGATCTATTTGGAGATGAATGGGGAGGTTCACGCCTATCCGGTTCAGATCCTCATCTGGCACGAAATCATAAATGACACCGTGGGCGGGGTTCCGGTTGCGGTCACCTACTGCCCGTTGTGCAACAGTGCGGTCAGTTACCTGCGAGAGGTGGCTGGTCAGGTCACCTCATTCGGGACGTCAGGCCGGCTGTACGCATCCGCCCTGGTCATGTACGACCGAGCCACCGAGTCGCTCTGGACCCACTTCGACGGCCGTGCGGTGGTGGGCGCGCTCACCGGGCAGAGGCTCGAGCCGATCTCGTCACCCTTGCTCGGCTGGTCGGACCTCAAGGAGTCGTTCCCCGAGGCGAAGGTTCTCGACCGTGATTCGACCGGATACAGCCGACCGTACGGCATGAATCCCTATGCCGGCTACGACAATCCAGACACCCAGCCCTTCCTCTTCCGAGGCACCGTCGACGACCGGGCGGCAGCCAAACAACGCGTCGTCGGCGTCGCCATCGACGGTGCTGCCCGCGCTTGGGCTCTCGATGGTCTGGCGGACGGAGAGGCGTCGGCCACCAACAGTCAAGTCGGGGAGACGCCCGTCGTCCTCTTCTGGAAGTCGGGTCAGGCATCCGCCCTCGACTCCGATCTCATCGTCAGCGGGCGGGAAGTCGGCTCGGCGGCGGTGTTCCTCCCGGTCGTCGAGAATCAGACCCTCACATTCGGAGTCGATGGGGATGAGTTCGTTGACGACCAAACCGGCAGCCGGTGGGACATCACTGGAACCGCGGTCTCGGGCGAGCTCGCCGGCAGGTCGCTTGAGCAGATCCACCACCTGGACACGTTCTGGTTTGCGTGGGCCACCTACCAGCCCACGACCGATTTGATCGAAGGCAACTAGCGACAGCCGAGCCGGGTCAGGCTCACCCAGCCGGCGACTCTCCGGTCGAAGGCGAGACGAAGGAGCGTTGAGACAAATGAGCCCCCAGTTACATGGAGAAGCACCGCCGGACTCGAGATACGACGTCCTGGTCATCGGCGGCGGCCCGGCAGGCGAGAACGTAGCTGACATCGCCGCCAGGGCCGGCCTCCGCGTCGCCCTGATCGAGCACGAGTTGCTCGGAGGCGAGTGCACCTACTGGGCGTGCATGCCGTCCAAGGCGCTGCTCCGCCCCGGTGAGGCGCTGGAGGCGTTGCGTCGGGTGCCGGGTGCCAAGAGCGCTGCAGCGGGGGAGATCGACGTCGACGAGGCCCTCGCCCGCCGCGACTCGCTGGCCAGCCACTGGGACGACGCCGGTCAGGTGTCGTGGCTCGATGATGCCGGAGTCGACCTGATACGTGGTCGCGGCCGGATCGCCGGCGAGCGACAGGTGACCGTGCAACATGGTGACGGTTCTATTCATCTGTTTGAAGCGAAAAAGGCAGTGGTGGTAGCCACCGGATCCTCCGCGGCTAAGCCGCCGATCGATGGGCTCGACAGCGCCGGGGTCTGGGACTCCCGAGACGTTACGACTGCGAAGCAGGTGCCCCGCAGGCTCTTGGTCATCGGAGGAGGAGTCGTCGGCAGCGAGATGGCACAGGCCTGGAAGTGGCTCGGCGCAGAGGAAGTCACCCTGGTCGAGTTGGCCGGCCACCTTCTACCCCGCGAGGAAACCTTCGCTGGAGAGGAGTTGGAGGCTGCGCTATCCCGCATGGGGGTCGTCGTCCACACATCCGCGTCCACACGTTCGGTAACTCGCGTCAGCCCGGGCGGTCCCGCCACCGCCGAGATCGAATTGGCAGATGGTGAGGTCGTGAAAGTGGAGGCCGACGAGATACTCGTGGCCACGGGACGCAGACCAAACACAGGCGACCTCGGGCTGGAGACCGTCGGTCTGGAGGCGGGTGGCATCATCGAGGTCGATGACCACCTGCAGGCCACGGCTGTGCCCGGTGGATGGTTGTACGCCGTGGGTGACGTGAACGGCAGATCGCTGCTCACCCATACCGGAAAGTATCAGGCTCGAATCGCCGGGCGTCATATCGCAGGCGCGGCCACACACGCCTGGGGCGACACCAAAGCGACCCCGCGCGTGGTCTTCACCAGTCCAGAGATCGCCGCAGTGGGGCTCACCGAGCGGCAAGCGAGAGAACGCGGGGTCGACGTGCGCACCGTCACCTACGACATCGGACGGGTAGCCGCTGCGGCTGTGCTCGGACGTGGCTACCGCGGAACGTCGAAACTCGTCATCGACGCGGCGCGTGAAGTGATCGTCGGAGCTACCTTCGTCGGCCCGCGGACCGGAGAACTGCTTCACGCCGCCACCATCGCCATCGTTGCCGAGACGCCGCTCGAGACGCTCTGGCATGCCGTCCCCGCCTTTCCGACGCTCAGTGAGGTGTGGCTGCGTTTGCTGGAGACTTATCGTGACGAGTACGAGAGGGAGTTCGTCTGACTCTGACCCCGGCTCCAGGCGTTGAGGTCGCCCTTGCCCGGGCCCTCCGCTGGACTTTGGGTGGGGCTTCGGTCAGCCTGCCGCTGCTCTTCGTTCCGGAGGCAACACCAGAGACATTGCTGCCGCACACGATGGTGCATCTCAGCGCCCTCGTCGCCTTCGGACTGATAGTGGTGTCCCACCTGGCCCGCCTCATCGACGACTCCTGGTTCGCCTCACTCGGCGCCACCGGCCGGCTCATATCCTCGGGGGCTGCGGTGGTGGCGCTCACAGTCGGGGTGGTCGCCCTGGTCACCCTTCCCACGTCGGCCGCGCTCCGCTTCGACCCTTCTCTGCAGTTCCTCCAACTGCTCTCGGTTTTGGACATCGCATGGGCAGCCGGGGCCACTCTCCTGGGTGTGGGGTGGATGACCACGAGGCGTTGGGGTCATGCCGCGGGTGTGGTGGTAGGTGTGGTTTGTGTCTGGTCGATCTGGACCTACCTGACTGCAATCGGTTTCGCCCCCGACGGTGGGTGGCAAGTCAACGGAGCCGCCCTGATGCGCTACGTGCTCCCCTACGACATGGCTGCAGCCATGGTCGCGGTGATCACCCTGTCGTTGGGGGCTCGACGTGTCGGACGGACAACAAAGGCCTGAGCCACATACGGCGACCCCGGCAGATTGCCAGAGCGAAAAGGGCTCGGGTGACCGTCGGAGTCAGTGGGTTGGTGCTGAGATGGACGGCGATCTTCTCAGGCCTTGGCCACCTTGACACCACGCCAAAATGCGATGTGATCCTTGATGTGGGCGGCGGCCCGGGATGGGTCGGTATAGGTCCACGCTGCAGCCGGGTAGCGGGTTCCGTCGGCAACCACGTCGTAGTAGGTGGCCAAACCCTTCCACGGGCACACCGAAGTCTCTGATGAGGCTTCGAGCATGTCCCAGTTGACGGCATCCGGGGCGAAGTAGTGGTTGCCCTCGAGCTTTACGGTCTGCTCGGCTGATGCAACCACCACGTCACCAGCCACAGCCTGAGTAACGGATGACGGGTCGGCCTTCTTGAATCGACGCAATATGTCTGTCATGACCAGCACAACACGACATGCCGGACGGGTATGGCATGGACTGTCGGACCTGCGACGATGTGGAGCGGCAATGACGCTTGGACACCGTTAGCCCGGTTATGGCCTCAGGTCCCAATCCCCTTTCGGTTGGTCTGTCGGTGGTTCGATCTCTGCTCTCCGTCCGGCGACCGGGACCGTTTGGAACCTCCACGGCCGATCACTCACTCCTCACCACACCGCTGAGACGTCTTGAGAGCACGGGGCCTGGAGCCTTGTCGGACCTCGAGGTCGACCTCGGTCGCTACCTGGACCACGCCACAGGTCTGAGCCCGGATTCGCTGAGCAGGGCGGAAGCCCTGGCGTATTGGATCAACGTCTACAACGCCGGGGCACTGCTGCTCGCCGGCCAGGCGCAAAAGGCCGGCCTCGGATCGGTGATGGGCATACCCGGCGGGTTCAACCAGGAAGTGATGACCGTGGACGGAGAGCGCCTCTCATTGGACGATATCGAGCACGGCAAGCTGCGCCGGTTTCGTGACCCGGGGATTCATGCGGCACTCGTCTGCGGCGCGGTCTCCTGCCCTACTCTTCGCAGCGAGCCATATCGGGGGGATACGCTGAGTGACCAGCTCGACGACCAGCTACGCAATTTCCTCATGGCCGGGGCCCTCGAAATCGACGAAGACCGGAAGGTCGTCTACCTCTCTCGCCTATTTCTGTGGTTCGGCGGCGACTTCACCCGGCCAAATCGCATGCCGACCTTTCTCCCAGCACGACGGTCGAGGGTCCTCAACGCACTGCGACCGTGGATGGATCCCGGCGTTGCCCGGTGGATAGATGAGGCCGATCCCGCAGTGGAGTTTCAGGGGTACGACTGGGGCCTTCGCTGCACCGTCCGCTGACCATGTTTTCCCGGTGCCGCTAGTCACCTACGACGACCGGCAGGATGATCACGCCGCGAACGGCACGGTGAACTCGAACCCGGACATGTACCCGTCGGCCACTTGTCGTATCTCCCCACTGTGAGCCGCCACCAACTCGCGTGCAATGGGAAGCCCCAGGCCAAGTCCGGGGGCGGACATGGTCGGGTCGTCGACCAGACGGGCGTACGGCACGAACGCCCTTTCCAGGTCACTCGACTCAATGCCCCGTCCAGCGTCGAGCACGCTGCAGCGAACCAAGGCGTCATGGTTTGATGCGGTTACCACGATCGGCGGCTCACCGTACTTGAGCGCATTGTCGACCAAGTTTCGCAACACCTGATGGATGCGGGGCGGGTCCGCCAGGATCATCGTCCCCGGCGGCACCCGGTTGGAGACATCTCCGGCCCGGGCGCCGAGTTCCAAGAGCACCGCTGCGGTGAGCTCATGGAGATCGACCCGGGCCGGGGTAACAGTCACTCCTCCTGCGCTCATCTGGCCGAAGGTGATCACATCCTCGATGAGCGCGTGTAGCTCGTCGGCCTGGTCCGCCATGATCGTGAGGAACTCCCGTCGCTCCGTCGGGCTCACGTCGTCGTCGAGCAGGGTCTGGGTGAACCCCTTGAGTGTCGTCAAAGGAGTGCGCAGCTCGTGGCTGACGGTGGCCACGAACCGGTCCTTGAGCGAGTTGAGCTCACGCTCCCGGTCGAGATCGGCAGCGAGGGCGCGCTGCCCCTTTCGCACCATGCCGGCGATGCTCACCATCAGAATCCCGATGCCGATCAGTAATGCGGCCTTGATAGCCTCTCCGGTGAGGAATTCCGAGGTCGGCACCGGGCCCGGGGGATGAAAGAGCGGGAGCGGCACCTCACCGGCGACGAAGTGGAGGGCCACCTCGATCGGCACGGTGAGCAAGGCGGCAAACACGACCACGCGAGTCGCCCGGGTACCGACTACGAAAGGACCCACGGCGACCACACCCAGGGCGATGAACGCGGCACCCGACACGGGCCCATAAAGCCACCAGACCGCAACGGACACGGAGAGGTCGATCAACAGCAGTCCCCGAACCGTCATCCCGCCCGGGAACACCGCGTTGATGGACACCAGGAAGAAAACGACTGCCATCCCGGCCCGTCGCGGATCGGGGCCTATGACCAGCGCAGCGACCGTGCCGACGAAGACCAGGCAGTACACCACCCGCCTCCATCGGCCAAGCGAACGCTCGAGTTCGGCAAGTGCCCCTCTGTCCATTCCCGGTACATCGGCGGCTGTCGCGCACTAATGAAGCGTGCTGTGGAACCCGCAGATCACTGCCCTGCGAAGACCTCGATCTCGGCGGCGCCGGTGTTGCCTCCGGTCGAGGTGGTGACATCGAAGCGGATGATCTGCCCGGTGAACGAGACGTCGCTGCGACCCACCGGAAACGGCCCATAGATGTCATCGCCGTCGACTGTGACGGTGAAGGCTTCAGTGGTCGCGGTACCGTCGGACATCGAGCGGGTATGGAACCCGACGGCGACCACGTCGACTGCCCTACCGAGGTCGATCACCAGGTAGCCGTCGTCTCCGTCTCCTGCGGTGGACCATTCGGTGGCCGGGTCTCCGTCGATGGCGTTGACCGCCCCGAAGGCATCGGAAAACTCCGAGCTCACCTCCAGCACGGTCGCGCCCTGAGCAACGTTGGCGCCAGGGAGGGCTTCGGTCGCTAGAGGCGTTCGGAAGGTGAGCAACTCGCTGCGGTAGAGCCGGCCATCGGCCCCGACTCCCTGCAGCCGGTAGAAGTACTCCGTGTCCGGCGCCAGGCCGCCGAGCACCACCTCGTGATCGGCGTGCCCGGTCCCCGCCATTCCCTGGTCGGTGGCCAGCATTCCCAGCGCCGCGGTCTCGCCAAAGGCGACCGCACAGACGGCGTCGATCGAGGTGGTCACCCGGAGCGTGGCGGAGGTACCGGACGGGTGTGGCTCGATAACCGGTCCTGCCGCGGCAATGTCGCCGAAGTCGAAAACCTCCTGATCGGACCCGGGACTCGACCCGCAGCCCGCGGCGAGGATCGTGAGGAGGGCGAGGAGCGAGGTGTACCGCTGGGTCACCCTGTAAGGCTAGGTGTGCTCGCCGGGGAGGTTGTCCTTGATGATGCTGGCGGGTGTTGCCCAGCGGAGTCATCCGTGGGGGGCGTTTGCGGGGCCCGCGTCACTGCCGGAGCGGTCGTGCTGGAACGATGCTGACCCATCGGCGGTGGCCGGAACTCATCGCGGCAGCCCTTCGGTATCTGCCGCCTCCGCCTGCAGGGAAGAACATCCGTGAACTGTCACTGATGCGACGTTCTCGGAAACGACTCTTCTCCTCGGGGGTTGTGGGTCCTTGTCACAGAGAACAAGTGAAAGGAATCACAAATGATTACCGAGGTGACCACCGAGAACTTCCAGCGGGAGGTGCTCGACGCCGAGGGCCCTGTGGTCGCGGACTTCTATGCCCCCTGGTGCTCGTCATGCAAGGTGCTGGCCCCCGAGTTCGAGGCGCTTTCCCGGGAGTGGGACGGTGATGGAGTCCGCTTCGTGCAGCTGGACGTGGACCAGGCCCCGGCGCTGGCCAGCCGGTATCAGGTCTCGTCGATTCCGACCGTGCTGCTGTTCGAGGACGGCCGTGTCACTGGACGCACCATAGGTGCCAAGCCGAAACACCTCGTGGCGTCGGAGCTGGGCCTGCACAGGACCGTCGAGGAGGACAGCCTGGGCGTGGTCTGCAACTGCTAGGCGTGCTCGCTGGGGAGGTTGTCCTTGATGATGCTGGCGGGTGTTGCCCAGCGGAGTGATCCGTGGGGTCGGTGATGATTGTAGAAGTGGATGAATCCGCGGTAGACCTGACGGGAGGCGCACTGTCGGGTAGGGTTGCCGCGATGCAGGCGCCGACGTTCACTCTCGAGGACCAGGCGGGACGCCCCTTCTCGCTCGGCGACCATCTCGACGCCGCAGTGGTCCTCTTCTTCCTCCGCGGCGACTGGTGACCGTATTGCAACGGCCAGCTGGTCAGCTTGGCACAGGGACATCCCGACTTCACGAACGCGGGTGGGAGGATCGTCGGGATCAGCGTGGACTCGCCGGGGCAAAACGCCGCCATGGTCGAGAAGCTGGGCCTGCCGTTTCCGCTTCTCAGCGACCCCGAGCGAACCGGGGCGATCGAGCCATACGGGGTGGCCGACCCGCGGGACGAGCGCAACATCGCCCTGCCCACAGTCGTCCTCGTCGGTCCCGACGGCGAGGAGAAGGCGCGATTCACATCGCGCGACTTTGCCGACCGGCCCTCCGAGGACGAGGTCCTCACAGCCTTGAGGTCGCTCGGCCTACCCCCGGTCGAGCAGGTGTCTCCCGAGGTCGGTGAGGCCCGGCCGGGACCGAATGCCATGCCGTTCCAGCATCTGCTGCCCTACTACCGGGGGGCGCGCTTCGCGGTGATAGCCATGGCCGGGCGCCACCCCGAGACTCGCGATGAGGCGGACGAATATGTTGCCCTGCTCGACCGCTACACCGAGGCCGCGAAACAGGCGTATCGCGCCAAACGGGATGCCGGCTGAGGCGCCCAGTAAGCCAGCGGCGGTGGCCGAGGTCTTGACCACAGGCCACATCCCCGGGGCGATCTCGGTGCCCCTTGACGCGTTGGAGGCTCGACTTGGCGCGCTCCCCAAGGATGCCGAGATCGTCGCCTACTGCCGGGGCCCCTACTGCGTGCTCGCCCCGCAGGCACTCCAACTTCTCCGCCAGCACGGATATCAAGCTTCAAGACGGGCTCCCCGAATGGCGCAGGGCCGGACTACCCGTGGCCACCGGACCGGTGGAACGGAGCTGAGCGCTGATCAGCCTGTGGCGGTGAGGATCCGACAGACGCTCTCCGGCGGGCAGTCCGTCGGGTCGAATTGTGCAGCAGTCTCCTTGAGGGCGGCCAGGTCCTTACGTAGCCTTCGCAGGTCTCGGATCCTCTGGTCGATATCGCCGATGTGGCGGTCGATCAGTCCGGCGACGTGCGAGCACGGGAGGTCACCCCGGTCCCGGATCCCGAGCACCTCCTTCAATTCGGCCAGGGTGAAACCCACCGCCTGGCCGGCCCGGATGAAGATGAGACGGTCGATCACAGCCGGGGCGTACTCCCGGTACCCCGATCGGGTCCGCTCCGGTTCGGGCAGCAGACCCGACTCCTCGTAGAAACGAATAGCCGAGGTGGCCACCCCAACCTTGCGTGCCACCTCACCTATCTGCATGACTGCACCATACCACTTGACATTCAACCCCACTTGAAGGTGTAGGTTTTCGACATGAAGACCAAGCGCGAGAAGATAGATAGCCCCGGAGAGCCGATCCGCCTCTCCATCGAGGGGATGACCTGCGACCACTGCGAGATCACGGTGGGCAAGGCGCTCAGCCGGGCTGGGCTGCAGGACCCGCAGGTGGACTGGCAGACCGGGACCGCCGTGGGCGTCGCCACCGCGGTGTTCTCGACCGACAGGGCCACGACGGAGCTGGCAAACGACGGCTACGGCCTCGTCCAAGACGACGAGCCGGGCTCCGAGCGACTTGCCGAGTCCCCGAGTGACGGAGACCATGACCTGCTCATCATCGGTTCCGGGTCAGCGGCGTTCGCCGCCGCAATCAAGGCCTCCGAGCTGGGGGCCCGGGTCGCCATGGTGGAACGGGGCACCGTCGGCGGCACCTGCGTGAATGTCGGCTGCGTACCCTCCAAGGCGCTGCTCCGGGCCGCCGAGCACTATCACCGGGCCGGTCGCTCTCCCTTCGCCGGGTTGCCCACCGCGGTTGGGAGCGTCGACCTGGCGGCCCTGGTCGCCCAGAAGGACGACCTGGTGAACACCATGCGCCGAGAGAAGTACGAGGATCTGATCGACGTGTACGGCATCGACCTGATCCGGGGTGAGGCCCGGTTTACCGGACCCGACACCGTGGAGGTCGACGGTCGGGTGGTGTCGGCCGGCCGCTACCTGATCGCCACCGGCGCCGCCCCGTGGACGCCACCGATCGCAGGGCTCAATGAGGTCGGCTATCTCACCTCCACCACCGCGCTGGGGCTCACCGAGCTGCCCGCCGAGATGATCGTGGTGGGGGCCAACGCCATTGGCCTCGAGCTCGGTCAGCTGTTCGCCCATCTGGGCAGCCGGGTCACCCTGGTCGAGGTGCTGGATCGGATCGCACCCTTCGAGGAGCCGGAGATCTCCGCCGCCCTCCAGGCGCACCTCGAGTCGATCGGTACCCGGGTCCTCACCTCGGCCACGATCACCAAGGCGGGCCGCAGTGGCGACCGTCGCTGGCTCGACATCACCATCGCCGGCATCACGGAGCGAATCGAGGCCGACCAGCTCGTCATCGCCACCGGCCGTCGCGCCGACACCGCCGGCCTCGGCCTGGAGGCCGCGAGAGTGGATACCGACCCGCGGGGGCATGTCGTCGTCGACAGTGCGATGGCGACCACCAACCCCCGAGTCTTCGCCGCCGGCGACGTCACCAACCTCCCCCAGTTCGTCTACGTGGCCGCCCGCTCTGGTGGGGTCGCCGCCGAGCATGCCCTCAAGGGCACCGGCCGACGCATCGACCTCAATTTCATGCCCCGGGTGACGTTCACCAGCCCGCCCATCGCCTCCGTGGGATTCACCGAGGCTCAGGCCGCCGACGCGGGCCACCGGGTGATCACCTCGCTGCTGCCCCTCAGCGCGGTACCTCGCGCCCTGGTCGACCATGACACCACCGGACTGGTGAAGCTGGTTGCCGACGAGGCCACCGGCCGGATGCTTGGCGCCCACATCCTCGCCGAGGGTGCCGGCGACGTCATCCAGGCAATGGTGATCGCCCTTCAACACCGGGTCACCATCGAAGAGATTGCCGGCACCTTCCACCCCTACCTGACGATGGCCGAGGCACTCAAGCTTGCCGCCCAAGGATTCTCCAAGGATGTCGCCCACCTGTCCTGCTGTGCCGCTTGACGATCGAAGGGAGCAACAAATGGACGACAGGTACGACCTGGCCGTGATCGGAGCCGGGATGGGCGGCATCAATGCCGCCTTTCGAGCCGCAGGGCTGGGGGGCCGGGTGGCTCTCATCGAACGCCACAAAGTGGGTGGCACCTGAATCAACGTGGGGTGTATCCCCACCAAGGCCCAGGTCGGGTCTGCAAAGGCGATTCAGATGGCGCAGCGGGGGGAGGAGTTCGGGTTTCGGATCGGGCGGCTGGAGGTGGATTGGCCCCGGATCAGGACCCGAAAGGATGAGATCGTCTCGCTCATCCGAGGCCGGCTGGAACGCCGGATCGATGAGCACCCCCGAATCGACTTGATCCGCGGCTTCGCCCGCTTCGCAGGCCCCGGCCGACTCTCCATCGACGGCCGTGAATTGGAGGCGGAGAAGGTGATCGTCGCTTCCGGCGTGGTACCGGTGGTACCCGACATCCCCGGGCTCGCAGAAGCGGGATTCGAAACCAATGAGACGGTCATGGACATGGACACGCTTCCCGGGTCGATGGTCGTCATCGGTGGCGGCCCCGAGGGGATGGAATTTGCCCAGATGCTCCATCGCTTCGGCGTGAAGGTCACCGTGCTGCAGCGGCGGGACCGAGTGCTCCCCCGAGAGGATGAAGAGATATCGACAGCGCTGGAGGCAATCCTCCGGGAGGAGGGCATCGACATTCGCACCCGGGCCGAGCCGACCAAGGTCGAGGCTGTCGGCGGGGGCAGAGTGGCAGTGACCGCCGATGTGGCCGGCACCACCGAGCGCTTCGAGTGCGACCGTATCTTGGTGACCGCCGGGCGTCGACCCCACCATGTCGGCGACATGGACCTGGAGGCGGCAGGTGTCGAGGCGGATCCGGAGACGGGAATCGCCATCGACGACACACTGCAGACCACCGCCCCCAACGTCTGGGCCATGGGAGACGTCATCGGCCGCCTGCAGTACACCCACTTCGCCGTGTACACCGCCGGGGTAGCGGTGGACAACGCCCTCGAGGGCGCCGGCCGGGCCTACGAGACGGACCGCATCCCCGGAGCGGTGTTCACCGACCCGGAGGTGGCCAGCGTGGGACTCACCGAAGAGGAGGCGGTTGCCGCGGGGCGGAGCATCAAGGTCGGCCGCCAGCCACTGCGGCGAGTGGGCCGGGCCATCGCCATGGGTGAGACTGCCGGATTCGTCAAGTTCGTCGTCGACGCCGACACTGACGAGCTGCTCGGCATGCACGTTCTCGCCCACCTCGGCGCCGATCTTCTGCCGCAGGGGATCCTGATGCTGCACACCGCGGAACGGAGCATCTCTCCGCTTACCAACTGCATATGCGTCCACCCCACCCTCTCCGAGGGAGTCAAGGCGGCGGTGACCAACCTGAAACCTGTCGAGGCGGTCGCCACCGCAGCTGGCGACCTGGCCGACTGAAGCGAATGAGTCCCCAGCGCATGTCCGACATCTAGTCAGTGCCCGTCGGCCATGGCCATTGCTACTCCCCCAGCGCCTACATCGACTTCGGGATCACTGATCCCCCGGGCCGGACCGAAGCCGACACGACCAGGCTCTAGGCCCTCGTCGCCGCCAAAGAGACCGGCGGCTGACTGCGGCGCGGCGGCCCGTTCTTGGCTTCCGGAAGGGCGGCCCCCCGAGCACGAGGACAACAAGAGACCGGTCCGACCGGCCCCCGAGGGCCAACCGAACCGGCTTTCCCATTGGCTCTCGGCGCCCCGCTGGGGCATTAGACAGCTATCGCTTTCTCCGCCTCCTCAGCCCTCGCGACGATGAAACCGGCGAGATCCACGAAGGGATCGAACCCGATCACCTGGGGTGCGTCGGCTACGAAGTTGGAGAGGGCGTTGATGTCGTAGAAATAGGGCCGGCCGTCTCTGGAGTTCACCAGATACTCCACGCCACCGAGGTCCATTCCCGCGCCTTCGATTATCCGCTTCGTGATATCGATCACATCCTCGGGTGGTGTGAACGCCTCTACCAGGAGCCCCCGGCCGGAGACGCCGTCGGCAATGCCCGGGACTTCGCAGTAGTCGGCCGGGCACAGGTTGAATGAGCCCGGAAGGAGCCGGAGGCGAATCGCGTAGAGATACTCGCCGTCGAGGATCTCCACCCTCACGATGCTGTCGCCCTCTGCGGGCAGATACTCCTGCACCAGTGCCAAGCCGTCGTAGCCCAGGTCCTCCAGCTCACCTGATCGTACGGCCGCTTTCAACTGAGCGGTGTCGGCGAACGACCGGATGCCCGCTCCGCTCCCGCCGAGATTGGGCTTCACCAGGATCGGGAAGCGAAGACCAGTCGCGGCTTCGATCGCCTCCGACGGGTCGCTGAACGGTCTTCCCGCCGGATGACTGACACCCAGGTCTGCGAGCAGCTCGAGCTGACGTGTCTTCGATATCTCGTATTCGAAGGCTTCGGCCCCGTTGATGACCGGTACTCCATCGGCCTCGAGTCGCCGAAGGAGATCCTGAGTCCTGGCAATCGCCGGGCCGTTTCCCCTGGTCCAGGCGGACGGGCTCATCCGGTTGACCACCAGACGGCAATCCTCCAGCGCACCTACCAGGTCAATCCGCGAGTCCGAGGCGTCCACCGGCAAGTAATCCACACCACGCCGATCCAGCTCGGCGAAGAGCGGTTTGAACCAGAGCGGATGCTCGTACAAGATTCCGATGGGTTGTGTGATGGCTCTCATGCCCGCCTCGGTTTAGCGTTACCCTGCCCGTAGTAGATACTGAGTGTCGTATATCCGACACGTCCTGCGCCACTGCTCCGTGCGTCCACCCAGGGACAACCTCCCCGGTCATCACACCTAGACGGCTCTTCTGATCCGTTTGTCGATTTCGACTGCGACCAGAGACGGTAGAAGCCCCGGTCAGCGTACTGCTGACCGGGGCTTCTACTAGCGGGGCGGGATCCGAACCCGCGACCTTCGGGTTACGAGCCGAGGCCGGGGTGTTCGCTGACCTGGGGAAATGCGCGAAATGCCTGTTCAGAAGCCATTTGTTTTTCGCGACATTTCGGGTTCTTGAGCGTCCCATCGCATCCTCTCGCGCGATGGACACGCGATGGAAGCGCCTTGGCTGGGGTCACCCTCTCAGGGTTCTGTGGATGTCTTTCATCAACAGAACGAGGTGCAGCTCGTCGGTAGGTGACTGTGCGAATTCGGGGATGAGATGGACGTAGAAGTCTCGAGCCTCCGGCCTCTCGGCGTGAACAAGTGGCCCCGGCATCCGATCTCAACTCCCAACTGCGCAGTCCGACCGATGGCATCGGCGAGTGCTGCGACGTAGTTGCCCGTAGTTCGACCACCATGTGTTCGTAGCTTCCACGACCCAGCGGAGTCCGAGTGTCAGCCGGTGCGGTGTCCCTGGCGGTGGTTTGGTGCCGCGGCGTTGGATGTCTAACTCGACGAGCCCGCGGGCGTGGAGTTGGCTGCGGATCTTGGGATAGTCGTAGCTGCGATCCAACCTGTGCCGGCCGCGATGCGCCGCCGCATGTAGTTGTATATTCGAACCAGATCGGTGTAGGTTAAAACCATGTCCACTGCCGAAGAGCTTGCCGATGCGGTTGTGTCGTTCGTCAGAGGCTTCGGCTTGCACCGACCGGAGCAGACACCATGCGGATTCGAGACCGGCGTCGCTGAAGCTCACGCGTTGAGTGAGCTGGCCCATGTTTCGCTTCGCCAGATGGAGCTTGGGGCTCGGTTGGGTTTAGCGAAGAGCACGGTGAGTCGAATTGTTACCAACCTGGTCGAGCGGGGTTGGGCGGCGCGAGAGCCGGCAAGCGACGATGGGCGTGGGGTTCGCCTCACCCTGACCCACGCTGGACGCGATGCGGCGGATCGGCTGAGTGAGGCGCGCCGGCAGCGTATGGAGGCACTACTGGAACAGGTACCTATCGATCGCCGGTCGGAGGTGGTCGATGTGCTCCGACTGTTGCAGAAGGCCGCTGATGCCAGTCGGCCGGACGGTACCGGCTAGTGGTGACCCGGTACCGTCGCTTCCCTCTGTGGATCCGCTGAGTCGGCGCGCCCGATGCTGTCCTACGTTGGTGCAGAGATCACACGCCGGCCGACTCGGGCCGTCTCCGCAGTCCTCAGCGTGTCACTCGGGATCGCGTTGTTCGTCGGCCTGCAGGCTTACAGCGTCGGCTACCGGGCCGCGGCGCGGGCTCCGTTATCGGAGGTCGGAGCCGACCTCACCGTTCAGCGACAGGGTGACGTGCCAGAGAGCTTCGAGGGTATCGTCTATCCCCATTCAGTGGCTCCGATCCATAGGGACGAGATCGAGGCGATCACCTCCATCCCCGGGGTGGAAAGGGTGGCCGAGAGTTTGTTCTTCTGGTCTTTCGACGGGGATGGATTCGTGGCAGGGCTCGGGATCGACGCCGCCGTCGACTTCGGGCCGGGCCGTCTGAAGGCCGGCCTCGTGGAAGGGCGGTTCCTGGAGGAGGGCGACCGGGGTGTGGCGCTGGTGGACGCGAGTTACGCGACTCAAAATGCTCTCCGACTCGGAGCCGCCGTTACGGTGGCAGGGCAGTCGTTCCCCGTTGTGGGCATTGTCGACACGACCTCGGTGGGGACTGTGGCGTCCGCCAACATCTACATCGCGTTGGCGGACGCTCAGGCGCTGGCGTCCGTCGCCCCCAATGTCCTCTCTGTTCACGACATGCGACCGGACGACGCCAATCTCCTGTTCGTCAAGGCGGAGCAGACCCAGGCTGAGGAGGTAGCGACCGCAGCCGAGCGGGTCTTGGGCGATCAGGCCCTGGTGTCGGCGGCCGAATCGTTCACCGAGCAGTTGGGCGCACTGTTCGGGCTCATCGACCGCTTTGGGGTGATTGTTGGCCTGGTTGCATTCCTCTTCGCCACAGCCGTCCTGTTGCGCACGGTGGCGGCCTCGGTGTGGGAGCGCCGGGGGGAGATCGCCATGATGCGAGCGGTTGGCTGGCGGCGTCGCGACATCAGCCTCCAGTTGGTGACAGAGGCGATCGTGGTCACTCTGGCGGGTGGGGTGGTGGGGCTGGGGATGGCGTGGCTGCTGACGTTGCTGATGCGTCGGTCCAGCGTCACGGTGCCGGTCCCCTGGGAACTCAGCCCATCTCCGCACTTCCTTCCCGGGGGCGCGGATGAGGTAGCAGTGGTAGTGAATCTGAATGCCGTGATCACGCCGACGATGGTATTGGTCGCGCTGGGCCTGTCGGTGCTGGCTGCGGGTCTGGTCGGGCTCTGGTCAACGCGCTGGCTCGCCACCATCAAACCGGCGGAGGTGTTGCGAAGTGAATGAGCTGGTACTCACCGAGTCGCTGAGCAGGTCATTTGGGGCGGTCTCGGCCGTTCGTGACTTCAGCGTGAGAATCGATCGAGGCGAGTTCGTCGCGGTAATGGGCCCGTCGGGATCGGGCAAGAGCACGGCTCTGCATCTGATGGCGGGGTTGGAGCAGCCGAGCAGCGGTCGGGTCCTCTACGAGGGCCGCGATCTCAGCGGTCTCGACGAGGACGCCCTGGCAGTCTGGCGGCGGGAGAGCATCGGTCTGGTATTCCAGGCGTTTCACCTCATCCCCACCCTAAGCGCGCTGGAGAACGTCGCTTTCCCTCTCTACCCAGTCGGGATGCCCGCCGCCGAGCGTCGACTACGAGCGGCGGCGAAGCTGGAGATGGTGGGATTGGCCGATCGCGCGACCCATCAACCGTCCCGCTTGTCCGGCGGTGAGCAACAGCGGGTGGCCATCGCCCGTGCCCTGATCGGCGATCCCGGGCTCATCATGGCCGACGAGCCCACCGGCAACCTCGACACCGAGACCGGCGCCGCCATCTTGGCGCTGTTCCACCGTCTCCGCGACGAGGGGGGTGTCGCCATGCTGATCGTGACCCATGACCATGACGTGGCGGCAACGGCCGACCGTGTCATTCATATGAGAGATGGAGAAGTTGTCGATGCATAGATGGTCCTTGATCCTTGCCGTGGCATTGTCCGTGGCCGCCTGCACCACGGGAGCCGGCACATCACCGGATTCCACCGGCGGCTCACCGCCGCCCTCCGAGGAGACCTCGACCGATGGTGGGACTCGGGTGGAGATCATCTCACTCGACCATGCACCGATCCGCCCCTTCACCGCGGAGGTCTTGGAGATCACCGGCTCCTACGGCACCGCGGTGCAGACCGTCAGCTACGACTTCGACTCACCCGAAGGAAAGGCTTTCGCCGAACGAATGGGCGTGACCGAGCACACACCGATCGCGATATTCATCAACGGTCAAGTCGAGTTCGATGTGGACGGCCGCACCGTGGCGTTCCTCAGCTTCCCACAGGGAGAGGGCACCAGCGTGGTCGCCGACGGGACCTGGACGATGGATGACCTGCGCACGGTTCTGGATGAGACGACGGGCTGATGCTGGCCTATCTTCTGGCAGAAGGGCGGCATCGTCGGGTGCGAATGTTGGGCACGCTCGCCGGTGTGGCCTTGGGTGTGGGGTTGTACGTCGCTCTGGTGGCTGCCGGTGACGGGTTCTCGGTGGCTGCCCGTCAACCGTTGGCTGGCGTCGGCGCCGACATCCTCATCAGCAGGCCCGACACCCAAGGTGCTGCAGGCACCCAGGTCACCCGCGGGATACGCCAACCCTTCGGCCTCACCCCACTCACCACCGAGGAGGTGGAGGGTTTGCGCCACGTGTCGGGTGTCAGCGGTGTCGCTGGGGGGTTGCTGTTATGGGACTTCTCGGCCAACAGCTACCAGACTCTGCTGGGAGTGGACACCTCCCGGGAGGCGGTCGGCCCGTCGAGCGTCAGCGGATCCGTCGTGGAGGGCCGCTTCTTCGAACCCGACGAGACCGATGCGGTCGTGGTGGACCGGCACTATGCCGCCTTCTTCGGCCTCGCTCCCGGAAAGACACTCGAGATCGACGGCCGTTCGTTCACCGTCGTCGGCCTCGTCGAGGCGACCGGGGTCAATCAGACGGCGGCGGCCAATCTCTACCTGCCACTTTCGGTCGCCCAATCGCTTGCCGGACTGGCCGACGACCAGGTCAACCAGGTCTACGTGCGTGTGGATGAGGCAGCCGACGTCGAGGAGATCGTCGTCGACGCTCAGACCCAACTGGGAGAGGTTTCCGCCACCACCGAACAGAGCATCGTCCAGGTCATAGGCGGGATTGCTCAAGTCTCGGATCGCTACGCCCGGGTAGGAGCGGCCGTGGCCCTCCTGGGCGGTATGTTGCTCTCGGCCATCACGTTCAACGCCGCCATTGTCCTACGAGCCCGAGAGATCGGTGTGATGAAAGCGACCGGTTGGCGGGCACGCGACGTCACACGCTTGTTCACAACAGAAGGAATCGCTCTCAGCCTGCTCGGTGCTGTCCTCGGCATCTCCATCGGCTTGCTCGGTGTCATTGTGCTCCGACAGATACCGGTCGACCTCCAGCAGGCGACAGGCCAGGTGCCCGAACTCACCAACGTCACCACACCAGAGCCCTTCACGATCCCGGCACGCCTCTCACCGGGCGCCGCTCTCTCCGCCGCAGGGGTCGCCGTCATCGGAGGGGGCACAGCCAGCCTGCTGTCCGCCCGCCGCGCTGCACGCCTCAAACCAGCCGACATGCTGAGGAAATAGGAGGCTCCATGAGCGAGGTTCCCGACGTTTAGACGGCGCGACTCATCTGGCCAATGCCGCAGCGGTGGGACCAGATTCCTTCCCCTGACCGTCGTCGATCCGGACCGGTACCCGGTGATGGTGGCCCACCCTCCTGATCATCGACCGGGCGAAGCTGGAGGGCGCCCTCCCCCGGCGGAGGTCTCGCCGTGTTCACCCTGGGTAACAGCACCGACGCCTCCCTGCTCTTGAGGTTCTCCTATCTTGGCGTTGCCTCGGGCTGGCTCGTCTTGCTCTGGGCGGTGCACAACGTAGTGCGGATGATCTCGACATGGTTTGGTGGACGCTGGTCGGACCGGCTAGGACGGAGACGGCTCATGGTCGGTTTCGGCGCCGGGACCGCACTCGCCGCCGTCGCGGTCGCCATCCCGGCTCGCGTACCCGATTCCAGACCATTCGCCGACTCACACACCACCCAGCCGTGGTGCCGGAGACCACGCCGACGATCATCGTCGCAACCGGCCCGATCGGGGTCGAGAAGACTCCGATCAGAATCCGTCTCCACAGCAGCCAACTCACGATGAACACGACCAAGCCGACACCGGCACCCGTTGCCCATGCCGCCACACCATCAGCCGGGACGTCACCATCACCGGAGGCAGGCGCGCTCATCAACCGCACTGGGTTTGACTAAATGACAGCAAGAGGTATCGTGGATTGAGTGAGTACTCACTCAGTTTCTAGATCTCGGGAGCGGGCTCAACCGCTTCCACCAGATGAGCGGAGGGCGTCGATAGTCGCCGCTGCTCTCCCGCTTGTCACCGCCCGCGGCCGGGAGGTCACCACCGCCGAGATCGCCCGGGTCGCCGGAGTGGCCGAAGGCACCGTGTTCTGGGCGTTCTCGAGCAAGGAGGAGCTTCTCGACGCCTGCGTCCAGGAGGTCACTCGCACCGACCAGTTCCACGCCGACCTCGCGACAGCCGCCGAGCGTGTGACCCTTGACGAGCGACTCCTGGGCGCTGCCGAAGCACTGGAAGCCCACCTCTGTCGTGTCCTCCCCTTGGTGCTGTCCCTGGGACTCCCCGGCACCAATCGCGGCGAAGGCCGGGGCAGGATGCTCGCCACCCTCGTGGACAGCGTCGGCGAGTATGTCTCCCGCGAAACAGAAGCGGGTGAGATCACCGGCGAAGCGACCATGGTCGCCCGGGCGCTGATCGGCTTGGTGTTCTCCGCGGTGTTCCAGCAGGTTCATGCGGGTATCGAACCGGCAAACACGAAAGACCTTGTTGGAGTCGTCTTGGACGGTGTGCGCCATCGGAAGGGATCAGGGTCATGAGAGCCCCGGCGATCCGCACCGAAGCCCTGACCCGTAGCTATGACGACATCGAAGCCCTGCGTGGCGTCGACATCAGCGTGGATGCGGGCAGCGTCGTCGGTCTGCTCGGCCACAACGGGGCCGGGAAGACGACACTGGTGAGGATACTCACGACGTTGTTGAGGCCAACCAGCGGCACCGCCGAAGTGTGCGGCTTCGACGTCACCGCCGCCCCCAACGAGGTCCGCGCCTGCATCGGCCTCACCGGCCAGCAGGTCGCCGTCGATGATGACCTGACGGGCCGAGAGAACATCGAGATGGTTGCCCTGCTGTTGGGGCTCCCCCGAGCACAAGTCCGGACCCGTGCCGACGAGCTCCTCACCCAGCTCGGATTGGCCGACCATGCCGACCGACTCGCCCGTCATTACTCCGGCGGGTTACGCCGCCGCCTCGACCTCGCCGCCAGTTTGGTTAGCCGCCCCCAGGTGCTATTCCTCGACGAGCCCACTACCGGCCTCGACCCGACTAGCCGCCAGGAACTGTGGGCAGCCATCTCCTCACTCGCTCGCAGCGGCACCACTGTGCTGCTCACCACCCACTACCTCGAGGAGGCAGACCGTCTCGCCGACCAGATCGTGCTGATCGACCGGGGCTCTATCGTCGCAGAAGGGACGCCGTTGGAGCTGAAGCGCCGAATCGGCGGCTACACGATCGATCTCACCTTGGCCGGGGCGGACGAACGAGACCGCGCGTCCGAGGCGCTGGCATCTCTCGCGGCTGCACCACCGATGCCCTCGGGGGAGCGTGGCCTCTCGGTGCCGATAGCCGACACCGAGACGGTGCTTCCCGCGCTGCGCAGCCTTGACGCCGCCAACGTGACCATCCACGGACTGGAAGTCCACACCCCGACTCTCGACGACGTGTTCGTTGCCATCACCGGTGATGTTGCCAAACGACTCGCCGCAGCCGACGAACTCTCAGAGGTCACCGATTTCGACGGGTCAACCCGACGCGGCCTACGAAGGCACTCCCGCACCGATGAGAGGTAACGGCTATGACAGCTGACACCATCGAACCGGCCACCGCAACCCGGCAGTTAGCGATCCACAGTGTGGGCCTCACGAAGGACTACGGCAGGCTGAGGGCCGTGTCCGACCTCGGCCTCGAGATTCCGACCGGGACGGTGGCGGGATTCGTCGGCCCGAACGGCGCCGGTAAGACCACCACGATTCGAATGCTGCTCGGTTTGATCCGTCCCAGTGGCGGCGCTGCCCACGTGCTGGGGGAGCCGATCAGCCATCCCGAGCGTTACCTCCCTCGGGTCGGGGCGATGATCGAAGGGCCGGCATTCACCCCTTCACTGTCGGGGCGACGCAACCTGGCAGCCCTTTCGATGCTCGGCGACCACGACCACTCCCGCATCGACGCGCTCCTCGAGCTCGTCGGTCTGGCCGAGCGCGGTTCAGACCAGGTGCGCTCATACTCCACCGGGATGAAGCAGCGGCTCGGCATCGCCGCCGCCCTGCTCGGTGACCCCGATCTGTTGGTGCTCGACGAGCCGACGAACGGGCTCGACCCGCCGGGCATCAAGGAGGTCCGCCAGCTGCTACGTGACCTCGCCGACGGTGGAATGACTGTCTTCGTCTCCAGCCACCTGCTGCCCGAGATCGAACAGATCTGCGACTGGTTGGTGATGATCGACCGCGGCAGGCTGCGCTTCCAGGGACCGATCACCGAGGCGATAGCCGCCCAGCGCCCGCACCTGGTGGTGGCGGCCGAACGCCATGACGAGGTCGAGGCCGAGCTGGTGGCGATATGCGCCGAACACGGTTACCCCAGCAGTGGACATGGTGGCCGTCTCGTGGTCGATGCGCCACTCGACTTCGCCGGAGTGCTGAACCGTGAGGCCGGACTCCGGGGCATCACCCTGGTGGAGCTGCGACGCGAGAGCCCCAACCTCGAACAGGCCTTCTTCAACATGCTGCAGGAGGAGTCATGATCCGCGCAGTCCTCGCACAGTGGATCCGCCTTCGTCGCCGCTCGGTGGTGCTCGGCTGGGGCGGTGCGGTGGTCGGCTTCAGCATCCTGGCAACGTTCCTGACCCTGAACCGGGCCGGGGGCGGCACAAGCTCTGGCCCCGGTTCGGAGATGGTCTTCGGGGTCGGCCAGCTCTCGACTGCTGAGGGCATGGCGAACATTCTGGGTGTCGCCGCCACCTTCCTCGGCGTACTGACCCTCGGGTTGTTCGCGACACTCATCGCCAACGAATACTCCCATGGCACTATCCGCACCCTCCTCGTCAAAGAACCCCGCCGGCTGAGGCTGCTGTCCGGTCAGCTCGTCGCTATCGCGGTCTTCGCTGCATTAGCTGTTGTGGTCGCTTCGCTGGTCGCGACGGCTGTCGGCTTGGCGGTTGCACCCGCCCAGGGCGTGGACACTGCTGCCTGGCTCACCTCTGATGGGTACGTCGCATTGGCGACTGCGATCGGCAATCTCATCCTCTCCAGCTTGGGCTGGGGCGTGATCGGAGCGCTGCTGGCAGTGGTTCTGCGAGCCCCCGCACCTGCAGTGTCTGCGGGACTCGCCTACGCCCTGCCGGTCGAGATGCTGCTGGCCACAGCCTGGGACGACGCCCCACGATGGCTGCCCCGCGGGCTGCTCGACAGCCTCGCTGCCGGCGGCACGCCGCTGGTGTCATACAACCGGGCATCTGTACTGGTGACGCTTTATGTGGCCGCTGCGCTGGTGCTGATGGGGGTGCTGTTCGCCCGCCGGGATGTGACCGCATGAGTGCGGTGACCATGGACGCAACGGTGGGAAAGCCGACCGGTCAGGCCTCAGCCTGGCGGACGGTACGGGTGCTTGCCTGGCGCAGCCTGCGCAAGGTGACCAGAACCCGCCAGCTGGTGTTCTTCTCTCTGGTGCAGCCGATCGTGTTCCTGGCACTGTTCAGCCAGGTATTCCGCTCGATCAAAGATACGCCGGGCTTCCCGGAAGGAATCACCTACATCGACCATCTCGTGCCTGCGATCCTGATCACCTCGATCGCCACCTACAGCACTCAGTCGGGCATCTCGATGGCGACAGACCTCACCAGTGGGGTGATGGACCGGTTCCGGTCGCTTCCGATTCCCAGGGCAGCTGTCCCCTTGGCTCGCAGCGTCGCCGATCTTGCCCGCAGCTCAGTGCAGACGGTGGCAATGATCATCGTGTCGATGCTCCTGTTCGGGTTTCGCTTCCACGGCAACCTGGCCGAGACGCTCGGGGTGCTGGTCGTGGCCGCGGTGTTCGGCTGGTCGCTCTCCTGGCTCTACATCGCGATTGGCACTGCCACCCGCAATGTCGAGGTAACCCAGATGGCCGGGTTCTTGGTGAACTTCCCGCTGATGTTTGCCTCGAGTGCCTTTGTACCGTCGAGGAACCTGCCCGACTGGCTCGAGGGATTCACCGGTATCAACCCGCTGTCACTGGCCGTCGATGCCTCTCGGTCGTTGGCGCTGGGGTGGCCCTGGGGTGACGATGTCCTCAGGGCGGCTATTGCGGCAGCACTGGTCGCCATATTGGGGATGGTGGGCGTGTTCTTTGCCGACCGAGCCTCAGCAAGGCAGGGGTAGACGGTCTGAACCAGGCTGGACTTCCCCCCGGTCCCATCGCCTCCTCTCGCGCGATGGACGCGCCTTCGCTGAGTCACCCTCTCAGGGTTCTGTGGATGTCTTTCATCAACAGGACGAGGTGCAGCTCGTCGGTCGGTGACTGTGCGAATTCGGGGATGAGATGGACGTAGAAGTCTCGAGCCTCCGGCCTCTCGGCGTGAACAAGTGGCCCCGGCATCCGATCTCAACTCCCAACTGCGCAGTCCGACCGATGGCATCGGCGAGGAGACCGGCACCGAGTCCTCGGCCTTCGTGCTCTTTGGATACACCAAGTCGGGCGAGCAGCGCAACGGGCTGCGGGTACCCTCCCGCACCCTGGCGCGCCCGTGCCGGAGCATCATCGATCGAGATACTGGCCATCGACCAGGCGTAGTAGGCGACCACCAGGTCACTGTCATCCGGAGTGACGACCAGCACCTTCGCTGTTCCCGCCGCGTGGGCCTGTCGTGCATGGTGGCGCAGCCAGTCGGTCTGTTCGGCGGATCGACACTCGAACGGGTCGACGATGTCACCGGCCTCCAACAGCCTGGGAGGCCGACACCGTTGCGTCACTCGTCGGTAAACGGCGACGGCCGTGCCATCAACTCGCGGAGCCCGGTCAGGCTGCGACCACGACCACGATTGATCTCCTCCCACGCGGCTCGAGCCTCAGGTTCGAGCACAAACTCGGTCCGGTCGGCCAGCACCCGACGGGACGCCACGGTCAGATTGGTGATGACGAAGTCGGTCAGGTCGGTTCCGGACGCCGTTACCGCCCGGTCAATGAGCGCACGATCCTCAGGAGTCGTCCGCACCTCGAGACGCTCACTACGAGTTCGCTTCGTGCCGGTGGCCATAGTTTGACTCTCCTTCTGTACGGCCAGTGTACGGCCACGCGCGAGGATGGTCAACCAGTGACTGCGTTGCGCTCCAGCCCAACCTGGCATCAGCCCGATCGGACAACGTCAGAGGCCCTCTCCGATTTCCCGCACCAGGGCCTTTTAGTAGCCGGGGCGTAGCCAGGTCCGACTGGCCCGCGTCGGTACCCTGCTTCTGATAGCCAGACCTGGGACTAGATGACAGAGGTGACCGGTGGTTAACCGTTCGGAAGTCGAGCGGGAGATCTGGGCCGACGAGATACTTGACCGGTTGACTCCGGTGATGAGTGCTCTGTCAGTCGTGTTCGTCCTGGTGATCATCGGTGAATCCGTCGCCACGAGCGAAGCCACTCTGAGCTTGGGCCTGACAGTGGCGGGCTGGCTCATCTGGCTCATATTCGCCGCCGAGTTCATCGCCAGGCTCGTCATCGCCCCGAAGACCGTAGAGTTTCTCAAGCGGAACTGGTGGCAGGTCGCCTTCCTGATCCTCCCGTTTCTCAGGATTCTGCGCCTGATCCGGACAATTCGCTTCCTTCGCACCGGTCGCGTGCTGTCCTCCGCCGTGCGATCATCGCGCTCGGCACGCCAGGTTCTCGGCAGCCGGGTCGGATGGTTGGCTGTGGTCTCGGCGATCGTCGCACTCGGCAGCAGTCAGCTTCTATACGAGTTCGAGGTATTCGAACAGTATGGAGATGCCCTTCATGCTGCGTCCCTCGCCACCATCACAGGTGAACCCATTGGCCAATCGGATGGGTTTGCCAAGGTTCTCGACGTAGCTCTCGCCGCGTACTCGGTCGTAGTGTTCGCTGCCCTCGCCGCCACCCTCGGGGCCTACTTTCTCGAACGCCAAAGGCTTGCGTCGCCCGACCCGACTCCCCTTACTACGGCGTCGCCCCACTAGAACCCCAGCGGTAGCGGGGGCGGGATTTGAACCCGCGACGAGTTGGCGCTGCGCTCGGCGCCATCGCCCGAATTGAGTTCCCCGAGCGGGTTGGTTGACCTATTCGCCCGCCTTGCACGCGGGTGGCATGGGGTTCACACGGGAGCCTCCGGCGTCGAACGGCATGACGCCGGTCGCCCGAGAGCGGGTAGGGTCGAGTTGGCGCCGATCGGGTGGAGTGATGGACCGCGGTCGCAGATCGCTGACTAGGAGTTTCGAGTGGACATTGCACGCCGGATGACGGAAATCCCCCGTATCGGACTCGACATCATGGGTGACCAGGCTGATGCGCTGCGTGGCGCACCGTTCCGGTTGGAGAACGCCGACAGCGACATCCCGCCGCCGGCCCATGTGGTGGCGGCAACACGGGAAGCGGTAGGGCTCGACGAGTACAACAGCTGGCTTCCGCTCACGGGATTGCGCGAATTGCGTGCGGCCGTCGCCTCCATGATCACCCGAAGCCATCCTCTCGAGTACGCCCCTGACACCGAGGTGCTCATCACGAATGGGGCTCAGGAAGGCCTGGCCTCTGTGTTGCTCGCCCTGCTGGACCCGGGCGATGAGGTGATCACCTTCGAGCCGGCTTACTCCGGAATCATCAACCGGATCCGACTCACTCACGGCGTGCCTAAGTTCGTGGCACTCCTCGAGAGCGAGGGATGGAGGATTGACCTCGATGCGCTCGAGTCGGCGGTGTCGGATCAGACGAAGGCGATCGTGTTCAACGCCACCAACATGCCGACCGGCGTTGTCCACACTCTCGAGGAAGTCGATGCCATCGCTGAGCTGGCCCGGCGCCACGATCTGTGGGTGGTGTACAGCGCGGTGTCGCATCGCACGGTGTTCGACGGGGGGGTCGTCCATAACATCGCTACTCGGCCCGGGATGCGGGACCGAACGGTAATCGTCGACGGCGTCTCCAAGGACTTCAACCTGACGGCGTGGCGTATCGGCTGGGTGACCGGCCCGGCGTCGGTCGTCGAGTACGTAGCTCGCGCCCACGTCTACAACGGGACCCTCACCGGTGGGTATCAACAGGCGGGCGTGGTTGCGTTGCTGGAAGATGAGGAGGCAATGCTCACCGACCTGAGGGCGCGGGTGGAAGAGTTGCAGCGGCGGCGGGATGTGGTCGTCGACGGCATCGGGAGAATCGAGGGCCTTTCATGTGTCGCTCCCAACGGTGGTTGGTGGCTGCTGGTCGATCACCGTGAGATCGAGGCCGACGATGCGCGTTTGGCACAATACTTGCTCGCCGAGGCGAACATCGCGGTCACACCCATGGGCACTTGGGGTCCGAGTACGGCCGTCGGCCACTTCAGGGTCATCTTCTCGAACGAGTCGACCGACCGCCTCTCGGAGGCGATGACCCTCGTTCAGAATGCAGTCGGGCGCTACAAGACCTGAAGCCGCACTGCAAGGGTTTTTCGGTCGTAGCGGGGGCGGGATTTGAACCCGCGACCTTCTGGATCCGAACCAGCAGGGTGAGCCCGAGTGCGGGGTATCGCCCGGCCTGGGGAAACGCGCGAAATGCCTGCTCAGACGGACTCGACGACCGCCTCGCCTCCTGGTGGCCCTCAGTGCTTCGGCCTGGTGTCCCGACCGGTACAAGGCAGCATCCGAGACCTCCAGAAGGCTTCGTGCAGAGGTTGGAGCGTGACGAGCTCCTCAAGTTCGGCGACTGGCCTCCGAGGTGAGGGCTCTACCGGCGCAGGTGCCTTCCCAGGAATCCGGTAATTTCCCCGACGTGGGGCAGGAAGTGCCCCAGGTCGCTGTGACCCCCGTCTGCGACGATCAGGATCTCTGCCCCCGGCCGTGCTGACATCAGTTGATGGAGGTTCTCGATGGGAACGACCTCGTCGGCGGCACCGTGCACCAGCAGGGTCGGGACCTGCACCAGCGCGATCCGGTTGCGGGGAGCAAAGTCGTCGAAGGGCTGGCCGATGGCCCTCTGGATGAGGCTCAGGGCGGCGGCGCGAACCGGTCGGGGTGCCGTCGCCATCTGCTGGCGCATCAGGGCTCCGGGGTCGGCGGGCGCCGCCACCGACACCAGGGCCTGAATCGCACCGCCCCGCGAGGCGCTGAGGATCGCCGCCCCGCCTCCCACCGAGTGGCCGACGACGCCGACCGTGGTGACCTCTTTGCGCCCCGAGAGCCAGCCGAGCGCCACGTCGAGGTCGTCGGCAAAACGGGGCATCGACACGAAGCGGCGACGGTCCGACTGGCCGTGGTTGCGCACGTCGAGGAAGAGCGAGTGGAACCCGGCCCGATGCAGATGGGGCGCCAGCGGAAGCATCAGGGATGCGTTGCCGCCCCAGCCGTGGAGGACGACCACGGCGGGGGCGGTGCCCTCGACCGGGATGAACCAGGAATGGAGCCGAGGACCGCCCGAAGCCTGCAGCCATACCTCCTCCTCGGGCAGGTCGAGTGAGCTGGGGGCGGGCACACTCATCGCCCCGTGAGGAAGGGAATGGTCGATCCGTTGCGGGGCCACGAACCAGACCCACTTGCGCAGTCCGCGCAGTCGAGTGGTCATGGACTGGAAGTCGCGGAGACGCCGACCTCGCCCAGGCCGGCGTCGAGGAGGTCGAAGCACCTGGCCATCAGCTCGGGTGGGGAGGCCTTGCCGCCACCGGCCAGCCACAGGGCCATCGAGGCCCGCATGGCGGAGAGGGCGGCTCCGGCGAGCAGTCGGGGCACGATCTGCAGTTCGGAATCCGTCCCCAGCCAGCCGGCGACGATCCCGGCCACGGTGGTCTCCCAATCCGCCTGCAACTGCAGGCTGCGGGCGCCGACGGAGGGTGCCGAGGAGATGATCCGAAACCGGCGCAGCATCTGTGCTCTCTGGCTCTCGTAGTCGGCAGAGACGGCGACGAACGCCGCTCGCAGTGCCCGCCAGGGCGACTCGTCCGCCGGTCCCTCCCGCAGCGTGGCGACGAGCTGCTCCAGGCGGCCTGCGTAGTCGGCCAGCACCACGTCCTCCTTGGAGGGGAAGTAGTGGAAGAAGGTCCGAGGGGCGATGTCGGCGGCGGCGGCGACGTCGTCGACCGTCGCCCCGTCGAAACCGCGCTCTTCGAACAGATCGAGAGCGGCGCGTTCGATGGCGCGCCGAGTGCGCTCCTTCTTGCGTTCCCGCAGGCTGTTCGACTCGGACATACCCGGATCCTACCACGGCTTTGTGCAGGTCCCGCATCTTTACAGTCACCGCAACTTTGCCTACAGTGCATATCCCCGACACAAGGAACCACAAATGCTCGCTCGTCTCGGTCGCTTCGCCGCCGCCCATCCCTGGCGCTACGTCACCGCCTGGATGCTCGCCGCCGCCCTGCTGGTGGGCAGCGTGGCGACCGCGGGTCCAGCGTTCACCTCCAAGATCACCGCCCCGGCGTCGGAGAGCAGCGCCGGTACCGGCCTGCTGGCGAGCGAGTTCCCCGGCGTAGGCGGCGACGCCGGCTCGATCGTGTTCGTCGCAGAGCAGGGGGTCGAGGACCCCGAGGTGGCATCCGCCATGACCGACCTCTTCGAAGCGGTGAAGGAGCTCGACGGCGTGGTAAACGTCCTCAGCCCCTACTCCCCCATGGGCGCCGGCCAGATCTCGGTCCTGGGCGACTCCGCCGGGAAGGTGGCCTATGCCCAGCTGGTGCTCGAGCCGGGCACCACCACGGACGATGGGGCGAGGATCTTCGACGAGATCACCGCCCTCTCCCCCGACATCGCCGGGCTGGAGATCGCCCTCGGGGGCGACATGTTCCGCCACCGCGAGCCGCCGTCATCAGAGATGCTGGGCCTGGCCTTCGCCATCTTCGTGCTCATCCTCTCATTCGGCTCGGTCCTCGCCATGGGACTGCCCATCGCCACAGCCCTCGCCGGGGTCGGCACCGGGGTGGCGGCGACCGCCTTGCTGAGCAACCTCGTCGAGATGCCCGACTTCGCCGCCACGATCGGGATCATGATCGGCCTGGGGGTCGGCATCGACTACGCCCTATTCATTGTCACCCGGTACCAGCAGCATCTTGCCGCAGGCGAGTCGATCATCGAGTCGATGGCGGCAGCACTCGACAGCGCCGGCCGGGCGGTGCTCTTCGCTGGAGTGACGGTGGTGGTGTCTCTCCTGGGCATGGTACTGATGGGGGTCGCTTTCGTCACCGGCCTGGCCTTCGCCGCCGCCACCACGGTGCTACTCACCATGGCGGCATCGGTGACGCTGCTCCCCGCCCTGATCGGGCTGGCGGGACAGCGCATCCAGATCACCAAGTGGAGCGGCATGATCGCCTCGCTCCTCGTCGCCGTCGCCCTGATCGGCATCGCCCTGGGGGTGCCGGCGCTTCGCTTCACCCTGGTCGCCGCCGGGGTGGTGCTGATCGCCGGCCGGTTCGGAGGTCCGCTCTCCAGGACGATCATCCTTCGCAAGGAGAAGCCGCTCGAGACAACCGCCCCGTATCGGTGGAGCCGCTTCGTGCAACGGAGAGCGGCCGTCATCACCGTCTCGGCATCGCTGGTGCTGGCGATCGCCGCCCTCCCCCTATTCTCGCTCCAGCTGGGGTTCACCGACGCCGGCAACGACCCGGAAGGCGCCACCACCCGGGAGGCATACGACCTGTTGGAGGCCGGGTTCGGTGCCGGCGCCAACGGGCCACTGATCCTGATCACCGCCCTCCGCGACGGCACGAACCCGATGGCGCTCCAGGGCGTGACGGCGACCCTGGGCGAGGCGGAGGGCGTCGCCAGGGTGTCGACCGGCATCCCCAACGACCCGCAGCAGCCCACGGCGATGCTGTGGCAGGTGACCCCCGAGACCGGACCGCAGGACGAGACGACCACCGACCTGGTTCACCGGCTGCGAGACGAGGTGATCCCCGGGATCGACGCCGACCTGGGCACGGAGATCCTGGTGGCCGGCTCGGTGGCGGCCAACATCGACTTCTCCGACTACCTGGCAGAACGCATCTGGTACTTCTACGGTGCCGTGCTGCTGATCTCGTTCCTGTTCCTGATGGCGGTGTTCCGTTCGGTGCTGGTGCCGCTGAAGGCGGTCTTGATGAACCTGCTGGCGATCGGCGCTGCCTACGGCGTGGTGGTGGCGGTATTCCAGTGGGGCTGGGGAGGGTCGCTCATCGGGATCGAGCCGGGCCCGATCGAGCCTTTCGTCCCGATGATGCTCTTCGCCATCGTCTTCGGGCTCTCGATGGACTACGAGGTGTTCCTCCTCACCCGGATCCGGGAGGAGTACGACCGGACCGCCGACAACACAAGTGCGGTCGCCGACGGGCTGGCAGCCACCGCCCGTGTGATCACCGCCGCCGCCCTGATCATGGTGTTCGTGTTCGCCTCCTTCGTGCTCGAGGACATGCGCACGGTGAAGGTCCTCGGGCTCGGACTGGCGGCGGCGGTGGCCATCGATGCCACTGTCATCCGCATGCTGCTGGTCCCGTCGACGATGGAGCTCCTCGGCGACAAGAACTGGTGGATCCCGAAATGGCTCGATCGGGTGCTCCCCAACCTGGTGGTGGAGCCGCGGAGGGCGGAGGCCGCGTCGTTGGCAGACGGGTGAAGGCTCGCCTGCCTGGACCAGTTGCGAACAGGGTCGACCGGCCGGAGACCGGGCGACGGCCGCCACGCCCGGTGCCGCCTGCAAGCATTGGGGCGGAGACGTTCACACGAACCGCTTCATCACGCCGCCTCGGTCTCAGGCGCGACGGCAGCGATGGAGCCCACGGAGCACAGATTGGCGAGCGGCTCAGACAAGTGAAAAACCCTTGCGGTGCAAGGGTTTTTCGGTAGTAGTAGCGGGGGCGGGATTTGAACCCGCGACCTTCTGGCTCCGAACCAACAGGGTGAGCCCGACGAGCAAGACCCGACCGAAATCGGCCGGGTCTCATTCGTAGCGGGGGCGGGATTTGAACCCGCGACCTTCGGGTTATGAGCCCGACGAGCTACCAGACTGCTCCACCCCGCGTCGTTGAGGGCCATTGTACGGGGGGGACGGAACATAAGGCAATGTGAGGCTGGTGGACTGCTGGGCTCAGTAGCGGAGCACCGCGGCCACCGGTCCCCCGGCCGGGATTTCCTCGGCGGGCACGATCCACACCTCACCGCCGGTCTTCCAGATGGCGGCCGTCGCCTGCTCGAAGCGTCGATCGTCGGTGCCTGCCGGGATGAAGGCGTGGGCCACCCGCCCCTCGTTCGCCATCCGCAGCACCTCGTCGACATCTGCACTGATCGGCCTCGAGCCTGAGAGGAACTCATCCGCGCCCTCCGCCCGGGTGGCCTCGAACCGGGGGGCAACCAGGGGCCATGCCTCGTCGTGCAGGGTCTCCGGCGTCAAACGGTCGGGACTGCCTTCGACACCATCCTCCACCACGCCTTCCAGACGGGTGATCTTGCGGTATCCCGCCATGACCCGCTCGACGCCGGCGAGCACCACCGGCGCGCCACCCGCGACCAGGGTACGCACCCCGTCGTCGACGGCCCTGAGGAAACGCTCCAGACGCTCCCCCGGATCGTCCTTGCCTCCCCCGTGGCCATGGAAGGTGGCGGTCACCCGGCCCTGGCCGGACCGCCCCGCCTGATGAAACTGGAGTTGCCGCTCAGGATCTTCGAACCAGAGGGCCTCGGCGATGCTGGTGGGTACATCAGGCCCGAGTTCCACTTCCCCCACCCGGAATCTGCTCCCCCATAGGAGGCGTACCTCGTTCTCGCTCAGCGCGAGCACAAAGAAGCGCTCACCGCGGCTCATCACAGGCAAGAGGGGGGATACGAAGAACGAGTCCGAGACGACCACTGCCTCGTCGAATGTCTGCGGCACCCGGAATCGATCGGATCGCTGCGGGGACAGGAACAGCGCCAGACCGTCCTCCTGGTGCTGCCAGAACTCGACGTCGTCCAAGAGGTCGGTGGCGGGAGCAAGCAGGTCGGCGACTTCGGGGGAACGCATCCCCTGCTCGGTCAGGCGAGCTTCCGCCTCGCCCAGCAGGTTCTTGAGGCGAATCGGGTCCTGCTGGTTGTCGGGGCCGAAACGATGGGTTGGCAAATAGATCGAGATCGCAGGAGACTCGGAAGCCTCCACCAGCGACTCGACGACGGACGCGTCCACGATGTCCATGAGATCCTTCCGTCAGACTCGAGACCATGATCCCACCGCTGCCGGCGTTCCAACCACCGCCACCCTCGCTGCCGGCGAATTCCAGCAGCCAACCCACGAACTCGAGCCCTCGATAACGCCGCTATGACCCTTTCCGTACATTCGGGTGCGATCCTCCCTCCATGATCAGACCAGCAATCACGATTGGCGTGCTCGTCGTGGTGACGACTGTGGCATGCGGCGGCGCCCCGGAAGCCGTGCCTTCGACCGGGCCCGAGCCGAACCCTTCGATCCAGACGATCGACTGCCGGACCAACTCCCCCGAGTGCCCCCCGGTGATCGTCGAAGGAGACTCGGAGTTCCGGCTGCCAAACGGCTCCGAGAGCCCCATCCATGGCTTCGCCGACCCGTCGATCCGGGCGGACCCCGGGGGTGACCGCTTGTGGATGGCCTACTCGTGGCCCCACCTCCACCTCCATGGCGGCCAGGAACTCACCATCGGGGTCGAGACGCACTTGGCCTACAGCGATGACCAGGGGGAGCGATGGATCTTCGATTCGGTCCTCTGGCCATCCATGGCCACCGCGAGCCCCGACGGCCGCGACGGATTCGTGGACTACGAAGTGCCGAACCTTCTTCCCGTCAATTCGCCGCAGGGAACCACCTGGTACGCCGCCCGCCTCGAATACTTCGTGCCCCAGGAAGGCTTCGACCCCGGAGAGTGGACACGAACCTTTCGCATCGGGGTTCTCGCCGCGCCATCGCCACAGGCGTTGACCGAAGCCGAGCCAGCCCTTCTGGGTAGTGCCGTGACCGACCCAGATTGGGGAATCGATACCGACCTCTCCGCTCTCGACCCTCAGGTGAGCGCGTGCGCCATGTGGAACGAGCCGGCGCTCTACTGGGAGGACGGGAGGCTCTACCTGGTCCTTCGATGCCTGTTCTTCCCCCGTGGATCCGTCGATCCCGACCTCACCCGCAGCGATCTGGTGGTGTTTGCTACCGATGCCGCCGGCGATCCGCCAGATTGGCACTGGGAGTTCGTCGGGACCCTGGCGGGCGCGGCCGAGGCGGCCGAGTTGGGCGGTGAGGGCCTGACCCAGGCCGATATCGCCCGGGGACGGGACGGATCGCTCCTGGCGATCCTCACTCCCGACTCCTGGGAACCCTCACGCGGCGACTTCATCCACCACGGATGCCGCGTCGTCGAGATCGAGTCGATGGCCGAGCCAGCCCTCGCTCGCCACGCCGATGGCAGCCTCGTGCTCCGGGCCACCACCTCGGCGTCCGATGCCGGGATCCTGGGCCCTGCCGCCTGCGCATACGAGCCCGAGGCTTCGATCGGCCTGCTCCAGACCCACCGGACCAAGACCGACGACCGCCTCGTGGCGACCATCAACGCCACCGGCATCACGATCTGAGGGTTGGCCTGCCGGGCTGATGTCGGAAACGCCGACGCCGATTTCAGTCGAACTGCACGGAGCGCTTCGAGAGGCCGAACCAGAAGCCGTCGACGGCGCTCCGACCCGCCGACGAGGAGGCGGCGGCCCCGAGGGCCACGAACAGAGGGGCGAAGTGTTCGGTCCGCGGGTGGGCGATCCGTGCCGCCGGCGCGGCCCGGTCGAAGTCGATCAGAGCGTCGACATCCCCTCGCTCGATCGCCGCGGCCAGCCAGTCGTCGAATTCTCGCGACCACCCCGGGGGATCCGAATCGGCACCGAGATGCCAGTTCATCTCCCGAAGATTGTGGGTGGCGAAACCGCTGCCGACGATCAGCACACCCTGGTCGCGGAGCGGGGCGAGCCGGGTCCCGACATCGAAGAGGACCTTCGGCTCCAGCGTGGGCATCGAGATCTGCAGGACCGGAATGTCGGCGTCGGGGTACATCTCCACCAGAGGGACGTATGCGCCATGGTCGAGACCACGCTCCGGGTCGTGCGCCACGGTCATGCCGGCGGCTTCGAGGAGCCGGCTTACCTCGGCGGCAAGGCCGGGCGCTCCCGGCGCGGGGTATTGCACCCGGTAGTAGTGCTCGGGAAAGCCCCAGAAGTCATATACCAGCGGCACCCGGGTGGTGGCACCGAGGGTGACGGGCGCCGATTCCCAGTGGGCGGACACCATGATCACCGAGGCGGGTCGGGGCATCGCCGCCGACCAGCGGGCCAACTCGGCCGTCCACATCGGGTCGTCGGCGAGTGGGGGCGCACCGTGGCTCAGGTAGGTGACGGGCATCCGAACGTCGCTGAAGTCCACGTCCCCAACAACGCCTCCGAGGAGTCCGATTCTTCCCACCGGGTTTGTACCTGGTCGATCCGGGTACTGGGATGGGTGTATGGAACGAGATATCGGGTATCAACGCGCTCTCGACGTGCTCCGTGGCTGCGCGGGGCCTGACGGGTTCCTCGCCTCGTCCACTCCCCTGACGAACTACAACCGGGTGTGGAGCCGCGATGGGGCGATCATCAGCCTGGCGGCCCTACTGACCGGTGACGATGAACTCGTCGACTGCTCACGGCGGACCTTCGAGACCCTCGCCGCGCACCAGGGACCGCACGGGGAAATCCCCAGCAACGTCGACCCCGAGACCGACCGGGTCTCCTATGGGGGGACCGCCGGCCGCGTCGATGCGGACCTGTGGTTCATCGTCGGCGCCGCCGAGCACTGGAAAGCCACCGGCGACGACGAGTTCCTCGGACGGATGCTCCCCGCCATCGAAAAGGCGTTCTTCCTTCTGGGAGCGTGGGAGTTCAACAACCGTGGCCTCCTCTACGTGCCGCTCACCGGCGATTGGGCGGACGAGTACATCCAGCACGGTTACGTCCTGTACGACCAGGTGCTCTATCACCAGGCGATGGTGTCGGTGGCCGCCATCCATCGCCACCTCCACGACTCAGAGGACCACGGCCTTCTGGAACGGCTGATCCGCCTCAACCACCTGATCCGGAGCAACTACTGGTTCGGGCCGGAGACCGATGAACCGATGCCGTTCGCCTATCACGAGGCCCTGTACCGAAAGGGTCGAGAGGCGGCACCCCTGCGGGAGGGCCGCTACTGGATGCCATATTTCTGTCCCACCGGCTACGGCTACCGCTTCGACGCGTTCGCCAACGTCCTCGTCTCCCTGTGCGGAATCGCCGACGACGGCCAACGCGCCGCGGTCGATTCCTACGCGGACGAGGAGCTGCTGGGTGACCTGCCCCTCCTTCCGGCGTTCCACCCGGTGATCGAACCGATCGACGAGGCGGCGTGGAACGACCTGCAGATGTCCTTCTCGTACACCTTCCGCAATCGACCCTACGAGTACCACAACGGCGGCCTGTGGCCGATGATCGCCGGCTTCCACGTGGCCGATCTGGCCGCTCGAGGTGAGATCGGCCGCGGACGCAGGGTGCTCGAGGCGATCCACCGCGCCAACGCTCTGCCGCACGAGGACATCGACGAGTGGTCCTTCCCCGAATTCGTCCACGGCAAGAACCACACCGCAGGCGGCACTCCCCTGCAGGGATGGAGCGCGGCGGCGGCAGTGACTGGCACCCACGCCCTTGAGGGCCAGAGGGTGCTGCGGCAGGAACCGAATACCTCGCGTTGACCTCAATCCGAGGTAAAAATAGGTTGCTCCCGCTCGCAGCCGGGTAAGAGGTGCTCAGCCGACTGTCAAGAGGTCAGGCAATGAGAACCAAGACACGGAGGAGGCGACCCCCGGCCATGCCGGTGACTACCGAGAAGTGGACGTTGCCGGTGAGCGTCACGGCCCCAGCCATGGCACGCTCCGCCGCGTCTCCGTTCGCTCGCACGCTCGGGCCCGACCGCAGGAACGACTTCCTGCTGCTCGTCAGCGAACTCGTCACCAACAGTGTCCGCCACGCTGGACCGATCCCCGTTGATTCGATCGACTTGATCGTCCACCTCGACGAGAAACGGGCACGGGTCGAGGTGCACGACCCGGGTCCGGCGTTCGAGTTGGCCCTCCGGCAGCCCCAGCCGAGGGACCGGTCGGGGTGGGGCTTCTTCCTCGTCGACAAGGTGGCCCAACGTTGGGGTGTGGAGCAGCGGGCGACCACCAACGTCGCCTGGTTCGAGATGGATCTCTAGGCCTCGCTTCGCTCGGCCCGCAATTCGCCTTTTCGTTTGGCCGCCTCACGGCCCCTCCGTCTCGCTTCGCTCGCCACCTCCCCCGACGGGGGAGGAAACGCGCTCTTTCGAATCGCGAATCGTGAATCGCGGGCCGAGCGAAGCGAGGCCTCCCTCACTCCTCGCCGAGTTGTGCCCGGGAGCGAATCGCCTCGAAGGACCGGGTCAGCAGACGCGAGACGTGCATCTGCGACATCCCCAACTCGGCGGCGATCTCCGTCTGAGTCATGTCATCGAAGAAGCGGAGGTAGAGGATTCGCCGCTGCCGCTCGGGTAAGGCAGCGATAGCCTCCGCTACCGTCCCGAGGCGTTCGGCCAGGCCCAGGTCGTCGTCAGGTGAGGCAAGATCGTCGATGCGGGCGCGTGATCCCTCCTCGTCCCCCACGGGGGCGTCCAGCGACGCCAAGGTGTAAGTGCGACCGGCGTCGAGCGCCTCGATCACCTCCTCGTCGGACATGTCGGCGGCCTCGGCGATCTCGGACACCTTCGGAGACCTGCCCAGACGCTGGCTGAGCTCCTGCTCGAGCTGACCAATCAGCAGGCTGGCCTGCTTGAGCCCGCGCGGAATACGCATCGCCCAGGCCTTGTCGCGGAGGTGCCGTTTCAGCTCGCCGATGATCGTTGCGGTGGCATAGGTGGAGAACTGGACCCCACGAGTGGGGTCGAACCGTTCGATCGTCTTGAGCAGCCCGATATAGGCCACCTGCTCCAGGTCGTCGATGGGCTCACCCTTGCCGGCAAACCGCTTGGCCAGATAGGACACCAGCCGTTGGTGCTCGCGCACCACCTCTTCGCGGGCCGACTCGTCACCCGCGGCGATGCGCTCCATGAGAAGGCTCACCCTCTCGCGATCACTCACTGGCGCCGACGCTCCTGATGTGGGGTGCCCACGAGGCTAACTGCAGGGCCAGCCATTGCCGACCGTGCACCGGATGGCTTCTCGAACTACCCAAAACAAGCTGCATTCCTTCCTCCGGGGCCGGCGGTCCCAGGGTTTACCCGGCGCCCCACCGGGTAAACCGCAGGCACCCGATGGAGGAGATGCGTCCCATGGATTCGAAGCGAATGCAGCTGGAAGGCAACTGGAAGCAGGCCAAGGGCCGTGTGAAGGAGGCCTGGGGATCACTGACCGACAACGAGGTCGACGAGGCCGAGGGGAACTGGGATCAGTTGGTCGGAAAGATCCAGAAGAAGACGGGCGAGACGATTGACGCCATCGAGCGCAAGCTGGGCGAAATCGCCGACTCCTTCAGCGACAAGGCCGACGGCAAGGCATCCTGAAGCACCTATTGGCCGAAACGCACAGGGAATAGAGCCATGCCGAGAGGAGCCTCATGTCCGTAGCGAAGGTCATCGAAATCACCGCCCAGTCGCCCGATGGTTTCGAGGCAGCGATCGCCGAAGGGATCGCCAAGGCCTCGGAGTCGGTGAAGAACATCCGCCACGCCTGGGTGAAGGACCACGAGGTCCACATCTCCGACGGCAAGGTCTCGACGTGGCGCGTGAGCCTCAAGATCACGTTCCTCGTTGAGTAGAAAAAAGGCCCCTAAGGGGGCGAGCCTATTCGCTCGCCCCCTACGCCTTGACAGACGACCGGCGAGTCCGCCGGTCGTCTGTTTGTTTGAGGGTGAGGCTTCGAGGGAACGCCCCCCTTCTGGAAAGGGGATCCCCCAGTGGACATTGCCAGCGAAACGACGATCCTGCGGGGCACGAAGGCCAGCCTCGGCGGGCGCCGGCCGAAAGCGGATCTGGACGCCCGGTTTTGTGCCGAGGGCGGGTGCCCCACCCGCCTGAGCCGGTACAACATGCGCCCCCGTTGCTATGCGCACCGAGCCACCAGCTTCCCGCGGACAAGAGGACGGGTGGCCGAATGATCCAGCCGCTAGCCGGCCGGGCCGATCAGCTCGCGTCGCGGGCTGATGCGACCGAGTCGAAAACCGGGAACGACTCGTCGAGCTTGGTGAGCGCCAGCAGGCGTCCCGCCGGGCCGTTGTCGGAAACGAGGAGGACGGCGGCGCCATCGGACTCGAGGTGGTTGCGGCCCTCGATGAGCGTGCCGAGCCCCATGGAGTCCATGAACGAAACGAGGAGCAGGTCGATGATCACCTTGCCACGGTGGCCGGCGATCTCGTCGAATGCCTGCTTCAGCTCGGTTACGCCGTTGATGTCGACTTCACCCGAAACAGCGAGGACGACATCGCCGTCGACTCGGTCGATACGGACGGCGCACGGCCGGTGGTCCAAGATGCCCTCCTCGGTAATTCGTTCGACGCCTGCCCTTAGTATATTGCTCGCCCGATGACTACCTCCCGCCGCGAACCCACCCAGGTTGCGATCCCCGCGGACCCGGATCGCCTCGATGTCCTCCGCCTCGTCGTGCGGAATGCGTGTGCCCGCCGGGGTGCATCAGTCGACGAGATCGACGATGCGGCTCTCGCCGTCCATGAAGCGGGCCTCGCCCTGATCGATGCGGGCGCCAGCCAGCTCGAGCTGGAACTCGGCGGCGATGAGGGCGAGCTGACGGTGACCATCGGGTCCCCCGCCGCGATCGTGCTCCAAAGGGAGGAAGGAATGTCGTTCCGTATCATCGAGGCCGTCGCCGCCGGCGTCGAGGTATCCAATGGCAACCGTGGCACCTCAATCACCCTACGACTGCGCGTGGGTGGCGAGCCGGACCCGTCCGCGACCGAGTAGCGTCGGTGGTCGATGACTGACCCGCGACTTTACCGGGAGCCACTCGAGCTGGTGCCCACTCGGTCCGGCCTCCTCCGGACCCTGGCCGTCCACTTGCTCGAGAGCCGGCTCGACGTCGACGAGACCATCGAAACGGCTGCCGGCGCGGTGATCGGCACCCTCGCCGACTCGTGCACGGTGTTTCTGTTCGAGTACGGCGGTTTCGCGGTGCTACGCGCTGCCCGCCATCGCGACCCTGCCCTCGAGGCCGCCATCGATCACCTCGCCGAGGCCTACCGACCCGATACATCGGCCGCAGACGGCTCGCCGGTCGCCGGAGCGCTCAGCGGCCGCGAGATCCGGGTCGACTGGCGCATTACCGAACCCGCCGACGAGGTGACTCGCACCGTCGTCGACGTGCTCAAGTCGAAGGCGTGGCTGGCGCTGCCGCTGCGTGACCCGGACGGGGAGATTCTCGGCGCCCTCCGCTTCTCCCGAGGGCGGGAGGAGCCGGCTTTCGACGAGGCCGACACCGCCGTCGCCCGCCAGATCGCCCTGATGTGCGGGACGGCGATCGCTCGGACCCAGACCGCGCATGCCGACCGGGTAGCAGTCGAGCGGTTGTCCCGGGATCTCGCCCCCAAGGCCTTGCCCGCGATTACTGGACTCGAGCTGCAGGTTCGGTACCACTCGGGTACGAGTGCGGTAGGAGTGGGTGGGGATTGGTGCGATGCACTACACATCGGGGACCGGGTGGTGATCGCGGTCGGCGACGCGGCCGGCCACGGCATCGGTGCCGCCGTCACCATGAATGAGGTCGCCAGCGCCCTGCGAGCATTCGCCTTCGTCGAGTCCGCCGCGGGCATGATCCGCCAACTGGACCGATATGTCACCAGCCGCCGTAGCGCGGACATGATCACCGCATGCATCGTCGACCTCGAACCACACAGCCGGAAGGTTCGGATCGCCAATGCGGGCCACATGCCCCCGATCCTGGCCGCCAAGCGCACCACCAAGTACGTGGACAAGGGAAGGACCGCGCCTCTGGGGAGCGGCAAGGCGAAAAACCGGTTCCGCTCGGCCAAGCTCCGCGTGGAGCCTGGTGATCGCATGTTCCTGTACACCGACGGGCTGGTTGAACGGCGGGGTGAAGTGATCGACATCGGCATCGACCGGCTGGTCCGAACGGTGGTAGACGCTCCTGCCGACCTGAGCAAAGCGTGCGACTACATCCTCGACCGCCTCGCCCCGGCTGAAGGGTTCACCGACGATGTGGCCCTCTTCGGGATGAAACTGAACCCGGCTTCCTGACCGACGCCGGGCACCGGGGTTTGAGACCGTGGCCCGCCGGGAAGAAGGATGGGTAACCCCAACGGAGGCACCATGATTTTCAACACCAGGAACCTGTTTTTCGCCGCACTTGGCGCGGTCGCCATGTACTTCCTCGATCCGACTGCCGGTACGGCCCGACGCGAGTCGATGAAGCGCAAGGCCCACTCGGCTTATGAAGAGGGCGCCGAGAAGATTCGGTCGGTGGCCTGACCTCAGGCCCCGGACAGGGCGTCTTCCAGTAGCGCCCTCGCCTGATCGATCAACCTTTGGGCCTCAGCCACCTCGGCCTGGTAGGTGGCGAGGTCCGCGTCGCGGAGAGCCTGTTCCGCCCGGGCGAACGCCGCGTCCGCCCTGGTCAGCAACTCGGTCACGGCCTCGGTGAGATCCGCCGGAAGCTCTCCCGGATCGTCGGGGTCGTCCGGATCCGGATCCACCACCGGGCCGTCGCCGAAGACCGCAGCCAGGGCCTGGGCAAGCGTGTCCCGCATGGCGATTCGGTTTCCGAACACCACGATTGCCTTCTTGAATTCGGGCAGAGCGACCCCGGACGAGCCCGCTTCCGAGCGTGCACTCAGATAGACGGGTTGCACGTAGACGACCGATTCCTCGATGGGCACGACCAGCATGTTCCCGAGGATGACCTCGGAGCCCTCCTGGCCCAGAAGGGTGAACTCGCGTGAGATGTCGGGGTTCTGGTTGATGCGGGCTCCCACCTGCCCGGGGCCGTCGACGAAGGAGTCGCGGGGAAGCTGAAAATCGATCAGTTCGCCGTATTCCTCGGCATCGGACTTCGCCACCAGGAACGACACCATGTTCGGCCGGGTCGCCGCGGTGAACGGCTGCAGCATCAAGTACGCCAGATCGTCCTCACCCGGAAGCTCCATCAACAGGTAGTAGGGCACCATCGGCCGGTCGTCGGCGTCGAAGGTCTCCCGGGTGTTCTCGGAGGCGGTGGTGGACGGGTCGCGGGCCACCTCCCACGGGTCACCGTTGTTGAAGAACACTCGGGGATCGGTCACGTGGTAGCGGGTGTAGATGTCCGACTGGACCCGGAACAGATCTTCGGGGTACCTCAGGTGGTCGAGAAGCCCGGCCGGCATCTCGTCGCGGGTTGAGAAGAGCTCGGGGAAGATGTCGCGATACGCCCGGATCATCGGGTCGCTCTCGTCGACCACGAAGAATCGAATCGTGCCGTCATAGGCATCGACCGTGGCCTTGACCGAGTTGCGGATGTAGTTGAACTCCGCTGGCAGGCCCGACCCAACATTCAGACGCCCGGTGGCCTCGACGCCGCGGGACGTCGAGTCGGTGTCGCTCGCCGGGGTGGAGTAGGGGTACCGGCTGGTGACGGTGTACATGTCTTGTACCCACACCAATCTGCCGTCGAGCAGCACGAGATAAGGGTCGTTGTCGGCGTGCAAGAAGGGTGCCGCCTTATTGAGGAGGTCACGGAGATTCCGCACCAACAGAATCTTGCTGTCGGACCGCACCTGTGACGAAATAAGCGTGTTGACATCGGCGAATCGCAGAGCGAAGGCCGCCCGGCGAAGCAGTCCCCCGACCTCGATGCCTCCGGTGCCGTCGTAATGGTTGAAGGCGACGGTGTCGGTGCCGGACTCGACCGGGAAGTCGACCTCCTGCTCGTCGGTACCGACGATGACGAACGATCCTGACGGCAGCCCCTCGCCGAAGTAGACCCGGCCCTGGTCGACGGTCAGCTCGGCCGGGACCTCAGCGCTGGGATTGATGTCCTTGACGAAGAAGTCGGGCTGCCCGTCCACGGTGACAGCATTGGCCGGGCTGACGACCACGCCGAACCCATGCGTGTACACCAGGTGACGATTGACCCAGCCCTCGCCCGGCAAGCCTGTCTGCTCGAGTTCCCGGGTGGAGAGCATCACCTGGGTGAGGTCCCCGTCGAGGAGATACCGGTCGACGTCGACGTCGACGAATTGATAGAAGGGTCGCAGCTCCTGCAACTGGCGATAGGTCGTCAACAGCACGGTGGGATCCCAGAGGCGAACATTGTCGATGGTCTGCCCGTTGGCGGCGATATCGGCGGCGTCGAGATCCTCGGCAGCCTCGAAGTCACGAGTCTCCACCGCGTCGAGCCCATACGCGGCACGGGTAAATTCGATGTTGCGAGATACGAACGGCAGTTCCCGGTCGATCTCGTTCGGCTGAACCGAGAACCTCTGGGTGGCCGCCGGCCAGATCCCGCCCAGCGCCACCGAGACGACCAGCCATCCGAACACCGCAACTGCCGGCAGCGCCCACCCCTTGAGCCGGATGTTCACCAGCAGCAGCGCGGCAAAGAAAAGCGAAATCCACATCAGCAGGCTCAACGCGGGCAACTGGGCGTTGACGTCCGTGTAGGTGGCCCCGAACACCGCCCCCCGGTCGCTATAGAGGAGGTCGAACCGATCCAGCCAGTACCCGACCGCCTTCAGGATCGCCATGAGCGCGAGGAGCACCGAAAGGTGGACCTTCACCCCGGAGGCGACCCTTTGCCGGCCAGGGGTCACCTGGATGCCGCCGTTCAGGTAATGGAGGGCGGCCACCACGAGGGTGGTGATCAGCACGAACTGGAACGACCATCCGAAGAGATCCCGGTAGAACGGCACGTCGAACACGTAAAAGCCGACATCGCGACCGAAGACCGGGTCGGTCACCCCGAAGTCCTGACCGTTGCGGTAGAGCAGCCAGTGCTCCCACCATGCCCCGGCGCCGAGGCCGATCAGGATCCCGAAGAAGCCCGCCACCGCCAGGCGGAAGCGGAACACGCGCTCTGAAACCCATCCCTGGAACCGCTCGATCAGCTCCTCGTCCGGGCTGCCCGCCGAGAGCGACAAAGCCGGGGCCAGACGGTCGGCGATGATCAGGTTGAGGAACATGAGCACGAAGGCGACCGCGGTGGCGATGAGGACGAGCACCACCCGGCTGAACACCAAGGTTCTCCACGCCGCCCCGAATCCGACCGAGTCGAACCACAGGTAATCGGTCCAGAAGGTGGCGATGCCTCGCAGAGACATCAGAAGCACGACGACGACGCCCATGACGATGAACAGCCAGCGGCGACCGCGCGAGGGCGAGCGCCGGAAAGGTATCGGGGAAGGTCCGCGTTCGATCATTGGGCGGCAGTGTACGAGGGTCGTCGTCGAAGGCTGCCGGCATACCGCAGGCAGCAGATCAGGCCGCCGGTCGCTGCTCCGATGAGGCGCGCCGAGGTCAATCGGCGACGGTCACGGTACATACGCAATCCAAGTTCGCCGGGGGGATGAAGTAGCCCTCGGGAGCACCCGTTTGCGGATCCCAGCGAAGCCGGTCGCTCCCTGCACACCGCTCGCACGGCCGACCCGACGGACGGCCTTCCACCTCGGTCCACCCGCCGACGGACACCGCGGCCAGGAAGCTGTCGTGATACGCCGCAAACACCACCATACGCACCCAGCGTTCGGCCTCGTCACCACGCCAAGCCCGGAAGACCCGGCTGACGGTGGCGGCGACCTCGCTGGGGCCCCCCTCGCTCCGTACCGCCTCCTGTAGTTGGCCGGTCAGATCCTGGCCCATCGCCCCGACGAGCTCGCCAGGGCGCGGCCCGGGGCGCGACCGGACCCGCGAGACTCCAGCGATCGCCTCGGCGCCGCTCGCGCCCGCGGTACCCGCCTTCTGAATGGCGGTCCCCAGCGCGGCCGCCAACTCCCCCGCGATCCGGTCTCGATCCGGCGCCCACCCCGATCGCTGCAAGGCGTTGATTGCCTCGCTCTGGAGATCGACGATCCGCCGCTTCACGTCGCGCAGACCCTCGTTGTGGACCGGGAGCACGAGGCGGTCCCGCACCGCGATCGGATCGCGGGGAACGCGGACCGGATCGTGGTCGGCGGTGGTCCGCAACGCCTCGAAGAGCGTCCCGACGTCGTCACCTGGCGCCCGCTCGTGGCCGCGGGGCGGAAGCGGCGGGCCGTTCATCTGCTCGACCTCGGCGGCCAACGCATCGCTGAGATCGGCACCTCCGGAATCGAGGGCACCGAACCCCGCCTCGGCCGTATCCCGACGCGGTTCGGCGGGCAGGACCGCCACCCCTTCGATCGATCGCTCTGCGTGCAGGCGCTCTACCTCTTCGATCCGCTGGTCTCGCCCCCGGTCATCGGCGGAGGGAAATGCGAACTCGCCGTCGTCGTCGGCACCGCTCGCCCGGTCGATGATGGTCTGCGCCAGGGCGCGGGCCTGATTGAGCAGGCGATCCGCCTCATACCGCGCGTTGCGGATGACGTCGTCGGACTCCCTGCGGGTGAGCGCAAGCCGTTGGTGGGAATCCCGCTCCGCGTCGGCCCGGATCGACAACGCCTGCTCGCCGGCTTCGGAGATGATCTCTTCACCCGTCTCTTGAGCCGACGAGATGAGTGTGGTGCCCCCATCCCACGCATCGCGCCTCAACTCGAACGCCTGCCGCTCCCCCTCGGCAACGATGCTGGCGGCCTCCTCGACTGCTGCCTGGAGCCGGGAGGCGGCCTCGGCCGCGGTCTCGGCCGCAACCCGCTCGGAGTCCTCGCGGGCACGGCTTCGCATCCCTTCGGCGGCCTCCTTGGCAGCCTCGAGGATCCTCGATACCTCACTGCCAACGGCCTCGACGTCCCTCGCCAGCGCCTCAGGCCCGCCGGAGCCGGCAACGTCCTTCAGGAGGTCCCGGTGCCGGCGCTCCAGCATCCCCCATCGCTCCACTGCCTCGGCGATCAGGGCTTCCACGGCCTTCTTCTCGTATCCCCGCCTTGCCGTGGGTAGATCGCGAGTCGAAAAAGTGTCGGGCCCCAGGGGCTCATCGGCCATGGAGCAGACGTTAACGCCCGACGACTCGCCGCCGCGGGCACCGCCCTCAGCCGGTTGCGACCAGATCCGGTAGAGGCTCCAGAGCCCGGAGATAGTCGAGGGCCTCCTGGAGCGTCGCGACCGGCACGATGGCGATCCCATCGCCGGCGGCCGTGAGGGCATCCGGGTAGTTGTCGACTGGCACGAACACGATCTCGGCTCCGATCGCCCGCGCCGCGAAGACCTTCTGGCGCACCCCACCGATAGGCCCGACGGTCTCGTCGAACCGGATGGTCCCTGTGCCGGCGATCCGGTGACCCCCGGTCAGGTCCTCCTCAGTGAGGAGATCGATGAGTGCCAGCGCATACATCATGCCCGCCGATGGGCCACCGATGTTGCGCGCATCGACATCCACGTCGATCGGGAGATCCATCGCCAAGTTGATCGTATCGAACACGACTCCGATCATCGGGGCGCCAGGGATCTGGGTGTGTTCGACCAGCGTCACCGACAGCTCGAGCGGTTCGTCGCCGCGCGTCCCGGTGAGGGTGATCGTGTCGCCGATGGCGTGACTCCGAATCACCGCGCTGGCCTCCTCAGCCGTGGCGACCACCTGGCCAGCGACGGCGGTAAACCGGTCGCCCACCTCGATCACGCCGTCACCCGGTGTCCCTTCGACCACCTGCAGCACTTCGATGCCGTCCCCGACGAACTCGACTTCGTATCCGAGCCGGCTGAGGGCGACATAGATCGCCGTGTCGATCGACTCGTTCATCGCCTGGAGATTCGTCCGCCGTACCTGTTCCTCGGTGACTCCGGGCGGACGAATCACCTGCCGCTCCAACAGGTCGACCCGGTCGTCGAGATACCGGGCCTCGAACCACTCGAAGGGGTTCACCTCGCGGAGAGTGACCGTGAGCAGGTAAAGGTCGCCGGTAGTCGGATGGATGGCCACCCCGTCACCAAAGGTCACCAGATCGGCGACCTCTTCGGTGGGCCCCGGGGCCATTGCGAAGTAGGGCAGCTTGACCGGCCAGAACACCAGCACCACGAGCCCCACCGCGAGAAATGCCGCCACCAGCACATAGGGCCACTTGGTCGAACGGCGCTGCGGCGCGAGCGACGGCGGAGGGGTGAGGAAGGGGTCGCTGTCGATCATGACGGAATAACCGCGATGGTACAGAGGGTGAGGGATAGGAACGGCCATCGAAGAATCAAGAGTCAAGAATCAAGAAGCCAACAGCCAACCGCCAACCGCCAACGGCCAACGGCCGGTGGTGAACGGTCAGAAGGCGCCTACCGCTCACCGACAGACGCGCAGGAGGCTTTGAACGCGCTCTGGCCGTAGGCCGTAGGCCGTAGGGGAGAACCATCAGAACATCGTTGACACATTTCCATCAGAACATCGTTGACACTT
>JBBEAX010000102.1:0-1607 GCA_040882645.1 Acidimicrobiia bacterium
ATCCGCTGCAGATCCTGGCGGACGGCGCCGCCGGCGTCGGGCACACCAACACCTATCCCGACACCGACGGGGTGGTACGGGCGTTGCCCCCGGTGATCGAAGACCCCGACGGGTCGCTGATCTCGTCATTGTCGTTCACCCTCGCCCAGATGGTCACCGGGCAGTCCGGGCCGGTAACCATCCGGCCCGACTCGGTGCAGGTGGGCGGACTGGCGGTGCGCACGGTGGAGAAGCACCTGCTCGAGATCAACTACGCCGCCGGGTTCCCGACGGTGCGCGCCGTCGACGTCATCGAGGGCACCTTCACCCCCGGGACTTTCGACGGGAAGATCGTTTTGGTGGGCGCCACCGCCCTCGGTCTCGGCGATCTGGTGGCGACACCGCTCGACAAGGCGAATCGTCAGCCGGGGGTGGAGGTGCACGCCAATGCCCTCAACACGTTGCTCACCGGCAACTACATCGCGTCGGAGGGCACCAGCTCCACGCTGGTATGGGTGTTCCTGATCGCCCTGCTGGTGGCGGTGGGAACCCTCTACCTGCGCCCCTGGGTGGCGGTACTCGGCGCGTTGGTGCTGCTGGTTGGCTACTTCTGGCTGGTGTTCAACCGGTTCGACAGCGGCACCGTGATGAACATGGTCTACCCGCCGTTTGCGCTGCCCATCTCGTTCGTCGCCGCCTTGGGCGTGAGGTACTTCACCGAGGTGAAGGAGCGGAAGTACGTCACCAACGTGTTCGGCCGCTACCTGGCGAAGGATGTGGTCCACGAGGTGCTGAACTCCCCAGAAGGTGCGGTCGCCACCCTGTCCGGGGCATCCCGCCCCCTCTCGGTGCTGTTCGCCGATCTCCGCGGCTTCACCGCGGCGTCGGAGAAGGCCGCTCCGACTGCGGTGGTCGCCGCCCTCAACGAGTACCTGGACGCCATGACCCGGGCAGTCATCGAAGAGCAGGGGACCATCGACAAGTTCATGGGTGACTGTGTCATGGCCTTCTGGGGCGCCCCCCGGCGCGAGCCCGACATGGCGGTGAAATCACTGAGGTCGGCCATCAAGATGCTGGACTACGTCGACGACGCGGTCACGCACGGGAACGCCGGCCAGCTGCGGGTGAACGGTTGTGGCGTTGGTCTGGCGTTCGGCGAGGCGGTGGTTGGCAACATCGGATCCAACGAGCGGCTCGACTACACCGCCATCGGCGACACGGTCAACACCGCCAGTCGAGTGTGCGGCGTCGCTGCCGGCGGCGAGATCGTGATCACCGCCGATTTCGCAGAAGCCTTGCCCCCAGGCGAGTTCCGCCTCGCCCCGCTGCCTCCGCTGAAGGTCAAGGGCAAGGAGGAGGTCCTCCGGGTGTTCCAGGTGCTGCGCGAAGGCCAGGAGGCCAAAGTCTTCGACGAGCACGCCGTGACCGACACCACCGAAGAGAAGGGTGCCTTCCAAGCCCCCAAGGCGGCCAAGCCCGAAGAAGAGAAGACCCAGGAAGCACCCCCCAAAGTCGCCGGCTACGCCCCGGTAGAGCCAAGGCCGGAAGAGCCCACCGAAGCAAGCCCGGAGTGACCCCGTTTCCTCCCCCGTAGGGGGAGGTGGCGAGCGAAGCGAGACGGAGGGGCC
>JBBEAX010000103.1:0-51435 GCA_040882645.1 Acidimicrobiia bacterium
CGATCCGTGAGGGTGGCCGCACTGTGGGCGCCGGCCGCGTCGTCAAGATCATCAAGTAACCCAGCCACAGCCCCAGCAAGAGACGAACAGAGAAGAGAAGAAGAGAATGGCTGAAGAGGACGCTCAGGCGGACACGGCTCCCGAGGCTGAAAAAGCCCCGAAGGCTGACGCGCCCGCGAAGGCCGTGAAGGCGCCGAAGGCCGACGCGCCCGCCAAGGCCGTGAAGGCTACGAAGGCCAAGGCGCCTAAGGCCGACGCGCCCGCCAAGGCTGCGAAGGCCAAGGCGCCCGCAAAGGCCAAGGCGGCTCCGAAGGCTAAGGCGGCTCCTGAGGTCGAGGCGGCTCCTGAGGTCGAGGCGGCTCCCAAGGCTGAGGCGCCCGCCAAGGCGCCTAAGGCCGAGGCGGCTCCGAAGGCTGAGAAGGCTTCGAAGCCCGCGGCGACCGCTAAGGCGGCCCCGGCGAAGGCGGCCAAGGCTGCGGCCGCTCCCAAGGTCGAGAAGGCCGAGAAGGAGCATCGGATCCGGATCCGACTCAAGGCGTACGACCACGAGGTGGTCGACGAGTCGGCGCGCAAGATCGCCGAGACGGTCATTCGTACCCAGGCCAAGATCAAGGGCCCGCTGCCGTTGCCCACCGAGATCCATCGCTACTGCGTGATCCGGGGCCCGCACGTCCACAAGGATTCGCGTGAGCACTACGAGATGCGGATCCACAAGCGTCTGCTGGACATCCTCGAGCCGACCGCGAAGACGGTCGACTCCCTCATGCGCCTCGACCTGCCGGCCGGGGTGGAAGTGGAGATCAAGACGTGAAAGCGATTCTCGGCGAAAAGCTGGGGATGACCCAGATCTTCGATGACGAGTCACAGGCAGTGCCGGTGACCGTCATCAAGGCCGGGCCTTGTCGCGTCGTCCAGATCAAGCGTCCCGAGACCGACGGGTACGCCGCCATTCAGATCGCCTACCGCGAGATGCCCGAGCGCCGGGCGAACAAGCCCACCGCCGGCCATTTCAAGCGCGCCGGGCTCACCCCTCACCGCCACCTGGTCGAAGTGCGGGTCGATGACGCCGACGCTTACAAGCTCGGCCAGGAGATCAGCATCGCCGACGTCCTCGTCAAGGGCAGTCGGGCCGATGTCGCCGGCGTGAGCCGCGGCAAGGGATTCCAGGGCGTCATCAAGCGCCACAATTTCGCCGGTCAGGGCGCCAGCCACGGCACCCATCGGGTGCATCGCGCCCCCGGCTCCATCGGCGCTTGCGCCACGCCCTCACGGGTGTTCAAGGGCATGAAGCTGCCGGGCCGCATGGGCGGCGAGAAGACCACGATCCTCAACCTCGAAGTCGTCGAAGTCGACGCCAAGCGCGGACTCCTGATGTTGCGGGGCGCCGTCCCCGGGGCGAAGGGCGCGGTCTTGCTCGTTCGGGAGGCGGTGAAGGCAATTGGCTGACGCACCGGTCGCCCGCAAGTATGACTCCTCCGGCAAGCAGACCGGGGAGATGAAGCTCGATGCCTCGATCTTCGGCATCGAGCCGAACCTGCCCGTGATGCACCAGGTGGTCACGGCCCAGTTGGCCGCACTCCGATCTGGCTCCGCCAACACCAAGACGCGGGCCGAGGTGCGCGGTGGCGGCAAGAAGCCGTGGCGCCAGAAGGGCCTGGGACGGGCACGGCAGGGATCTATTCGGGCCCCGCAGTGGCGGGGTGGCGGCGTGGTGCACGGCCCCAAGCCGCGCGACTACTCCCAGCGCACCCCGAAGAAGATGCGCCGGCTCGCCCTCTACAGCGCTCTCTCGACCCGCGCCGGCGATGGCGAGATCCGAATCGTCGACTCGATCGACTGGGACGCACCCAGTACCAAGACGGCCGCCGCCCTGCTCGCCGCCATGGGTGTCGAGGGCAAGGTCGCCATCGTGGTGGCGGAGTCTGACGGCGTCGTCGCCCAGTCGGTGCGCAATCTTCCGCAGGCCCTCGTGATCACGGTGGACCAGCTCAACACGTACGACGTGCTCTGGGCCGAGACCATCGTTTTCACCGCTGACACGATCCAGAGTGTCGGAGCCGGCACCGCCAAGGCTTCGGCCGTCACCGAGGACGCCGGGGGTGAGTCGTGAAGAATCCCCGTGACCTGATCATCGAGCCGGTCGTCTCTGAGAAGTCCTACGACCAGATCGAGGACTCCAACACCTACACATTCCTCGTCGACCGGCGTACCACGAAGACTGAGATCAAAGAAGCGGTCGAGCAGATCTTCAGCGTCAAGGTGGTGCGGGTCAACACCATCAACCGCAAAGGCAAGCGGAAGCGCACCGGTTACACGATCGGCAAGCGCCCCGCCTCGAAGCGGGCACTAGTAACCCTCGCCGAGGGCCAAGAGATAGACATTTTTGGGGTATGAGCATGTACGGAAACACGCACACTCATCACGGAATCGGGGCCGCGAGTCCCCAGTCTCCAGTCTCCAGCCAGAGGGTTGGCGGACTGGTGACTGGTGACTGGGGACTGGAGACTTTCTAATGGCCGTTAAGAAGTACAAACCCACTTCGCCGGGGCGGCGGTTTCGGACCGTTTCGGATTTCTCCGACGTCACCACCAGCACGCCCGAGAAGAGCCTCATCGACAAGCAGGCCGGTACCGGTGGCCGCAACTCCTATGGGCGGGTCACTTCGCGGCATCGCGGCGGGGGCCACAAGCGGCGTTATCGCATCATCGACTTCCGCCGCAACAAGGACGGGATTCCGGCCAGCGTCGCCTCGATCGAGTACGACCCGAACCGGAACTCGCGCATCGCCCTGCTCAATTACCACGACGGGGAGAAGCGGTATATCCTCGCGCCGCTCCGCCTCACCGTTGGTGACCGGGTGGAGTCGGGGCCGGGGGCGGAGATCAAGCCCGGCAACGCCCTCCCGCTGCGGAACATCCCGGCAGGAACTCTGGTGCATGCTGTCGAGCTGAGGCCCGGCGGCGGTGCCAAGCTCGGTCGCTCCGCGGGGACCTCGATCCAGTTGATCGCCAAAGAGGGCGGGTTCGCCCTGCTTCGGCTCCCTTCGGGAGAGATTCGCAACGTGCCCCTCGATTGCCGGGCAACCGTCGGGCAGGTGGGCAACCCGGAAGCGGAGTTGGTCAAGAGCGGCAAGGCGGGTCAGAAGCGCTGGCAGGGCGTTCGTCCGCAGAGCCGTGGTGTGGCGATGAACCCCGTCGACCACCCCCTGGGGGGCGGCGAGGGCAAGTCGAGCGGTGGCCGCCACCCGGTGAGCCCTTGGGGCAAGCCGGAGGGTCGCACCCGGAAGAAGAACAAGGAAAGCAACAAGTTGATCGTGCGGCGTCGTTCGAAGAAGGGGAAGAGGTAACCGATGGCACGGAGCCTGAAGAAGGGTCCCTTTGTGGACCAGCACCTCGTCGCCAAGGTCGAGCGTGCCGCCAAGAGTGGGGACAAGCGCGTCATTCGCACCTGGAGCCGTCGGTCCACGGTGATCCCCGAGATGGTCGGCCAGACGCTGGCCGTTCACGACGGGCGCAAGCACGTGCCGGTCTACATCACGGAGTCGATGGTCGGCCACAAGCTCGGTGAGTTCGCCCCCACCCGTACCTTCCGCGGCCATGCCGGGGACCGTTCAGCGAGGAAGCGATGAACGTGCAAGCCCGCGCCTCGTACATCCGGCAGTCACCCTTCAAGGTCCGGCAAGTGCTCGACCTCGTCCGTGGCTTGCCGGTGGAGGATGCCCGACAGGTGCTCGACTTCACCAACCGCCGCGCCGCCGATCCGGTGCGAAAGCTGCTCGAGTCGGCCGTCGCCAACGCCTTTCACAACCATGCTCTCGACGCCACCGAACTCAGCGTCGTCGAGGCCTTCGCCGATGAGGGGCCAACCCTCAAGCGCATCAAGGCGCGCGCCCGCGGCCGCGCCACCCAGATCTTGAAGCGGACCAGCCACATCACGATCGTGGTTGGCGACCAGCGAAACGCAGAGGAGGCCTAATGGGCCAGAAGATCCACCCGTACGGGCTCCGCCTCGGCATCGTCACCGACTGGAAGTCGCGCTGGTACAGCGAGAAGGACTACGCCTCCCAGGTGCTCGAGGATGCCCGGATCCGCAAGCTGCTCTCGGATGAGTTGCAGCGCGGTGCGGTGTCGCGCGTCGAGATCGAGCGGATCGGCGACAAGAAGGTTCAGATCGACATCCACACCGCCCGCCCCGGCGTGGTGATCGGCCGCAGCGGCAGCGAAGTGGACCGTCTCCGCACCATGCTCGAGAACCTCACCAAGCGCGAGATCAAGATCAACGTGATCGAGGTGCAGGATCCCGAGACGGATGCGCAGCTCCTGGCGCGGGGCATCGCTGACCAGCTCCAGGGCCGGGTGTCTTTCCGCCGGGCGATGAAGCGTGCCGTCCAGACGGCGATGAAGGCGGGCGCCCAGGGCGTGAGGGTGCAGGCCTCCGGGCGCCTCGGCGGTTCCGACATGGGTCGCCGTGAGTGGTACCGCGAGGGTCGGGTGCCGCTGCACACGCTCCGCGCCGATGTCGACTTCGGCATCGCCACCGCCGCCACCACCGTCGGCTCCATCGGCATCAAGGTTTGGGTCTACAAGGGGGACGTCGTGCCGTCGTTGTCGGCGACGCGCGAGAAGATCGCCGCCGAGGCCGCGCTCGCCACCGGAGGACCGGCTTCGCGCCGTGCCCCGGCGAAGGCGCGCGCCGAGCAGGCAGCCGGCGAGCGCCCCCGCGGGCTCATCGAGGCCGGTGGCGGCAAGCGCCTGGTCGAGGCCGGTGGCGGCAAGCGGCTGGTCGAAGCCGGTGGCGGTCGTCGGCCCGAGCCTGGGCCCACCCGCCGCGTCGACGCCGAATCCGCCCTCTCCGACCTGGAGGAGGAGCGTGAGACCGCCGGCGAGACGCTCGACGTGTCCGACGAGGACATCGTGCTCGAAGAGAAGAACGTCGCCGCGGCCGCCTCGGGTGCCGAGACCGCCGCCGAGACCCCCGACACCGCGGTTGCTGAAGAGGAGCAGGAGTAGCCCATGTTGATGCCCAAGCGCTCCAAGTGGCGCAAGGAACAGCGGGGCCACATGCGTGGTGCCGCCAAGGGTGGCACCCAGGTCACCTTTGGCGACTACGGCCTGCAGGCCCTCGAGCCGGGATGGATCACCTCGCGCCAGATCGAGTCCGCCCGAGTGGCCATGACCCGCTACATCAAGCGTGGCGGCAAGGTCTGGATCAACATCTTCCCGCACAAGCCGGTGACCCAGAAGCCGGCCGAGACCCGCATGGGATCCGGCAAGGGCAACCCCGAGTTCTGGGTGGCCGTGGTGCGCCCCGGCCGGGTGATGTTCGAACTGGCCGGCGTGCCGGAGGACCTGGCACGCGAGGCGATGCGTCTCGCCGGCCACAAGCTGCCGATCCGCACCAAGTTCGTGAAGAGGGAGGAGCAGTGAAGCCCGCCGACCTGCGCGACCTCCCCTACGACGAGCTCAAGGAAAAGCTCGACGCAGCCAAGGAAGAGCTTTTCAACCTCCGCTTCCAGGTGGCCACCAACCAGCTGGACAACACCGCCCGACTGCGGACGGTTCGTCGCGAGGCCGCCCGCATCGCCACGATCATGCGCGAGCAGGAGATCGAGGCCTACTACGAGATCAAGGAGCAGGGCGATGACTGATCGCGCCACCCGCAAGATTCGGACGGGGATCGTCATCTCCGACGGCCGGGACAAGACCGTGACCGTCGAGATCGCCGATTCGACCCGTCACGTGATGTATCAGAAGACCGTTCGCTCCTCGAAGCGCCTTCATGCCCATGACGAGGCGAATGAGGCGCGGGTCGGCGACACGGTGAAGGTGATGGAGACGCGTCCGCTGTCGAAGACGAAGCGGTGGCGTGTCATCGAGATCGTGGAGAGGGCGAGATGATCGGCCAGGAATCGCGCCTCAAGGTTGCCGACAACACCGGTGCCCGTGAAGTCCTCTGCATTCGCGTGCTGGGCGGCTCCGGCCGTCGCTACGCGGGCATCGGCGATGTCATCGTCGCTACCGTCAAAGACGCCATCCCCGGTGGCACCGTCAAGCGCGGTGAAGTGGTCCAGGCCGTGGTGGTCCGTACCCACAAGGAGCGACGCCGCGCCGACGGCACCTACATCCGCTTCGACGACAACGCATGTGTGATCCTCAACGAGCAGCAGCAGCCCCGCGGCACCCGCATCTTCGGGCCGGTGGGCCGCGAGTTGCGCGACAAGAAGTTCATGCGGATCGTCTCACTCGCTCCGGAGGTGATCTGATGGAGATCCGCAAGGACGACCGCGTCGTCGTCGTGTCCGGCAAGGACAAGGGCAAGGAGTCGCGTGTCTCGCAGGTGTTCCCCGCCACGGGCAAGATCATCGTCGAAGGCGTGGCCACCGCGAAGCGCCACAGCAAGCCCAAAGGTCAGACCATGCAGGGCGGCATCGTCGACAAGGACATGCCGATCGACGCGTCCAACGTGATGATCCTGTGCCCCACCGATGGAGCCACCCGGATCTCCCATCGCCTCGACGCCGATGGTCACAAGCGGCGCGTCTGCGCCAAGTGCGGGGGTGACCTGTGACCCCCCGTCTCAAGCAGATCTACTCCGACACCCTCGCCGCCCAGGTGAAGGAAGAGCTCGGCATCACCAACCCGATGGAGATTCCCCGCCTGACCAAGATCGTGGTGAACATGGGCCTGGGTGAGGCCATCAACGACAAGGGGATCATCGACGCCGCAGTCGAGGACCTTGCCGCCATCACCGGGCAGAAGCCGAAGGTCAACAAGGCCCGCAAGTCGGTGGCCAACTTCAAGCTTCGCGAGGGCATGCCCATTGGTGCCTCGGTGACGATGCGGGGCGATCGGATGTGGGAGTTCTTTGATCGGCTGATCGCGGTGGCCATCCCCCGCATCCGCGACTTCCGGGGCCTCAACCCCCGATCGTTCGACGGTCGGGGCAACTACACGTTCGGGGTCACCGAGCAGCTGATCTTTCCTGAGATCGATTTCGACAAAGTGAACAAGGTGCGCGGCATGGACATCACCATCTGCACGACGGCAAGGGACGACGAGGGCGCCCAGGCGCTGCTCGAGGCCTTTGGATTCCCGTTCCGGCGCCCCCAGACCCAGCAGGCAGGTGCATAGAAATGGCCAAGAAGTCACAAATCGTCAGGGCGAACCGGAAGCCGAAGTTCAAGTCCCGCGCCTACAACCGGTGCGGGCGTTGCGGCCGGCCCCGAGCGTTCCTCCGCAAGTTCGGCATGTGCCGCCTATGCGTCCGCCAGCTGGCGCACCGTGGCGAGCTTCCCGGCGTGAGAAAGGCTTCGTGGTAACCCATGATGACCGACCCCGTCGCCGACATGCTGACCCGCATTCGTAACGCCAACATGGCGCTCCACGAACGCGTCACCATGCCCTCGTCGCAGCTCAAAGAGGAGATCGCCAAGATCCTCGTTGCCGAGGGCTACATCGATGGTTACGAGGTGCGGGCCGCCGGCGTTCACAAGACGCTCGACATCAAACTCCGCTACACGTCGGATCGGGCCCGGGTGATCGAGGGCGTGCGCCGGATCTCCAAGCCGGGCCGCCGGATCTATTCGGGTGCCGACACCCTGCCCCGCGTCAACGGGGGCCTCGGGGTTGCCGTGGTATCCACCTCCCAGGGGCTGCTTCCCGACCGCGAGGCGCGCCGCCGCCGTCTCGGCGGCGAGATCGTCTGCGAGGTGTGGTGATGAGTCGCATCGGTCTATCCCCGGTCACCGTGCCATCCGGAGTGGATGTTTCCGTCGCCGGATCCGAGATCACGGTGAAGGGGTCGAAGGGCACCTTGCGCCGCATCTTCAGCGACCGCGTCGCGTTCGAGGTCGCCGATGGCGTGGTCAACGTGGCCCGCAAGGACGATGAGCGTGAGTCCAAGGCCCTCCACGGCCTGAGCCGGGCGCTCCTCAACAACATGGTGGTCGGGGTGTCGACCGGCTTCCAGAAGGAGTTGCTCACGGTCGGCGTCGGCTACCGGGCGAGCCTCCAGGGGAACACCCTCGAACTCCTGGTCGGCTTCTCGCATCCGGTGAAGATCACCGCCCCCGACGGCATCGAATTCGAGGTGCCCGAGCCCACCCGGGTCATCGTGCGGGGCATCGACAAGGAATTGGTGGGCCAGGTGGCCGCCGACATCCGCGGGGTCCGTCCGCCCGAGCCCTACAAGGGCAAGGGAATCCGGTACTCCGACGAGGTTGTCCGGCGCAAGGCCGGCAAGTCCGGGGCGACGGCGCGATGAGAGGTTCACGTGCCGACGCCCGCCGCCGCCGCCACTATCGTGTCCGGCGTCGTATCCATGGCACGGCCACCCGGCCGCGCCTCGCGGTGTACCGGAGCAACCGGTACGTCTATGTGCAGATCATCGATGACGAGGCGGGCCGCACGCTGGCCAGCGCCTCGTCTCAGGAGCCGGGTCTGCGCGACCGGAAGCTGACTGTTGAGACGGCGGCTGAGGTCGGCAAGCTCATCGGTTCACGGGCGAAGGACGTCGGCATCAAGTCGGTGCTGTTCGACCGGGGCGGGTTCCTGTACCACGGCCGTATCAAGGCGCTGGCCGACGCGGCGCGCGAGGAGGGTTTGGAGTTTTGACCACGCGTAGAGACAACAGAGGCGGAGGGCGGGATTCCCGCGGTTCCGAGGCGTCGCAGTTCGACGAGCGGGTCATCCACATCAACCGCGTGGCCAAGGTCGTCCGTGGTGGCCGTCGGTTCTCGTTCACCGCGCTCGTCACCGTCGGCGACGGCAACGGCAAGGTGGGCATCGGTTATGGCAAGGCCAAGGAAGTGCCGACCGCCATCGAGAAGGGCATCCAGGTCGCCCGCAAGGCCATGAAGCCCGTTCCCATGGCAGGCACGACGATCATCCACACCGTGATCGGCACCCAGGGTGCCTCCCGGGTGCTCATCAAGCCGGCCGGTCCAGGAACCGGGGTCATCGCCGGTGGGGCGGTGCGCCAGATCCTCGAAGCTGCGGGCATCCGCGACGTCCTAGCCAAGAGCCTCGGTTCGCCCACCCATGTGAACGTGGCCAAGGCGACGATGGACGCCCTCATGTCGCAGCATCGTCCCGACCGGGTCGCCAAGCGTCGCGGGAAGACCCCCGAAGAGATCACGCCTCCGGGCCTGCTCGCCGCCTATCGGTCCACCGAGCTCGGCCGGGCTGCGAAGCCCGGTTCCTGATCGGAGACATCATGGCCAAGAACGCAAGTCTGAAGATCACCCTCACCCGCAGCACGATCGGCGAGAAGCCGAAGACCCGTGCCGCGGTGCGCACGCTTGGCCTGCGCAAGATCAACCAGGTCACCGAGCGCCCCGACAGCGCCAGCGTCCGGGGCTTGATCGCCCAGGTCGCCCATCTCGTGGAGGTCGAAGAGGCATGAAGCTCCATCACCTGAAGCCGTCCCCCGGCTCCAAGAAGGCGCGGACCCGGGTCGGCCGCGGCGAAGGCGGCCACGGTGGCAAGACCGCTGGCCGCGGCACCAAGGGAACCAAGGCTCGTAACAAGGTGCCCGCCTGGTTCGAGGGTGGGCAGATGCCGATCTATCGGCGTCTTCCCAAGCTCAAGGGCTTCAAGAACCGTAACAAGGTCGACTACGCCGTCGTCAACGTGGAGCGCCTCAATGGCTTCGCCAAGGGTTCCACCGTCGGCCCCGACGAGATGCGTGAGGCAGGGCTCGTCAAGAAGCGCGGCATGGTCAAGGTGCTCGGCCAGGGTGACCTCGACCGGAATCTGACGGTGCGGGCGCACGCTTTCAGCGTCGGTGCAGTAGAACGGATCGAGACCGCCGGCGGCACGGTGGAAGTCATTCAATGAAGGCGCTACCCGCTACCCGCTACCCGCTACCCGCCCGGATCTGGCGGGTAGCGGGTAGCGGGCGACGGGTAGCCTGTCCGGCGATAGGTGCCCTGGCTCCCGGATCGCCTGAGGTCTAAATGCTCTCCGTTTTCAGAAACATGTTCCGGATTCGGGATCTTCGGAAGAAGATCTTCTTCACGCTGGGGATCTTTGCGGTCTATCGCCTGGGGGCCGCCATCCCGGTACCCGGGGTCGATCTGGACCGGGTCCAGGAGTTCGCCGACCAGGCCGAGGCCGGCGGCATCGTCGGTCTGCTCAACCTCTTCTCCGGTGGCGCCCTCGAGGTCTTCTCGGTGTTCTCGCTGGGGATCATGCCCTACATCACCGCGTCGATCATCATGCAGCTGCTCGCCGTCGTCATCCCTCGCCTGCAGACGCTGCAGGAGGAGGGTGAGACGGGGCGCAAGGTCATCACCCAGTGGACTCGCTATGTGACGATCGTGCTGGCCTTGCTCCAGTCGACCGGGCTCACCTTCCTGTTCCACAGCGGTGTGCTGACCGGCGGCATCGACCTGGTACCCAACTACACCCCGGGACGGGTGCTCATCATCGTGATCACCCTCACTGCCGGGACCGCGTTCATCATGTGGCTGGGGGAGCAGATCAGCCAGCACGGCGTCGGCAACGGCATGTCGCTGATCATCTTCGTGAGCATCGTGAGCCAGATCCCTGCGCAGTTCGCCGTGTTGGCCACGTCGACCGGCGGTTACGCCACCTTCTCGTACTGGGCCGTCGTGGCGATGTTCCTGCTGATGACAGCGGGGATCATCTTCGTCGACCAGGGCCAGCGCCGGATCCCCATTCAGTTCTCCAAGCGGGTCAGAGGGCGGCGAATGCTGGGTGGCCAGAGCACCTATATCCCGCTCAAGGTGAACACCGCCGGGGTGATCCCGGTGATCTTCGCCTCGAGCGTGCTCTACTTCCCCGCTCTGGTCGCATCGTCGATTCCCGCCTCCGGCTTCTTCGGACCCGTCCGCAGGTTCATCGACAACAACCTGGTGAGCGGCCAGTCGTGGTGGTACGTGATCCTGTTCGGGCTGCTGATCGTGTTCTTCACCTACTTCTACACGGCCATCCAGTTCGACCCGGCGCGCCAGTCCGACATGATTCAGCGCCAGGGAGGGTTCATCCCTGGCATCCGCCCCGGCTCGCAGACGACCCGCTATCTGGAGCACATCCTCAGCAGGATCACCCTCCCCGGATCGCTCTTCCTGGCCACCGTGGCGGTGCTGCCGTCGATCGTGGCGATCCTCTTCGGCCTGTCGCTTGGGTTCTCGGGTATCTCGATCCTCATCGTGGTGGGGGTCGCCCTCGAGACGATGAAGCAGATCGAGAGCCAGCTGATGATGAGGAATTACGAGGGGTTCTTGACATGAGGCTGTGTTCGTGCCCGGGCCGACTTCGCCGCCTTCGGCGGCGAACAGACGCCGGTCGGTCCTCCTCCGCAAGTGGGGCCCCAACCCCCCTGCGGCCGTAACGACTCCAAGGATGGTCTGATCATGGGAAGGCGCCTGTTGCCAATGGCCTCGCCCACGGCGGCTCTTCCGGTGTCCGAGGTCGGCCGTCGTGGGTAGGAACCTCCTCATCCTCGGTCCCCCCGGGGCGGGCAAGGGCACCCAGGCGGAGGTGCTCTGTCGGGCTCTGGGGATCCCTCATGTGTCGACCGGCGCCATGTTGCGCGAGCACGTCGACGGGGGAACCGAGCTCGGGGTGCTCGCCAAGGAGATCATGGATTCCGGCGAGTTGGTGTCGGACGAGATCGTGGTGGCGATGGTCGCCGACCGGCTCTCTCGTGACGATGCAGCCTGTGGCTGGCTGCTCGATGGCTTCCCCCGTAACCCGGCCCAGGCGGCCGCCCTCGATGGCATCCTTGGCGACCGGGCGGTCGACACCGTGGTGGTGATCGATGCCCCGGAAGATGAGATCGTGGCGCGGATGCTGGCGCGGGGCAGAAGCGACGATACGGCGGAGGCGACCCGCACCCGGCTCGCGGTATACCGCGAGCAGACTGCGCCGCTGCTCGACCTCTACGAGCGTCGCGGAGTGGTGCGGTATGTCGACGGGGTCGGTGAGATCTCCGAGGTGCTCTGCCGTATCGTCGAGGTTCTCGCCGAATGATCACGATCAAGAAGCCGGAGGACTTCGCCCGCATGCGGCGAGCCGGCAGAGTGGTCGCCCAAATCCACGAGGCGTTGCGCGAGGCGGCGGCACCCGGAGTGTCCCTGATCGAACTCGATCGGATCGCCGCCACGATCATCGCTGATGGCGGGTGCACCCCGAACTTTCTCAACTACCACGGGTTCCCAGCGAACACCTGCTTGTCGGTGAACGAGGAGATCGTCCACGGCATCCCCTCCGAGCGCACGCTCAAGGACGGCGACATCCTGTCGGTGGACGCCGGGGCGATCTTCGAGGGCTGGCATGCCGACGCCGCCATCACCTTCCCCATCGGGGAGATCGCCGACGAGGCCGCCCAACTGATCGAAGTCACCGAAAGGGCGATGTGGGTGGCGATCGAGATGTCGACCACCGGCACCCGGCTGGGGGACATCGGCTCTGCGATCTCCGAAGTGGCTGAGAAGCACGGATTCGGGGTGGTTCGCAGCCACACTGGGCACGGGATCGGCTTGCAGATGCACGAGGACCCCCAGGTCCTCAACTACGGCCACCCGGGCAAGGGACTGCGGCTCCGCGAAGGCATGGGAATCTGCATCGAGCCGATGTTCAACCTCGGAACGGGTGAGACCCGGACGCTGGATGACGGTTGGACGGTGGTCACCGCCGACGGAGCGCTGTCGGCCCACTGGGAGCACACGGTGGCGATCACCGCCGACGGCCCCGAGGTGCTCACCCTCCTGTAGGTCCGCTGGAAGACGCGCTCATCCTAAGAGCGGCCAGTTCGCCAGCCCTCCGGAACCTCATCCGCCCCCACCGCTGTCGCGTTCGGCTTCGTATGTCACGCTCTCGGCGATCGGGAGCAGCCACTCTTCGGCGAGCGTCTGACTGATGACCTCGATTCGCACACCCTCAGCGACGTGTTCAAAGATGCGAATCTCGTCGTTGACGACGAAGACCCGCCCGCCCAGCTCGATCTCTCGGCCCGTCGCCTCGTACGGGTACGGGGCGAGGTAGCGGCCAACCGAGAAACTGGTCTCACCATCCTCGGACACGAAGACGTGGAACACGGCCGTCTCGTGACCCTGGTTATGTGTGAAGTGGTAGCCCAGAGGCACGGCATCGATGCGAAGGCCACTGGCGAACTCCGCCGGGGGATCCGATGCCCTCCACTGGGCTGTCTCGCCTGGCCCTTCCGTAGAGACGACGACTGTGCTCCCGGCGTTGAAGATGATGATCTCTCCGGTTGGCCCTACGCACGCAGCCGCGGCGGCGGCGACCTCGGACCCGGCCATACGCTCGATGTCGTCTTGTTGGAGGTACCCGCCACCGCCGGTCACCCACATGCCGGGCTCCACGAGTTCGCCACCGGCGAGCCGAACTCCTGATGGATCGGTCTGCCACGAGGCACCGGCGGGCCACACCACGGGATACCCAGCACCCTCGCGGCCAACGAGCAGGCAGCCGGAAGCGTCGTCAAAGATGAGCATCCCCTGGATGAGCGCGTCCATACCACCCCCTCCGAACGGTCCTGGGTTGGGCGACGTGAGGACCGGACCGTGCACCCGACCGATCGACGAACAACCGGCGGCCAGCAGAACCACCACTCCCGCCATGGCCAGGATGCGACGCATGTGCTCCCCTGTCAGAGGTGACGCTAACCCTCCCATGGTCGATGTCACCTGAGGATCAAGTAACTGCGAGGTCACCCCGCCCCAGGGGGAGCGTCTTCGTTGCCTCGTGTGGATGTCGACGACGTTCGACGGGCGATGAGGGTGCCCGTGACGCCGGCGCCGAGAACCAGAACCAGCCCGAAGAAGATCCAGGGCCACGGGGGTGAGTCGTCGCTGCCTTCCCCCGCGGCGACCGGGGTGGCACTGAGGGGGGTCGTCGTTGCGGGTGGGACTGTCGATGTCGTCGCGGGCGCAGGCCCGGCTTCTTGTATCGGCGGCGTCGCGCCAGCCGGCAGGACCGCGACGGGACCGTACACCGGGCTGCTGAACACGGTCAGGTGCTCGATCACTCCGGTGTTGAGATCGACGCGATCCAGGTGCCCTTGCCAGACTCCGTATAGAACGTCGCCGTCGGCAACCGTCCGGAAGGCCCGCCACTCGTCGATCTCGGCGATCGATTTGAGTGTGGTGGCATCGACAACGGAGGCCCGCGCCCCGTTCGTCTCATCGTTGTAGTGGTGGAGGAGAAGCCTGCCTTCGTCGAGCCACTGGAGAGAACCGATCTCCGTCTCCTCGAAGGTACGCCGACGCAACTCGGCGCCTTCGGTGTCGTAGAGGACGAGGTTCGACGTTGGGGTACCCCCACCCTCGGGGTACCTGATATCCAGGACGGCGACCGTCCCGCCGGTGGGATTCTCAGAGGCGGCGATGATGCCTGCGTAGTTGGAGTCGCCGCGATCGATGTGGTGCACCAGAAACGCCCCGGCTGCCTCGTCGGCGATCAACCAGACATCGGCTCCTCGTTCGTCCTCGTCCTGGAGGACAAAGACGGTTGGGCCTAGGTCGCCGTTGGCGTACGGGACCTCGAGTAGGAGAGTTGGTGTGGGCACCGCCTCGTACACTCCGGCTAGGGAGCGACCCCCGGTCCATTCATCGCCAAGAAGCAGAATGCTCGAGGCGTCCTCCGTGCGACACTCGACATCGGTGACGCCGATTTGGTCGGAGAAGCCATGCAAGTCGACCGTGGAGACCACGTCGAGAGTCTTGAGGTCGCGTACGTCCAGACGCCAGGACCACTGTTCCACGATGAGGCGGCCCCCCGGACACGGCCTGAAGGCACTGGGGCGATCGATGTAGCCAGACGCATCGCCGTCGGGATTCCCGCCAAGCGGGACGAGAAGTCCACCGTCGGCGTCGAGCACGAGATGAGTGCTCGTCGCAAACGGGCCGGCCACGAGAAGGTAGGGCGGCCCCACGCCGTTGAAAGTCATCGGCTCGGTCGCCCGAAGTAACACATCGGGGTCCACCGTCAGGCAGAGCCCGCCGGAGGGAATGCCGTCCTCGATTGTGAGAAACGACGCCATGCGACGGCCGGGCGGAAACCCATATCCGCAAGCAGAGCCTTGCGAAGATGCCCGGACCTCGATAGTGCTGCCCAGGTCGCCCTTCACCCACTGCTCGACCTGAAACGTGTACATCGCTTCGAAGTCGCCCGAGTCTGTCTTCGTGATGAATGTCCCGACGAACGCGGCAGGGAACTCGCCAAGCCCTTGCACTGGATCGATGGCCACGCACGAGCACGCCCAGGCCGGTGGGGCGAAGGCCAGCATTCCCAACACGAGTAGCCATGAGGCAAGGCCCGAGAAGGCAGCACGGCGATACCGCATATGCGTTGAGACGATACCGATGCCCGACGGGTTCCCGCGCCGGCGTCTTGTCCGTTTTCCAATGGCCCTTGTGCCGCTCGCCTCCGCCAGCGTTCGAGGAGTGTCACCCGAGCCCCGGTCCACACTCTGATTTTGGTTGACCTATGCGATTCCAAAACTTATACTTCTGAATAAGAAGAAGGAGCAGATGAGTCTTACCGCGCGACTGCGTGCGACCAGAGAGGCCATGGGGCTAACGCAGGAAGAGGTGTCCCGAACCTCGGGTATCGCCGCGCCCAACCTGTCGAAGATCGAGAACGGCGGGTCGGATATTCAGATCAGCACGTTGATGCGCATCCTGGATGCGATGAACCTGGAAATCGAGTTCGTCCCTCGCGACGCCCCTATCTCGCTTGAAGATGTGCTCGCCCAGTCCGAACGCGGTCGGGAACGCCTCGACTCCACTGGGATTGCTCCGTCTGACCCTCAGATGCGACTCAGCGCGACGCGAGCTGGCGGTACGGATGTCTCAGTCGAGCAGTCCCTACTGACGCGGCGTGCCTAGCGACACACCCTCCCCGGGTGACCTACTCCGTCGCGCCAGCGAGGCGAGCATCGGGTCGACAAGGCGGAAGCTTCTGACTGCCGCCGCGTTCAGTGAGGCTGCACTTGAGAACGCGGTCCTCGTGGGCGGAACCGCAGTTGAGCTTCACACGGGCTCGTATCGGCCCACGGACATTGACCTCATCGGCTCCACGCGATCGGGCTCGGAAGTCATCCTGGTCGGACTCGGCTTCGTACGGGAGGGCCGGCACTGGCTGTTCGCGTTCAGCGATGGTGAGACCCTCGCAGTTGAGGTTCCGGGCGATCGCCTCGATGCCTACGCGCTCGAGGCGCCGCGTGTAATCGACCTTGCACCCGGACGGCTCGCGGTCATCAGCCTGAATGACCTGATGATGGATCGCCTCCTGCAAGCCACCGGCGGCGAGCCCGTCACCATGGATGAGGCTGTTCGCTTGGCGACTGCCGCGTATGAACGGATCGACTGGGAGAAGCTCTCTGCGCGCTCAGATGCAGCTACGCAGGACGGCACTCTTGCCAGAGCGGAACTTCCAGCAGTCTTGGCTTCCGTCAGGCGCGCCGCCCGGAGGCAGCTTCGACGCTGAACCGTCGCGGAGTTGCCGACGGGTATGTCCCACTCTCAGCCAGCGTGCGGAATGTCGCCAGAGGGAACCGGCCGATCCTTGGTCGGGGCGCTGCCGATTCCAAGTGATGCTGTTGTGGGTGACACGACTCGCCTCAGTATCCGGGGGGTACGGTGCAGCATGAGCGAACAGGCATCTCGCCGAACCACCGTTGAGTTCGAGTCGGAGGGGGCCGTCCTTCGCGGTTTTCTCTACGAAGCGGTGGCTGGTCGCCCACCTTTCCCCGTGGTAGTGATGGCGCACGGCACTTCCGCCACGGTCTCGATGGGCATCGACCACTACGCCGAAGTGTTCGCCGACGCCGGCGTGTCCGCGCTCCTCTACGACCACCGGAATCTGGGTGCCAGCGGTGGTGAGCCCCGTCAGGAGATCAATCCATGGATCCAATGCCGTGGCTACCGGGACGCGATCGGCTTTGCATCCACGCTCACCGACCACGATCCGAGCCGCATCGGAATCTGGGGGGACTCGTTCTCGGGCGGCGAGGTGTTTCTCGTTGCCGCCTGCGACCCTCGTGTGAAGGCGGTGGTGGCGCAATGCCCGACGTTCGGCGCCTCGCCGCCCGAGGCAAAGGCTTCAGTCGAACTCTTCGAAGCGATTCGCGCCACGTTCGAGTCAGGTGATGTCGCTGGGTCCGCGCACGATACGGTTGGTCCGATCCCGGTCGTGTCATTCGATCAGATGGGTACTCGATCACTGCTCGAACCGATCCAGGCGTACCGGTGGTTCATCGATTACGGGGGCCGCCACGGCAGCGGGTGGTGCAACCACGCGACCCGGGTCATGCCATCGAATACCCCTCCGTACAGTCCCTACCTGTGCGCTCCTTTCGTGACCGTGCCATCGCTGATGATGCTGGCTCCCGGTGACGAGATGGCAGGTGCGAACCCTGATGTGAGCCGTCGAGCGTTCGATTCCCTGAAAGGCCAGAAGGACCTCTACGAGATCGGCGGTGGGCACTTCGGTCTGCTGTATCACCCCAGCGACCTGTTTAGTGAGGCGAGCACGGTCCAAGCCGGATTTCTGGCCAAGCACCTGCTGCGGTGAAGCCCGCTCGCCACCCTTGGCCAGGGTTCGGGAATGTCACCCGAGGGATATGAGGGCCACGGTCGTACCATCAATCCATGCAACGCGCCGTCAAGTCGTGGGTTGTCGTTCTTCTCTCCGGATTGCTCGCGTCGTGCGCGGCGGTGTGGCCGCCACTCGTTGGCGTACCCGACGCTGGCAGGAGCCCCGCGTGCGGACCCTTTCGATTTTCGGTTTCGCTTCTCGATGGCCCCATGCTCTCCCGGGAGGCATTCCTCGATACCGACGCAGGTCAGGTGGTCGAGGAGTACTTCACCGTCGGCAACGGATTGGGGTGGAACGAAGGGTGGCTCGCCTCAGAAGGCTTCTCACTGGTCTCTGAGGAGTTAGTGATCGGCTACCGAAATGGACTGCCCGCCTGGGACTGGCATATCGCCGGCGACCGCGTCGCTGGCGGGGGTTGCCTCCTGACCTGGACTTTGGGTGACCTCACCGCCGAGAACTGGAGCCTGGCAGCCGCAACCGATGAAGACGACCGTCTACTCGCCATCGAAGTTGGGGGTGTTAGCTGCAACGGGGAGGTCCGGACTGAGCTTGCCGGGGTGGAGCTGGTTGAGACGGCCGAGTCGATCGAGGTAACGGCCTGGGTTCGGGGGTTGGGCGAAGAGAGAGGTTGTATCGCGAGTTACGTTGGGCACCCTGCCGTCATCGTCATGCGAGCGCCGATCGGTGGCAGGTCGATCCTCAATGCAGGGTTCATTCCGGGCCGCGAGGTCACATTCGGCGAGAGGTGACAGCCCGCCACTCTCGGCCAACGTTCGCAAATGTCATCCGAGCCGATCAGACGTTGGTCACGGTGGCGAGACGAAGGGTGCGCTGGCCGGATCGACGCAGGCGGGAGCCGGGCCGAACGGCTCCGCTGTCTCCCCCCCGATCCAAGACACCATCACCAGGGTCGTTATCGCATGACACCAGTTGGCGATCCGCCAATCGGTTTCAGACCGCTCGGGAGACTCCTCGCCAGACCACGCCATCACCTCTTGCCCAAGATCGTCGACAAGCCTGATCTGAAGGACTCCTCTGTAGCCGCATCGCTCGATGGTCGGGGGGTCTGCGGCAACCCCGATATTCACGGTCTGGTCCACCGGCTCTACCCGAACGCCGTACCGCTCGGAACAAGGCCGAGCAGATTCGGCAGCCTCGGCGTCTTGTCTGCGTTGCTCAGCGCTCGCCAAACCGACTTCAGGACAGTCCAACCCAGTGAGCCGGCTCCCTCGACCCCACCGATACGTCAGCCAACCCTCCACCAGGGTGATGTCGATAGTCCGGAATGTCCCTTCGACGACGGCGGAGCGACCGTCGGTCGCCGTGATGCGAAAGCCGCCCGTGGTGAAGGGGGAGGGGTGGCGCTCGATCGTCTCGGCGGCGCAGCGGAGCCAGTCCGGTGCTCCGGAGACGAGTCCGTGATCAGCTGGGAACGAACGAGCGCCGAAGTCCCGGACCAACCATCCTGTCGCCACGACCGCAGCACCGATTAGCAGGAGGGCGATGATCGTCGGTACCGGCTGCCGATCATCGTCCCAGAAGCTAGCCATCCTCCAACTGTATTTCCCCCTGCCCGTTTCTCATTTCGAGTCCCCCTGAAGGTTGACCTTGGGAGTTCCCACCCCAGCGTTCGTAAATGTCATCCGAGGCGGGACTTACGGCGAGGTCGCGTAGTTGCCGATGAGGTAACAGGCTTGAGCATCGTCACCTCCCCAGTCGATCTCGATCGAAATTGGGTGCCCATCGGCCTCGTCGAGGACGATGTTGACATGCGCCCCGTCTGTTCGAGCGGCGCGTGCCTCTTCGAGGAGTGAACCGACCGTCGGCACCACGTCGGTACCAAGGAGTCGGATCACCCGGGCGCCCGCAGGATCCAACGCAGCCACCTCGGCAACTTGCCCGTCCCTCACACTTACCTCGAATCGACCGAGGAGGGAACGCTCTCCGCATTGCGAGTCGAGCGCAAACGAGTACGCCACCGGTTCATGCCACCCCTCGGTCGGACCGGTGACGGCCGAGTCGGTCGCCGAGCACGCACCGGTGATGCTCACCGCCGCAAGGACCGTCACCACAGAGGCCCTCACCCAGGATCGCCGATGGGCAGTGTTCACGGCTGGACTTCTCCTTCAGGCACGGCCGAGTTGTTGCTCGACTCTGACGCTCTGTTTTCGGATTCCGTTCCTATACGCGGGCACGACAGTGACATCTTGAGTGGTGTCCTCGCCTGCCTCGGCCAGCGTTCGTAAATGTCATCTGAGGAGACCCGCGAAGTGCTTCCGACCTACGATGAGCCGGTGCAACGGATAGCGGTGTGTCTGATGCTCTCGGGTGTCCTTTTGGTCTCCTGCGTCGGCGGATCATCAGGCAGCGGGACCTTGCCGGGCGTCATTCCCTGTATGTCTCCCCCAGACTATGACTACGCCAACTCAGACTTCACCCCTGTCCGGTCGGGCGTACTTCACGGCCAACCGCCGTTTCCAACGCCTGATGACGCTCTCACCGACTTCCTCCAATCCGAACCCGCGTTGAGGTTTGCTCGGGATGGCTACGAGACCATTCAGATCCCAGGTGCCGATGATGTTCTCCTGTTCGGGAAGGACTTCGGGTACGGGTACACAACCCTGATCGCCGTTCACCGACTGCCGGGCGGCTGGGTTGCGCGATGGTGGGCTTCAAGCGGCTGCTGACGGGACCCTCCCCTCGAGGAGCGTGTAAACCTCAGGCGTTGCGGCGGGCTGTGACGAGACGGGTCACCAGTGATTTGGGTAGCGGCTGGTCGATCGGAATCGGAGCGTGCCCGTGGACCACTTGTACGAGGTCAGCTCGGCGGCCATGGCCGGGAGGATTGAGCCCGAGTGGGGGAAGTAGCTGCAGTGGTTCTTTGAGTACGCGTATCCGGCAACCGGCTTTCCTTCGATCAGGAGTGCCGGGACTCCGTAGGACATCCCTCCGATGCCTCGGGCAGGACTTCGCGCAGGGTGGCGCGAAGGCTCCTGAGGGTGCTGCGGTGGGGTTGCGGCGCTCTATCGAGGTATTCATCGACGGTTATCGGGTTGCTCAAGGCAGCGACTCGTGGAGTGCAGATGGGTCGGTCATGCCCGCCGTCCCGTCCGCGGTGCGCCTGGATGAATCGTGGGCAACGAGGCGAAAACTCATGTTGGATCGGTAGTGCTGGCGATTGCTTCGGCGGGTTTCGGATCGACTTCGTTCGGGGTAACTCGACGAACCGCAAATGCGAAAGGAACCCAAAATGTCAGAACGTCATCACGACACCGTCGTCGTCGAGTCGTCCAGCAGTGGTGTGGTCGTCGCCCTCGTAGTGATCGTCGTGCTCATCCTGAGCGCGGTGCTGTATTTCACAGTGATCCGCGAGGACTCCAACGGCGGCGAGGTCGACGTCACCGTACCGACGTCCGAACCCGCTGGGTGACGGGCGAAACAGCACGAAATCGACGAGCGCCGCGTGATTGCGGCGCTCGTCGCGTTGGAGGCCGCCTCAGAGGGCTCGCGACTACCCTGATCGCCTTCCTCCGGGAGACGGCGAAATGGCGAAGAGCGAGGCCACGTCGGGCACCGACGTGACCACCGAGAGCGAGGAGATGTACCTCATCACGGTCGCCATGGCCGTCGAAGATGGGCAGCTCGATCCGGTCCCCGTGCCCCATCTCGCCAAGGCGATGGCGGTTTCGAAGGTCGCCGCCAACGAGATGATCAAGAAACTCGAGGCGCGGGGCCTGCTCACCTACACCCCGTACAAGGGCGTTCGCCTCACTCCGGATGGTGATGCGGTCGCCCGGGTGATCCTCCGTCGCCGGCGGCTGTGGGCCCTCTTCCTCGCGGAGCATCTCGGCCTGACGCCGAGTGCGGCCGACGCCGTGGCTTGCGAGTTCGAGCATGTCACCCCGGCGGATGTCGCCGGCCGGCTGGCGGAGTTTCTGGGCGATCCCACCGTCGGTCCGTCAGGCAAACCGATCCCGCGCGATGAGGGCGTCAGCGTGTCCCGCAGCCGTGAGATCGCGGTGTCCGAGATGGCCGTGGGCGACTCGGGGATCGTGATCCGGGGCCCGCACGACGCGGCGATTCGGTCATTTCTCATCGAGGAGGGCCTGGGAGAAGGGGCATTGGTGACCCTGCTGGCGGTCGGCGACGACGGAGGGTGCCTGGTGACGACTCCTCACGGAAGCGTCCACCTCTCCGGTGGCCTGGCAACCTCATTGGTGGTCAATCCGGTCGCCGCCTGAAACCCCCAATTCCGCGGGGTGCCGACCCACTTTCCCGAACTTGTCCTTGTTCTGCGCCCGCGGTACTCTTCCGGTCCGGCCCTTCGGGGCCCCTTTGGTGTGTTTACAGGGACTGGACAGCGTTAGCCGATTCAGGACCGCTGACGAATGAACCGGATCGGTGTCGTTCGTCGGGACCCCCAAACCCAATCAATGGGTCTGAGCGTGCCCGATGACGCCGCCGCAGGAGAGAAGAGCCCGTGAAGGTACGCCCCAGCGCCAAGAAGATGTGCGAGAAATGTCGCATCATCCGACGCCGGGGGCGGGTCTGGGTGATCTGTCCGAATCCGCGCCACAAGCAGCGGCAGGGGTGAACTAGATGGCGAGAATCTCCGGCGTCGACCTTCCCCGCGACAAGCGGGTGGTAATCGGGCTGACATACATCTTCGGGGTGGGGCGCACCGCCTCGCAGGCGACCTGCGTCGATCTGGGCATCAACCAGGACACCAAGGTCCGCGACCTCACCGACGACGAGGTCGCCAAGATCCGCCAGTACATCGACGCCAATTTCCGCGTCGAAGGCGACCTGCGGCGCGAGGTGGCACAGAACATCAAGCGCAAGGTCGAAATCGGCACCTATCAGGGAATCCGCCACCGGCGCGGTCTCCCCGTCAGGGGCCAGCGCACGCACACCAATGCTCGTACCCGCAAGGGTCCGCGCAAGGCGATTGCGGGCAAGAAGAAGGTCACGAAGTAGGGCAGTGAGGAGTCGATCTCTTGGCCGATAAGAAGAAGCCGGTTCGCCGGCGGGAACGGCGGAACATCCTCCATGGTGAGGCGCACATCACCGCCAGTTTCAACAACACGATCATCAACATCACCGACCTCGAGGGCAACACTCTCGTATGGACCTCCGGGGGGACCGTCGGCTTCAAGGGTTCGAGGAAGTCGACGCCTTACGCCGCGCAGGTGGCTGCAGAGCAGGCCGCGCGCCGTGCCGGCGAGTTCGGGATGCGGAAGGTGGACGTGATCGTTCGCGGGTCGGGATCCGGCCGGGACACCGCGGTCCGCACGCTCCAGACCATGGGCATGGAGGTCACCGGGATCAAAGACATCACCCCGATGGCCCACAACGGCGTCCGCCTCAAGAAGCGGCGGGGTAGCTGATGGCACGGTACATCGGACCCGTCTGCCGGCTCTGCCGCCGCGAGCGCACCAAGCTGTTCCTCAAGGGGGCGCGGTGCGAGTCGAGCAAGTGCGCCGTCGAGCGCAAGCCGTATCCGCCGGGTGAGCACGGCCGCGGCCGCATCCGCGAGACCCAGTACCTCATCCAGCTGCGCGAGAAGCAGAAGGCCCGCCGCATCTACGGCGTGCTCGAGAAGCAGTTCCGCGGCTATTACAGCGAGGCCGCCCGCCAGAAGGGCATCACCGGCGAGAACCTCCTCCGTATCCTCGAGAGCCGTCTCGACAACGTCGTGTACCGCGCCCGGTTCGCCGAGTCGCGTGCCCAGTCGCGCCAGCTCGTCGCCCACGGCCACTTCAGCGTGAACGGGCGGAGGGTCACCATTCCTTCATACCGGGTGCGCCCTGGCGACGTGGTCACCATCCGGGACCGCAGCAAGCAGATGATCGCCGTCCAGCATGCCATCGATACCTCGGGCTCTCGCAGCCCGGTGGAATGGATGGACGTTGAACCCGATGCACGCAAGATCACAATCACCAGCCTCCCGAGCCGGGTGCAAATCGACACCCAGGTCCAGGAGCAGCTGATCGTCGAGCTGTACTCGAAGTAAGGGGCCGAACCGTGTTGATCGTCCAGCGTCCACAAATCGAGGAAGAGGTCGTCGACGACGACCGCTCGCGTTTCATCGTCGAGCCGCTCGAACCAGGTTTCGGCTACACGCTGGGGAACACCCTGCGGCGCACGCTGCTGGCCCGCATCCCGGGTGCGGCCATCACCAGCGTCCGCATCGAGGGGGTGCAGCATGAGTTCGCCACCGTCACCGGGGTCACCGAGGACGTGGTCGACATCATCCTGAACCTCAAGCAGGTGGTCCTCCGCATCGATGTCGACGGGCCCCAGGTGCTCTACCTGACCGCCAAGGGCAAGGGCGACATCACCGCCGGCGACATCAAGGCCCCGGCCGGGGTGGAGATCGTGAACCCCGATCATCACCTTGCCACGCTGTCGTCGTCGGGCAAGCTCGAGATCGAGATGTCCGCCGAGCGCGGGGTCGGCTATCGCAGCGCCGACAAGAACAATCGCGGCGAAGGGATCGGCGTCATCCCCATCGACTCGATCTTCTCGCCGGTGCGCAAGGTGGCGTACACGGTCGGCAACACCCAGGTGGGGCAGATGACGAACTTCGACAAGCTCATCATCGACATCCACACCGACGGGTCGGCCACCCCCCGCGAGGCGATCTCGTCGGCAGGCAAGACCCTCAACGAGCTGATGGGGCTCTTCGCCGACTTCGGCGAGGGGGTCGGACTCGAGCTGGGCGATGTGGTGACGGCCGAATCGAGCTCCCCGGACCTCGACCTCCCGATTGAGGCCCTCGACCTCTCCGAGCGTCCCCGCAACTGCCTGCGCCGCGCCCAGATCCAGACGGTGGGCGAGTTGGTGCTGCGGACCGAGGAAGACTTGCTCAACATCACCAACTTCGGACAGAAGAGCCTCGAAGAGGTGGCGGCCAAGCTCGACGAGCTCGGGTTGTCGCTGGCCTCGGCGCGGGACCAGGAAGTCAGCGCCTGATGCCTCGCCCCAAGAAGGGTCCCCGGCTCGGCGGTGACGCCACCCACCAGAAGCACATCCTGAGCAACCTTGCCAAGGAGCTCATCTGGGATGAGCGGGTCACCACCACCGTCGCCAAGGCGAAGATGCTGCGGCCCTACGCCGAGAAGCTGATCACCAAGGCTCGGATCGGCTCGCTGCATGCCCGTCGCATGGTGCTCGCCGACATCGAGGACACCGAGGTCGTCACGCGCCTCTTCGACCAGGTCGCCCCCCGGTATGCCGAGCGACCCGGTGGTTACACCCGGATCGTGCGCCTTGGGCCGCGGCGGGGTGATGGCGCCGAAATGGCAGTCGTCGAGCTCGTCTGAGCCTTCAGCTCGATGGCACTCTGGACCACTGATCCTGGCGTACGCCTGGGGTCGCCCGTAGCGGGTCGGGGCGCGCGGCGTTGATCGGCGAGACTCGCACTTTCCCCGCATCGATGCTGGTCATCGGGGTACTGATGCTGGGAAGCTTCCTCATCGTCGCCACCTCGATGGTGGCTGCGGTGATCGCCGACGACCGGCCCACCCTGCCCGACGTCGAACTTCTCGCCCTGCCTGGCGGCATCGAGGTTGTGGATTCGCACTCGACTTGTGACGCCTCGGAGTGCGACGGGTACGGACTCGTCCTCGATCAACCGGGCATACCCGCGGATCAAGTCATCGAACAGGTCGCCGAAAGTCTGCGCGGCGACGGGTGGATCACCCGGGTTTGCGGCCTGGGTGAGACCTGTTTGCGCAAGGACGGCCTGGGAGTGATGCTCGCCCCCTGGTCGATGATCGACGACACCCTCAACGCCCCCATCCGCGCATCTCTCGAGGAGCAGGGGATCGATCAAGAGGCCCTGGTGTACTTGCGGTACCACCGCTGCGGTGATCTGCATCCCTGCCTCTGAGAGAGCCAGCCTTCACCACCCACCGTCCTTTGCCTGACGCCGACCGGGCTGTCCGGTGCACCCCGGGGCGGGGCGTTATCGTCCGCTGATGCTTCGTCGCCTCTGGGGGATGCTCGTCTCGGCTTTGCAGCGCCGAGGCGCTGCGGTATTCCTTGCCCTTTCAGTGGCGGTCGGGGTGATCGTCGGCGTGGCGGCTGCAGCCCTCATCGGGGCGATCGAGGGTATGGCGGAAGTCATCGACTGGGCCGGTGAGTCACTCGACACGCCCGAGTTGATCTTTCTCGCAACGGTGCCGCTCGGCCTGTTGCTCGCCTGGGCCATTGCCCGTCGCTTCGCGCCGGAAGTGGCCGGAGATGGCGTGCCCGAGGCGGCGGCAGCCCTGGCGGTGCGGTCCGGCTATCTGCCCACGCGATCTGCCCCTCTCAAGATCCTGACCACCGCCCTCACCGTCGGTAGCGGCGGCTCGGCCGGTCGGGAGGGTCCGATCGTCCAGGTGGGCGCATCGATCGGATCTTCGATCGCCCGCCACACCGGCCTGGGAGAAGACCGGGTGCGGAGTCTGGTGGCCGCCGGCGCCGGGGCGGCCATCGGGGCCTCGTTCAACGCGCCCATCGCCGGGATGATGTTTGCGATGGAGGTGATCCTCGGCAACTTCGCAATCCGTCACCTCAACGCAGTCGTGGTGGCCTCGGTGTCCGCCGCGGTGACCACTCGATCGATCGTGGGAGAGGAGCTGATCCTTCGTTCGTTCCCCCACCGGGTCCGCGACCCCCGCGAGCTCATCCTGTATGCGCTGCTCGGGGTGCTCGCCGCCCTCGTCGGCTGGTTGTTTCTGCGGGCGATCCATTACGCGGACGCCGTGGGGAAGCCGAGGCGCGCCTGGATGGGGCCGGTGGTGCTGGGGCTGCTGGTAGCCGGGATCGGGTTCTTCGAGCCTCGGATCCTCGGTACCGGGCAGGACTATGTGCGGGGCCTGCTCGGCCTCCTCACAACCGACTCGATCGTCTGGTACGCCGTCCTCGGCATCGCGTTCGCCAAGATCGTGGCGACCGCCCTCACCCTGGGTTCAGGCGGGTCGGGCGGCGCCTTCATGCCCAGTCTGTTCATCGGTGCGGCGCTCGGGGCCGGGTTCACGGACCTCGTCGCGCCGTTCTGGACGGTTTCGACCCTCGAGCCGGGCTCGTTCGCCGTGGTCGGAATGGCGGCGACCTTCGCCGCGGTCGCCCGGGCCCCGTTGACCTCGATCCTGATCGTGTTCGAGATCACCCAGGACTACGGCCTGGTCTTACCCCTGATGCTGGCTGCCTCACTGGCGACCTTCCTCGCCGACCGGGTGCACCGCGACAGCGTCTACTCGATGGCGCTGCGGAAGATGGGGATCACCCTCACCAGGCGAAGCGAGGTGGATCTACTCGACACCGTGACGGTGGCGGAGATCGTGGATCGCACCCCTGTCGTCGCCGAGGTTTCCGCGACGACCGCCGAAGTTCAACGACTGATGGACCTCAACCGCCTCCACGGTGTCCCGGTGGTCGACGGCGGGCGCCTGGTGGGCGTGCTCACAGTCAGCGACATCGTTCGGACCGGCGGCCCGTCCGACTCGGTGACCGCGGCCGACGCCATGACGCCGCGCCCGGTGACGGTGACCCCGGCGACCCCGGTGTCGCAGGTGCTGGAGCGGATGGCTTCGGTTGGTATCGGACGGATCCCGGTCGTCGCCGGCGACGATCCGGGTCGGCTGATTGCGATGTTCCGCCGCGAAGACGCCGTCAAGGCCTACCACATCGCTCTCGGGCAGGAGATCGATCACGACCTGGGCCGTTCCCGCCTCCAGGCGAGGGTGGCCGTCGGCGCCGACTTCCACGAGGTGCGTATCACCGCCGGTTCGGTCGCCGACGGACGACTTCTCAAGGAATTGCCGGTTCCGGGTGGGGCCACCGTCGTGTCGGTCAGGAGGGGGTTGGAGGTACTGGTGCCCGACGGGAACACCAGGCTGCGGCGCGACGACATCCTCACCGTCTTCGCCCGCCCCGGGGTGGGAGCCCAACTCGACGAGCGTCTCCACGCCGGCGACACCGCCGAGCTGGACATCGTGGTCCCCGACGACGAAGCACGCTTCTTCGATTTGGAGATCCCTCGTGGTTCGACCGCAGCGGGCAGAGAGATACGGGAGGTGGCCGTCCCGGCAGGGTGCACGGTGGTGTCGGTGCGGCGCCTCGGCGAGGTGATCGTCCCCACCGGCCACACCGTGCTCGAGGCAGGGGACGTGCTGACGGTGTTCGCCCGCTCTGGCCCCAGAAGGATCTTCGCGGAGCGGCTGAAAGTCGGAGCAAAGTGAGGGATTTGAGCTCGTCGCGCGGTGGGGGCGAAAGGCGAAAGGCGAAGGGCGAAACCCCGTGGGGCGTGGTCGCGGTTCGGCTCGATTGGCGATTGGCAAGATCTGAAACGCGTTGACGCGGTTTCGCCGTTCGCTTTTCGCCCATCGCCCCTTGTTCGCCTTTCGTTTGCCTCTGGCCCCTCTTCTAATCTGACCTCATGAACTCTCCGTACCCGTTCCCGGTCCGCATTGCCCTTCAAATTCACCCCCAGCAGGCGTCCTATGGGGCGATGCGGGATGCCGCCATCGAGGCCGAGGAGCGCGGGGTGGACATCGTCTTCAACTGGGACCACTTCTACCCCCTCTATGACGATCCCGATGGGGCACACTTCGAGTGTTGGACCCAGTTGGCGTCCTTCGCCGAAGTGACCAGCCGGGTGGAGATCGGCCCGCTGGTGACCTGCAACTCGTACCGGAACCCGAATCTGCTGGCCGACATGGCCCGCACCGTCGATCACATTTCGGGGGGGCGGGTGATCCTCGGCATCGGCTCCGGGTGGTTCGAGCGCGACTACGTGGAGTTCGGGTACGAGTTCGGGACCGCGCCAGGGCGCCTGCGGGCGCTGAAGCGGGACCTGCCGATCATCGAAGAGCGACTCACAAAGTTGAATCCGCCGCCGCTTCGGGACATGCCGATCATGGTTGGCGGCGGGGGAGAGAAGGTCACCCTTCGCATCACCGCCGAGCACGCGGACATCTGGCACGGATTCGGTGACGCCGAGACGATTCGCCACAAGAACGAGGTGCTCGACGGCCACTGCCGGGCCGTCGGCCGCGATCCAGCGGAGATCGAGCGTTCGGCAGGCATCCGGATGGCGTCGTGGGATGACCCCTCCGTCGGCGAGCCTCTGGTGGAAGCCGGAGCCACCCTGCTCACCTTCGGCAAAGGCGGCCCCCTCTACGACCTGGCGTTCCTCGATAGATGGATCGCGTGGCGCGACGAAACCAACGAGGCATCCTCGGGGTGAGTTCCTTTCGAACCGGTCTTCTCTGTCGTTGCCAGACCGCCGCTCGCCGCGATTCGCGATTCGCGATTCGACAGAGGTCGGGTTGAGGACACCGTGAGTGATTTGGCGCTTCGTATTGCGTATTGCGTATCGCGTATCGCGCAATGAGAAGCGAGCTCATCGCCCTCCTCGCCGGGTACGAACCATCCGACCCGGATGAGCAGGATTACCGGATCCGCATGCTCGATCTGGCGGCGGTGGCTCATGACCCGTTCCGGCGCACCGAGTACGACCCCGGGCATTTCACTGCCAGCGGGTTCGTGGTGCACCCGAACGGCGACCGGTTGCTGCTGATCCATCACGCCCGGCTGGGGATCTGGGTGCAACCCGGAGGGCATGTGGATCCCGGTGACCCGTCGCTGCTCGAGGCCGCACGCAGGGAGATTGTCGAGGAGACCGGCATCGCCCGGCTCCATCCGGTCACGGAGGGGCTGGTCGACATCGACATTCATCGCTTCGGGCCGTCGGGCGACCAACCGGAGCACCTTCATTTCGATGTGCGGTTCGCCTTTGTCGCCGACCGGGCCGACCTGCGGCCGAACGCCGAGGTGCTCGAAGCGGTTTGGGTCCGCCAGGAGGACCTCGCCGGCCTCACGGTCGACCGTTCGGTCATCCGCCCGGCGGCCAAGCTCCTCTAGAGGCGTTGCCCCCTTGGAGCGCCGCTGCCACCACCGGACGATCGCCCCGTTCTCGGGGCGACCTGCCCCTCGAACGGGGGTGGTTGCCAGGTGTGGTGTTCTGTCGTATTGCGAATATTGCGGGGCGGCCCTTGGCCGCCTTAGCCAGCCTTCGGCTGGCCAATTGCGGCCGAGCGCCCAGCGCTCGGCCACCGCGCCTTGGCTCGTGTGCGATAATGGGGGTTCAGCACGCTCTCGCCGGGTTCGGACGGACTCGCCGGGTCGAACGACGGAGGTGCAATGACCGAGACCACCAGGTTCAAGGCCATCAATGCCGGGAACATCGATCGGCTGCCCCAGTGGCAGGCACTCGATCCCGAGCTGCAGCGAGCGGTCAGGGTCGTGGCGACCGTCCTGCCGTTTCGGACCAACCATTACGTCGTCGATCAACTGATCGACTGGGGCAACCTGCCCGCCGATCCCATCTTCCAGCTCACCTTCCCCCAGCGGGGGATGCTGAGTGACGAGGATTTCGAGACGATGGCCGCCCTGGTCGACTCGGGTGCCGATCGCACCGTCATCGAGGAAGCCGCCAACGGGATTCGGTCGACCCTCAACCCCCACCCGGCCGGGCAGATGACGCACAACGTCCCCGAGTTCGAGTGTGGGCCGGTCGACGGGATTCAGCACAAGTACCGCGAGACGGTGCTGTTCTTTCCGAATAGGGGGCAGACGTGCCACGCGTATTGCACGTTCTGTTTCCGGTGGGCCCAGTTCGTGGGTCCCAAGGAGCTTCGCTTCGGCACCGACGACACCGAACTGGTCGGCTCGTATCTCGCCGCACACCCGGAGGTCACCGACGTGCTGATCACGGGCGGCGACCCGCTGATCATGAAGACCAGGGTATTGCGGCGATACATCGAACCTCTTCTGAAGGTCGATCACCTCACCAGCATCAGGATCGGGTCGAAGGCGGTGGCGTATTGGCCACAGCGATTCGTGACCGATGACGATTCCGACGACCTCCTCGGTCTCTTCGAGGAGATCGTGGCCGCCGGCAAGCATGTCGCCTTGATGGGGCACTACTCCCATCCGGTTGAACTCAGCACCGACATCGCCCAGGACGCGGCGAGGCGGGTCGTCTCCACCGGCGCCAACATCCGGATGCAGAGCCCGGTGCTGCGTCACATCAACGCCGATCCGAAGATTTGGGCCGACCTGTGGCGGCAGGGGATCCAGCTCGGCCTTGTGCCGTATTACATGTTCGTGGTGCGCGACACCGGGGCGAGGGCGTACTTCGAGGTGCCGCTGGCCGAGGCGCAGACGATCTTCCGGCGGGCCTACCGACAGGTGTCAGGCCTTGCCCGCACCGTTCGCGGGCCATCGATGTCGGCGACGCCGGGGAAGATCAGGGTGGCCGGAACCGCCCAGGTGTCGGGGAAGAAGGTGTTCGTGCTCGAGTACCTGCAGGCGAGGGCACCGGAAAGGGTGGCGGTCCCGTTCTTCGCGGAGTTCGACGAGCACGCCACCTGGTTCGACCAGCTCCGGCCGATCCGGGAGGCCGACCAGTGGTTGTTCGAGGACTCGGTGAGCCGCCATCACGAGAAGGACGAGGTACCCACCCCGGTCCAGATCACAAGGCGGCCCGGTCCCGTCGACTCCCGCCCCGAACGACCGAAGCGCTCACCGTCGCCGGTGCGGACGGAGAAGTAGCCGGCGGCGGATGGCGGTCCGCTAGATCCGGAAGAGCGAGATGACCACCAGGTAGGCGAACCAGCCGCCGACTGCGGCGATCGCGCTGCGGCCGAAATCGAGTTCGAGAGCAACCCGCGCCGCCACCCAGATCGTCAGCACCAGCCAGATCGACACGACCAGGATCGCCTGGAAGGGGTCGATGAGCCGAGAAAGCGGCAGCGCGGCGAGGAGGACCGGCTGGCCGATGCTGGTGGCCGCCATCGTGCTGGGGAACGACCCGTAGCCGTCGAGGGCATGCTTCCCGATCAGGTACACCAGGCCACTGAGAAGGATCCAACCAACGAGGCCAGACAGGATCAGGCTTGCGGCGGCGAGCACGCCCGCCCCCTCGATGACAAAGGGGATCGCAAGGATGGCATGCACCGCGGCGACGACGATCGCCCCGTCGGCGACCCCGTCGGGGGCAAGCACCATGCGCAAGTAGGGGTTGCGTCGCAAGAGGGCGGCGTCGATGGCGTGCCGGATCACGTCGGGCAGCCTAGGTGCCTCGACGGCGGGCAGATCGCGATCTGTTTCGCATCGACCCGGATGGGACATAGTCTTCCTGCATGGCGGCATATCGCATCGACCTCGCTTACGACGGCTCCGGATTCCACGGTTACGCCACCAATCCGGGGGTGCGCACCGTCCAGGAGGAACTCGACCGGGCGCTCGCCACCGTGTTGGGATCGAAGGTGTCCACCACCGTTGCCGGGCGCACCGATGCCGGGGTACATGCCTCGAGCCAGGTCGTTTCATTTGAGGCCGGCGAAGGGCTCGATACCGATCGCATCGGCCGATCGTTGAATGCCATGCTCGGACCCGAGGTGGTTTTGCGGTCGGTGTCGGTTGCCCCCGACGGGTTCGATGCGCGTTTCAGCGCGGTCTCGCGGACCTATCGATACTTCGTCGACGACCGTCCCGCGGCGGATCCGCTCAGACGCCACACGGTGTGGCACATCGAGGCACCACTCGATACGGAGGCAATGATTGCGGCCGCAGCCACATTCATCGGCGAGCACGATTTCGCCTCGTTTTGCCGTTCAGACGACGGCAAGACGGCAGTGCGGCGGGTCACCTCGGCGGCGTGGTGGCGTGAGGAGGACCCCGGCACGCGGGGCCTGCTCGTCTTCGAGATCTCCGCCAACGCCTTCTGCCACCAAATGGTCAGGTCGCTGGTGGCGCTGTCCGTGGAGATCGGCCGGGGCAAGGTGCCGGTGAGCGCGATACCCCAGATCTTCGAAGCCCGAGACCGCAACGCCGCCCGCGGCGCCGCCCCCCCACACGGCCTGGTGCTCTGGGGGGTCGGGTACTAGGCGGCCCGCTCCCCCCCCCCCCTCGCGATACGCAATTCGCTATACGCGATACGACCGAGCGCGCATGAGCTGCCAGACGCGGTTCTGTCGAATTGCGAATTGCGTATTGCGAATCGCGGGAGGCCGCCCGGAGGGCGGCCGACCTACATATCGAAACTTCTCAGGACTTCGATGCCCATGTCGCGGAGGGTGTCGCAGATCTGGTCGAACTGGGCCGCCGACCGGGTCTCAACCGAGAACCGGATCGCGGTGTAGCCGAACGGCAGGCCGATGCCCTGGCGTTGATGGTCGACCGAGACCACGTTGGCGCCGCCCTCGGCGATGGTTCGGGTGACCAGGGCGAGCTGGCCGGGGACATCGGGGACGCGGACCTCGAACGAGCCGTAGCGCCCTCCGGCCTCGAGGCCGTGGCGGATGACCTGGTCCACGACCAGCAGGTCGACGTTCCCCCCGGAGAGAACGAGCACCGTGGGCCCTTTGGTTTCGGGAACGAGGCCGTTCATGAGGGCGGCGAGGGGGGCGGCCCCGGCTGCTTCGACCATGAGCTTCGCTCGTTCGAGGAGCAGGGTCACGGCGAGCATCATTTGGCCATCGGTGACTGCAACCAGGTCGTCTACGAACTCCTCGATGTGCTCGAAGCAGAGTGCAGAGGGCCGGGCGACCGCGATACCGTCGGCCACGGTGTACTGCGGGGGAACCGGAGTCGGCGTCCCGGCAGCCCGGCTGACGATGTAGGGCTGGGCGGTCTCGGCTTCTACGCCGACGATCCGCGTCTCGGGGCTGAGGGACTTGATCGCGGCGGCGACACCCGAGATGAGCCCCCCGCCGCCGACGGGCACCACCACGGTGCCCGGGGCGGGCATCTGTTCGATCAACTCGAGTCCGAGCGTGCCTTGCCCCGCGACGATCGTGGCGTCGTCGAATGGGTGGATGAGCCGGGCCCCGGTTTCCCCAGCGAACACGAGAGCCTCGTCGAGTGCGTCGCCGATGTTGTCACCGTGAAGGCGGACATCGGCCCCGTACTGGCGGGTGGCGTCGATCTTGGGCAGGGCGGCGTTCAGCGGCATGTAGACGGTCGACGCGATCCCCAGCGTGGTGGCCGCCAGGGCGACGCCCTGGGCGTGGTTGCCTGCCGACGCCGCCACCACCCCCGCCGCCCGGTGCTCGTCGTCGAGGAGCGAGAGCGCATTCATCGCCCCCCGGATCTTGAAGGAGCCCGCCCGCTGAAGGTTTTCGGCCTTCAGCCAGACCTCGCGCCCCGCCATTACCGAGAAAGTGTGGGTGGCGATCAGCGGCGTCTTCATCACCACGTCTTTGCCGCGGGCGGCGGCCTCGTGGATCTCAGGCAGGGAGACGAGCGACATAGGCGTCAAACTACCTCGGCCGCAGGCGACAGGCGGTACCGCCCCGTGTCGCCGAATGCCGCCCGGATTGGCCCAAACCCCTGCGGGGGCGTTACCATGCGCCGCCGCTCCGCCATCGCGGGGCTTCCCGTGCGCGCTGCGCACCATTTGGGAGTGTTTCCGATGAAGATGAAGCTGCAAAAGACGTTCACGCCGCGGCCCTCCGACATCGATCGGTCGTGGTGGCTCGTCGATGCCGAGAATCTGCCCCTCGGCAGGCTTGCCAGTGAGGTCGCCACGCTCCTCAGGGGCAAGCACAAGCCGACCTTCGCCCCGCACATGGACATGGGCGACTTCGTCGTCGTCGTCAACGCCAAGAAGATCGCCGTCACCGGCGCCAAGGAAGACGACAAGACCTATTACCGGCACAGCGGTTACCCCGGCGGGCTCAGTCAGCGATCGTTTCGGGAGTTGCTCGACATCCATCCGGAAAGGGTGATCGAGAAGGCAGTCAAGGGAATGCTTCCCCGTAACCGGCTGGGCCGCGCCATGGGCCGCAAGCTGAGGGTCTACGCCGGTTCTGATCATCCGCATGAGGGCCAGGCTCCGCAGCCGCTCACCCTCGACGTTCGAAAGGTCGAATCCTGATGCCGAATCCCAAGCCCCTCTCCCAGACCGTCGGACGCCGTAAGACCTCAGTGGTCCGGGTTCGCCTCCTCGACGGCGAGGGCAAGGTGTTCGTGAATGGCAAGAAGCTCGAGGAGTACTTTCCGACCATGGCCACCCGCCTGCGGGTGCTCGAGCCGCTTCGCATCGTCGGTGCCGAAACCCGGTACGACGTGCACGCCATCGCCGAAGGTGGAGGCACCACCGGCCAGACCGACGCCCTTCGTCTCGGCATCGCCCGCGCGTTGATCGAAATCGATCCTGAGTTGCGGCCCCAGCTGAAGCGGGCCGGGTTCCTCACCAGGGATCCGCGAGCCGTCGAACGCAAGAAGTACGGCCTGCGTAAGGCGCGCAAGGCGCCGCAGTACACGAAGCGCTAACGCCTCCGGCGCCACGCGCCGAAAGAAACCGCGATGGCCCACAAGTCCCTATTCGGCACGGACGGCGTCCGGGGCGTTGCCAATGTCGACCTCACCACCGATCTCGCGATGGGGCTGGCCCGCGCCGCCGGTGACGGTCGCGCCGGTTTGGCCGTGGTGGGCCGGGACACCCGCCGGTCGGGTCAGATGCTCGCTTCGGCCGTTCACGCCGGTTTCAACGCCGCCGGGTTCGACACCGTCGATCTCGGGATCGTGCCGGTCGGCGCGGTGTCCTTTCACACCCGGGAGATGAATGCCGCCTTCGGGGTGATGGTCAGCGCCAGCCACAATCCCGCCGCCGACAACGGCATCAAGTTCTTCGGGTCTGACGGTGGCAAGCTCGACGACGATCACGAGGCAGCAATCGAGGGTCGCCTGCGACATGGGCCTCCGTGGCACGAGGTGAGCGGCGGCGATGTGGGAATCCAGGTCCCCAGTCGGGACGGGATGACGGCCTACCTCAAGGCGATTTCCGCCAAGTCTTCGTACCGACTCCAGGGGCTGGAGGTCGTGCTCGACTGTGCCCACGGCGCGGCATTTCTTGCAGGCCCGAGGCTGTTCGCCGATCTGGGGGCGGATGTCGAGGCGATCAACATCGAGCCCACCGGGATGAACATCAACGACGGCTGCGGCGCGGTGAGCACGGGCATGCTCGCCGAGCACGCGGCCGGCCGAATTGGCCTCGCCTTCGACGGTGATGCCGATCGCTGCATCGCCGTGGACGAGGACGGCATCGTGTGCAACGGCGACGTGATCCTGGCGATTCTCGTCCGACACCTCCGCGGCCGCGGTGAGCTTCCCGGCGACCGGGTGGTAACCACCGTGATGTCGAATCTGGGGTTCCGGCTGGCAATGCGGAAGATGGGCGTCGAACTGCTGGAGACCCCTGTGGGTGATCGTTACGTGCGTGAAGAGATGCAGCGGGTCGATGCCGGTCTCGGCGGTGAGCAGAGCGGCCATGTGCTGTTCCGGGACCGGAGCACCGGCGACGGGCTTATGACCGGGATGCGCCTTCTCGAAGTCGTCGCCGCCACGGGAGCCCCCCTCAAGGAACTCCGCCGGGTGATGGTCGAGTACCCCCAGGTGCTGCGCAACGTCCATGTGAGGGTCAAGGAACGTCTCGCCGACGCCGATTCCCTCTGGGCGACCGTCGCCGCCATGGAGAAGCGGCTGGGAGATCAGGGCCGGGTGCTGATCCGGGCCAGCGGCACCGAGCCGCTGGTGCGGGTGATGGTCGAGGCAACCGAGAGCCATGAAGCGGCCGCCATAGCCGACGACCTTGTCGTGGTGGTGCGGAGAGAACTCGGGGGCGTATTGGAGGGCGACGGCTAGCCTTCCCGGCAATGGCCGAATGGCCGCGACAGACAATTGAACAGACCGGTGACCCAGACGAAGTTATTGGAGCGCCTGCCCTCTCCTAGACCGCATGGTCTTAGGAGAGGTGACGAGGAAGAGGGAGCATCGAGCAGTCGGCGGATGCCCTCTCGGCAACTCACGGTCGTGACGATGCGGGTTAGAGCCCGGGAGTGATCCCGGAGGCAGAGCCCGGATCGGTGTGAGGCGGGACCATGGTCCCGCGGGTCTTCCCGGTCTCCTCGCGAAGGGAGACGCGCGCGCATGTGCGGAATCATGGGATACGTGGGCCCGAGAGATGCGGCCCAGATCGTGGTCGAGGGGCTTCGTCGCCTCGAATACCGCGGATACGACTCGGCCGGGATCGCGGTGCATGACGGCACCGTGCTCACAGTCACCAAGGCCGAGGGCAAGCTCTCGAGGCTGGCCGCGGTGCTCGAAGACAGTCCGGTGGCCGGCCATTTCGGCATCGGGCACACCCGCTGGGCCACTCACGGTGCCCCGAGCGACCGCAACGCCCATCCTCACACCGACCCCGGCGGCGATTTCGTCGTCGTCCACAACGGGATCATCGAAAACTTCGTGGTGCTGAAGGAGACGCTTGCGGCCGAGGGCGCAGAGTTCAAGTCCGAAACCGACTCCGAGGTGCTCGCCCACCTCATCGCTCGCGAATACGACGGCGACCTGCTCGAGGCGGTGCGTCGGGCGGTGGGTAAAGCCGAAGGGGCGTACGCCCTGGTGGCGATGTGCCGGCAGGAACCGGGGCGGATGGTGGCGGTACGGATGATCAGCCCACTGGTGGTGGGCATCGGCAAGGGTGAGATGTTCCTCGCCTCGGACGTGCCGGCGATCCTCGAGCACACCCGCGACATCGTCGTGATCGAGAACGGCGAGATGGTCGACATCACCCCGGATGGATGGCGGATCGAGAAACTCGACGGCACGCCCGTGGAGCGCGAGAAGCTCGAGATCACCTGGGATGCCGAGCAGGCCGAGCGGGGCGGATACCCCCACTTCATGCTCAAGGAGATCTTCGAGCAACCTCACGCGGCCACCGAGACCTTGAGCGGACGCCTGCTCGAAGACGGCAGGGTGGTGCTTGAGGACGTCCACTTCCCCGACGGGTTCATCGAGGGACTCGACAAGATCTGGATCACGGCCTGTGGCACCGCGTATCACGCCGGGCTCGTCGGCAAGGAGCTGTTCGAGCGACTGCTGCGGATACCGACCGAGGTCGGTTACGCCCACGAATTGAGGTACTCGGACCCGATCATCCAGGGGACGACGCTCGCGGTGGCGATCAGTCAGTCCGGCGAGACCGCCGACACCCTGGCGGCAGCCGGGCTGGTGAAGGAGAGAGGATCGCGCCTCCTGGCCCTCACCAACGTGGTGGGCTCCACCCTGAGTCGCGAATCGACCGACATCCTCTACACCCGGGCGGGTCCCGAGATCGCGGTCGCGTCCACCAAGGCGTACCTGACGATGCTCGTGGGTGAGTATCTGCTCGCGCTCGCCATCGGGCGGGAACGGGGGTCCCTCGATCCAGCCATCGACGAGACGCTGGTGGCCGGGCTCCGGGGGATCCCGGCGAAGATCGGTGAGGCACTCAAGTCCGAGGACGAGGTGGTGCGGATCGCCGAACGCCTCGCCCGCCCGGCGGCACCGCCGCGCCCCGAAGGCACCTCCGACGACATCTACTTCATCGGGCGAGGGCTCGATCACGCGGTGTCGATGGAGGGCTCGCTGAAGATGAAGGAGATCTCCTACATCCACTCCGAGGCGATGCCGGCCGGCGAGCTCAAGCACGGCACGCTGGCGCTGGTCACCGAGGGCACCCCGGTGGTGGTGGTGATCACTCAGGGCGACGTGTACGACAAGACGGTCTCTGCGATCCAAGAGGTCAAGGCCCGCGGCGCATTCGTAATCGCCGTGGCCTACGAGGACGACGACCAGATCGCCAAGCACGCCGACGAGGTGCTGCGCATTCCCCGGGTGCCCGACGTCCTGTCGCCACTGGTGTCGATCATCCCGCTGCAACTGCTCGCCTATCACGTGGCCGCAGCCCGCGGCCACGACATCGACCAGCCGAGGAACCTCGCCAAATCGGTGACGGTGGAGTGAGGGCTCGCTTCGCTCGCCGCGATACGCGATACGCGATACGCGATACGCGATACGCAATACGACGGACCCGAGGCGGCTGGCCGCTTCCTTCGTATCGCGTATCGCGCATTACGAATTGCCGTTGCTGCATCGGGCGGGTGTACTGGTCCGATGCGCATCATCGGCTTGGGCATCGATCTCGCCGACATCGAGCGGGTTCGCCATGTGCTGGCCAAGTACCCGCGGTTCGCCGAGCGATGCTTCACCGACCATGAGCGGGAATACGCCTTTCGATTCAGCAAGCCGGAGCGCCGTCTGGCGGCGAGGTTTGCCGGCAAGGAAGCGGTGATGAAGAGCATGGGTACCGGCTGGAGGCGGATCAGATGGACGGATGTCGAGATCACCGGCGGCGGCAAGCCGACCGTGAGGCTCTACGGCACCGCGCAACAGCGGGCCGAGATGCTGGGCGTCACCGGCTTCGAGGTAACGATCACGCACACCGACAAGGACGCGATGGTGTTTGCGATAGCGATTGGCGATTAGCGATTGGCGATTAGCCAGACGCGTTCGAGGGGCCTGACGCGTCTGGCTTGGTCTTGCGGAAGGCGGAAGGCGGGCCCGGCCCATGGGCGATTGGCGAAGCCCGGTGGAGGTTCCAGAACGCCAGGTGTGAGCCTGTCGTTGGAGGAGCGTGTCGAGGTTCAGCCCCAGCAACCAGAGACTGGATTGTGTAGGATTTTCCTGCCCCGTGAGAAAGGAGATGCTATGCGAGGGCGAGTGCTTTTCCTGGCGTTGGTGCTTGGAGCTTCGTTGGTGCCGGCGACGGCCCTGGCCGACAAGCCCGGCATACCCGATTTGTCTGACCCCGAGCGGATCTCGCTGTTTGGGCCATCGGAGATCGAATACCCGGAGTCGACCCCCTTCCACTTGTGGCATGGATGGGGAATCTCTCCGGCCCAGTCGAAGGACCTCGGACCAGCCGGTCTGTTCTCCTTCTATCTAGATCTAGATGGGGTTCCTCTGGGCAGCGGTGACCCGATCTTCTCCACGATGAAGTTCGAGGGTGAAACCCTGATCAGCCGGCTCTGGCTGTACGAGTTCCCGGACGGCATGACGGGTACCCACACCTTCACGGGGCACTGGCTGGGCCCCTGCGTTGCAACTTCCGGGCCATGCGACCACAAGAACGAGGTCGTCGAGGTGTTGTCGCTCAGTGTGACGGTGACCTTTACGCCCTGACACGATCGAAACAGCCGGGCGTGGCCTCGGGGTCACGCCCGGCTGTTTGCGACCCGATCCGGGACCCGGCGAGGCCATTCCGCCGCCACATCCGCAAAGGGAGGTTGACACTTGCGCGGCCTCGACATCGTTCTCATCGCTCGCGCCCTCGTCGCCCCCGCCTGCGGAGACGACGAGCCTCAGTCCACCGGCACCCAGCTGGTCGCCTGGGACGTCGCCCGGGTCCCGTCGAACCGCGTCGTCCAAGGACATCACCGCCGTCGTCCACGCCGAGTAGGAGTTCGCCGCCGCGCCGGCGTCGAGGACATCGGCCCGGCGCCGATGCACGACGCCCTCAACGCCCTCCTCGAAGCCCGCAACCGGGTGGAGGTGCCGGTGGGTGACGAGGAGCGCAAGGTCGAACTGTCGATCGTCAACTCGCTGTGGGGCCTGGCCGCCCGTAGGCCGCGCTAGCCGTCTTGCTGGAGACTGGAGACTGGAGACTGGCGACTCGTCGCCACCCATCCGATCGCTAGGACCAGCGCCATGCCGCCGAGGGCGAGCAGGGCCGGGATGCCCCAGTCGACCGGGCGGGACAGGCTGGCGGTGTCGGCGCCGTCGGGCCAGGGCCACAGCACCCGGAGTGAGCCGAGCATCAGGCCGATGAGTGCGGCCATCACCGTGTCGTGATGGTCGCGCAGCAGGCGGTTGAGCAGGGTGGAGAACGAGGCGAGCCCGATGACGGCGCCGACGAGGAACACGGCCAACACGGCGAGTTCCCGCTGGTTGACGGCGTCAAGCACCGCCTGGTACATGCCGAGCATCAGCAGGATGAATGAGCCCGAGATCCCGGGGAGGATCATCGCCACGATGGCGATCGCCCCCGCGCCGAGGAACAGCACCAGGCTCGGATCCACCACCGGGTCGGTACGTAGTCCCAGCACGAAGAAGGCAGTGACGGCGACCGCCAGCCCGATAGCCAGTTGGGCCGGAAGCCAACGTTTGACGAGCCGCCAGGCGATGATGATCGACCCGAGTACCAGGCCAAGAAAGGCGGCCGCGGTGTTCTGCGGCTCGTTCTCCAGCAGATGATCGATGGCTGAAGCGAGGGTGAGCACGGCCAGCCCGATGCCCGCGAGAAGGGGCAGCAGCAGGCCCCACTCCACCTCGCCGAGGCGACGGCGCATGTCGGCGAACCGACCCCGGAGCCCGAACCCCAGGGCGGCCGCTCCGGCGTGGATACTGGCCACGAGTCGTTCGTAGATCCCGAGGACCAGAGCGACCGTACCGCCCGAGACCCCCGGAACCACATCGGCGGAGCCCATGAGGAAGCCGCGGAGGACATTGAGCAGATACGGCATCCGGTGGAGGGTAACGACGACGAGGGTCGGTTAGGCGTCGGCGCGGTACATGAGCGCGCTGCCGTCGCTCGCCGTGACGGTCAGAGTCGACCCCTCGATAGTGAGTATCGGGTCGCCGCCGAGGACCGCCAGCAGCAGGCTCTCCTGGTCCATCACCGATGGGTCACAGGCGATCTTGGTGGTGGCCAGCGGTGAGAACCCGGTGGCGGCTTGGTAGGTGCCACTCATGCTGTTGCACCCGGTCGATCCGGTGACCTTGCCTTGATCGTCGATGTGCAGGGTTGCGGGTGAAGCGACGGTCGAGGCGGCGTCGCCTTCGATGAGGGTGTCGAGGTGCCAGAGAGTGCCGATCAAAGCGGCATCAGGTTCGGGTTCGACGGCGATGAAACGCAGGTCGACGCCGTCCCCCGACAGTCTCAGCTCGCCGCCGCCGGCGGCAGATCCGGTGACCCGGCTGAGGGCGGCCAGAAAGGCCGCCTCGAGTTCCATGACCCCGGGGTCGACACACGCCATCTCGGTCTGGAAGAAGCCATCGGGGAACGAGACCGTGTTTCCGTCGAGGATCACCCGCCCGCCGTATTGGTTGCATGCGGCGGTGCCGTCCGCCTGATCATCCTCGACGCGAAAGGTCACCGGGTAGCCCTCCACCAGTACGAGGGCGGTGCCGTCGACCGTCCCCGATGTCAGTCGCCAGGTGGTGATGTCGACGGGCTCGCCACCGGCGTCCCGGTCTCCACCGCAGGCGGCGGCGAGCAGCGAGAACAAGAGGAGGGGCGTAATCAGGCGTGGGTTCATGCCGGTTGGACGACGGGTGGTGTCCCACGGTTCCCTGGCCGCCCCCAGGGTCGGCACTGCTCGTACCATCCGCTCATGCGTCCCGTCATCACCGCGGAGGAGTCCGCCCGGCTCGACGCGGCTTCCGAGGTCCCGGTCGGGGATTTGATGGAGCGCGCCGGGCTCGGGGTGGCCCTGGCCGCGATCCGGATGGGTGCGGGTTATGGAACCCGGGTGATCGTCCTCGCCGGCCCTGGCAACAACGGCGGGGACGGCTACGTGGCCGCTCGCATCCTGAAGTCCCGCGGCGCCGATGTCGCGGTCAGGTCGCTCGGGTACCCGAAGGGCGACTCCTCCCCCAACCGGCTGGCGGCGATCCGTGCGGTCCGGTCCGGCGTCGGGGTGGCCGACCTGGGCTCTCTGGAGCGGGGCGACCTGGTGATCGACGCACTGTTCGGGGCGGGTTTCCACGGCTCGCTTCCCGAGCGGGCGGTCCCGTGGACCGAGCATCCTGCCCCGGTGCTGGCCGTGGACCTCCCCAGCGGCCTCGATAACGACGACGGGTCCGTTGCTGGTGCCGCCTTCCGAGCCACCCGCACGGTCACGTTCCACGCGCTCAAGACCGGGCACCTGGTGGGGCTGGGCCGGGACCTCTCCGGCCAGGTCGAGGTGGTTGACATCGGGTTTTCCGGCGAGCAACCCGAATGGATGGAGTACGAGGACGGTGACGCGGTGCTCCCGGTACGGCCCCGGCACGCCCACAAGTGGTCGGCGGGGTCGGTGGCCGTGGTCGGCGCCTCGCCGGGAATGGTCGGGGCGGCGGTGATCGCCGGTCGAGCCGCTCTGGAGTTCGGGGCGGGCGCCGTGTCGGTGATCGTTCCCGGTGCCCTGCAGGGCCAGGCGGCGGCGATGGACCCGGGTCTGCTCACCGCCGGCGTGGGCGCCGGTGAGCGGCACGACGAGCCCGATGCCGTGCTCGCCGCGGCCGATCGGTTCGATGTGATGGCGCTGGGCCCTGGTCTCGGGCGGGACGCGCAGAGCTTCGTGGCGGAGATCCTCCGCCGTTGGGATCGCCCCCTCGTCCTCGATGCGGACGCGATCTCCGCTGCTTCGGTGGACGGCATCGCCGCCCGCACCGCGCCGACGGTGCTCACCCCGCATGCCGGCGAGTTCGAGCGGCTGACGGGCGACTCCGCCGGCCCCCGGCAGGCGCAGGCGCTGGCGCAGAAGACGGGGGCGGTGGTGCTGCTCAAGGGGTCGCCGACGTTCGTCATGGGCAAGGAGCGGTGGGTGATCACTTCGGGAGGCCCCGAGCTGGCGTCGATCGGCACCGGCGACGTGCTCACGGGCATGGTTGCCGCCGCCATCGCCCGCGGGCTGGGCCCCGAGGCCGCGGCGCGGGCTGCGACGCATCTTCACGGACGGGCCGGGGCGTCGCTCGCCCCGGTCACTACCGTCACTGCCACGCGTCTGCTTGCAGAGATCGGGAGGTTCGGATAGTGAGGCCGTCGTGGGTCGAGGTCGATCTCGATGCGATTCGTCACAACGTCCGGGCGATTGCACAGGCCGCGCGACCGGCGCGCTACTGCGCGGTGGTCAAGGCCGACGGGTACGGGCACGGGGATGTGCCGGTGGCCGAGGCCGCCCTCGATGCCGGTGCCGAGTGGCTGGCGGTTGCGCTCGTCTCCGAGGGCATCGGCCTGCGGGAGGCGGGGATCGAGGCCCCGATCCTGGTGCTCTCGGAGCCCGTGGCCGACGACGCCAAGGACATCGTCGAATGGCGGCTCACGCCCACCGTGTACCGGCGGTCGTTCCTCGCAGCCCTGGCCGCGGCCGCCCCCGAGGGGTTCCCGGTCCACGTGAAGGTGGACACCGGGATGCACCGGGTCGGTGCTCCGCCCGATGCCGCCCGAGAACTCGCCGTAGAAGTCGATCGCAGCCCCCTTCGCCTCGAGGGGTTGTGGACCCATTTCCCGGTTTCGGAGGAGGATCAGGAGTTCACCCGACACCAGGTGGGCCTGCTCCAACAGTTTGTCGACGACCTGGCCGGCGTCGGGGTGAAGGCAGAGATGGTGCATGCCGCCAACACCGCGGCAGCGATGTCCGATGTCGGTGCCAGGTTCGACATGGTGCGGGTAGGGATCGGCACCTACGGGCTCCGACCCGCACCGGGGTTTGCGCCCGAGATCGATCTCCGTCCGGCGATGTCGGTGGTGAGCCGGGTGGTCTATTCCCGCCGTCACCCCGCGGGCACGCGTCCCTCCTATGGCCGGCGGCGGCCGCTTCCGCAGGAGTCGACGGTGGTGACGGTTCCCATCGGGTACGCCGACGGGGTCGCGCGGCGCCTCTCACTCGTGGGCGGGGCGCTGATCGGGGGACGGTTCCATCCCTTCGCCGGGAACATCACCATGGACCAGGCCGTGATCGACGTGGGCGACCACCCGGTCGACATCGGCGACGAGGTGGTCCTCCTCGGGCGTCAGGGCGATGCCGAGATCACCGCCGACCAGTGGGCCGATTGGCTCGGCACCATCAATTGGGAGATCGTTTGCGGGTTCGGGCCGCGGTTACCGCGCCGGTACATCGGATGACGCTCAGCCGCGTGCCGGGGGTCGAGGTGGGGCACTGGACCGATCTGGAGGGTGCCACCGGAGTGACGGTGGTGGCGTTCCCCGAACCGAACGTCGCCGCCGTCGAAATCCGTGGGGCGGCCCCCGGCACCCGCGAGACGGCACTGCTCGCCCCCGGGATGCGAGTCGAGACGATCCAGGCGATCGTTCTCGCCGGGGGCAGCGCCTTTGGCCTCGCCGCCGCCGACGGCGTGGTGCAGGCGCTGGAGGCCGACGGGCGCGGGCACCCGACAGCCGCGGGCGTGGTGCCGATCGTTCCCGCGGCCATCCTCTTCGACCTGTTCGTCGGCAGCCGGTTGGCGCGACCCGACGCTGCCGCCGGCGAGGAGGCGTATCGAGCACGATCATCCGATCCTGTGCCGATGGGAAGCGTCGGTGCCGGCACCGGCGCGATCGTGGCGGGCTGGCGCGGGTTCGAGCACGTCCGCAAGGGGGGTGTGGGGTCCTACGCCGAGGAGGCTGGGGATGCGGTCGTCGGGGCGCTGGCGGTGGTCAACGCGGTTGGAGACGTCTTCACCCTGGAGGGTGAGTCGTTGACCGGGGGAGCGCCGATACCGCCGAAGAGCCCGGCCGCCCCCCGGCCGCTGGAGAACACCACCCTGGTGGTCGTGGCGACCGATGCCCGGCTCGACCGTGCCGCCTTGTCCCGGGTGTGCGTTCAGGCACACGACGCTTTGGCCGTCTGCCTCCGTCCCGGGCACACCCGATACGATGGCGATGCGGTCTTCGCGGTGTCTTGCGGCGAGGTCTCGGCCGATCTGGACGCCATCGGCTCGGCCGCATTCGTGGCGGTGGGGCGGGCGATCGAGGCTGCCCTACGGCACGCCACGGCCCTGGGGGGTGTGCCGGCGATGGGAGACGAGAGGTGACCGCAGAACTGCTCCAACTCGCCGAGGTGGCAGCCTCGTGCGTTCGGTGCCCGCTCTCGGAGACCCGGACCACGGTCGTCTTCGGAGCCGGATCGCCCGACGCCGACCTGATGTTCGTGGGCGAGGCGCCTGGCTTCCACGAGGATCAGCAGGGCGTGCCCTTCGTCGGTGCAGCCGGCAAGCTGCTCGAACGGCTGCTGGGGGAGATCGGGCTGGAACGCGACGAGGTGTACATCGCCAACGTCCTCAAATGCCGGCCTCCGGGCAATCGGGACCCCAAGCCGGAGGAGATCGAGGAGTGCAAGGGGTACCTCCGGGGGCAGATCGAACTGGTGGATCCGGCCGTGGTGGTGACCCTGGGCAACTTCGCCACCAAGCTGCTCTTGAAGCGGGACGTCGGGATCACCAAACTGCGGGGGCAGACCTTCCCCTGGTGGAACCGCCAGCTGGTCCCGACATTTCATCCCGCTGCCGCCCTCCGCGGAGGAGAAAACGTGTTGGCGCAGATGCGTGAGGACTTCGCCCTCGTCCGGGGTCTGCTCGAACGTACCGCCGAGCCGCCCGCGGCCGAGCCGGCCGCGGAGCAATTGGGGTTGTTCGGGTCATGATCGAAATCCACTGCGCCACGCCTGCCGATACCCGCGGGGTGGGCCGTCGTCTCGCCAGCCTGCTGCGATCCGGCGACGTCGTCCTGCTTGCCGGCGATCTCGGCGCCGGGAAGACGGTGTTCGCCGCGGGGATCGGCGAGGGCCTCGGCCTCGATCACGTCGTGGTGAGCCCGACGTTTGTGCTGGCACGGCGATATCAGGGGCTGATGCCCATGGTTCATGTCGATCTCTACCGCCTCGGGTCCTCCGCTGAGATCGGTGACCTGGACCTGGACTCGGAGGCGGCCGACGGCGTGCTGGTGGTCGAATGGGGCCAGGCCGCCGAGCAGTCGTTCGGAGAGGATTACCTCTTGGTGCGGATCGAGGTGGGCCCCGACGGGGGGCGAGCCCTCCAGTTGATCCCCCGGGGTTCGTGGTCGCGGCGGCCGCTGGCGGAGGTGACCGGATGAGGATCCTCGCCATCGAGACGTCGACGGCCGCCTCCTCGGTGGCGCTCGGCACCCCCGAGGGGGTCATCGCATCGTCGCGCCGGCTCGATCCCCGGGGCCATGTCTCGTTTCTCGTACCCGCTCTGGAGTTCTGCTTCTCGCAGGCCGGTTGGGAGCCCAAGCAACTCGACGCCATCGCCGTCGATGTCGGCCCCGGGCTCTTCAGCGGAATCCGCACCGGTCTGGCCACGGCGCAGGCGATCGCCGGCGCCGTCGGTGCCCCGATCGTGCCGGTCACCTCGCTCGACGCCATCGCCCTGCGGGCGGCCACCGCCCATCGCCGTATCTGGGCGGTCGTGGACGTGCGACGAAAGGAGGTGGCAGTAGCCCCGTACCGGCCGGTGCCGGGAGGAGTGGTCCGCGACGGGCCAACCGAACTGTGTCGCCCCGAAGCATTCCGGGAGATGCTCGTCAGTGATCCGAGCGACGTGCTCGTCGTCGGCGATTGGAAGGCGTTGCCCGAGGGAACCCTGATCGGCCTTCACGCAGTGCGTACCGGAAGGCCCCGCTTTCCGACGGCCGAGGCAGTGATCGACGTGGCCCGGGGCCGGGTGGCAAGGGCCGCGCTGCCTCATCCGGATGAGGTGCGGCCGATGTACCTTCGAGAGCCCGACGTGGCGATCAACTGGTCCGATTTCCGATCGGAGGGACCGTGGAAGTAGCGGTCGCGACCGTGCGGCAGATGACGGATGCCGACATCCCGGCAGTCGCCGTCCTCGAGGCGCGAGCCTTCCGGGACCCATGGTCCCCGGCCACCTTCGTCGAGGAGTTGGCGCTGGACAATCGCTCTTATGTGGTTGCCGAGGAGGGGCGTTCGATCGTCGGGTACGGGGGTGTGATGAGCCTCGACGAGGAGGCCCACGTCATGACGATCGCGGTCGACCCCGGGCACACTCGCCGCAAGATCGGAACCAGGCTGATGCTGGCGCTGATCGACATCGCCCTGGAACGGGGAGCCCGGCATCTGACGCTGGAAGTGCGGATCACCAACGATGCTGCTCTCGGTATGTACCGCAAACTGGGGTTCGCCTCGGTGGGGTTACGGCCCAACTACTACCGGGACGAGGATGCCCTGGTGATGTGGGCGGTCGATGCAGACGAAGCGCCGTTCCGGCGCCGCCTCGACCGGCTGCGGGAGGAAGCTGGATGAGCGGTCTTACGGTGCTCGGTTTCGAGACGAGTTGCGACGAGACGGGTGTTGCCGTCGTCAGGGGCAACGAGATCCTGTCGAACGTGCTGGCAACGCAGGTGGACGAGCATGCCCGATTCGGCGGGGTGGTCCCCGAGGTGGCGGCGCGCGCGCACGTCGAGGCCATACGGTCGCTCACCCATCGGGCGCTGCGCGACGCCGGGGTGCACGCCATGGACCTCGATGCGGTGGCCGCGACGCAGGGGCCGGGGTTGGCGGCGGCGTTGATGGTCGGGTTCTCCTACGGCAAGGCGCTGGCCTGGGCGCTCGGCATCCCGTTTCTCGGCATCGACCACATGGAAGGGCACCTCTTCGCCCCCCGCTTCGAGCATCCCGACTACGGACCCCCTGCCGTGGTGGTGCTCGCCTCCGGTGGCCACTCGCAATTCGTGCATTTGAAGGCGTGGGGTGAGTACGAGGTGCTCGGGTCGACGATCGACGACGCCGCGGGCGAGGCCTTCGACAAGCTTGCCAGGTTCCTCGGTCTCGGTTTTCCCGGGGGGCCGGCGATCGATCGAGCGTCGGAGGGGGGCGACCCGTCCACGGTCGAGTTCCCCCGGGCATTGGCCGATCGTCCGTTCGACCTCTCGTTCTCGGGGCTCAAGACCTCGGTGGTGACATATGTCCGCCGGCACCACGAGGCAGGCGACTTGCCGCCGATGGAGGACCTCGCCGCAGCGATCCAGGAGGCGATCGTCGACGCCCTGGTGACCAAGACCATGAATGCGGTGGAGGAGACCGGGGTGAAGCAGGTCGGCGGAGGAGGAGGCGTGCTCGCCAACCGGCGGCTCCGGGAACGGCTCGCCGATGAGTGTGCTTCTCGGGGGATCGCCCTCCATCTGCCGTCGCCGGCCCTGTGCACCGACAACGGAGCCATGATCGCCGCCGCCGCCATCTTCCGGCTCGGCAGAGGAGAAACCACCGCGCCCAACGCGGAGATAGATAGCGGGATGGTGATGGGGTAGGAAGCCCCCAGTCTCCAGTCTCCAGTCTCCAGTCAGAGCAGGGGCCTTCCGCCCTCCGCCTTCCGCAAGAGAGTCGAAGATCGCGCAGCACCGCCACACACGCGTTCTGTCGAATTGCGAATTGCGAATTGCGTATTGCTATTACTTGATACCACAGCACTCAAGTTTCCCAACTAGCACTCCTCACGCACGACTGCTACCTTTGGCAGTCGCAAGCGACGAGTGCCAACAGGAGGAGATTCGTCGAATATGGCAAAGGCAACTACCAAGAAGAAGGTCGCAAGCCTTCATCCGCTGGGTGACCGTGTCGTCGTCAAGCCTCGTGAAGAGAACGACATGCGGACGCCGAGCGGCCTCGTGATCCCCGACACCGCCAAGGAAAAGCCCCAGCTCGGCGAAGTTATCGCCGTCGGCCCGGGCGACTTCCAGGACGGGGAGCGCATTCCGATGGACATCGTGGAAGGCGACGTCGTCGTCTACTCCAAGTACGGCGGCACCGAGGTGAAGTTCGAAGGCGAGGACTATCTGATCCTCTCTTCGCGCGACGTCCTGGCTGTCATCCGCTGAGGATCGAGGAGGTAATCGATCAATGGCTGCAAAGGACCTGAGATTCAACGAGGAGGCCCGTCGGGGCCTCGAGGCCGGCGTCGACAAGCTGGCCAACGTCATCAAGACGACGCTGGGGCCCAAGGGCCGCAACGTCGTCTTGGAGAAGAAGTGGGGATCCCCCACCATCACCAATGACGGCTACACCATCGCCAAGGAGATCGAGCTCGACGACCCGTGGGAGAACATGGGCGCCCAGCTCGCCAAGGAAGTGGCGACCAAGACCAACGACGTGGCCGGTGACGGCACCACCACGGCGACCGTCCTGATCCAGGCGATGGTGCACGAGGGGCTACGCAACGTGGCCGCCGGCGCCAACCCGATGGAGCTCCGCCGCGGCATCGCCGAGGCAGTGGAAGACGTCGTCGCATTCATCGCCGAGAAGGCCGAGCCGATCAAGGCGACCGACAGCCAGAAGATCGCCTTCGTGGCTTCTAACTCTGCCGCCGACCCGCTGGTCGGGGAGAAGCTCGCCGAGGCGATGAAGAAGGTGGGTAACGAGGGCGTGATCACGGTCGAGGACAGCCAGACGTTTGGCATCGACCTCGAGTTCACCGAGGGCATGCAGTTCGACAAGGGCTACATCTCCCCGTACTTCATCACGGACGCCGACCGCCAGGAAGCCGCCGTCGAGGATCCCTACATCCTCGTGGCCAACCAGAAGATCACCGCGGTGCACGACCTGCTGCCGGTGCTCGAGAAGGTCATGCAGGCGGGTAAGCCGCTCGTGATCATCGCCGAGGACGTCGAGGGCGAGGCTCTGGCCACCCTGGTCGTCAACCGGTTGCGCGGCACCTTCCAGTCCGTGGCCGTCAAGGCCCCCGGGTTCGGTGAGCGCCGCAAGGCCATGCTCCAGGACATCGCCATCCTCACGGGTGCGACGGTGATCTCGGAGGAGGTCGGCCTCAAGCTCGATGGCGTGACCGTCGACATGCTGGGCCGGGCCCGCAAGGTTGTGGTCACCAAGGACGACACCACGGTGGTCGAGGGCTCAGGCGCGAAGAGTGATGTCGAGGGCCGGATCAAGCAGATCCGCCGCGAGATCGAGAACTCGGATTCCGACTGGGACCGCGAGAAGCTCCAGGAGCGCCTCGCCAAGCTCGCCGGTGGCGTCGCCGTCATCAAGGTGGGCGCGGCCACCGAGGTCGAACTCAAGGAGAAGAAGCACCGCATCGAGGACGCCATCCAGGCGACCCGGGCAGCCGTCGAAGAGGGCATCGTGCCCGGCGGCGGAGTGGCCCTGGTTCGTGCCCAGGACGCCATCAAGATGCGCGGTGGCACCCCGGACGAAAAGACCGGTCGGCTGATCGTGCGCAAGTCTCTCGAAGAGCCGATGCGCCAGATCGCCTTCAACGCCGGTTACGAGGGCGGTGTCATCGTCGAGCGGGTTCGTGAGCTCGAGTACCGGTTCGGCTTCAACGCCGCCACCGGCGAGTACGAGGACCTCATCAAGGCGGGCATCGCCGATCCGGCGAAGGTGACGCGCTCGACCCTGCAGAACGCAGCGTCGGTGGCGGCCATGCTCATCACTACCGAGGCTCTCATTGCCGAGCGCAAGGACGACAAGCCCTCCGCCCCCGCCATGCCCGGCGGCGGCGACATGGACTTCTAAGGCGCGACCGAATCTCGGCTATCACACTTGGGGGCGGCTCACACGAGCCGCCCCCAAGTCATTGTCGGAGTCGCCAGGTGTTTCTCCCCCCGTCGGGGGGAGTGCCCCGAAGGGGCTCGCTTCGCTCGCCACCTCCCCGTACGGGGAGGAGACGCTCATTCCAGCCACTTCTCTTCGTGCCAGCGGTCTTGGGCGGCGCGGAACTCTTCCTCCAGCATCGCCCATAGGGTGTGGTCCATCCAGCGGCCGCGGACGAGTACTTCTTTGCGGAGCAGCCCCTCGCGGGCGAAGCCGAGTTTCTCGGCCACCCGTTCGGAGGCCCGGTTGCCCACTGCAATGCGGAGGGTGATCCGGTGCAGGTCCATCTCGGAGAAGCCGACCGCGGCGATCCGCGCCGCCGCCTCGGTGGCAATGCCCTGTCCAGTCACCGACGATCGGATCCAGTATCCGATCTCCCCGGCCCGCTCCCGTCGCGAGGTGGGCCACACCGAGATGTTCCCGATATGGATGTCCGGCTCGGAGCGCTGGCGGATGGCGAAGTCGAAGGCCCTCCCGTCGGCCCATGCCGTCCCCGACTCGCGAAGGAACTGGTTGGCCTCGGCGCGCCCGTAGGACCGATTCGCCCACGGCAGCCATTGCTCGAGCTCGCCGATCGAAGCGTCGATCGCCTCGACCACCGCATCGAGGTCGCGGCGCTTGAA
>JBBEAX010000104.1:0-9645 GCA_040882645.1 Acidimicrobiia bacterium
TGCCTGTGGTCGGGTCCCCGCAACGTCTCGACCGCCCTGATGTACTCGTTCCGGGAGCGATCCGACACCACCGTGGTCGATGAGCCGCTCTACGCCCACTACCTCGCCGCGACCGGTGTCGAGCACCCCGCGGTTCAGGATGTCATCGCCTCCCAGGACACCGACGGGGCTCATGTTCTCGAGACAGTCGTGTTCGGACCCTCTCCGACCCCCGTGCGCTTCTTCAAGCACATGGCCCACCACCTGGTCGACCTCGATCTCTCTCTCGTCGATCTGGCCGACAACGTGCTCCTCACCCGTGACCCGATGGAGATGCTGCCTTCGCTGGTGAAGCAGGTGCCCAACCCCACCCTGGAGGGAACCAGTCTCCCGATGCAGGTGAGGCTGCTGGAGCGGATGGAGAAAGCCGGCCGCCCTCTGCTGGTGCTCGACTCCCGGTTGCTCCTCGCGGACCCTCCCGGCGTGCTGGCAGCCCTGTGCGATCGCCTGGGTCTGGACTTCGACCCGGCGATGCTCTCATGGCCGGCCGGCCCCAAACCGGAGGACGGGGTCTGGGCCAAGCATTGGTACCGCCGGGTGCACCAGTCCACGGGCTTCGAACCCTACGAGCCCAGCAGCCAGCCGATGCCGGGCCACCTGATCCCCCTGTTGGCCGAGTGCCGCCTCCTCTACAACCGCCTCCGCAACCACGCCCTAACCGGCTGATCACCTGTCAGTCTTGCGGAAGGCGTGGCCGGCCAGGGGCCGGCCCAAGGCGGCCCAAGGCGGCCGCAGGCCGCCCGGCCGCCCGGAGGCGGGAGGCCTTACTCCTGTCTTGCGGAAGGCGGATGGCGGAAGGCGGAAGGCCTTCTTCCTTTCTTGCCGGAAGCGGGCAGCGGGTAGCGGGTAGCGGGTCTATTCGTACGCAATCGCCTCGAGAATGTCGAGGCGCGCTCCGCGCCGTGCCGGCACTATCGCGGCGATCACTCCACCGATCCCGGCGAGGAGCACGTAGATGGCCAGCTGGGTCCACGGGATCGCCAGGGTGAGGCCCTGGCCAACGGACAGCACGATGGCCGAACCGAGCACCACCCCCACCAGCAGGCCGAGCAAGCCGCCGAACACCGCGATCAGCACCGCCTCCCAGCGGATCATCCGGCGCACCTGGCGCCGCTGCATGCCTACCGCCCGGAGCAGCCCGATCTCGCGGCGGCGCTCCGAGATCGACAGCGCAAGCGTGTTGATGATCCCGAGCAGGGCGATGATCAGCGCAAAGCCGAGCAGCACCACCAAGAGGTTGAGGAGGCCGTCGATCTGCTCCTCGATGTCGGCGATCAGCTCCTCGGTGTTGGTGAGGGCGGCATTGGGGTAGCGATCGGTGACCTGCTCGATTTCCGGCCGCACCGCGTCGGGGTCGGCACCTTCCTCGAGCAGGATGTAGATGAACCGGTCGAGGTTGAAGTCGATGTTCTCCTCGAAGGTGGCCAGGTCGATGATCAGCGGCACTCCGATCGGTGATTCCTCGAAGATGCCGGCGACGGTGAGTTCGACAAAGCGCCCCGACGGCAACTGGATCTGAAACGAGTCCCCGGCGCCCACCGTGAACGAGTTTGCCTCCTCGACGGAGAGCAGCGCCGTACCCGGCCCGAGGTCGGCGACTTCCCCCTCACGCATCTCCAGGGCGGCCACCAGGTCGAGCGGACCGTCGACGCCGAGCAAGAACTTCTCCACCCCGTCCGGCCCCGCCCGATACTCCCCCATCCGATCGCGAACGACCACCTCGACCCCCTCGACCTCGCGGAGCTCAGGGGCGAGGGAAGACGAGAGACCTGAGGCGCGAGGGTCACCGAACCCCGAGAGCCGCACCTGGAAGTCGGTGGCGAAGTCCTCACGGAACGCGTCGGCGACAGCCGCCTTGGCCGAAGCCTGGAACACTGCGATCACGCTCACCAGCGCCACCCCGATCATCAGCGCCGAAGCGGTGGCGGCGGTACGCCGCGGCCGGCGGATGGCGTTCTCCCGGGCGAGCTGGCCCACCACCCCGAGGTACCGGGCAAGCGGTGTGCCGGCCACGGCAGCGAACTTGCGGGCGACAAGCGGGGCGAGCATCGAAACCCCGACAAAGGTGATCAGGGCACCGACCCCAACCAGGGCGATGGCGTTGGAGATCTCCAGCAGCAGGCCCAGCAGCACAAGCGATAGCCCGATGGCGGTTACTGCCGCCCCTGCGGCGATCCGGCTGCGGAGCGAGCGGGCCGGAGCGGCCACCTCTCGCAGCGCGGCGATCGGCGGGATCCGCGAGGCCCGCCGCGCGGGCGCCACTGCTGCCACGACGGTGACCACTACCCCAACCACCAGGCTGACCAAGACGGTTCGCGGGGCCACCACCAGCGTCGACGACGGAATACCGAAGCCGGCGGCAGAGAACACCGCCTTGAGGCCGAACGCCACCAGGATCCCCACCCCCACCCCGACCACGGCGGCGATCAGGCCGACGATCAGGGCCTCGATCACCACCATCATCGTCACCTGCCGTCTGCTGGCCCCGATCGCCCGAAGCAGGGCGAGTTCGCGGGTCCGCTGAGACACGATGATCCGGAAGGTGTTCTGGATGAGGAAGGAACCCACGAAGATCGCCACCCCGGCGATCACCAGCAGGATGGTGCTGAGGAAGGACAGCCCCTCGGTGAAGAGAGCGACCTCGTCCTCGGTCTGCTGGGTCGAGGTGACCGCTTCGGTCTCCTCGGGAAGGAACTCGCTGATCTGGGCCAGCACCAGTAGCGGGTCGACACCGTCATCGACGACCACCGCGATCGAGTCGACCAGTCCTTCGGCCTCGAACACCCGCTGGGCGGTCTCGAACTCGAAGATGGCGAGGGTGGCGCCGAGCAGATTGTCTGCGTCGCCGAACGCGGCGATGCCCGCGATGGTGAAAGTCTCGGTGCCCACCGGAAGGATCACCTGGATGGAGTCCCCCGCCTCGAAGTCGTTGGCGTCGGCCGCGTAGGAGTCGATCACCACCTGGTCGGGCGACCGGGGCCAATCACCCGAACGGATGATCACCGGGGTCAGCGTCTCGCCGGCGGGCACGTACGAGAACCCGAACGTGGGAGGCCCGCTGCCGCCGACCGGCTTGCCCTCCTTGTCGACCAACTGGGCGATGCCTTCGACGCTCGGGGCGGCAATCACCACGCCGGGGACCGCCGCCACCCGTTGCACCAGGTCCTCTTCGATACGGCCCCCGCCCAGTCCGAACTCGGAGGTGCCCCTCACATAGAGGTCGACCCCTTCGTTGACTTCGCCCAACAGGTCGTCGAACGACCGCTGGATGCTGTCGGTGAACACATAGGTGCCGGCGACGAACGCCACGCCCAACACGATCGCCAGGGCGGTCAGCGCCAGCCTGACCTTGTGGGCGAAGACGCCCTTCAGAGCCATGCGCAGCATTGGGCTTAGCCCATGCCCTTGAGGAACTCGAGGATCTGTTCGGCGTTCGGGTCGTGGAGCTCGCCCACAACCTGGCCGTCGGCGAGGAAGACCACCCGGTCGGCCCAGGCGGCCGCCCGCGGATCGTGGGTGACCATCACGATGGTCTGTCCGAACTCGTCCGCCGCCCTGCGCAACAAGCCGAGCAGTTCGTCACCTGACTTCGAGTCCAGGTTCCCCGACGGCTCGTCGGCGAAGACGATCTCGGGGCGGGACACCAGTGCCCGCGCCGCGGCGACCCGCTGTTGCTGGCCCCCGGAGAGCTCGCTGGGGCGATGCTTGAGTCGATCACCGAGCCCCATCGTGGTTACCACCGTGTCGTACCAGGCAGCATCGGGGTTGCCCCCGGCGATCGCCACCGGGAGGGTGATGTTCTCCCCGGCGTCGAGAGTGGGGATGAGGTTGAAGGACTGGAAGATGAACCCCACCCGCTCGCGGCGAATCAGGGTCAACTCGCGCTCGGAGAGGTCGCCAAGAGATGTGTGGCCGATGAAGACTGAGCCCGATGTCAGGTCGTCGAGGCCAGCCAGACAGTGCAGCAGCGTCGACTTGCCCGAGCCCGAGGCGCCCATGATCGCGGTGAACCGGCTCCGCTCGAAGGAAACCGCGATGCCGTCGAGCGCTACGACGCGGGTATCACCCTCGCCGTAGATCTTGGTCGCATTCTCGACTCGGGCTGCTGATTCCCCGCCCATGGGCACCTCCTTGCGTGAACCAAAAGAGTAGGGGCCGACGCAAACGGCTCAACCGGCCTCGGCGCGCCGTTCGCGGCGGCTCTTTCTGGTTCGATGACGGGGCTGCCACCTGAAGAATCGCCAGGCGATCAAGGCACCGAAGACGCCCCAAGCGGCCATCACCGCCCAACTGCCGGGACGAAACGCCAGATCGGTGGTGAGGGGGTTGAAGGCATCCTGAAAGGCGTTCACGAAGTGTTTGAGGGGGAACACCTTCCCGATGAAGTCGAGCACCGCAGGGGGATCACCCACGGCAATGAACACGTCGGATGCGAACGCCAGCGGCAGGTAGGTCGCGTTGGCGATGGCGGGCGATCCCTCGCCGGTGGGAGCAAGTGAGCCGAGCGCCAAGCCGAGGCCGGCGAACGAGCCGGCTCCCAAAAGGAAAGTGATGAGGGCCGCCGGCATCCGCTCCAGGTCGATCGACACGTCGTAGGCGACCACGCCCACGGCGAGCATCAGCGACGATGCCAGGAACGCGATCCATATGCCGGAACCGATCTTGCCGATCATGAACGCCGGCGCCGGCAAGGGTGCCCCCCGGAAGCGCTTGAGAATGCCCTGGTCGCGGGCGAATGCAATCCCCACACCGATGTTGGTGTAGGTCGCCGATCCGGCGGCAAATGCGGCAAGGGCAGGCGCGTAGAACTGCGCCACCGAGAACGATCCCCTCCCCGGTATCTCGATGACCTCGTTTCCGAACAAGGCCGAGAACAGCACCAGGAACATCAGCGGAAAGAACACGGTGAAGAAGGCGGCAATCGGAGTGCGCCAGAACACCTTGTTCTCATAGCGGAGCTGCCGAAAGGCCAGCCCGGCGATTCCCGGCCGGTCAGCCATTGCCCGCATCCCCGGTGATCGAGAGGTACACGTCTTCGAGCGAGGGACGGGTGACGGACAATCTCTCGAGCTTGATACCCCGCCTCACCGCCCATTCGGTGAGGGCGTGAAGCGCTGCCGTGGTGTCGTCGACATTCACTGAAATCAGGCCGTCGTGGCCGGGCTCGACCCGGAACATCCCGGGCATATCGGCAGCTCCCTCGGGCCGGACGAACGAGATCTTGGCGCCGGCACCGGCACGCCCGCCGAGTGTGTCGGGGCTGCCCTCGGCGATGATGGTGCCGCCGGCGATCACTGCCACTCGATCCGCCAGATTCTGCGCCTCGTCCATGTAGTGGGTGGTGAGCAAGATGGTCTTGCCGAGAGATCGCAGGTTCTGGATCAGCGACCACGAGTTGCGACGGGCCGACGGGTCGAATCCGGTGGTCGGTTCATCGAGGAAGATCAGGTCGGGGTCACCAACGATCCCGAGCGCCAAGTCGACCCGGCGAACCTGCCCCCCTGACAGGGTCTTGACGCGGGCATGCGCCTTGTCGGTGAGGCCCACGATCTCGATCACCTCACCCGTCTTCCGCGGCCGCGGGTACATGGCCCCGAACAGGTCGATCAACTCGGTCACGGTCAGCTCCGGGATCACCGAAGTGGACTGCAGCACGATGCCGATCCGCTCACGGAAATCGCGGCTTTCCGAGGCAGGATCGAACCCCAGCACCCGGACCTCTCCGGCGTCGCGCTCTCGATGCCCTTCGAGGATCTCCACCGTGGTGGTCTTGCCGGCTCCGTTGGGACCGAGGAGGGCGAACACCTCTCCGGCCTCGATCGTCAGATCGATGCCGTCGACGGCGAGCAGATCGCCGTAGCTCTTGACGAGACCACGCACTTCGATGGCAGACACGGGGGAGGAGACTAACGAGGCTCGCTTCGCTCGGCGGCTACGGCTCCATCTCCAGCCCCAGCCAGAGAAAGACCGGGTGTTCGCCTGGGGCTGTAGCTGGAGCTGGGGCTCAGAGTCAAGAGTCAAGAGTCACTCTGCTTCAACGACGTCTCACCCCGGCTTCCGGGGGGAGTACCCCGAAGGGGGGAGGGGGGCAGCTGACCCTGCGAGCAGGACTGGACCCGGTATTGAAGAAGTCGTCGGAGTGCTCGCTGTCTCCGCTGCCCCCCTCCGTCACCGCCGAAGACGGCGGAGGAGGACGCTCCTAGAAGAGGCACGAGGTGGGCGGCTAGCCAAGAGCCAAGAGCTCTTTCGACTGGCGACTGGCGACTGCTTGCTACTTGAGTCTCGGCATCACTTCGGTGGCGAACATTTCGATCGAGTCGCCCCAGGCGGCGTCGGGGAAGTACCCGATCACGTGGGCACAGCCCTCGTCCTTGAACTCGCCCAGGGCCTCGACCACCTGCTGGGTGGTCCCGGCGAGGGTGAGAGTGGACTCGAGCCACTTCTCGACCGGGCGGCCCCGCTGCTCGGCGGCGCGTCCGGCCGCCTCCATCAGTGACGCCTCGTCTTCGGCCACCATGATCTCCAGATGGGTGGTCCGCCGGATCTCCGCCGGGTCACGGCCGATCTTCTCGCAATGGGCATCGAGGATCACGCCGTTCTCCCGGAACCGTTCGATCGAGCCGGCGTAGTTGGCGTAGTCGGCGTGTTCGGCGACCACACGAAGGGTCATCTCGGGACCGCTCCCGGCGATCCACAGCGGCGGGTAGGGGCGCTGCAGGGGCCGGGGGCGGTTGATCGCTCCGGCGATCGAATAGTGCTTGCCTGCGAATGTTGCCTGGTCTTCGGTCCACATCTTCTTGATGATCTGCACCGCTTCATCCAATTGACGGATCCGGGTGGAGCCCTTGGGGAACTCGTATCCGTACGCCAGATACTCCTCTTCGTACCAACCCGCTCCAATGGCGAACTCGAGGCGACCGCCCGAGATCACATCGACGGTGCTGGCCACCTTTGCCATGTATGACGGTTGGCGGTAGGAGTTGCAGGTGCACATCTGGCCGAGGCGCACCCGCTGGGTGGCGGCAGCGAGGGCGGCCATGACGGTCCAGCACTCGAAAGTGGGTTCTTGGGAAGCCTCCGGCACGGTGTGAAAGTGGTCGTACACCCAGAGGGTGTCGTAACCCAGATCCTCGATTCGCCCGGCAACCCCGAGCATGGCCGGCCATTGCTCGGGCTCGGGGATCCCGACCAGATCCATCTTCCAACCCTGCGGGACAAACGCTCCAAACTGCATGCCCATCCGATCCTCTCGTTACTCACACTCAGGCTACCGGGGCGAGAAGAGCCAGATCTTCGAGCCGCACAGTCGCTAATCCGCCCACACCCGCGGGCGATCGCGGATGGTGTCGAATCCGTACCGGTCGCAGAGGTCGGTGAATCGCTTCCGGGGGACGCCCTTCCAGCGGAGGTCCGCAGTGGTCTCGGTGAGCGGTACGTCAGGCCGGAGTCGAGCGAGAAACCTGAAGAGGAGCGCGTCGCCCATGTGCTCTCGCAACGACTCCACCAGCCGTTGAGCCCCCCTCACCGGCACCGACCACAGATCGACTTCGAGCGGGATGTTCTCGATGTGCCGGTACTCGGCCAGCACCACGGAGGCCGATTTGGCTCCCCATCCAGGCACGCCCGGAAATCCATCGGCGCTGTCACCCACCAGGCCGAGGTAGTCGGGGATCGACGCGGGCGACACGCCGAACTTCTCGACCACCCCCGCTTCGTCGATGAAGATCCCCTGACGGCGATCGAAGCCCACCACCCGCTGGCCGTCGACACATTGGCGGAGATCCTTGTCTGGGGACAGGATCACCACCTGCTCGAAATCGCCGCCGAACCTGGCGACCGCGGACGCAATTGCATCATCCGCCTCGTACTCGCGCATCCGCCACACGGTCACCCCAATGGCGTCGAGCGCCTCTTCAGCGATCGGAAACTGTGCCAGCAACTCCGGGGGGACCCCCACCTCGGTCTTGTAGCCGTGGTACAGGTCGTTGCGAAACGACCGAATGACCGTATCGAACGCCGCCCCGAGATGGGTCACCCCATCTTCCTGCAACAGGTTCAGTGTCGACGCCACGATCCCGTGCACGGCCCCGATCTCGCTCCCGTCGGGCGACAACCGCGACGGCGCCCCAAAGTGGGACCGGAAGAGTTCGTAGGTCCCGTCGAGCAAATGAAGCTTCATCAGTCTCCAGTCGCCAGTCTCCAGTCTCCAGTCTCCAGTCTCCAGTCAGAGAGGGTACAAGTGGCGTTCCGCCTTCCGCCTTCCGCCTTCCGCCTTCCGCCTTCCGCCTTCCGCCTTCCGCAAGAAGAAGAAGAGCCGGACGCGTTCTGTCGAATTGCGAATTGCGAATTGCGAATTGCGGCCGAGCGAAGCGAGGCCTCCCGACTCGCCGTCGAAAACCCGTTCGATACTGTCCGGGCGTGCAGGAGACCATGGCTGCGGACCTTCATCGACGGGGACCGGCGTTGCGCGCCCTCTACCTCGTATTCGGCCTGCTGTTCGTCGGCATCGGTATCGTGGGCGTCTTTCTTCCCTTGATACCTACGACCGGCCCGCTTCTGCTCGCCGCCTTCTTCTTCGCCCGGTCCTCGGATAGGTTGCACGACTGGCTCGTCAACCATCCGCGGTTCGGCCGGTTCATCAGCGATTTCCAGAGCGGCCGGGGGATTCCGGTGCGGACCAAGATGGTCGCGGTCTTGGCCATGACGGCGGCGTTCACCTACAGCGTCGGTTGGGTGCTGGGACCGATGGCATTGCGGCTCCTCGTCGCCGCCGTCGGCATCTGGGCCATCGGCTTCGTGCTCCGAATTCCCAACGCTCCGCGACCCGTGGAGGATTCGGGCCGGTAGCCTTTCCCGGTGACCTCCAAACGGCAATTCCGCTCCGCCCTGGTCGGGGAGCACCAGTTCGTCAGCCGATTCCTGTCGAATGACTGGGAGCTCGTCGGCCCCGACGGGATCGTCGCACGAATGCGCCGGGTCCCGTCCACCCACACCTCACTGGTGTGGCTCCCGGATGGCCGCAAACTCGAGCTGAAGCCCGACGGCTGGGGCACGGTGGTGGCGGTGGGCGATTCCGAGAAGGCCAAGATCGAACGCCAGTCGTGGTGGGGCCGCCGGTGGGAGGTCACCGGTACCACCTTCGGCTACGAGCTCACCTCGGACCCGACCCCCCGCCGATGGACGCTGCGAATCGGGGGGCATCCGGTCGGCCACCTCGCTGGCACATTCCTGACCTACAACCGGGTCGACGTGCACACCGACGTGGCGGTGCCGGTGCACGCCCTGATCCTCTCGTGGCACGTCATCGCCAGGCCATGGGAGGCCGCCGCCGCCGCCCGGGTTCTCAAGCCCAAGCTTCGGCCGAAGGTGCCGTGACCGATCCGCTGATCTCGGTCGACGAGCTCGCCGGGTTGCTGGCATCCGGCGACGCCAAGGTCGCCGACACCCGTTGGTACTTGGCCGAGCCAGAGCAGGGTCTCGCCGCATATGCCGCGGGGCACATCCCCGGGGCCGTGTATTTGCATCTCGAGACCCAGCTCAGCGTCCCCATTGGCGCGGGCCGGCATCCCCTCCCCACCCGAAGCGACTTCGCCTCGACGATGGGAT
>JBBEAX010000105.1:0-9487 GCA_040882645.1 Acidimicrobiia bacterium
CCTTCGACGCCCTCCGGCGATGCCTCCGCGGCCTCGACACTGGCCACCTTCGCTTCGGCCGGACCCCGCTCGAGCCACGCCACCATCGCCGCCACCCGCTCCGCTGGCCCCTCGATGTGAGCCTCGACCGCGCCATCCTCCCGATTGCGTACCCATCCGGCCACCCCGATTCGTTCGGCGGCCCGGCGAGTCGACCAGCGGAAACCCACCCCCTGCACCCGCCCGGCAACCACCACCCTGACCGCCTTCATGCCCCACCGACGAAGTCGGCGACGATCTGCTCGTGCTCGGGGCAGAAATAGAGGGCGGCGGAGGCCAAAGTCGCCCCGACCGCGATGCCCTGGGAATCGTCGAGCGCACCCTCCAACTCCTCGATGGTGGACCGCTCGACCTCGAAGAGGATGGCGGCCGCAGAGAGGGCCGCCCCATCGACGCCCCCGCCCGCGTCGAGCGAGGCGCAGGCAACGGTGCCGCCCGCGATCAGCGGCTCGTCGTCCAGAACGAGGTCGGCTCCTGCAGATGCGATCGCCGCCCGCACCGAGGAAAGGAATGCCTCGACGACCGAGGCGTCACCGGTCTGGGTCGGACACACCTGCACCAGCCCGGCGACGATGACCTCGCGAATGATCAGATCGTCTGCCGGGTCACCGGGTGCTGCCGGCAACCCTCCGATGACCTCCTCGATCGAACCCCCCGACGAGCACAAACGGACGATGGCATCGGCGAGGTCGTCCGCCGGCAGCTCCGCGAACCTCGAGCCGTCGAGAGCACGGTCTGCCTCAGCGGCAAACTGGATGGCGGCCGGCATGAGCCCGCTCGAAGAGTCCTCTGGCGTTCCGGCGGAGCAGGCGGCGGCGACCAGGGTCATCGCCACCACCATCACACCTGACACCCGGCGCACCAGAAACTGCTCCTATTGCGGATGATGCTCCTCTCGATGATGCCACCACACCGCCGACATGGTTCCCCCTCGCGCCCGTACGCCGCCAGACGCTGCAGGTAATCGCCGGCGCGGCCGTCGGGGAGCAGGTAGGCGAGGTCGCCCAGGCTGGTCCCCCCGTGGCGGATACCGGCTTCGAGCACGGGTCGGATGGCCCGCCGGAGCGCGCGCACCTCGAGCGGGCCGAGGGATCCTCCGGGGCGATCGGGGCGAATGGCGGCGCGGTGGAGGACCTCGTCGACATAGATGTTGCCGAGGCCACTGATGATCCGTTGGTCGAGCAGCAGCGCCTTGATCGGGCTGATGCGACCGGCCAGCGCCTGCTCGAGGGTCCGGGAGGTGGGGAGGTCACCGAGCGCGTCCCGTCCGATCCGCCCCTCGAACATCAATGCCAGTTCGTCGGCCGTCCACGCCGCCACGAACCCGAAAGTACGCGGGTCCACCAGCCTGACCTCTACCGGCCCATCGATCCGGACGACGACGTTGGTGTGCGGGGCTTCGGCCTCGCCCGGCTCTGCCACCGCGATCCGTCCCGACATCCCCAGGTGAGTCACCCAGGTGATATCGCCTTCGAGCCGGGCGAGGAGGAACTTGCCGAGCCGGTCGAGCGATTCGATCCGCCGCCCGACGACCCGATCGGCAAAGTCGCCCGGCCGTTCCTGCCGACGGACCATCCGGTCACGCCGCACATCGGCCGACAAGATCATGTGCCCCACGATCACCGGGGCGAGAAATCGGCGAGTGGACTCGACTTCGGGCAGCTCAGGCATCGGTCAAGCCGCGCGCTTCGAGCGCCGCCCGGGCGGCGGCCTGCTGAGCGCGCTTCTTGGATGTGCCGGTGCCGCGACCGACCACTTCGTCTCCCACCCGGACCGTCGCGGCGAATGCCCGGGAATGGTCGGGCCCCGAGCCGATCATGTCGTACACCGGGACACGTCCCTCCTGGGCGATCACCTCCTGGAGCCGGGTCTTGTAGTCGCGTTCGCCGGGGGCAGAGGCGCGTTCGGCAATGATCGGCCGCCACCGTTCGAGAACGACTTCCCGAGCGGCTTCAAACCCTCCGTCGAGGAACACCGCGCCGATCAGGGCCTCCATGCCGTCCGACAGGATCGATGCCTTGTGGCGCCCCCCGCTGGCCTCCTCTCCACGGCTGACCCGCAGCGACGCGTCGAGGCCGATCGAACGGGCGACCACGGCCAGGGTCGCCTCGTTGACCACCCCCGCCCGCACCTTGGCCATCTCACCCTCGGTCAGACCCCAGGCTTCATGGAGTTCGGTCGAGACGATCAGCCCCAGCACCGCGTCGCCGAGGAACTCGAGCCGCTCGTTCGATTCGTCGGTGTCCTCCTCGCCGATCCATGACCGGTGGGTGAGGGCGAGGTCGAGAAGCGAGCGGTCGACAAAGGTGTAGCCGAGGGCAGTCTCGAGTGCCGGGGCGGGCTCAGCCACCACTCAGCCCGGCCTCGATGCGCGCCACCAGTCCCCGTTCGGCGCCTTCGGCGGCCATCGCGAGGGCATTGGCGATGGCAACGCGCGACGACGACCCGTGTGCGATCACCACGGTGCCCTTCACCCCTACAAGGTGTGCTCCGCCATATGCCTCGGGATCAAACCGCTCGCGCAGAGCCATGAGGCGGGGGAGAATCACTTGGGCCGCGGTCTGCACTTCGGGATCGGTGTCCGCCGAGATCGCCTCGAGAATCACCCGGGCCACTGCCCGGACCGAGCCCTCGGCGGTCTTGAGAAGCACATTGCCGGTGAAGCCGTCGGTGACGATCACATCGGCCTTGCCTCTGCCCAGGTCGCGGCCCTCGACATTGCCCACGAAGCGGATGGCCGCCTGCCCGGACAGGACCTTGTAGGCCTCGCGTTCGAGATCGCGGCCCTTGCCCTCCTCCTCACCGATGTTGAGCAGCCCCACCGTGGGCTCGGCGACCCCGAGGTACACCTCGGCCACCACCGAGCCCATGACGGCGAACTGGGCAAGGTGGCTGGCCTTGACATCGATGTTGGCGCCGGCGTCGAGCACCACCGTCGGGGTGCCCAAGGGGAAGATCGTGGCGATCGCCGGCCGGGACACGCCGGGGATACGCCCGATGACGATGGCGGCCGCAGCCATCGCCGCTCCGGTGGATCCTGCCGAGACCATGCCATCGGCCGCGCCTTCGCTGACGAGACGGGCGGCGACGCTCACCGATGCGCCCTTCTTCTCGCGGATCGCGGCGGCGGGGTCATCGCTCATATCGATGACATCGGGAGCGTGAACGATCGGGAGATCGAGGCCGGCCTTCTCGAGTTCAGTGCGAAGAAGGCCCTCGTCGCCCACGAGAACGACGTCGACCCCGCGGGCGGACGCGTCGAACGCGCCAAGGACCGTCTGCTGTGGGGCGAAGTCCCCGCCCATGGCGTCGAGCGCTATGCGGACCATGAACTGGGCCTCAAGATATGCGGAAATCGTTCACGGCACCAATGAAAAGTCGTCATTGCCGATCGCCGCGACCTCAGCTGGGGAGGACCTCCCGGCCCTTGTACGTACCGCACTCTTTGCACACGCGGTGAGAAAGCTTGGGCGCGTTGCACTGGGGGCAGCGAATGGTGGCGGTCGGAGTCACCTTCCACGTCGCCTTCCGCTGCCGGGTCCGGGAGCGGGACATCTTTTTCTTCGGGACCGCCATGACGCGCCTTTCGAGACCTCAGGATTCGAACAATTCCCGCAACGACGCAAACGGGGAGTCGCCATCCTCGTCGTGCCCCGGGCAGGAGTTGGTATTCAAGTCGCCCCCGCACGTGGCGCAAATTCCGCGACAGTCGGGCTTGCACGTCGGAATAAGCGTCACCGACAGCAATACGGTGTCGCGTATGGGGATTTCGAGGTCGGCGACGTCTCCATCGAGGGGGTAGGCGTCGGGGTCCTCATCGAGCCCGAGCACCTCGGAGAACTCGACTCGAAGGGTTTCGGCCCACTCCACCAGGCAGCGGTGACAGGTATGGGTGACGTCGGTGTCGATCACCCCCCGGACGAGCACTCCCCCGGCCGCGCCCTGCAACCCCAGATCGGCGTGCAGATGAGGCCCCACCACCGATAGCTCCAGGGGCCACTCGATCTCGGCGTCGATGGTGACGGAACGGCGCTTGCCGCCATCGCCGAGAACATCGGAAACGGGGATGCGGAAGGGAGCATGTCCCCGAGTCATTGGTGCCTCGTCTTAGGGGGTGGACGAATAGGTCGCTGGCTTCATAGGGTCTCGGCTTGTGGCAAGCCGAGACCCTATCCCGGGGCGAGCCTATTCGCTCACCCCCTAGTCAGTCTTCGTGGCGCCGCGCCTGATGCAGCTCTGCGCGGAACCCTCTCACCTGGGAGAGTAGATCGGATAGCACCGTCTCGGTTTGCTCGAACGCCTGCTCCGAGTAGTCCTCTGCCTCGAGCCGGATCCGGGTCGCCTCGTTCTCGGCATGGCGGATCAGGGCGTTGGCCTCGTCGACCGCTTCCTTCACGATGTACGACTCGGTCACCAATTCCTCGGAACGCTGCCGGGCTCTTTCGAGCATCTCGCGCGCCTTCTCATTGGTACGGGCCACGAATGCCTCACGCTCCCGCACCATCCAACGCGCCGCCCGTAGCTCTTCGGGGAGGTCGTCGCGCAGGCGATAAAGCATGTCGAGGAGCCGGTCGCGATCGAGCATCACGTTGCCCGAGAGGGGAACCGTCCGGGCCCCCTCGACGGCGATGATCAGCTCGTCGACGAGTTCGAGCAGTTCACCCAACCGGGGCGGTACCGGGATCTCGTCGGGGGGATCGATGCCGAGGTCGTGCTCGTCGGTCATTTGCGGAACCTCTCCTGAAGGGCCTTGGCGACGACATCGGGGACGAGTTCGTCCACCGATCCCCCGAATCCGGCTACTTCCTTCACCAGTGACGAAGACAGGTAGCCGAACTCCGGCTTGGTGGCGATGAACATGGTCACGATGCCGGAAAGCTGCCGGTTCATTTGGGCGAGCTGGATCTCGTAGTCGAAGTCGGTCATCGCCCGCAGGCCCTTCACCACGATGTCGGCGCCGACCTCGCGAGCAAAGTCGACGAGCAGGCCCTCGAACCCCGCCACCTCGACGGTGTCCCAGGGGCAACACTCCTCGAGCATCGCCTTTCGCTCCTCGATCGTGAACAGCGGCTGCTTCGAGGGATTGATGACCACGCCGACCACCACCCGATCGAATACGGCAACGCAGCGCGATACGACGTCGACATGCCCGTTGGTCGGCGGGTCGAAACTGCCGGGGACCAGAGCCGTGATCACCGATCCTCCTTGGTCAGCATGGTGACCTCCGCATCTCCGTATCGGCGCCGACCGGCAACCTCGAGGCCGGAAGGCAGCGCGGGTTCGCCGGTTCCCACCCGGCGGTGGAGCACCACGATCGCGCCGTCGGCCAGCCTACGGGTCAATAGGCCGAGAACCTGTTCAACCGACGGTAGTGCCAGGTCGTAGGGGGGGTCAACGAATGCAAGATCCACTCGAGTCCCCGGCTTCTTGAGGTGATCCTCGACCTTCTCGGGAACGACCGCCCCACCGAGCCCGACCGTGTCGACGTTCTCCCGCAGCACCCGGGCCACATCGCGCCGCCACTCGACGAAAGTGGCCGACTGCGCCCCTCTGCTCAGCGCCTCGAGGCCAAGGCTGCCGGATCCTGCGTAGAGGTCGAGCACCCGGGCATCGTTGACCGCCGACCCGAGCGAGGAGAAGATCGCCTCCTTTACCCGGTCCATCATCGGCCGGGTGGAGTCACCCGGCGGACCCTTGAGCCGGCGTCCCTTGGCGGCTCCGGCGATGATCCTCACGAGATGAACAGCCAGTCGTCGGCCTCGCCGAGCAGCGCTCGTATCTCCTCGGCCAACTCTGGATGGGTCACCAGTTCAGGATCCTTGGCGACGAGGGCGAAGGCCTCCCGGCGGGAAGTGACCAGCATCTCGGTGTCGCGCAGGATGTCGGCGAGGTGGAGGTCGGCCATACCTGCCTGCTTGGCGCCGAAGACGGTGCCGTGACCACGAATGCGAAGGTCCTCCTCGGCGAGAAAGAAGCCGTCGTTGCTCTCCGCCATCGCCGCGAGCCGCTGTTCTCCTTCGGGGGTACCGGGGTCGGCTATCAGGATGCAATACGACTGATGCTCGCCGCGCCCCACCCGGCCACGCAGTTGATGCAACTGGCTCAACCCGAAGCGATCGGCGTCCTCGACGACCATCACGGTGGCATTGGCGATGTCGATACCCACCTCGATCACCGTGGTGGCAACGAGCACGTCGACTTCGCCGGCCCGCATCCGTCCCATCACCTCTTCCTTGTCGGCGGACCGCATTTGGCCGTGGATCAGGCCAACCCGCAAGTCGGGGAACACCCTCGATAGGCGCTCGTGCTCGGCGGTCGCCGACGCCGCCTGCAACTTCTCGGAATCCTCCACCAGCGGGCACACCACGAAGACCTGGCGGCCGGCGGCGACCTCCTTGCGAATCAACGCGTACACCTCGGCGAGCGATCCCGGATCGGGCGAGACCACCCGGGTGATCACCGGGAGCCGACCGCCCGGCATCTCGTCGAGAATGCTCATGTCGAGGTCGCCGTAGAGGGTCATCGACAGCGTGCGCGGGATCGGGGTCGCCGTCATGATCAGCAGGTCGGGTTCGGGGCCGGTGGCCTTCTCCTTGAGTTGCACTCGCTGGTGCACCCCGAACCGGTGCTGCTCGTCGATGACGGCCACCCCCAGCCGGCTGAACTCCACCCCCTCCTGGATGAGGGCGTGGGTGCCGACGACGATGTCGACCGTCCCTTCGGCGATGCGGGACAGCACAGTTTCGCGGTCGAGCGACGACCCGGTAAGAAGTGACATCCGCACGCCGACCCACACCGCCATCGGGGCAAGACCGAGGAAATGCTGCTCAGCGAGCACCTCGGTGGGCGCCATCACCGCCCCCTGATGACCACCCTGAACCGCGGTGAGCAGAGCCGCCATCGCGACCACCGTCTTGCCCGACCCCACTTCGCCCTGGAGCAGCCGGTGCATCGGGTGGGGCGAACTCATGTCGCCCTGGATCTCGGCGATCACTCTCTTCTGGGCATTGGTGAGCACGTAGGGGAGCACGTCGATGAACTCGTCGACCAGGCCGCCGTCCACAGAGTGGGCGATGCCCTCGGCCGCCTGGATCTGCCGGTGCTTGCGCACGGCCAGCGCGACCTCGAGCCGAAAGAACTCGTCGAAGACCAACCGGTCCCGGGCCGGATCGATCAGCGCCATCTCCTCGGGGAAGTGAATGTCGGCGATCGCCGTGTCGCGGTCGATGAGGCCGAGGCGCTCCCGGATCGCCGGGGGTACCGGGTCGGTGACAGGACGCGCCCGAAGAAGGGCGTTGTGGATCGCCCGCCGCATGTGCCCCGGCCCCACCCCTCCCGCGGTCGGGTGGACCGGCATCACCCTGCCGGTGACGAGTGACTCCGAGGGGCGATCGAGCACGTCGGCATCGGGCGACGCCATCTGCAGCCTCCCCCGGTAGCGCTCGACCGTGCCGGAGAGGGCCACCTCCACCCCCTCGGTGAGCTGCGTCGCCCGAAACTTCTGGTTGAACCATGTGGCGACGAGCAATCCGGAGCCGTCGACGATCGTCGCTTCCACGATGGTCAGATTGCGCCGCGGCCGGCGAGTCGACACCTTCGTCACCCGGCCGATCACCGTGATCTCCTCACCCAGCGGCAACTCGCCGAGCGGCAACAGGCGAGACCGATCTACATACCGACGGGGAACGTGCATCAACAGATCGGCGACCGACTCGATGCCGGCCTTGCGTAGGTTCGCTCCCCGTTTGCCCGTCAAGCCTTGCACCCGCTCGATCGGGATCCCGGCGAGATAGGCGAGGCTGCGCCCGCTCACTCGACCCCGAACATGTAGGGGTAGAGCGGCTGGCCGCCGTCGATGACCGCAACCTCCACCTCGGGATGGCCATCGGCCAGGTGAGACACCAGAGCGGCAGTGGTGGCGTCATCCGCGTCGCTTCCGGTGAGGATCGTGATCATGTCGGCGTCGGCGGCCACCAGCGCATCCATCACCCGGGTGGCTGCGGGTGCCAGTTCGTGTTCGACCAATGCCACCTCGCCCCCGATGACCCCGAGCCAGTCGCCCTCCACACAGGCGCCCACCGGCGTCACGGCGTCGCGGACCGCCCGGGTCACCTCGCCCCACGCGACCGAACCTGCCGCCGAGGTCATTCCCTTCACCAGGTCGTCGGGGTCGGCACCGGGAAGGTAGGCAATCATCGCCGCGAGCCCCTCCGGCACCGAACGCGTCGGCACAACCAGCACTCGTTTCGACGAGAGTGCATCGAGCTGCTCGGCAACGGGAATGATGTTCTTGTTGTTGGGGAGCACGATCACCGTGTTCGCCGCCGTCGAGTCGACGACGGCCAGCATCTCCCGCACCGATGGGTTCATCGTTTGGCCGCCGACGACCAGACCCTGCGCTCCGGCGTCGCGAAATAGCTCGACTATCCCGTCACCCACCGCCACCGCCACCACCCCGACCTCCATCACTGCGAACTCGGGCAACGGACTGAAGGACGGAGCACGGTGGAACGCCTCCTCGGCCGCCTGATCCAGCAGGTCCGTGATCTTGATGCGTTCGGGTCGGCCCAATGCGATGCCGGCTTCGACCGCAGGGCCGACGTCATCCGTGTGGATGTGGCAGTTCCACACACCTTCTGAGCCGACGACGACGATCGAATCCCCCATATCCGCCCAGGAGTCCCGCAGCTGGTCACCGGCAGCGGGATCGTCCGCGTACAGCAGGAACATCACCTCGTAGCGGAGCAAGGCGACCGAGTGGTCCGGATCCACGCTGCTGGGGATCAGTTGCGCCGCGGCGGCGCGGAAGATCGCTTCGGGCAGCACGACGTCCTCACCGGTCACTTCCTCGAGAAAGGCCACCAGCAGCAGCAAGAACCCGGCGCCGCCGGCATCGACCACTCCCGCCTCCTTGAGGACCGGGAGCAGGTCGGGTGTCGAATTGAGAGCATCCTCGGCCCGTTGGTAGATCCTCAGCAGAAACGCCGCAAGATCCTCCCCTTCGGGGGTGTCGGCGTCTTGGGCGGCTTCAGCGGCCTCGCGCAGCACGGTGAGGATGGTGCCTTCGACTGGCCGGCCAACGGCCCGGTAGGCCGCGACCGAGGCGCGGCCGAGGGCGTCGACCAACTGCGCCGTGCCCAGCGATGGGGAGCCGCGAAAGGCGTTGGCGAGCCCGGCGAGGATCTGCGACAGGATGATTCCGCTGTTCCCCTGGGCGCCCATCAGCGAGCCGTGGGCGAGAGCAGTGGCCACCTGATCCATAGTCTCGGCAGACCGCACCTCGTCCATCACCGATTCGAGGGTGAGGGTCATGTTGGTGCCGGTGTCCCCGTCGGGGACCGGATACACATTGAGCCGATTCAGGGCATCCCGATGCTGGCGCAGGCGATCGAGGTACCGCTGGAGGATCGATTTGAGGTCCTGCGCACGAAGCAACAAACGGTGGGCA